>CAZISM010000121.1:0-3004 GCA_964541895.1 uncultured Cytophagia bacterium
CTCAACACCGGCAGCATTACTCTGATCCCCATGACCGTCATTGCCGCGCGAGCAGCGCTGAAATCAGCGGATCCGGCCGAGATCATCGGCTCCACCATTTTCGCCTCTACCTGCGCCACCATCGCCGGCGTGCTGGCGGCAAAATTTTTCATCACCCTGGATGGCGGCAAAGTGGCCGTTGCCAGGCTATTAACGAATTCGTGGAAGGGGTTGCTGGCCATCATCGGACTCGGCATCCTCCTTTACCTGGCTTCAATGGCAGGCGTATGGAGCCGGCTTGGACACCTGCTGCCGGACGGTGCCTTCAGAGCCACGGTCCTGTTCATTTCCAAGTGGGCGATTCCGTTTTTGCTGCTGGTGATTCCGACCTACGGCTTTTATAAAAAAGTCAAAGTCTATGAGGTGTTCATCGAGGGGGCCAAAGAGGGGTTTAATGTGGCGGTGCGCATCATTCCGTTTCTGGTGGCGATCCTGGCCGCCATCGGCATGTTTCGCGCTTCCGGCGCCATGCACTATTTCGTGCTGGCGCTGACGCCGCTGACCAATTTCATCGGCATGCCGGCAGAAGTGCTGCCGGCGGCGCTGATGCGGCCGCTGTCCGGCAGCGGCTCGCTGGGCATCATTACCGAATTGCTAAAGACGCACGGACCGGATTCGCTCATCGGCCGCATGGCGTCTACCATTTATGGCTGTTCGGAAACGACATTTTATGTGGTGGCGGTGTATTTCGGAGCTGTGCAGATTAAAAACACGAGAGCAGCGATCCCGGTTGGATTGATCGCTGATACGGCCGGGATTATTGCGACCGTACTTATTTGCCGGTATCTGTTTATGTAGAACGAGGCACCTTGCGACAAGTTATTTTTCTTGCCGCATTACTCTTGACTGTTTCGTCCTGTCGCTACGCGACGAGGATTCTTAGTTTTATCTTTTCCAGGCGTTAAAACGCCTGGCTACCTTCAATGGTCGCTACGCGACCGTGGCCAAGGCATGCAACTCTATTCAAGTCGCTGCATGTTATATAATATAAAGGTATGCCCATGCGTGCCATGGTGTTTCATCAAGCGGGTCAGCCGCTGCAATTGGAAGAGCGGCCAGTGCCACAACCGGGAAACGAGCAGATTCTGCTGCGCGTGCTCGCCTGCGGCGTGTGCCGGACCGATCTGCATATTGTGGACGGCGAGCTGGCCGCACCACAATTGCCGCTCATACCCGGACATGAAATCGTCGGCTCAGTGGTGCAGTACGGCAGCAGGGTTACAGGCGTCCGCCAAGGCGATCTGATGGGCGTTCCCTGGCTGGGCTATACCTGCGGCAGCTGTCGATTCTGCCGCAAGGGACTGGAAAATCTCTGCGAAAACGGCGGCTACACCGGCTATACCATGGACGGCGGTTATGCCGACTATACCGTCGCCGATCAGCGCTACTGCTTTCCCATTGCAGCGCCGGCCAACGCTGCCGCCACGGCGCCGCTGTTATGCGCCGGCTTGATCGGCTATCGCTCCTATCGCATGATCAACGACGCGGCCGAACACATCGGCCTCTATGGCTTTGGCGCTGCCGCTCACATCCTCGCCCAGGTGGCGGTGCAGCAGGGCAAAAAAATCTATGCTTTCACCCGGCCGGGCGATGTCGACTCGCAGCAACTGGCGCGACAACTGGGCGCGGTCTGGAGCGGCGATTCCACCTCCCTGCCGCCGCTCAAGCTGGATGCGGCCATCATCTTTGCGCCGGTGGGCAGCCTGCTGCCGGCGGCACTGGCCGCCACCGATGCCGGCGGCATCGTCGTCTGCGGCGGCATCCACATGAGCGATATTCCGGGCTTTCCCTATCATTTGCTCTGGCAAGAACGAACCATTAAATCGGTCGCCAACCTCACCCGCCAGGACGGCATAGAATTTCTCCAGCTTATGACCCGGATTCCAATACAGACAACGGTTCAAACCTATTCTCTGGAACAGGCGAACGAAGCGCTGGACCATTTACGATCCGGTCAGATACGCGGGGCAGCTGTTTTGGTCATGGAGAATTGGGTCGGGGGGATTTGAACAGCGTTACAGTCTGATCAGCAGATTATCGGTGAGACGGGTTTGGCCGATGTATACCGCCAGGGCCACCAGCACATCTTCGGTTATTTCGCTTTGCGATACCAGCGTTTCCGGATGGACAAAATCGATATATTCGACACGGCTGTGTTCAACCGCATCGATCATTTTTTCCATCGCCTGCACGATCTCCTGCGCACGCCGCTCGCCGTTGTGGATCATGTACTCTGCCAATTTCAGACTCTGATAAAGAATCAGGGCCTCGGCATGCTCTTCCGGAGAGAGGAACTGATTGGACGAACTCATGGCCAGGCCGTTCTCTTCGCGGACAATGGGTCCCACATCGATGGCCACAGGAAAATTCAAGTCTTCCACCATGCGCTTGACCACCGAGGTCTGCTGATAGTGCTTGGCGCCAAATAGAGCTACATCGGGCTGAATGATATTGAACAGTTTGGCAATGACCGTGGTCACGCCCTGAAAATGGTTCGGACGGAATTTGCCACACAATCCTTCTGAAAGCTTGCCTACGGCTACGTGCGACATAAATCCATCGGGATACATATCCGCTTCGCTGGGTACGAACAGCACGTCGGCGCCGGCGCTGATCGCCATCTCTTCATCCCGTTTCAGGTCACGGGGGTGCTGTTTGAACTCTTGTTCCGAATCGAACTGAATGGGATTGACAAAGATGCTGATAATCACCACGTCTGTGTTCAACCGGGCCCGGCGCACAAGGGAGAGATGACCTTCGTGCAGATACCCCATAGTGGGCACCAGGGCGATACGCTTGTTTTCCAGACGCCACTGCCACGTCTGTTTTTGCATATCGATGAGTTGAGTGATGACTTTCACAACGCGGTCCTTGATGGTGTGGGAAACTCTTATGTAAAAATCAGTGAGAGCTAGTTCTGTTCCTTGTTGCCGGAGATGGCTTCACTCCATTCAGGCAAACTGCC
>CAZISM010000121.1:3104-15601 GCA_964541895.1 uncultured Cytophagia bacterium
GCCGGAGATGGCTTCACTCCATTCAGGCAAACTGCCTTTTGCAGCGGCCGTTCCTCCGTTCGCAATGACAGGGAGAGTGGCGGCGGCCCCTAAAACGAACTGGAAATGGAAAATCGATTGAGCGAACCGATTTCGCCCATGGACGAAAAAGCGTAATCCAGCTGCACCGTGCGCCACAGGAAACCCAGGCCGAGAGATGCGCCGGCAAAACGATCCTTGTTGCCGCCCACCTGCAGGTCCTGCCCGATATTGTCATAGCCCAGGCGGAGAAACGCCTGCGGCGTCAGCGTAAATTCACCGCCGAGCACCCCATGCCATTGTTCATTGCGGTACTGATAACCAACCAGGCTCAACAACAGCGGCAGGTGCTCCAGCCGCTTGGACAAGCCGACGCGAAGACACATGGGCAGGTCGTCCTTGGTGTTGATGAACGCGGATACCGCTTGTCCGGCATTGAACACGCCCACCGCCAGGGTCAGCATGGGCTTGGGAAACACATACATGGCGCCCGCATCCACGGCCACGGCATCGGCAGCATAGGTATCGATGGTAGCCCGGATATACTTGGCAGAGACGCCGAGACTCAGATTGGCCAGCGGCTGCAGCGCATAGACGGCCGCCAGACAGATGCTGTTGGCGGAGAAATTGCCCAGCACATCGCCGTTCTGATCGGTCTTTTTAAAATTGCCATAATCCATATAGGTCAGTCCGACACCCAGATGGCCCGGGCCCAGATGCGGCTGGACAAAACCGATAAATCCATAATTGAAATCAAGCACATGCTTCAGATAGGTAAAGCTGGCCGACCGCGTCGGCACCGTAGCTACAGCCCCTGGATTATAATAGATGGCATTGACATCATTGCCGACGGCCAAAAACGCACCACCCATGCCCGCCGCACGTCCGCCCACCTGCGTCTTTAAAAACTGAAAACCGGTTGTGCCCGGCGAATCAGCCGCCTGCACAGCCAGCGCCAGCAGCAGAAAAAGGATTATACTATTTCGTTTCATGCCCTGTACCTGTTTATACTCACGCCAACCCGGCAGCCCTAAAATAGTAAGAGCCACCTGTCGGAATCGAACCGACGACCTGCTCATTACGAGTGAGCCGCTCTACCGACTGAGCTAAGGTGGCTTGATCATTAGTGATTAATTTTTTATAAAGTTAGCCAATTTTTTACTAGAAATCAAGTAATTTTTGCTGGCGCCGGTCAATCGGTATTGAAAAACCAGCCAGGCAAACCTTTACCATTTCAGATTGGAGAGTCATTTCAATCGCACTCGCAGAGCCAATCTTCGCGAGGTTACATTATTGCTCTGTCGACGGCGCCGTAGCCTGCTGCATTTGATAAAACACGGCAAAACCAATAATCACAACAAATAACCCTATAATCAAAGCGATGCCGACCGCCATACCGATACTGGCGAGCAGATCGGCTGCATTGCTGCGTTCGCTGTGCTTGTTGCGCTGCTCAAGCATGATATCATAGAGCATCTTGCCGGCAAAAATAATCAATAGCAAGATTCCTGCCATGATGCGAGGAAAGGGCACGTATTTTTCCTGAATGGTGGTCAATGGCAGTAACAGCCAGACCACCAGGCCCCATTTGCCGATTTCCAGCGCCACCGGCTGGATTTTTTTCCAATTCATGTAGTGTATGGCTCCTTGCCTGGATCTTTACGAGAATATGCCAAAGTCGCCGCTGGGAAGCGGCTCCTACAAAGACGGATCCTCTTCCACCCAAAAGGCATCCTGGATATGGTTGATCAGCAAGCCCTCGCGGTTCATGCGTACGGTGATCACGTCAAAACGGCAATCCTGATCGATGATCTCCTTTTTGGCGCGATACATGCGCGATGCCGAGATGATCCGCTTTCGCTTCCGTTCCGTTACCCAGGTCTCCGGCTCGCCGAAGGTTTGGCTGCGACAGGTCTTGACCTCGACAAAACAGAGATAACTGCCGTCCCTGGCAATGATATCGATTTCACCACGGCCGGCGCGATAGTTTCGGTCGACGATCTCATAGCCGCGTTCAAGCAGATAATCAACCGCGGCTTGTTCGCCTTGCATGCCGACAGCTCTGGACCGGGAAGAACGGTTCATGCGCACGCTCACAACTGTTTGGGATGGAACGAACGCCGGTGTATGGGACACCAGCCATGCTGCCGGATCGCCTGCAGATGGGCTTTGGTCGGATAGCCCTTGTGCCGCGCAAAGCCGTATTGCGGATATTGATCATGGAACTCCAGCATCAATCGATCCCGCGTGACCTTGGCTATGATCGAAGCAGCGGCTATGCTGAGCGAGCGGCTGTCACCCTTTATTAACGTAGTAACCGGGTAGAATGTTTCCGGCCGGCCCCGACCATCGATGAGCAAATGTTGTGGAGGCCGGCCAAGATTGTTCACCGCCTGCAGCATGGCGCGATAGGTGGCCTGCAGGATATTGATTTCGTCGATTTCGGCTTCAGAAACAATCCCGATGCCAACCCCGGCTGCCTGCTGCAGGATGACCTCGTACGCCTTTTCCCGCTGCGCCGCGGTCAATTTTTTAGAGTCGTTTACCCCGGAGAGGATTTCTTGTCCCCTTGGAAAGATGATGGCGGCAGCGACCACAGGCCCGGCCAAAGGCCCACGGCCTGCTTCATCAACGCCGGCTACCCACTGCAGCCCCTGCTGCCAGAGTTGACGTTCATAGTTCAGCAGATCGCCTGCGCCCGGATTTTCAGGCGCGGTTGCCAACGCTGTTTTTTTATGCATACGGGTCAAATCGGAGCCAGTCCTGCTTTAAATGGACCAAATCTGTTATTGGCTGAACAGCATACCTTGCGAAGATCATTTGATCAAAATATGCTGCGGATCAAATGCAGCTGAACCGGCAATGCCAACCTTCGCAAGGTACGCTGCAACGAATCTTTACCACGCGCAGAAAAAAAATTACGGCCGTTTCGGCGGTGCCGGCAGATCCCCTTCCGGCAGCAACGGCTTGCCGTTGCCGTCATCCCGGTTCAGCACAAACCAGGCAGCCAGCAGCAGGGCGCCGCCGCCACCCCAGGTATACCAGCGCTTGTACCATGCCCTGGCCAGCGGCGGCAGCTCAAAATAGAGCGAATCGGTGCGGCCGGCCTGCAACGTTACGGTCTCTTGCAGCTCATTAAAACCATCCTGATGGACGAGCAGATCGTACTCGCCCTTGACCAGGTTGACAAAATGGGCCGGCGTTCGCATGGAAATCGAGCGGCCGGTGTTGCGATCGTACAAAATCGCCACTGCCTGCACCGGTTGCGTATAGATGATCACTCCGCCCATGCTGGTTTGCCGCACCATCAGGTACTGCTCATATAAATCCGGTGGTATGAGATTGGCATCCAGAGCCCGGTTTGGATCCAAAGCCACCGCCTGCTCAAAATGGCTGCGGCTGCTGTCCGGATGGCCGTTTTCACGTATCAGCGCAAACGCCAGATAGAGATGCGCATCGAATCGGTCGGACAGCGACAACGAATCGGACGCCAGGGCGGCACAGAACAGCCTGGCCGATGTTTCAAACTCAGCCTGATAAAATGCATCGATGCCGTCCTTCACCCGCCCGTCATCGATCGCTCGTGCCCACATGGCCGCGCTCCAGGCCATCATGATATAAAATACAAATTTTTTCATCGCAAATGAATCAGTTTTCTTTGTACCATGCGACCACCGCTCTCGATCTGCACGAAATAAACGCCGGATCCCAGCATCGTGCCGTTGTGATCGCGACCATCCCATAACCACTGTTTGCGGCCGCCGGCAAGCCGGCCGGAGAAAATCTGCCGGACCTTTTGTCCCAGGACATTATAGATCGCCGCCTCCACCTCGCCCTCTTTGTCCAGATTGCAGGTGATCATGGTCTGGTCATTAAAGGGATTGGGGAAGGTCTGCAGCAGTTCGAACCGCAGGGCCGTTTGCGGCGCCATCCGGGCTATAAACGCAGCGTCGCCGGCCAGCAGACGGAAGCGGCGCACCGAATCGTTCACATCCGGCGCCAGGTAACAGATCGAATCGTGGCCTACGTTCTGACAGATCTGCTCGCGCTGATCCTGCAGCACCAGAGAAATATCTTTTGGAAAAGCCTCTGATTTTTTAAACGACAATTTAACCGGCTGCCGTGCAACGTTGGTGCTTACCTCCACCTCCCAGATTTGTCCTTCCGCTTCAGGACGAAACGCCGTTGCAAAGGCGCGCTCCTGTTCGCGAAAACAGAGAGAAACGAACGATCCGAGCGCGCGAGGTTCAGGATAATTCGTCACCGCCGCACCTTCAGCCAGGACGCCGAAATAATTGCTGCTGTCCTGCACCCCGTGGACGGTGGCGGAAACGGTGACATACCAGGAGAGGGATTGCCGCGGATCAAGCAACGCCGCTTTTTGCAGAGCCGAGCCCGCTTCCAGCGGCGGCAGGCGCAAGGTCGCCTCCTCCGCTTCGACGTAAAAACTGTATCCCGTCCAGGGCGCACAGGTGCGAATCTCGAACGGCAACTGCCACTTGCCTTCATAGCCGTATGGGCCGATAATTTTTTGCGTGTCCAGGCCGGTGCTGCGAAAGATATCGCGCCAGTCCACGTGGAAGGCAAAGGGATTGCCAATGTCGTTCCACCCTTTTTTCAACCTGATGCTGAACGGCGTCTTGCTGCTCACTGAAAGAGCGGGGCCGGTATCGAGCTGAATACTGCTCCGGGAGGTGACCAGCCAGAACGCCCGGCCGGGCTCAAAGATATCGATGTCCGGATATTCCGCATAGTCGGACGTCGATCCATCCCACATGAAGAGTCGCCATTTGTTTTTGGCATAGGCGCCGAGATCATCCAGCAGCACCGCATCAGGCCGGCCATCGTCCAGGATCAGGGGAAAAGAGATCATGCGATAGTCTTCGCTCTGCCTGCCGGCAACCACGCCGGACGGACGGACCACACCCTCGCCGTTGCTGCCGGTTACTTTGACCTGTCGACAAAAGGCGGAGGGCTGCGCCTCCTGGCTGGGCTCTCGTCGCAGGGAGAGGCCGTCGCCGGCCCAGATCGCATATTCAAGCCCGCGATATTGCGCGGCCAGAGCCGGCAAGGTCGCCGTATAGGTAGAGTCGTTGCTCCTGGTCATGGTCAGCGTGGATTTATACAAGCCGCCGGCCTGCCAATATTGGACGCTGGCCGATTCGACCCGATTTTCATCCTTGATGACCGCGCGCACCACCAGTTCGGTCTTTTCCGGCAACGGCGTATCCTGCGGTTGATGGGCAATGCGCGGCGGTGTGCTGTCCAGGCCGAGAGTAAGTGAATATTGCGCCGAACGGTTGCCGGCGCTGTCACTCACGGTGACCTGCACGCCATAGCGGCCGTCTGCTGCACCAGCCACCTTGATTTCTGTTTCAAACGGCGAAGTGGATATCGATTGTATCTGTATCGGTTCCGGAATCAGGGGATTGGAAAAGGTGATCTGATAAGGATGCGATTCACGGAAACGAATGCGCAGCGGAATCTTTCCCAGTTTTTTCTGATTGTACCAGGACGGCGGTAACACGGGATTGATGCAAACGACACTGTCGACCGCCGGAGACACATCGTCATAGCGCAGCACCACCGTGCTGTATTTTGTATAATCGGAATTGCCTTTGCCGTCTGCCAGCCATACATAGAGCACCTGACCATCGGCCTTGCGCGCACTGATTCGCAACGGCTGTATCGCCTTTGCCTGACCGGAGGTATCGGCCTGGTGCGCCGGTGGTGTATCCCATTTATAATAGACTCCGCTGATGCCGCTGGGATCTACGGGATTGTCCCAGGTCAGCTGAAACTCTCTGCCAGCCTGCCATGGACTGGGATTGGCTCCGCCTGCCAGCACACGCGTTGGCCGATCCGGCGGCACCTTGTCCACCAGCGCCGTGTCAATAAGCGTCGTGGTCTCTGCCTGATCAAAAAACAGCTCCCTGTTGCCCACATTATCCCAGGCCGCGACTTCGAAGGCGTAGCGATGCCCATGGACGCCGATATAGCGCGTACTGGTGCGCCGCGTCCGTTCCTGCCAGGTGTACCATGGACCGTTATCGATGCGCATTCGCACATCGTATTCGCCGGACAGGCCGGAGCCGTGGCCGTCCTGGCCCGCACCTGCGCCTGACCATGAAATTTCAAATTCCGGACTGGCGCTGGCAACCGGCGAAGCAGCACGACTCTCCACCGGCAAAGTCCCGTCCACACACAGATGCAGCGTATCGACCGCGGCTCGGCCGGACTTGTCGATCAGGGTCACCGGAAGATGGTAGCAGCCGTCGCTTACACCGGTCAGGCGAATGGAGAGCTCCTGACTGCGACCGCTTCCGCTCTGCAGGTTAGCAAAGCTCATGGCCGGCGATCCGGAAGGCAGAGCGACCAGCAATGAATCGGCAAAGCGCTCGCTGTACACTACCCGCAGGGCGGCATTCGCGTGCATCCTGCTGTTGATCCATCTCTGGGCGTAGGCGGCATTCATGATCGCGAGGCTGTCGATGACCGGATCGGTGGCGTCATATTTTAAGGCAACGGCGGCATGCTTTTTATAATCGCTGTTGCCGCGGCCGTCCCGCAGCCAGAGATAGAGCGTACTCTCACCCTCTTGCGCAGGCCAAAGAGTCAACGGCGGGTTCCCGGCGGTGCTGGCCGTGGTATCGGCATTGGAGGCAGGCGGCGATCCCACTTTGTATAGCGCCGCGGCAATGCCGCTGACGTCCGCCGGATTCTGCCAGGAAACAACAAGCGGCGAACGGGTGGCCCAGCCCGGCGGCGTAACCGTCACATTCAACGGTGCCGGCGGCGGCGTCTGGTCATACAGGGTCGTGTCCACGGTCGTCGTCTGCTCGGCTTGGCCGGTCCACGGTTCCGCGTTGCCCAACAGATCATAGCCGATGGCTTCGAATTCATAACGATGACCGTGCACGCCGGTAAACAGAGCGGAACGCTGCGTATACCCTTTCAGCCAGGTCTGCCAACCGGTGTTGTTATCATTGACCCGGATGTCATAGTGCTGAGCCATACCGGCACCGTTCCCATCCGAGCCCTCGCTCCAGGCGAGCGTGAAGACCCGATAGCCTGCCGTTGCCGGAGCCGTAGCGACAATGCCTTTGGGTGCGGTTTGATCCATGAACAGGGTGTCCTGCAAAGAACGGCGGTTGGCGGCGCTGTCGGTTACCGTGGCTGAAAACAGACATGGGCCATCGCCCAGTCCGGCTGTTTTAAACGCAAACGGGAAAGTGACGTTGGTACCGCTCGCGGCTCCTGCTCGTTTCTGGCTGAAAGCGGCGGCAGCGGCAAACAGAAGCAGAGAATCGGCATGGGCTTCGTCATAGTGCAGGCGAAGATGTGCCGAATCCGTTTTAAGCGGATTGAACCAGCGCGACCTGGCGCCGGCGTTGAGGATGTCAAAGCCGGAAAGAACCGGCGCTGTGGCATCATAGCCCAGGTCGATACGGCCCCGGTTGCGGTAATCGGCGTTGTTGCGCCTGTCCATCAACCAGATATACACCGGCGTGAGACCCTGTCGGCTGAGCAGCAGCGGCAGCGGTCCCTCGGCAGCGACGCTGCCGTTATAATCGCTGTTGGACGTGGGCGGAGACCCGGTCTTGTAAAAAGCGGCTTTAAGACCGCTCTGATCGAGCGGCACCTGCCATTGTACGGTGAATTGTGCATCTGACTGCCAAAAGTTATTCACGGATCGATTGGTGTGCAACGCCAACGGCGGCGGCGGCGGTGTTTTGTCGCTGGCCGTGGTATCCACCCACACGCTGGTTTCCGCGACGCCGCGCAAAGGCTCTGCGAGGCCCATGCGATCAAAGCCAATGGCTTCAAAGCTGTAACGATGGCCATGCCGGCCCTGGAATCGTTCGGCGGTATGGGTGGTTTCCTGCAGCCAGGTTTGCCAGGCGCCTTCGTCTTCGCGCATGAGCACGCGATACACGCCGGCCATGCCGCTGCCCGCATCCACGCCTGCAGTCCAGTTAACCGTAAAACCGACTTCGCCGCTGGTGTCCGGCGCCGAGGCCGTCACCTGGCCCGGGGGTGTGCTGTCCAGTCCAAGTTTGCTGCTCATGGTATCCACTTTGCCGGCGACGTCGCGCAAGGTGACCAGAGCGCTGTATGTTCCATCCTGCTTTTGTTGAATGGTTATCGATCTGGAAACGGTCTGATTCGGTCCCGGTAGCACATCCGCTGTTCGAACAGTGGCGATCCCTGGGATAGAAATCGACAGACTCTCTGGCTGCGTTTCGCTGTATTGAACAGCGAGCTCGAATTGTGTGGTCAGCGATGGATTATACCAGGAGCGCTTGAAGGCATCCACATACGCCGGATCGGGTTGTCGCAATGTCAGCACTAAAAGGTCCGGCGGTTTCGCATCGAAGCGAAGCAGCACACCGCTGTAATTTCTAAAGTCCACATTGCCGTTTCTGTCCTGTAGCCAGACATAGAGCCAGGTCTGGCCTTCCTGCGGTAGTGTAACGGTTAACGGCCCTTGCCCCGGCCCCGTCCCGGTGGTATCGTCGGCCTGCTGAGGCGGCGTTTTCAGTTTGTAATAACTCTTGACCACGCCGCTCTCATCCTTAGGTGTTTGCCAGGCGATTTTAAAGGGCGGCTGTGTTTGCCATGGACTGGGTTGTTGGCCGTTGGCGCGCAGCTGAACAGGCGCAGGAGGCGGCAGGATATCGTCCGCGGTGGTATCCACCACAACCGTCACCTCCGCCGTACCCAGCAGCGGCTCGACGTTGCCGACCCGATCTTTGTTGACGGCTTCAAAGTCATAGGTGCGACCGTGTTGACCGGTGAACGGGTTCGTTGTCAACGGTGTATCGCTCAACCATTTTTGCCAGGCCCCTTTGTCGGTTCGCACCAGCACATCATAGCGCTGGGCCAGGCCGCTGCCGCTGCCATCACTGCCGCTGCTCCACGATATGGTGAATCGCTCGGAAAAGCTGACGGCCGTGGCGGCGCGCGCCGAACAGCCGCGCGGTGCGGTCTGGTCGAACGCAACCGTGCTCGAGCCTGACCTCTTTTGGCCGGCCGAATCGGTTACGCTCACACTCAGGTCATACGGCAGATCCTGCACATTCTGTGTGCTGATGGAGAACTGGATTTGGCGGGAGGTGCCCCCGCTCAGAGAGGTATTGGTCAACGTCCGGTTCAGCCAGGGCACGGCCACGTCTGCATGCGCCGGATGTTCTTCCGTATAGGTCAGTTGCAGTGGCAGGGTCGGTGTCAAGCGCGGGTTGAACCACATCCGCTGCAGACTGTCCATGTAGGCAGCAGCCGTGCTGCCGGTCTTTTCAATAACCGGCGACACCGTATCGTAGCGCAGATAGGCGATGCCATGATTGCGATAATCGACGTTGTTGCGGCCGTCCTTAAACCAGAAATAGATGGGAGTAACGCCTTGCCGGTCTGTTCGCACAAACAGAGGCGGATTGACAACAGCGGTGCTGTCGTAATCCTGGTTGGATCTCGGCGCACTGCCCCGTTTCCAATACATGGTTTTGAGGCCGCTCTCGTCTTTGGGCAGCTGCCAGGTCATGGTGAACAGACTGTTATTGGTCCAGGCGCTGGGATTGGCACCGTTGACCGCTATCTGCAGTGGTTTGCCCGGCGCCAGCACATCGTCTGCCGTCGTATCCACCCACACGGTGGTTTCCGCGATGCCGGTAAAGGGCTCCTGATTATTGACACGATCAAACGCGACGGCTTCAAAGGCATAGGTGCGCAGCTGCTCGCCGCGGTAGACGGTGTCGCGTACCGCTTTGCGATTGAGCCACAGTTGCCATGGACCATCATTGACACGGACCCGAACGCTGTAAAGACCGGACAGGCCGCTTCCCATCCCGTCCTGGCCCGGCACAATGGAAAGCGGAATCAGAACCGCAGCGCTGGTGTCCTGGCTGCTGCGAATGACCGTGCCGGATGGCGCGACCTGATCGATACCGAACGGCGCTGTCAGATTGGCTTTGTTGCCGGCTCGATCGCTCATCCTGCAGGCGAGCTGAAACCGACCGTTGTCGAGCTGATGGATGGGCAATTTAAATTCGGCATATTGATTACTGCCGCTGTTCAGGTTGGCACGGGCCAGAGGTTCGCCGGTGTTGACGATCTGAATAAAAGCGCTGTCGGGAAAAATTTCCGTATAATACAGGCGCACGGTGGTTTCGGCGCTGATGTCCAGCGGATTGATCCAATCCTGGTAGGCGGCGTCGACCCAGGCCACCCGCTGCAGCACTGGCGCGGTTCGATCCACCGTGAATCGTCGGGTCGCCGAAGCCGGCCCGAGATTGGCGGCATCACGGGCCTGCACGCTCCATTGGTAAACGCCATCGCCCGGCAGCGTGTATTGCACGATCACCGAATCCTTGCCCTGCGCCACCGGCGGCCGTGGTTGAAACAGGTTGCGGTTGGTGCGCGAGTCCAGCACGATGGCGTTGCCGCCGCTCGGCGTGATCTGTACGCGAAAGTGCAGCGAATCATTATCAGCATCAGCCGGCGTGCGCCATACCAGCCTGGCGGTGGTGGAGGTTTGAAACCGGCCCTCAGTCGGCGAAAGCGGCGCCGGTGCCTGTGGCAGCCGATTGTTGGCATTCTTGTTGAGAAAGAGAGCGAGGGTGTCCACGCCATTGACAACGATGAAATCCAGAGAACCGTCATCGTTCAGATCGGTCATGCTGAACGATCGGATGCGGCTGGGTACGGAATATTCGTTCTGGATGGTAAAAGCGGCCGAGCCGTTGTTGTTGAGCACATCCAGGCTGCTCGGATTGTTACCCAGGGTGCCGATATCCAGGTCGCCGTCCATATCGACGTCACCATAGTCTATGGCAAAGGTAGCGGTCGTGGCGGGAGAGGACAACGCC
Source organism: uncultured Cytophagia bacterium (assembly GCA_964541895.1). GTDB lineage: Bacteria > Zhuqueibacterota > Zhuqueibacteria > Residuimicrobiales > Residuimicrobiaceae > CAZISM01. The sequence goes on from CAZISM010000121.1 coordinate 13,988, forward strand.
GTATTGAACACCGGCAAGCCGGCCTGTACCGATTGTTCGGCAAAAACCATGATCGATGTGCCGTTGATATCGGCGGCGGCGATATCCGGCAATCCGTCGCCGTTGAAATCGGCGGCCAGAGAACTTTCCAGATCGCCGTTGGCGCTGGTGATCGCGCGTGGCGTGGTGGGGAAATCAGCGATATCGCCGGGATTTAAAAAATAGCCGATGGCTTCGACGCCGCTCTGCTGCGAGTAACAGATATCCAGCCAGCCGTCCAGGTTGAGATCGCGGGCAAAAATATTCTCACCTTTGCCGAACCTGTGCACGCTGTTATGCGGGCCGCCGGAAACGCCAAAGATGCCTTTTCCGTTATTCAAATAAAGAAGAATAGCCGGACGGTTAGCGCTGCCGGTGATTCGGCAAAAGAGAACAAGATCCAGATAGCCGTCACCATTCAGATCAGGCAGCACGGCGGAGCGCGGCGACAGCGACGGATCGGGCATAGTCAGCACCTGCGATACACGCAGCGCGCCGCTGGAATCCACCAGCACGATGCTGGCGACCGATCCGGTGCGATTAAGGGCAATCAGGTCCGGCCGTCCGTTGGCATCCACATCCGCTGCATAGAGCGGTCGCGCCTGATGGGAGATCTCCAGCCGGGCAAACGGCTCAAACCGCCGATTCTGCACGTTGGCCAGTTCGATATAGAAGCGATCGCCGGCGATCTCGGCGACAGCGATATCCGTATGGCCATCACCGTTAAAGTCGGCAGCAACCGCACTGCTGTTCTCCTTACCGGTAAACAGCGTCAAGGCTTGAAAATTATTGGAACCTTTACTGCTCTGAATGTCGAACTGCCAGGCATAACCGTTATGCAGTTTCTGACCGTTGCGCGTCATCAGCGTCCGGCTCAACAACGCCGTGATCCGCTCGGTGGCGAGAAAAGGCTGGTCAGGCGCAAAGGTCAGCGTGGCAGAGGAGGAATCAAAGGAGAGGAGGCCGGAAACGCGGCCGCGTTTGTGACTGTAAACCATCATGGCATCATCCTGGATCGTGGCCGGATCCAGCGGCGTGCTGAACGTCGCCTGCACGATCGCGTTGACGGACACGGTGTGACGGAATGGTGCCGGACTGACCGTGAGCACGCGCAGATTGGATTGCGCCGAGAGGAGACCGTACAACAGAAGCAGCAGGGAAGATATTCTTGTTTTCAACACCGACATACAACCACACTTACGAATCATTATTTGCGCAACATTTCATAAAAGGCAGGATGACCAGCATGGTCGCCCTGCCCAGGTTCCATCTATCCCGCTCAGGTCCTACAGGGGTGACATCTGCACCAGAATATTGACATCCTGATCCGGTTTGATAAAAATGGCCGTATCGGACGGCACCGTTCTAAAGCCTTCACGAAAGATTCTCAGATTATATCGTCCGGCCGGCAGTTTTTGCCGCAAGGGCGTAGTCTGTGTTTTGCTTTGACCGGGCATAAAAACGAAAGCATAACCAAACCGGCTGGCTTGCGCCAAGACGATGGAGAGGCGGCCGAATCCGACCAGATCGCTGCTGAAGGAGATGGTTCGAGGCGACTGGATGTCCAGCGTGATGTGCGTCGTCCATTGAAATCCG
>CAZISM010000122.1:0-15276 GCA_964541895.1 uncultured Cytophagia bacterium
CCGCGCGCCAGCAAGCGCGGCGGCGCCTGGATGAACGAGCTGAGAAGCGCTTATAAAAAGCAGGGCAAGAAAATAACCCCGGTGGTTTGCAACGTGGGGAATTTTTCCAAACCCACAGCCGGGCAACCCTCGCTGCTGAGTCTGGATGAGGTCTCTACTCTGTTTCACGAGTTCGGCCACGCCCTGCACGGCTTGCTCTCGGACGTGCCGTATGAAAAATTGTCCAACGTTCCGCAGGATTTTGTCGAACTGCCGTCTCAGATTATGGAAAACTGGGCTTTCGAACCTGAGGTGCTGCGCCTCTATGCCCGCCATTATCAGACCAACGAGCCGATTCCGCAGGCCCTGATGGATAAAATGGAAAACGCCAAGCAATTCAACCAGGGGTTCACCACCGTGGAATATCTCGCCGCCTCGTATCTGGATATGGATTGGCACTCGCTGGCGGACAGCGTTCGTCGCGATGCGGCGCAGTTTGAAAAAAGCTCGCTGGCGCGCATCGGGCTCTTGCCCGAGATCATCGTCCGCTATCGCACACCCTACTTTCGCCACATTTTTGCCGGCGGCTATTCCGCCGGTTATTACAGCTATATCTGGGCGGAGGTGCTCGATACCGATGCCTATGCGGCTTTTCAGGAGAGCTCTCTGTTCGATAAAAAGACAGCGCAGGCGTTTCGCACCCACGTGCTCGCCGCCGGCGGCTTGGAGGACGCCATGGTCCTGTATAAAAAATTCCGCGGTCGCGAGCCGCGCATCGAAGGCCTGCTGAAAAAGCGCGGGCTTTAAATGGCAGCTGTTTCCGAAAACCGTGAGCATTCAGGGAGGGATGATATGAAATCTGTTTTCCGCAGGCAAAGCCTGCTGGTGCTGGTTGGCATAGGAGTGATTATGGCACAGAATAATCGACTTTCGCTCAAAACGGAACTGGCCAGGGAGACGATCCATCGCAATATTTATGGCCATTTTTCCGAACATTTGGGACACTGTATCTATGGCGGCGTCTGGGTCGGCGAATCATCCCCTATTCCGAACACCCGCGGCATCCGCAACGACGTCGTTCAGGCCCTGCGCGAAATCAAAACCCCGGTGTTGCGCTGGCCCGGCGGCTGTTTCGCCGATGAATACCACTGGATGGACGGCATTGGGCCGCGCTCGCAACGGCCGACCATGATCAACACCCACTGGGGCGGCGTCACCGAGGATAACAGCTTCGGCACCCACGAGTTTCTCGATCTGTGCGAACAGCTGCAGTGTGAGCCCTACATCTGCGGCAACGTCGGCAGCGGCACCGTACGCGAAATGCAGCAGTGGGTCGAGTACATCACCTCCGACAACGTCAGTCCCATGACCGATCTGAGAAAGCAAAACGGCCGCGAAGCGCCGTGGCAGGTCAAATACTGGGGCCTGGGCAACGAAACCTGGGGATGCGGCGGCAGCATGCGCGCTGAATATTATCGTGATCTGGTTCGCCAGTATGGCACCTATTGCCGCAATTTCGGCGATAACCGGCTGCTGAAAATCGCCTGCGGCGCCAACAGCGACGATTATGAATGGACCAGGGTCCTGATGCAGGATGAGCGGGCGCGCAGAATGATCTATGGCATTTCCCTGCATTATTACACCGTATGCCACGACTGGAGTAAAAAAGGTTCTGCCACCCAATTCGATGAGAGCGAGTGGTTCCTGACCATGCGCAAAACCCTGCATATGGAGGAGCTGGTGCAGCGGCATAGCACTGTTATGGATCAGTACGATCCGGAGAAAAAAGTGTCCCTGATCGTGGACGAATGGGGCAACTGGCACGATGTGGAACCCGGCACCAACCCCGGTTTCCTCTTTCAGCAAAACACCCTGCGCGATGCCGTGGTGGCGGCCGCGAATCTGAATATCTTTAACAACCATTGTGACCGGGTGCGCATGGCCAACATCGCCCAGACCATCAACGTGCTGCAGGCGGTCGTTCTCACCAAAGAGGCGCAGATGGTGAAAACGCCGACGTTTTATGTGTTCAAACTGTTCGCGGCTCACCAGGATGCGAGAATGATTCCTCTCGACCTCGTCTGTCAGGATTATACGCTGGGGACGGAAAAAATTCCGGCGATCAGCGCTTCGGCTTCACAGGACAAAACCGGCGCCATACACATCACGCTGGCCAATCTGGATCCCAATCAGAACATCGCCCTCACGGCCGGCTTGGGCGGATCGGTCAAAAAGGAGCGGATCAGCGCTCAGATCATCACCGCGAATCAGATGAACGCCTTTAACGACTTTGGCCGGCCGGAAGCCGTGACCATTAAACCGTTCACAGATCTGAAAGTTAATAACGGGCAGCTGGAGATCGTCCTGCCTGCCAAATCGGTGTTGATGGTGGAGCTGAAACCGTAGGGGTATGTTATAATGCGCTGGTACGCTGTAATTTTTTTGCTGACGCAGTCGGCGGTGCTGGCTCAGCAGGAGAAAGGCGATTTCGAGAAATTCTTCACGGACCATAACGTTCAGGGTTGTTTCGTCTGTCTGGACGCCGGCCAGAACCGGTATATACGCTACAATCCGGAACGGTGCCGACAGGCCTTTCTGCCGGCGTCGACGTTCAAGATCCTTAACTCGCTGATCGGCCTCGAAACCGGTGTTATCGCTGATGAAAATTACCTTATCCCTTGGGATGGGGTGGAGAGAAGCATCGCGCCCTGGAATCAGGATCATACGCTGAAAAGTGCCATGAAACATTCGGTGGTCTGGTATTATCAGGAGCTGGCCAGGCGAGTGGGCGCTGAACGGATGAGCGCGTATGTGAAAAAGTCTCATTACGGCAATGAGGATATCTCTGATAAAATCGATACCTTTTGGCTGGAAGGGGCCCTGCGCATTTCGCCCGACGAGCAGGTCGGATTTCTGCGACGGTTTTACGAATTCCAACTGCCGTTCAGTCGACGTTCTGTGGAAATCGTCAAATCCATTTTGCTGCAGGAAGAGAACGAGCGCTATCGGTTGTACGCCAAAACCGGCTGGGCCGTTCGCACAGATCGGCAGATCGGCTGGTTTGTCGGTTTCGTCGAACGCGACCGCTCGGTGTACTATTTTGCCACCAATATCGAAAGCAGCTGCAAAGAAGCGCTGTTCGGCCCGGCGCGCATCGAAATATCCAAAGCCATTTTGCGCGACTTGAACATTCTGGACTGAAGGAACGATCGTTATGACGCCCGATCAGGAAAAAGCGGTTTATGATAAAGTCACCCGCCGATTAATTCCCTTTTTGTTTCTCTGCTATATTCTCGCTTACCTGGACCGTGTCAACGTCGGTTTTGCCAAGTTGCAGATGCAGAGCGATTTGGGTCTTTCCGATGTCGTCTATGGGATCGGAGCCGGCATCTTTTTTATCGGTTATTTCATGTTTGAAGTGCCGAGCAATCTGTTGCTGCAGCGGTTCGGCGCCAAAATCTGGATCGCCCGTATCATGATCGTCTGGGGCATCGTCTCGGCTTGCATGTCGCTGATCAGCAGCACCACCATGTTTTATGTGATCCGCTTCATCCTCGGTATGGCTGAAGCAGGATTCTTCCCCGGTATCATTCTCTATCTTACGTTTTGGTATCCCCGCCAATATCGCGCCCGAATGGTCGCCCTGTTCATGACCGCCATTGCCATTTCTGGCGTATTCGGCGGTCCTGTCTCCGGCTGGATTTTAAAGCAGATGACGGACGTGTCCGGCCTGCGCGGCTGGCAATGGTTGTTCCTGCTGGAGGGCATCCCCTCTGTGCTGGTCGGCTTCCTGGTCTTGTATTTTCTTGACGATGGCCCGCAAAAAGCAAAATGGCTTACATCGGCTGAGAAAGATCTGCTGCTGCAGCGGCTGCAGGAGGAGGAAGAGACCAAAAAGTCGGAGGGAGTGCAGAATCATACTCTGCGCGATGCGTTCAGCAACCTCCACGTCTGGTTGTTTTGCCTGGTCTATTTCGGCATCATCATGGGACTGTACGGTTTCGGCTTCTGGCTGCCGCAAATTATCAAAGATACTTTTACCCAGGATCCCTGGCATATCGGTCTCATTTCGATGCTGCCATGGGGGGTAGCGGCGGTCCTCATGGTGCTTTATGGCCGGCATTCGGACGTGACCGGTGAACGGCGCTGGCATCTGGTGCTGGCCTGTGTCATGTCCATGGTTGGTTTTGCCGCGTGCGGACTGAACAGCAGCTCCGGTCTGGTCGATCTGTTCTTTATTACCCTGGCCACCATCGGCATCATGACCAGCCTGGCGACGTTCTGGGCGCTGCCCACCGCCATGCTGTCCGGAACCGCCGCCGCGGCCGGCATCGCCTGGATCAACTCGGTGGGTAACCTGGCCGGATATGTGGGGCCCACGGTTATCGGCTGGGTGCGCGATTTCAGCAACAGCATGCAGGCCGGCTTTTACCTGCTGGCTGCCAGCAGTTTGATGTCGGCGGTGGTGGTGCTCCTGTCCACCCGTCCCCGCGTCAGGAGGAACGGCTAGTGGAAAAAATCAATTGGGGCATTCTCAGCACATCTCGAATCGCCGTGCGCCGGCTGATACCGGCCATTCAGGCGACCACGACCGGCCGCGTCCATGGTCTCGCCTCCAGAGACGGCGAAAAAGCTGAAAAGGTATGCCGCGAGTTGAACCTGAGCCGGTGGTATGGATCCTACGAAGAGATGCTGGCGGATCCGGATATTAGGGCGGTGTACAATCCTCTGCCGAATCATCTGCACCTGCCGTACACCCTGGCTGCCCTGCAGGCCGGCAAACACGTGCTTGTGGAAAAGCCATTGACCTGTAATGCGGGCCAGGCACAGGAAATGAACGAGGCGTTGCAGCGCTATCCGCATTTAAAGGTGATGGAAGCTTTTATGTACCGCTTTCATCCGCAATGGCAAAAGGTCAGAGAGATCATGCAAAGCGGCAGGCTGGGCACGCCGCGGACCATCCACGCCTGGTTTTCCTATTTCAGTGACGATGCTCAGGATTACCGGCAGAATCCGCAGATGGGTGGGGGAGCGCTGCTGGACGTGGGCTGTTACTGCATTTCGGTCGCCAGGATGCTGTTCGCTGACGAGCCGGAACAGGCTCTGGCTGTGATGGATATCGATCCCCGCTTCGGTATAGACCGCCTGGTCAGCGGGCAACTGCAATTTAAAAGAGGCCTCTCTGCGTTTACCTGCGCCTCCCAACTGGCTGAACATCAACACGTACATATATTTGGCGACCGTGCGGCCCTGATGGTGGAAACGCCGTTTATCCCGCCGCTGGACCGACCCGTTCGACTCATCCTGCAAAATGAAGAAAAGCGCGAGGAAATCCTGCTGCCGCCGCAAGATCACTTTGTGCTGCAGTGCGATGCGTTCCAAAGGGCTATTCTGGACGATACTGCCGTACCCTGGCCCTTGTCCGACAGTGTCAACAACATGCGCATCATCGATGCCGTTTCTGCCAGCCATCATGCGCACGCCTGGGTGACGGTCTGAGCCCTCCTGCGATCTGTGTCTCCTTGCCGAATTTCCTGCATACAAGTTCTTGGAATTTTCCTGAAAAAGAGCTATATTTAAGGCTTGCTGTAATGTTTAGCCTAATCCATTATACGGACTGATTAATCGACAAGAGTCAAACAGAATGAAACGTTTACAACGGAATGAGAAAATTCGCAATATCGCCATTATCGCGCACGTCGATCATGGCAAAACCACACTCGTGGATCACATGTTTCAGCAAAGCGGCGTGTTCCGATCCAATCAGCAGGTGGAGGATCGGGTCATGGACAATATGGATCTGGAACGGGAGCGCGGCATCACCATTGCCGCCAAGAACTGTTCGGTCATGTGGCACGATGTCAAAATCAATATACTCGATACGCCGGGACACGCCGATTTCGGCGGCGAAGTAGAGCGCGCTCTGCAAATGGTGGACGGCGCCATTCTGCTGGTGGATGCCTCTGAAGGCCCCTTGCCGCAAACCCGTTTTGTGCTCAAGAAAGCGCTGGAAGGCAATTTAAAAATTATCGTGGTCATCAACAAAATAGATCGCAAGGACGCGCGCCCGCAGCAGGTGTTGAACGAAGTGTACGATCTTTTCATCGATCTGGATGCTACGGAGGAGCAGATCGAATTTCCTGTCCTCTATGCCATCGGCCGCGAGGGCATCTGTCAGCGAACGCTGGAAACGGCCGGCACAGACCTGCTGCCACTGTTCGATACGATCATGGCCGAGATACCGGGGCCGGCGTTCGATCCCAATGAACCGTTTCAAATGCTGGTCTCTGATCTGGACTATTCCGACTATATGGGGCGGCTGGCCATCGGTCGTATCTTCAACGGCAGCGCCTCCTGCAACAATGCCCTGGTCTGCATCAACGCCGAAGGGCAGGCTATTCCCCTGCGCGTGACCCGGTTGCAGGTATATGACGGGATCAAGATCAAGGAGGTGGATGAGGTTCAGCCCGGTGATATCAGCATTCTCGCCGGACTCGATGAGGTATATATCGGCGATACCATTTGCACGCAGGCGGCCCCCAAGGCTTTAAAGCGCATCACCGTGGATGAACCCACCATTGCCATGCTGTTTACCATCAACACTTCGCCGTTGTCCGGACGTGACGGAAAACTGGTGCAATCGGGCAAGCTGCGGGAGCGGCTCTATCGGGAAACATTGCGCAACGTCGCCATTCGCGTGGAGGATACGGAGAGCCCGGACAAATTTATTGTCAAGGGACGCGGTGAATTTCAGATGGCGATTCTGATTGAAACCATGCGCCGGGAGGGGTATGAACTGACCGTGGGGCGGCCGCAGGTCATTTTCAAACACAAAGACGGCAAAAAACTGGAACCCATCGAGCACGTCTTTATCGACTGCCCGGACACCTGTCTCGGCATCGTGACGGAAAAGCTGTCGCAGCGCAAAGGCCGCATGATCAATCTGGTCAATCACGGCACCGGCCGCCTGCGCGTCGAGTTCAGCATTCCATCTCGCGGGCTCATCGGCTATCGTAACGAATTTCTCACCGACACCAAAGGCACGGGCATGATGAATTCATATCTGCAGGGTTATGAAGAATTTCGCGGCGATTTCAGCTCCAGGCTTACCGGTTCGATCGTGGCCGACCGGGACGGCGTCACCGTGCCGTATGCGCTGTACAACCTGGAACCGCGCGGGGTGCTGTTTGTTGAACCGGGATCCGACACCTATGAGGGGATGATCATCGGCGAGCATAACCGGGATAATGATATCAACGTCAACGCCTGCAAAACCAAAAAGCTGACCAACATGCGCAGTTCCACCAAGGACGACGCCGTGGTGCTGGCGCCGATCACGCCCATGACCCTGGAGCGCGCCATCGAATTCATCAAAGAGGACGAGATGGTAGAGATCACCCCCAACCATATCCGCCTGCGCAAAAATACACTGTCAGCGGACAGAAGGTATGCGAACGCCCGCTGATCTCGGCGGTCATAGGATGGTCTGATTCCTTGGGTGTATTCGCGGATTCAAACAGAGGGATCCGCGAATACACACCGTTCAGAGCCGGATGCCGTTCAAGACGTCTGACCCAGCGTATCCCACTTTATCCCCAGCTTGCGGCTGGCATAGCCCAGTTCCTGCATATAATCGCCATAAACCATGAGCCAGTGCGAGTCGCGCGCTTCGTTCTTAAGCTTTTGCCAATGGCCGTCGATCAAAACGTCCTGTTGCGATCGACAGATCTGGTAATACGGATTCCGCTGAACCGTGCCGGTAAAACCCAGCCAGCGTCCTGTGCTGTATTCCGGGTCGAGGAAGGTCACTTTTTGTCCAACCGGTATCTCTACCTTGGGTGCGGCGCCGTACTCTGATTCGTAATGCGTCACCACTTTTACCGGATCGTAATGCACGCCATCCATACGGCGCGGACCGACACAATGGGCGCAGGTAACCTCGCCCTTGTGCGGGAAGGTGGAGTTGTGCAAAAAGACCGGCTTACCGGTGAGATGTCGCAACAGCACGCCGCCCGGAATGACGACAAAATCGGATTCGCAAAAGGCGGCATACCCTTCGTCCATGAGAATGCCGAGGGCCAGACATGCCGTGGTTTCCGCGATCGGCATCACCGTACCCATACAGCTTTTTATTGTAAATGCGGACACGTTGTGTTCCTGCATGAGATCCTTGAACACCCAGTACAGGAAAAAGCTGTTGTCGACAAATTCACGCTTGGTGTCCAGAGTCGTGTGGGGTATTGCCAGGTATGTATCCGACCAGGCTTTGGCTTTTTGCATCAGCTGTTTCTCCTTGCGCGCCGCCTGCACGCGAACAGCCAGTTCGTCATAGGAAACCTCGATCAGATTCATCTGAAATCTATCGCGAGCGACCTGCGGCGCTTCTTCGCTGTATTTACCCCAGACGCCGCCGAGAGCGATGATGCCGGAGCCGCGAAGGTTATGGACCGCACTCAACGCCCTGAGCCGCCAGAGCACCTCCGCGTAATCGTCTACCACCACGTCGTCCACGTGCACCGGTTTGACCGGGTCGGTGTTGGAGGTCTCTAATATTTTAGTGCTCAGCGCTTCGTACCAGTAATAGGTGGCTCCGCTGCGCTGGCGAACAAAGATGATGGTGTCCCCTTTGCGGGCAAAGCAGGCCCGCAGCACCGCGCTGCTTCCGGTAGCCGGATACAGCAATAGGACGTCATAGGCCTGGCTGTGAATCGCGGCCGCATCTGCTTCGCTTTTCACAAGCCGAATCGGCAGAATCCGCATCGGGACGTCGGCCTGTTTTTGCATATCCTGCAACTCACGGCTGATGCGGTCGCTCTCTGTCTTCGCCGCGGCGTCGCTCTGGATGTCACCCCAGGATTTATAGGAACGCTGAAACGCCGGCGTGGACACGGTGTACATCAGCACCGGCTGGATGGTCAGCGGGCGAGTGATGGATTTCAGGGCATGGGCCGGATCCCACTCTTCCATGTTTTTGCCGGCCCACAGCGTTGCTCCGGAGGCCAGTCCGGCGGCCGCCAGGCCCAAAGTTGAAACGTGCAGAAACTCCCGCCGATCTATATGACAATGACAACAGGGCATAGCACCTCCAAAGATATGAATTTTGACCTGATTCATTGTAAGAAAAAAAAGTTACAAACGCAAGTTGGGATATTACGTTGCATCACAACACGGAAATTATTATCTTCATAGTGCTGTGGAACGAACGGTGCGCGTCGCGTGTTTCGCTTGTGCGAGTCCCAGTATCGATTCTCGATTACGGCGTGACAGCACGATCAGGTGAAACGAAGCGGCGGCCGAATGTGAGGGTGCACTATGAATAGCCCGCTTTTGGAATTCGCGCTTCTGAGTTTTGTCTCACTGTTTACCATGGTCAATCCGCTTGGTGCCATTCCGATTTTTTCATCCATGACCGCTTCCCTGCCTCATCATCAGGTCCGGCGTACCGCCGTTCGGGCTACCTTGACCGCGTTCGTTATCCTGTTTTTATTCGCTCTGACCGGACCATTTGTTTTCAATTTTTTCCATATTTCGCTGCATAGCCTGCGCGTAGTCGGCGGCATTATTTTTTTTATCATGGGGTACGAGATGCTGCAAGCGCGGCTGACGCGAACCATGTACGATGATGAAAGTGAAACCCGGTTTGTTGAAGAAATTGCCATCACCCCGCTGGGCATCCCGATGATTTGTGGACCGGGCGCCATCACCTCCGTCATCATTCTGATGAATCAGAGTTCTTCGTTTGTGGAAAAAGGCATTCTTTTGACGGTTATATTACTTGTCCTGGTCCTCACCTGTTTGATTCTGATCAGCGGAAAAAAGATACTGGCGGCGCTTGGTGATAGCGGTAATAAGGTTTTGTTGAGACTCATGGGCCTGATCGTCATGATGATCGCCGTCGAGTTTTTCTTCGCCGGCCTGAAGCCGATTGTAAAAGAGATGTTGTTAATAAGCCGTCCCGGGTAAACGCGACTACCGCGAATCCATGAATCGATGAATCCATGCATGATATTACAGCGATCATAATCGACGACGAATGGCTGGTCCGTTCCGAACTGCGGGTGATGCTGCAAGAGTTCCCGCAGGTGCGCGTGGTGGCGGAAGCGGCCAATGTCAGCGAAGCGCTGCTGGCGGTCCGTGAGCATCAAGCCGATGTTATTTTTCTCGACATTCAGCTGGCGGGTGAGACGGGTTTTGATTTTTTGGAAAAAGCCCACACCCGCAGCCGGATCATTTTCATCACCGCGTTCGACCAATTCGCCATCCGGGCATTTGAGGTGCATGCATTGGATTATCTTCTTAAGCCGATCCGCCGGGAGCGGCTGGCCGATGCCGTGCAGCGCATTCAGGAGAGCCTGCCGGTTAAGCCCAGAGCGGCCAGGGCGGAGAGCTATACCGACATGATCTATGTTATGATGGACGGTTCGTTGCGCCCGATCAAGTTGCCTTTGCTGAAATGCATCACGGCAGAGGGCAATTATTCCTTTGTGTATTTTCAGGATAACAGGCGTGAACTGGTGCTGCGGACGCTGGGAGAATGGATGGAGGTGCTTCCGGAAAAACCGTTCCTGCGCATCCATCGCTCCACGATCATCAACAGCGAATATGTGGACAAGGTCATCAAACTGGCCAACTATTCCCATGCCGTCTACCTGCATGGCATGGCCCACCCGTTTACCATGAGCCGTCGCTATGCCGTCAAATTGAAACGGTTCATGGCTTGATGCTTCGTCGTTCCCCTGCTTCCATTTTTTCCAATTCGACGGCCGAGCTTTTTTCCTCTGAGGCCGGATAGTCGATCCGTATACGAACATGAACCCAGCCATTGCTTTCGCTGATATCGAGGCGGGCGCTTTCCTTGAACATCAGACGCAGCCGTTCCCGTATATTTTGCAGCGAGCGGCCATGAGCCTTATCGCCGGCATGGTCCGGTTGGCTGGGCAACAGCCGCCCGCTGTTGGAGACGTCGATGGCAAGGCGCCGGTTTTCATAGGCGATGTTGATCAAAATCTGCAGCGGCATCTCGCTGCTGGCCATCCCGTATTTGATGGCATTTTCCAGAAGCGGCTGTACGATAAAGGCCGGCACCATGCATCCACCGGCCTGTTCGCCGATTTGAAATTCAACAAGCAGCGTGTCCCGGTAGCGGATTTTTTCAATATGCAGATAATTTTGCACCGCCTCTATTTCATCGCCGAGAGAAGCCTCAAAGCGGGTATAATTCATCAAGGCGTAACGGAAGAAATCCGACAGCTCGGTGATCATCTGCCAGGCCCGATCCCGGTCGATCAGGATCATGGAGCGGATGGAATTGAGGGCGTTGAAAAGAAAATGCGGATTCATCTGATAGCGCAGCAATTTGAGCTGCGCCAGGTGCGCCAGGGCGGTGGCTTTCAGCAAATCGCGTTTTTGACGGAAATAGGTGATGAAATGGAGGGCCGCAAACACCGCGCCGAGAAACAGAGCTGCTACAAACCACCAGCGCCGCCAAAAGGGGGGCAGGATAACGATGTCGATGCGGGCGCCCGTTTTGTTCCAGACGCCGTCGTTGTTGGCGGCCAGGACCTGAAACTGGTACTGGCCAGGTCCTACATTGGTGTACCGGGCGGATCGGCGCTCATCGATCATATTCCAGTCCGTATCAAAACCGTGCAGCTTGTAGGCGTACCGGTTCTGGCTGCTTACTTCATAGTTCAGAGCCGCAAAGTCAATGGAAAAGCTCGACTGGCGCCAGGAGAGCGTGATCTTTTTAGTTTCATCGATGGGACGGTCCAGCAGGCCGTCCTGATCCCCTGCGCTCACTTTGCGGTTGTAGAGACGGAATTCGGTTAAAACCACCGGCGGAATGTGCAGATTCTCCTGGACGGTGTGCGGGAAAAACGAGGTAACGCCGTTTATGCCGCCGAACCAGAATTCGCCGTTCCGGCTTTTGTGATAGGCGTTAAAGCAGAATTGATTGCTCTGCAGACCGTTCTCTTTGGTGTAGGTGCGGCACTCCCGGGTTTCGGGGTGGAACCGGGAGAGCCCAGCGGTGGTGCTGAGCCATAGCCAGCCTTCGTCATCCTGGAGAATGCCGAAAATCACTTCACTGGGCAAACCGTGTTCACGATTTATGACCTGCACCCGGCCGTTGCCGGGATCGAGGTGATATAGTCCGCGGCCGGCCGTGCCGATCCAGATCTGTTCATGACGATCCTCAGAGATGACATTGATGGCCAGGTCGTTGTATGGCGAGGAGTAGATGGCATAGCTGGACCATTGCCCGGTCGTTTTATCCAGGCAGCCTACCGTGCCCGAGCCCAGATTTGTCCAAATCCGGTTGCGATGGTCGACAAAAACCGTTTGAAACATGATGCTGTTCTGCAGAGGTCGAATGTGTTTGAAGCGTGAGCTGTGTTTGGCCAGGCAATCCACGCCCAATCCTTCCAAAGCAATCCAGAGATCACCCTCCTGGTCGCGGCAAAGGCCGGTTACGGTATTTCCCGCAATCGTCGTCGTATCGTTTTCATTATGCAGATAGTGAGAAAAAAACCGCTGCTGGCGATAAAAGATGTTGAGTCCGCCCAGGTAGGTGCCGATCCACAGGTTACCGTTCTCATCTTCATCCAGGGCTTTGATATTGTTGACCGTCAGTGACAACGAGTTGCCGGGTTCATGGCGATAGGTGCTGAACCGACCGCTGGCTCGATCAAAGTGATTCAGGCCGCCTTCCTCGGTGCCGAACCAGATATCGCCCCGTCGATCTTGCTGAATGGCAAAGACCACTTTGTTATTCAGGCAGGTGTTGTTGTGCGCTTCGGCGCGAAAATGGACAAAGGCCTGCTGGTTCATGTTGAGATAGTTGATGCCATCCCGTGTGCCTATCCAGACGTCGCCGCTGGCATCCTGGAACATGTGCTGGATGGAGTTGTGGCTGAGGCTGTAGGGGTCGTTGGGATTGTGCCGGAAGTGACGGAAGGTGTGCTGCACCCGGTCAAACAGATACAGGCCGGCCCGGTTCCCGACCCAGAGATTGCCCTTGCCGTCGTCGAGGATCGCACGAATCGTCTTGCTTTCCGGATCATGCGGCGCCGGTTGAAAAAATTGCCACGTGTGCTCCTTGCGGTCGTACAGCCCCAGTCCCAGATCGTTGGTTCCAATCCAGAGATGTCCCTGTCGATCCTCATGAATGCTGCGGATGCCTTCGCGGGCGAGTCCATAGCGCGCATTGATCGCTTTCTGTTCTTCCGAGAAAGTGAGCGTGTGCCGGTCAAAGCGCATCAGGCCGTTGCCGGCGGTGCCGGCCCAGAGAACGTGCTGACGATCCTCGTAGAGCACGGTGATATAGTTGCGATTGTCGTTGGCCCTGGTATCCTGCCACGGTAAAAAGTTCTGTACGGTGACCCCCTGCAATCGATCCAGGCCGCGGCCGGTGGCCAGCCATATGGTGTCGCTGCTGTCGATCAACACACAGTTGACGTCGGCATGGCTGATACGGACCGGGGAGGAGGGGGCGGGCGTCAAGGCCTGAAAGCTGTCCGCCTTGGGATCATAGACGTTCAGCCCGCCTGCTTCCGTGGCAATCCAGAGTCTGTTTTGGCGATCCTGGGCGATCCAGCGGATCAGATTGGCGGAGAGGGTAGCGCTGATATGCGGATTATAACGGTAGGCGGTAAAATGATAGCCATCGAAACGATTCAAGCCCTCGTTGGTGCCGAACCACATATAGCCGCGCTGGTCCTGATAGATGCAGTTCACTTTGCTGTGGGAAAGTCCGTCATCGATGGAATAATGCTTGAAGCGGAGGGTGTTTTCCTGGCTGATGGCGTGCGCCGGGGCTATCCCGAAAGAACAGATCAGGATGGCGTGTAGCAACCGGTGTATGTGCAGCGCGCGGCGTTTACTACCCTGCATCGATGTCTCCTCTGGTCATGTCCATGGCAGGGCTTGTCAGCGGCGGCTGCCCGGCCAACCCCGGCCCGTTGTCTCTAATGTACATTTTCCCCCGCTGATTGTCAAAACTTAAATTTTTTCAGGCTGAGACAGCGGCGTTTTCGCCGCTCATACACTCTATTGACCGTTTACATGAATAATATTGGTTTTAACGGCCGAATTGATTTTCTTTATGCATATCAAACTATTATGCTGAGTTATGCGGCCCTACAAGACACTGATCATAGATGATGAATGGTTGATAAGAACCGAGTTGCGAAGCCTGCTGAGGCACTATCCCATGATCGACGTTATCGGCGAAGCGGCGGATGTGAACGAAGCACGTGCTTTGGTGCAATCTTTGACTCCGGATCTTTTATTCCTTGATATTCAGATGCCGGGAAAAAACGGTCTGCAGTTCCTGAAGGAACTGGAACTGGACATTCCGGTCATACTCATTTCAGCGTTCGACGAATATTGGGAACCAAGTCGGTCGTTGCCAACGCTAGCTTTCCTGTTCAAACCGATCCGCAAAGAGAAACTGGATCAGGTCATGCAACTGCTCGCGGCCGGCAAGCCGGAAAAGTGAAACGAATTAACGTCAAAGGAACAATAGTCATGTCAGTATGGTCTCGTCCGTATCGAATGCTTTTGCTGCTGCTGATTTTTGTTGCTGCCGGTTATAGCCAAACCACCCTGCGCGGCGTTGTAGCGGATTCTGTGACCCGAAAGCCGCTGATCGGCGCCAACGTCGCTCTGGTCGGCACCGCCCTGGGTGGTGTGACCAACCTGGAAGGCGTTTATTCGGTGGCCAGAGTTCCGGATGGTCGCTATGAAGTGCGCGTCACCTACATCGGCTATGCCGGCAAACTGGTGGCCGTGAACATCCGTCAGGAGCAGGCGGCGACGCTCGATGTCTATCTGGCGCCTGTGGTTATTTCCGGTGGTACGGTGACTGTGCATGCGCAGGCGATCGGTCAGGTCGCTGCGATCAATCAGCAGATCAGCGCCAACACGATCGTCAATGTCATCTCTGAGGAAAAGATCCAGGAATTGCCGGATGCCAATGCCGCCGAATCGGTGGGGCGGTTGCCCGGCGTTTCTATTTTACGATCAGGCGGCGAGGCGAACAAGGTCATCCTGCGCGGACTGGAGGACAAGTTCACCAACATCACCATCGACGGTGTGAAAATTCCGCCTACGGACGCCACCAGCCGCGGCGTGGATCTGAGCACCTTGTCGCAAAGCTCGTTAGCCGGCATCGAACTGTACAAAGCCTCAACCCCGGACAAGGACGGCGACGCCCTGGCGGGCAGCATCAACCTGGTCACCAAAAAAGCTCCCGAGGAGAGACGGATCAAGGTCGATCTCAAAGGCAATTACAACCGA
>CAZISM010000123.1:0-6436 GCA_964541895.1 uncultured Cytophagia bacterium
TTTTGCCACCCCGGCCGGTATAAATTGCCGGTGAAGTGGTATGTTGATCTCTATCAGCGCCATGAACACCTGGTCGGCATCGAGGTGTTCAACTGCGGCAATCGCTATCCCACTGATCGCCGATTGTGGGATTCTCTATTAACCCAAATAGCTGCACGCCGGCCGGTGTGGGGCTATTCGAACGATGATATGCATTCGCTGCGCGATCTGGGCCGTAACTGGAACGTGCTGGTTCTGCCGGTTTTGGACCGTCAACATGTTCGCGACGCCATGGAGAAGGGATTCTTTTATTTTGTCAATGCACCACAGGGTCACAAAGGGCCGCCGCCGCCGACTATTAAAGCGATCACCATCCGTGATAAAGTAATATCGATAACCGCAACGGCGACCGATTCCATACTCTGGATCTGCAGCGGTCAGCGACTCCACAAGGGCGGCGAGTTTCACCTGAAAAAAATGCCCGAGAACGGCAGCTACATCCGTGCCGAACTGCATGGCGCCGGCCAGTCTATTGTCTGCACCCAACCGTTTATCATCAAACGAATGGCAAAAGGAAAATTTTAGCAGGATGGGACGTATGAGATTAACCTATGGTTTCATCATCGCGCTCGTATGGATCGTCAAGGCCGGCGCACAGATGTACACGACCTGTGCCACCTGGGAGGAATTGGTGCACGGCGTAAATCACAAGTACGCCAAATTGGTCCGGGTCTCTGATCCCGGCTCCAGCGACAAGCCTGTTTATACCGGATTCTGGTATTTTGATGTGGAGCAGTTCGATCCCAGCGGACGCTACGCCCTGGCCATGAAAGTTACCTTCCAGAACCGGGAGGTGCAGGTCACCGACACAGCGGAAATCGGCTATTACGATCTCCGCAAAAACTTTACGTGGAAAAAGATCGGCGAGACCACCGCCTGGAACTGGCAACAGGGATGCCGGCTGCAATGGCGACCGCATTCGGACGAAATCGTCTGGAACGATCGCAGCGACGACGGCACCCGTTTCATCTCCCGCTTGTACCACTTAAAATCAGGCAAGCAAAGGCTGTTGCCCCGGCCGATCTATGATATCGCCGCTGACGGGAAAACCGCGTTGACCCACGAGTTCGCCCGCATGAAACACCCGGGCACGGCATATGTCGGCATTCCGGATCCCTGCGAAGATGACAAAGCACCGCGGGAATCCGGGATTGAAAAAATGGACCTGGAAACCGGCAAAACCGAATTCCTGCTCAGTCTGGAGCAGCTGGCACGATTGGCTTTTCCCAATGGCTATGCCGGCACCAGCAATCTTTATATATTTCGTGAAGAGTGGAATCCTTCCGGTACCCGTTTCATGGTCTATCTGCGCAATTATGACTCGCCGGTGCATGTGTCGGGCTGGTCGGTTTCAACTGATGGTCGCGACGTGCGTTACTTTTATAACGATCCCAGCCATACCACCTGGCTGGATGATGACACCGTTCTGGAGGGCCGCTTTTTCGGCCTGTTCGACGATGACGGTTCAGGCAAAATGGCGCAGCAGCTGGCAGACACCCGAGGCAATAACATCACGCCCACCATCTTGCCCAAGCCCTATAATGACTGGATTCTGGGTGATACCTATGAAATCGAAGGGGTGCAACACCTCTTGCTGTTTCATCGACCGACCGGCCTGTTCGTGCCGCTGGCCAAATTGAAGGCCAACGCGGCTAAACGCGGCATTTTTCGCGTGGACGTACACCCGCGCTGCAGCCGCGACGGCAGAATGGTTTCCTTTGATGCCACACATGAAGGATTCGGCCGGCAGCTCTATATGGTCGATATCGGTTACATTCTCGACCATCCACCGGCCAAATAGGCGAGCGAATGGCCGCCGACTTTTTCCAAATGAGGATCAGCCTGTTCAGAAAAAGTTGCTTAATCCTGCTTAGAGTTCTCTGGGCCGGAACGAGCAACGCTCAGCAATTCGAATAGCCAATTCTCGATGTCAAAGCGAATCGTCTTCATCTTCAATCCTCATTTCGGTACCGATCGGTTGGGGAAATACACACTGACCCTGCCGGATGGCATGACGTATTCGAAAGCAGTGCCGTTGAACTCCCGTGGTGAACGGACGGGGATTGAGGTTTCATGCGCACAGTATTCTTTTTCGATAAATGCCACGGCTTGCCAAGCGGCAGCGTGTCTGCCGGCTGGTTGACCGAAATAGGGGTGACCCGTGTCGCCCGTCTTGATAGGCCGGCCGGCAAAAGTCAGTTCAGGCTTGCCCCTGTTATATCGCCAAGCAGCCTGAAGAATCCGCGTTTTCGTTCACTGCTGATCCCCCAGTTCACCGGCACGCTCTGATACCCTTCGTCAAAGCCTTCCCCCTGCATACGATAGTCAAAATAGCCCCAGGAGGCAAAGGCGGAAACCGCGGCCACGAAATTATTGTTCGGCTGATGGAAATTAAAAATGGTCATCTTCATTGAACAAAATCGGAGGGCGGTATAGCCGGCAATGCACCGGGTCCGACGGACCATGTTGACAATGCTGTCCGGCTCGGCGACGCCGTTGCCATGGAGCAGGATGAAATCAGCGGTCTGCACCACGTTGGCCCATGGAAGGGTGCCGCCGCCGTATGAGGTGCTGCACAGCAACCGGCGACCGTTAACCGTAAGCATCTGGATGCGCCTGATCAATTCATGCACGCGCTCCGGCCTGAGCAACCGGTGATTGTACTTTATCTTGCATTCCGATCACATTCCAGGGAATATAAAAACTATACAAAATGAAAGAATAAAGAGCAATCAAAATTTTTTAGTGTCATAGACAACTCGCGCAGACCGGACGTACGTCCGGCCTGTGTGGCAGGGACAATTACATAATGGTCCCTGCCTAACGAATCGGCCGTCGTCTATAGAATATTTGTCTTGCTTCCTGAATAAAATTCTGTACATTTATCGGATTGCTTTGGACTGCTATCTGCTCTGCAACTGATCTGACTCTCTCATGAAAGGACCGTTCGTGTTGATCAAACCCCTGGATGTTGCCGTCCTGGTCGTCTATCTGGTCGGCATTGTCGGTATCGGCTGTCTGGCCGGTTTGCGACAGCGGAAAGGATCAGAG
This sequence comes from uncultured Cytophagia bacterium, assembly GCA_964541895.1. GTDB lineage: Bacteria > Zhuqueibacterota > Zhuqueibacteria > Residuimicrobiales > Residuimicrobiaceae > CAZISM01. Next base: position 3,091 of record CAZISM010000123.1, read on the forward strand.
GGTGCTCAATACTTCCTGGCCGGCGGGACCCTGACCTGGCCGTTGATCGGACTGGCGTTGTTTTCCACCAATATCTCCACGGTGCATCTCGTCAGTCAGGCACAGGAGGGTTACCTGAATGGTCTGCTCTATGGCAATTTTGAATGGATGGCACCGTTTACGCTCATTGTCCTGGCCCTCTTTTTTGCTCCGTTTTATTTTCGTTCCCGTGTAACGACTCTGCCGGATTTTCTGGAAAAGCGATACAGTCGCGCCAGCCGGGATTGGTTGGCTGGTCTCTCCATCATTTCCGCCATTTTTATCCACATCGGGTTTTCCCTGTACACCGGCGCTGTTGTATTGCAGGGCATGTTCGGCACACCTGTTATGACGACCATCATCATCGCCGCTCTCCTCACCGGCCTGTACACCATCATCGGCGGATTGATGGCGGTGGTCCTTACCGAATCCATTCAGACGATTGTGTTGCTGGTGGGCGCCAGCACCATTACGGTAGTGGGATATATTAAAGTGGGAGGCTGGAGCGGTCTTGCCGCCAGCGTGGATCCTGTAAAGTTGACAGTCTTGCGTTCGGCGAGCGATCCGGGCAATCTGCCCTGGTACGCCGTGTTTTTGGGTTACCCGGTGATTGGTCTATGGTACTGGTGCGCTGACCAGACGATTGTGCAGCGGGTTCTGGGCGCCAAAGATGAGAATCATGCCAGAGTGGGCCCGCTGTTTGCCGGATTTATTAAAATCCTGCCGGTCTTTATTTTTGTTATGCCAGGCACCATTTGCCTTGCGCTCATCCATCAGGGACAATTGCCGCCGCTGGCCGATTCCAGGGATGTGTACGCCTTTATGATCACACACCTGTTGCCCACCGGTTTGATCGGCCTGATGGCCGCTTCTCTGCTGGCTGCGCTCATGAGCACGGTGTCGGGTGCGTTGAACTCTATCGCCACTCTGTTTTGTTATGATCTGTATAAGCGGTGGCGGCCGGATACGTCGGACAAGAAACTTGTGCGCATCGGTCGAATCGCCACACTTGTGGCCATGGGCCTGGCCATTCTCTGGTCGCCGCTGTTGAATCACTTCCAGAGCATATACCAGGGTATCACCGCGCTGATCTGTTATATTGCGCCGCCGATTACCGCTGTGTTTCTCTGGGGTATCTTTTGGCGACGTGCCTCAAGCCGTGCGGCCATCGTTACCTTGATCAGTGGCACGTTTTTGGGCTTTGTGGTATTTCTGCTGGACTGGTTCAAATCTTCCACAGGTTGGACGCTTTCGCCGATGATGGCGACGTTTTATCTGTTCGTGGTATGCTCTCTGGTATTGATGGCCGTGTCCTGGTATTCACCGCATGCGCATACTCCGGAGAGCAGGCAATTGGTCTGGGCTAATCCCGCTGAGGCGCTGCAGAGCAAAGGATGGCGGGGATTGGGTAATTACAAGCTGCTCGCCCTGATTTTATTTTTCATAATGGTGCTGCTTTACATTCAATTCAGCTGAATTAGGTGATGGAGCTCGTATGAATTCAAAAGAACGTATGATGCTGGCCGTGGCCGGTGAAAAGCCCGACCGGCTGCCGGTAACTGTACATCAATGGCAGGGGTATCACCTCGATCAGTTCCTGGGCGGCATTACACCGCTGCAGGCGTTCAGGACATTCGGCATGGATGCGGCGATTCAATACTTTGCCGACATGGGTCAGTTCTGGCTGGTGGATGCGGATTACAGCAAGTTTTCCACGCCGACCTGGCGTGATGATGTGGCTATCGTCAGCAACGATCCTGATAATCGCATCAATCATCATACTATTCATACGCCCGGTGGCGTGTTGACGTATAAAACCGCCGGCGATCGCAAAACAACCTGGATCACAGAGTATCTGATAAAAAAAGATGAGGATATCTTTTTAATAGAAAAATATATGCCCGTGCCCAGGCTTGACCTTGAACCATTGAGCCGGGTGTATGACGAGGTCGGCGATAGCGGCATAGTTCGCGGTTTTGTCTGGGGCGATCAGGCCGGTTGCTGGCAGCACGCCGCCTGTCTGATGGACATCACCGAGCTGATCATGAAGGCCATGGATCAACCGCAATGGGTTCACGAATTGCTGGGCATTCTGTTGAAGAAAAAGCTGCAGTTCATCGAATCCCTGCAGGGCGCAAAATTCGATCTGATTGAAACCGGCGGCGGATCGGCCTCGTCCACCCTGATCTCGCCGAATTTGCATGCCAACTTTTGTTTGCCGTACGATCGTACCATGCATGAGGCGCTGCACGAGCTCGGCTTTAAAGTCACCTATCACACCTGCGGCGGCACCCTGGGCATTGAAGAGATGATCGTGGCCAACGGCGCCGACGCCAGCGAAACGCTGGCGCCGATGAGCATCGGCGGCAATCAGGAGCCCTGGGAGCTGAAAGCCAGGATTGGAAATCGTATGGCTCTGATCGGGGGCATGGATCAGTTTAACGTGCTGAGCAGAGGAACGGAAGAGCAGATCCGTCGGCAGGTCCGGCTCCTTTTTGAACGGGTGGGCTGCGACGGCGGCTATATTCTCTCCTGCGCAGACCATTTTTTCGAAACCCCGGTCAGGAATCTGCAGGTCTATAGTGATGCGGCTAAAGAGTGTACCTATTGACGAAAAACCCGGCTCGCTCTTTCGCTTGCTGAAGCACCCGGCAATACTTCGGTTTATCATGGGTCAGCCGGTTTCGCTCATTGGAACCTGGCATGTAGATGCAGACCATCCTGCTCAGAGCCATACCTTCAGACCAGACCACAATGCGTAGAGTCCGAAACCTCCCAATGCCAACACCGACCCCCCAAGCAAAATGCGGTTTACTTTAGCGCCGAAATTTCCGGCAAATGAGAATAGAAATACGGTGGCCAGCAGGCAAAGGACCATGGTGGCATAAAAGCCGATCAACAAGCCGATGCCGTTCCAGGGCGTTTCGTGCCAGCCTTTGAGGAGCAGAGGCCCCATGATCAGGCTCCAGCTGAGATAGGGATTGGGATTGAACAGGTTCACCAGCGTAGCCTTTAACAGGGTTTGCGGAGGTGATTGATTCTGCGTCACCGCGGCAGGATCATAATTCTTGAAACTTTTAAACGCGGCAGCAGCCAGATAGAGCAGGAACAGACCGCCGATCAGTTGCAGGATGTGCACAAACACGGGCGGCATCTGACTCAGAACCAGAATGGTAATCGCTATAATCGGCCCATCGCTGAGCAACGGCGAGAACGCGGCCCAGAACGTTTTTCGCCAGCCGGCGGCCAGGGTTTGCGAAATGATAAAGGCCTGTAATGGACCAGGCTGTACCGCTGCCGCAAAGGCAAAGGTGATGCCGATGATCAG
>CAZISM010000123.1:6536-15205 GCA_964541895.1 uncultured Cytophagia bacterium
GTAATGGACCAGGCTGTACCGCTGCCGCAAAGGCAAAGGTGATGCCGATGATCAGCCGAAAAATATTGCCTCTTGGATGTTATCTCTTTTATTTTTATTATAGTCTACATTGACACATGCCTGCTTAACGAAACAGCATCCGTCAGGCGGGATTTCAAATCGGTCCTATTACCAATTCGGGAGACACAATATGAAAAGAGTAAGTGCTCTTGTTTCGTTTGTTATGCTAGTGCAATTTGTGATGGCTCATGGCAGTCCGGCAGCAGGAAAATTTGACGCCCGCCAATGGGCTCAAGAACACTTTGCGCGCAATGTGATTCCGCCGTTTTCGTTTGTCTATGGAGGAAAAAACTCGGATGCCTTTATCAAGGGGTGGGCTTTCAAGGCAGAGACGCTGAAATCCGCTGACCCCAACGTGGAGGAATCGGTCTATACCTGGTCCGACCGCAAAAGCGGATTGATCGTAACATGTTTTGTGACCTGCTATAACGATTTCAATGCTGTGGAATACATGCTGCGGTTCACCAACTCTTCTTCCCGCAACACTCCGATTTTGCAAAAAGCGGCTATCATCAATAATTCATTCTCGTATGATCGGAAAGGCCCGTTCATCCTCCATCGCCTGAAGGGCAGCGACGCCCTCAAAAATGATTTCCAGCCTTACGACGAATCCATGCAGATCGGCAAGAGCGTGTACATGACCCCCAGCCGTTATCGTTCATCCGATCATACCGCTTTCCCATTTTTCAATATTGAATCGCCGGCGCAACAGGGGATTATGGTGGCTGTGGGTTGGACCGGTAAGTGGTATGCCGAAGTGGTGCAGGAGAATGAATCGTCGGTTTCGTTGCGTGCCGGCATGGAAAACATGCACCTCACGTTGTACCCCAAAGAGGAAATTCGCACGCCGCGGATCGCCTTGCTGTTTTGGCAAAGCGCCGACCGCATGGACGGCCATAACCTGTTTCGTCGATTTATTCTCGCCCATCACAGCAGAAAAATTTCCGGTCAAACAGCCATCTATCCGCTCTCCGGATCCTTTGATTACGGCGATCCCGCTCCGTGCGGCGAATACGAATGCCTGAGCGAAGAATTCGCCGTCGCCCTGGTAAAGCGCTATCAGCAGTTCGGAATTCTGCCGGAACTGTTCTGGCTGGATGCCGGCTGGTATTCCGGATGCGGCTTGCAGTATGAACGCGGCCACTGGCATGAGAATGTCGGCAACTGGACGGTCGAGAAGAGTCGCTTTCCCAACGGCTTACGACCGGTCGCCGAAGCCGTGCATGCTGTCGGCGCCAAATTTATGGTCTGGTTCGAGCCGGAGCGGGTCCGCAAGGGAACGCAGATTTACAACGAACACCCCGAATGGCTGCTGAAGGAGGGTAATAAGGACAATGCTCTGTTTGATCTCGGCAATGAAAAGGCCCGCAACTGGCTGATTGAGTACATCTCGGATTTTATCAAAAAAGAGGGTATCGACTATTATCGCCAGGATTTCAATATGGATCCGGGACCGTTCTGGAAACTGGCTGACCAACCGGACCGCATCGGCATCTCGGAAGCAAAACACATCGCAGGATTGTATGCTTTCTGGGACAGTCTGCTGGTGCGTTTTCCCGATATGATCATCGACAATTGCGCCAGCGGCGGACGCCGTCTCGACCTGGAAACCACGACGCGCAGCGCCCCATTCTGGCGCACCGATTACCAGTACGGTGAACCCAACGGCTATCAGAATCACACCTTTGGTCTGCACTTTTATCTGCCGATTCACGGCTCCTGCGTCTACAAGACCGACAGCTATACCTTTCGCTCCGGCCTGGGCGCCACCATGGTGATGAATTGGGAGGTCACCGGCAAAGCGGCTGAACCCATCGCCGACATTCAGAAACGGATAGCGGATTACAAAAAGCTTCGCCCGTTTTATTATGCCGATTACTATCCGCTCACCAACGACATCAGAGATTTTACGAGGGATACCTATTATCTGGCTTATCAGTTGAACCGGCCGGAAGAAAAAGACGGCATCATCGTGGCGTTTCGACGCGAGCAGAACAGGGAGGAATCCATACGCCTGAAGCTGAGAGGTCTGATCAATGAGACCACCTACGAGCTCTACTTTGAGGATTATGGAATTCATGTCAACAAAACCGGTCGGGAACTGGCAGAAGGCCTGGATCTTGGAATTCCATCGCGCCCCGGTTCTTTGCTGATCTGGTACAGGGCCCAGGGCAACTAACGTATTGTGTAGTGTCATTCGCCGGCAAAGCAAACATATCGAGGATCGTTCGTGTGCAATTCACGACTCACCACTCGGCTGGCATACTGGAATCCGGGGGTGTGTTCAGAACGACAGCGAGTGTCCGTTTCAAGAATATGATAAGGTGGCCTGAGATGAAAAGAGCATCCTGTTTTTTCCAAATCTGTCTTGTCTTGGCTGCAATGATGGCCTTTTCCGGTTGCATGCGTCGGAGCCACCAACAGGTACGGCCGGGTCTGACAGCTGACGAAAAGTCAATTGTTCTGCCCAATACCTGGCGTATCACACCCGCAGGCCGCCAGGTGCGCTTGCCGGGCGACATGGCCATGAAAATCGTCGTGAGTGCGGACGGTCAACACGCTTTTGTCAATACGGCGGGTTGGCACGATCACAGTGTCAGCATGATCGATGTAAACGCGGCCAGACTTGTGGCCACCGTTGATGTCTGGAAGGACTGGATCGGCATGGACCTCAACCCGAAAGGCGATGAGCTGTTTGTCTCCGGCGGCGGGCCGGTCAGCGAACGTTTTGAAGGGCTGGCGAAGCAGAGAGGGGTGAGCCCTGGCATGCTCGATGCCTTGAAATGGCCCCTCTTGCGTGTGGGCATCGTAGAGGACGGATTGGAAATCAGACCTTCTCTTGCTATTGCCGGGCTGACCGACAACGAACGGTTCATAACCGGGCTTTCGTTCGGCCGCGATGGCGCGCTCTACGTCGCCAATATCAATAACGACACCGTCTATCGTTTGAGCGGCGACGACTATTCTCTGCAATCGAGCGTCACGGTGGGGTACAGGCCTTACGGGGTCGCCCTCTCGCACGATGGCAAGACCCTGGCTGCTTCGAACTGGGGCGACGAGTCCATCAGCCTCATCGACCCGGTGCTGATGAAGGAACGGAGTAGAATCAAAGTCGGCTCTCATCCCAACGACCTGCTCTGGGCCCCGGATGGCCGCCTTTTCGTGGCCAATGCAGGATCAAACAGCGTCAGTGTCATCCGCGATGAACGTGTGATTGAAACGATCCGCACCTCCTTTGACCAGCGGGACCTGGTCGGCTCAACGCCGGTATCCCTGGCCATCGCCAGGGATGGAAGCCGGCTCTATGTTGCCAATGCCGACAACAATGATATCGCCGTGATCGACATTGGTGAAGCGGGAGAGTCCAACGTGGTTGGTTTTATCCCGACCGGATGGTATCCGAGTGCTGTCGCTGTGTCACCTGACGGCAAAAAGCTTTTTGTCGGTACCGGCAAAGGTGGCACCAGGCTGCGCAGCAACTTTCCGGCGACAGGACAGTTCAAAAGCAGCTCACCGGATCCGACCAGGCCGTACGACTATGTCGGCTCCATGCTTGAAGGTGTTTTTTCCATTATTGACGTGCCTGATCGCAAGCAACTTGAAAAGTACACGGCGCAGGTAGGCCGCAACTTTCCGGATCCACGGACCCAGTTTGATCGAGGCCACGCGGAAAACATTGCCAAAAAAATATTTCCCCGCATCAAGCACGTTCTCTACATCATTCGCGAAAATCGCACCTATGATCAGGTTTTTGGCGATCTGGGCAAGGGCAATGGTGATCCGAACCTGGTCCTCTTTGGCGAGCCGGTGACGCCCAATGCACACAAGATCGTGCGCGAAACGGTCATTCTGGATAATCTTTATGCGAATGGAGAGGTGTCCCAGGACGGCCATCAATGGTCGAACGCCGCTTATGTGACCGATTACACACAGAAAGCCTGGGTCAGCAGCTACAGCCGGCGCGGACAGCCGAATGCCGACGAGCGATTGACTGCCTCACCTGCCGGCTATCTCTGGGACAACTGCCGCCGCCACGGCAAGAGTTATCGCAGCTACGGCGAGTTCGCTTCCTTTCGTTCGTCGCCGGATACCGAACCACAGTTCGCCGGAGCTACCGGACTGGCTGAACATTACAGCGAGGCGTGGCTGAAACTGAAAATGGTGCAAGGCCGTCAACGTGATACCAGGCTGGCGGAGGTTTTTATCAAAGAGCTGGCCGAAGCCGAAGCCAGGGGGGAATGGTGGAATTTTATGGTTATGTCCCTTGGAGAGAATCACACCGATGGGCTGACACCTGGGCGATTCACGCCGGTCGCTTGTGTTGCTTCCAACGATCAGGCCCTGGGTATGATTTTTGAGGCCGTAAGCAAATCCAAATTCTGGCCCGAGACGGCCATCTTTGTCATCGAAGACGATGCCCAGAATGGACCTGATCATGTCGACTCGCGAAGGACGTGCGGATTGGTGTACTCGCCGTATGTCAAACGCGGCGGCATCGTCGACAGCACCATGTATACAACGGTCTCTTTTGTTCGTACCATGGAGCTCATTCTCGGCCTGCCTCCCATGACGCAATACGACAAGCTGGCGACGCCGCTTTATAATGTATTCACCACCACACCGGCGTTGTCGCCCTATGTCCGGGAATCGGCACGGGTGGATCTGCTGGCGCGAAATCCCGATTCCGGCGAGGGAGCGCGACGTTCATCGCGTCTCGATTTTTCCGATTACGATCTGGCCGACTTTGATGAATTAAATGAAATTCTCTGGATGGCCCTCAAGGGAGATCAGCCCATGCCGGCACCGGTGCGGAGTGCTGTGTTGCTGAGATAACAAATCGATTCTCCCCAGCCGATTTTATCAATCCGAAAGCCGGTATTTTGAGAGCCATGCCGGCTTTTTATTATTCAAACCTGCGTCAATCCCAAGCCTGCCTGCTCCACCCATAATGCAAATCCTTGTTCCAGCTTTAAGATAATGAATCCGGATTGAACTGGCCGCCCTGTGCAGCATAGCGCCTGCAGGCGTGAAACACGCCTGTTTTGTTCTTTTGGCGAAGAATATGAAATTTTCGTGGCGGGTACCATGTTAACGGTTTATATAAGCGATTGTGGACCCGGGCGTAAACTGCTTTATCCTTTTCGAGAGGCCAGAATGAAAGCACCTGTTCGTTATTTTGTGTTGATGATGCTCATTAGTCTCCCGCTGTGGTCTGAAGAGTATCGGGTGCTCATGAACGGTGAGAATTCGGTTACGTTTTCGTCAAAGGCTTCCATAGAATCCTTTACCGGCACCACCAGCCAAATAGACGGCTATGTGCTCTGGGAGGGTGCAGATCCCCTGAATGAAAATGAATTTTATTTGCAAGTGCCTTTAGCGACTCTTGACACCGGGATCGGACTGCGTAATCGCCACATGCGCGACAATTATCTGCAAACCGACAAATACCCATTGGCCCAATACAGCGGCAAGATGATACGCTATGAGGCGGCCAACGATTCGACCTATTTGGTGGACGTAGACGGCCTGTTTACACTGCACGGTGTTGAACAAAAGCTCACGCTGCAGGGCAAGGTCACGATCCGCGGAGATCGATTACACGTCCAGGCTCCCATACAGCTGAAACTGGCGGACTATAAAGTAAAGATTCCCAAATTCATGTTTTTAAAGATCAGTGAACTCATTGATATTAAAGTGGATTTTGAAATGGTGAGGTACACACCCAAATAGGAGTCCTTATGATTACACGCCAATGGATAACCACTCTGTTTTTTATTTTTTCGGGTTTTCTCTACAGTCAATCATCCCGCTCTTCCTGGCAGAGTGGTGAGATGAACAATCCTGCCCCACTCGAGCTCTTTCATTCAACAGAAGCCTTTAACCTGCCGACGGCCGAGACGTTAAAAAAAGGCGAAATGCAGTTCGAAATCTCGCATCGTTTTTATCCGCCGGTCACAGCCAACGACAATTCGTTTTTTGGACTCGACGGTCCGGTGAACATGAGGCTTGGCTTGGGCTATGCGCTCTCTGATAAACTGGTCGCCACGCTGGCCCGCAGCAACGTCAACGGCAATGTCGATCTGCAAATCAAGAGAAAAATGGCAGCATTCAACAGTGCCACACTGCCCATGCTCTTCTCCCTTCAGGCCGGTGCGGCCTGGAATACGAAAATCCTCGGTCGCGATAAAACCGATGCGAAAAATTTTCAATATTACGGACAGCTGATTTTCAACACCATGACGGCGCATAAAAAGCTGGGCGTGGGAGTGGTTCCCACCTTTTTGTACAACAGCGAACTGTTTGGCAATGAAACCCGGACCTCCTTGACTCTTGGGACCTATCTGCAGTATTATGTGTCGTCCACCATGAGTGTTCTGGCCGAATGGAATAGCACGCTGGACGGGTATCAGAACGAATATAACGCGATGTCCTTCGGGATCGAGCTGGAAACCGGCGGACATTTCTTCAAAATTATTTTTACCAACAGCGCTTTGCTTAATCCATCACAGTACTGTACGGGAGCGGATCTCCGCTTTGCCAGCGGCGATTGGCGACTCGGTTTTAACGTTACGCGTCTCCTTGCGTTTGGCAGGACGCGCTAGAAAAAGCATTTTGGGAGGCAGGATATGGAATCAAACATTCAAAGTCGCAGACAATTTGCCGAGTCCTTCGGTCGGTTCACCCTGGTCGCTGCAGGAGCAACTCTCGCTCCGATTCTTTCCAGTTGTTCGAACGATAGTAATCCCGCCTCGTCGAAAGAGGATGTCAAGGTCACGGCCCCGGCCCTTACCGTCGATTTGAACCAGGCGCCTGAGCTGAAAACAGCCGGCGGTTTTAAAAATTTTCAACTCAATGCCACGCCCATCGTGATCATCAATTCGGGCAATAATACCTTCAAGGCGATGTCGCTCGTGTGTACGCATCAGGCCTGTACGGTGGCCTGGACAGCGGCGAGGCAGGATTTCGAGTGTCCTTGCCATGGTTCCAAGTATGACAGTAATGGCAGGGTCACCCAGGGCCCGGCATCCAGCCCGCTGCAATCCTTCACCGTAGAATACAGAGGAGCTGAAAATACGATCCTGGTGTATGCCTGATCATTCCTGAAGCGTCCATGATCAGAGGTGGGGAAACGTCTTGCAGCGATGAGGTAGAGTTATGCACGGCGCCGCTGATAAGGATGCGGTGGTCGTCGAAATCCGCCGCCCACCGTTCTTTGTCAGCGGCGCCGTATATGCTGTCGAAGAGTTTAATCGAATGGCTGGACGTTAATTCCTGGTCCTGTCACGTTGAGGTACTTTGCGTTCCTGTTCTGCGGGTTTCTGGTGCTGCCTGGATTCAGGTGCTTTTTTAGAATTTTTCTTTGTTGATTCTCTGTTGTTGCTTTTATATTCCCGCCTTGACTTGTTGTCTGTGCGCCGGGTTGTCTGTTGGCCGTTTTTAGAGTCATGAGACCTGCCTTTGTCCGAACGAACCGACGTGTTCCGATCTCCATTATGATGGATAATGTGCGTCTGCTTTTTTACCCGCGTCGAAGAGGAAGGGTGATAATGCACCCTGTGGACTCTTGTGACATGGGGGGTCTGCGTTCTCACAAACGTTTTGTGCGTCCTGTAATGCACCGTATGATGGCGGTATGTATGTGTGGCCAGCGGATGCCATGGCCGCCACCAGTGCGGATAATAGCCAAAGTAGAATGGCGAGCGATAGGGACGATATAGCGGCCGGAAGATCCACGGTATAATCGGCCACGCATACACATGCACGCGCACCGGCGCGATGTAATAATTCGGGCCGTAAAGGACCGGATTGCCGCAGATCTGCATATGGTAATCCTGATCGCTGTTTTTTTCCACCTCGATGGTGGCGACATCCTGAAAGTCGTTACCGCCCAGCGGCACCTGCAGGATGATCACATGCACGTCGTCGGACGTCTCTTCCACAACACGGATAAAATCGACTTGGCCGTTATCGTCGAGATCGAGATTGTTGATGCCGATATCCGGATCATTGAGCTGTTTCTCAAAGGATTCCAGATCCTTGGCCTCTTTGAATAATTCTGCCACAGCCTGCAGGTTCAGCCCTTCGGCCGCCGCTGACGTCGGCGCCACAACGGTGACGTTTTGCGAAAAAGATGAAGCGGCGAAAAGACCAAGCATCACCAAGAGGGCGACGAGAGTGCCATGTTTCGGTTTCATATGCTTTCCCTCACATTTAGATGATTGCTCACCGAACAGGAACGGCATCCGTGCGCTGCGTGCTGCCGTCCATTTCACGGTGCTGTGCATCGGAGCCGTCTGTCATTGAGTCTCACACTATATATACGCTGCAGAGGCTGGAAAGATCTTGCGCTGCGTCACACTATGGTATTTGGCGGCCGGCTGTGATCGTGCGGTGCACCAGGTTGACTCCAAAGTGGTAAGGTAGTTGTTCGGGCTTGTTAATATTGAGGATAACGAGATCTGCCTTTTTACCTGGCTCGAGGCTGCCGACCTCCTGGCCGCGGTCAATCGCCCAGGCTGCATTTATCGTCGCAGCCGTGATGGCTTCAGCCGCCGTCATTTTCAGCTTCAGGCATGCCAGGGCCACCATCATCTGCATGGAAAAGCATG
>CAZISM010000124.1:0-15148 GCA_964541895.1 uncultured Cytophagia bacterium
TATAAAAACCAATTGCTTTTATCTGTGGAAATACATATTTTTTCTTTGATTAAGAACTTTACATAAGGATCCAATATGGAGACAAAAAAGGTCGAAAGCTTTCGCGATCTGGTGGTCTGGCAGATGAGTCATGAGCTGGTTATGAAAATGTTTGCCCTAACCGACAAATTCCCCAGAAGGGAACGTCCGCTCATGGCGCAAAAGATCCGTGACCTGGCCGTACAGATTCCCTCCAATGTAGCCATGGGGTTCGAAAAACGAAACCACAAGATCAAGCTTTATCACTATCGTACGGCTTTGACCATCACCGAGCAGCTGGGGTATTATTTTATCCTCGCCCAGGATCTGCGTTACATAAAGAGCAGCACCGAGGTCCTGACGGAGCTGGATAATGTTGAGAAAAAGCTGAAAGGGCTGTTGCGTTCGGTGGCCGGGGGAAAGGAAAAATAGCTGCAGCGATCAGCTTCAGGGCCTGTCGCCGATCGGCGGCAGGTGCGCATTTCCTCACAGGGTGTCACGCCAACTTGCTTACAGGAGTTATACATGGATCTGCTTGCCATCCAGGCGGCGTTACGGGCCGCTGAGCTTGACGGCTGGTTGTTTTACGATTTTCACAATCGTGATCACATCGCCGCCCGCATTCTGAATATGGATACCAAACGTTTTGCCTCTCGCCGCTGGTTCTATTACATACCGGTGCAGGGCACTCCCCAAAAGCTGGTGCATAAAATTGAACCGTGGCGTTGCGATCATCTGCCCGGCGACAAGCAGGTTTATCTGCCGTGGCAGCAACAGCATGCCATGCTGAAAGCCATGCTGGGCCCGGCAAAACGAATCGCCATGCAATATTCGCCCGCCAACGCGGTGCCTTATGTCTCCATCGTCGATGGCGGCACGATCGAGTTGCTGCGCAGCTTTGGCGTGGAGGTGGTCTCCAGCGCCGATCTGGTCGGTCAATTCGAAGCCCATTTATCCATGGACGACTGGAAGAGCCACCAGGAAGCAGGGGTGGTGATGCAGATGGTCAAGGACCGGGCGTTTGCGGAAATCGGCCGCCGCATCAAGGCGGGCGAATCGCCGCGTGAAATCGAGATCCAGCGCTTCATGCAGGAGATCATGAAGGAGCACGCCGTTTTCGCGGAGGACGGTCCGATTGTGGCGGTAAACGAACATGCGGCGGATCCGCATTTCGAACCCACGGAAGCCAACAGCCTGGCCATGAAAAAGGGCGATCTGGTGCTCTTTGACCTCTGGGCGAAAAAGAAACAGCCGTCCAGCATCTATTACGACATCACCTGGATGGGCTATATCGGTGAAATCGTCCCGGACCATCATGAAGCGATTTTTCAAATCATCCGCCGCGGCCGCGATGCCGCCTTGGAATGTGTAAAGGCTTATTTTCAGCGCCAGGATGATCTTTACGGCTGGCAGGTGGACGACGTCTGCCGTAAGGTCATCGTCGATGCCGGTTATGGCGAATACTTTACCCACCGCACCGGCCACAACATCGGCGAACAGGTGCACGGCAACGGCGTCCATATCGATAATCTCGAGACCAAGGACGAACGAAAGATACTCCCCGGCACCTGTTTCTCCGTAGAGCCGGGCATATATCTTTTGCATGAAAAGCGTGGCTACCGCACCGAGATCGATGTCTTTGTCACCGATGAAGGTCGCGTCGATGTAACCGGTGCCATTCAGGAAAAGATCGTTCCCATTCTCGCTTTATGATTGTTGCCAGAGGAAGATATGAATCGGAACCTGCTCTTAATGTCATGGGTGGTTGTTTTGACGCTGTCGGTAATGGCCTTTGCCGGCAAGGATAAAAAGGAGCGACCGGCGGGTGTGGTCGCTACCGGCAAAAGCCCGCAAGCGCTGTTGCATGATGTGCCCGTGGCCGCTGTGCAACTGGGAGAGGGATTTTGGCGAACGCGCATGGAACGGAACCACAAAGCCGGCGTGATGGGATTGTACCGTTTGCTGGAGGAGCACGGCGTCATCGATAATTTCCGCCGCTTGTCCGGTCGCAAGAACGTCCCCCGCCGCGGTTACCTCTTTACCGATTCTGATCTGTACAAGTGGATGGAAGCGGTGGCCTGGGTGCTGCAGAGCGAAAAGGATCCGTCGCTTAAAGCCGTGCTGGATGCGGTGGTGGATGATGTGGTGGCGGCTCAGGGCGACGACGGCTATCTGAATACCTACCATCAGGAAGGCGTCGGCCCGCGGCGGTTCAGCAATTTCCGCGATAACCACGAGCTCTACTGTCTCGGCCACCTGTTGCAGGCCGGCATCGCCTGCTATCGCGGTTCAGGTGAGCGCAAACTGCTGGATGCCGGCATCCGCTATACGGATTATGTCATCAGCCAGTTCGGTGTCGGCAAAAAACAGTGTTTTCCCGGACATCCCGAAATCGAAATGGCGCTGGTCGAGTTGTACCGCACCACCGGCGAGAGCAAATATCTCGATTTTGTTGATTATCTGTACAACAAAGTCGATCTGAGCAAGTTGGACGAAAAGGTGAGCACCCGGGATCTGACCTACGCCTTCTCCGGTCTGCCCTTTACCGGTCGCAAGGAGCTGCGCAGCCACGCCGTTCGCGCCATGTATGCCTGCAGCGGGGCTGCGGATTACTATCTGGAAACCGGTGATCCGGCGTTTGAAACCACATTGGATCTGCTCTGGAAGGATATGACCCGCTCTAAAATGTATGTCACCGGTGGGGTGGGCTCGCGCTATGAAGGCGAAGCGTTCGGTCAGGTCTACGAATTGCCGAATGAGCGGGCCTACACCGAGACCTGCGCCGCCATCGGCAGCATCTTTTGGAACTGGCGCATGCTGCAGGTTGCGGCTGATCCACGTTATATGGACATGCTGGAGCGGGCGCTTTATAACGGATTCCTCAGCGGCGTTTCACTTTCCGGCACGGAATATTATTATCGCAATCCGCTGACCTCCTACGGCGATAACGGTCGGCAGCCCTGGTACGATTGTACCTGTTGCCCGCCGAACGTGGAACGTCTTTTGGCTTCCTTGCCGGGATACATGTACTCTACGTCCAGCGAAGGGCTTTGGGTGCATCTCTATCACAGCGGTGTGCTGAATATTTCGCTGGAAGACGGCACCCCGATTTCCTGCCGGCAGCGGACGCGATATCCGTGGGATGGCGAGGTCACGATCACCATTGATCCTGCCAAAAAGCGGACCTTCTCGCTCCACCTGCGGATTCCGGAGTGGTGTCCACAGGCGCAGCTGCTGGTCAATGAAGAGGTTGAAGGAGGCGCGGTCAAGGCCGGCGCCTATTACGCCATTACCCGGGAGTGGAAACGTGGCGATGTGGTGACGTTAAAAATGGCTATGCCGGTACAGGCGGTGCATGCCAACCCGAGATTACGCGAAAACCTTGGCAGCGTCGCCATTCAGCGGGGGCCGCTGGTTTATTGTCTGGAAGGGGTGGATCATCCGGATCTCTCCATCTTTGACCTCTATATGCCCCTGGATCCGGTGGATCCGGCACGCGGTTTTACGATCAAGATGGAGCCCGACCTGTTGGGTGGTGTGGTGGTACTGAAAAAAGAGGTGTTGGCTTATCGGCCGACGTTGAGCGAACAGCCGCTGTATCTGAACAGTGCTTTCAGCCGTCCGGCGGCGCCGGCCATGGTCACCATGATTCCTTATTATGCCTGGGCCAACCGCGGCACTTCGACCATGCAGGTGTGGATACCCAGCCGGAGCGAGTGACCGGGTCAGCCCTTGGCCGGCAGCGAGCCGGCGCACTCGTAGGCCAGTTTGAGCCATTTGCCCAGCAATGTGCCGTCGCGCCAGCCCTCGGGCGACATCATAACCCAACCTTTCATCGGTCGCCCTGTGATATCAGCCGGTTTGATCTCTGCTGCCTGCAGGGCAAGAACGCTTTTTGCATCTGCAAGACGCAGGATCAGGCTCTCCTGATAGATGCCAAAGGCCATGTTGCCGTTGCGCAAATAGCCGATGCCGCCGAACATTTTTTTGCCAACCAGATCGCCCCACTTTTTTGCATAGGGAACCAGCTTTTTTTCCAATTCCAGATTATAGCCCATGGTGTTTAATTCCCGTCTCCATCAATTCTGAATCAGCACTGTTTTTGCATCGACTTTTTTGTCGAGAGTGTAGAGTTGCGATGTGTGCCTCTGGCCGGTATGGGAGAAGGTGATATCGCGGCTGCCGGCTCCGGCGATGTGGCACAACACCTGTGAAGGCTGGGATGGACGGACATCGTGCAGATGGGCGTGACGAACCTCATGGCAATAGATCGGTTCGCGCGCGCCTGCATGCCAGTCCGGCCGAAGCGAGATCATCTGCAGGTGGTCGACATCCTGGCAATAGACGGCATAACGAAGGTCTGTGGAATCGACTTGTATGCGGATTTGATCCAGCGTCACCTGCTCGGCGTGACGAACATAGAGGCCAAACGCCGGCAGGGTGCCAAAGTTGTCGGCGTCCGGGTAATCGGCGATGTTTTCCGGAACCTGGATCTCGCTTTGCTGCTGTGACCCGCCACCGGTAAACGACAGTTGCAATCTGCTCAGTATGACGTTGCTGATGTTGAATCCGGGAATGCCGGTGATCAGGCAGGCTTGTCGCGCCCGGGAGGCGGTGATCGCATCCAGGGTGATGTTTTTCAGCGTGCCGGGGGTTGGGATCTGCTGGTCCCGTCCGCGATTTCCCAAGCGCAGAAAAATGGGACAGAGCACATCGTCCATAACGAACTGGCTGACGATGACATCTTCGAGGTGGCTGCCGTCCACCGATTCCAGTGCGATCCCGGACGTCGGCGGGCGCCATCCCGGCTGGCGGTGCAGCACACAGTTGCTGACGGTAATGTGTTTGAAATCTCCGCCGGATTCTGTGCCCAGCTTGAAGCCGTTGCAGGCGGTCACGAGAACGCAGTTGCTGACGGTCAGATATTCCGTCGAACGGCGTTCGCCCAGCGAGAAACTTGCTTTGGGTACGATGGCGTCATCTTTGCTTTCGATGTGACAGTTGGCGATGCGCACATGCCGGCAGCAATCCGGATCGATACCGTCGCTGTAGCCGTTCAGAATGGTGACGCCGTCGATCAGAACCCGATCCGTTCCCAGCAGGCTGATGTTGTAATTGGGCGCATTTCGAATGGTGATGTCCCTGATCTGGATATCCTGGCACCGTTTCAGCGCGATCGGTTTGGGGCCGCCGCGCTTGCGGCGATTGCCGTCGATGACGCCGCTGCCCGATATGGTAATGTGATGCTGGTCTTTTGCCCAGAGCAGGGCGAAATGAAAAAAGCTGGTTTCGTGGTCGGCCGCGTTCTTGAATCCCAGCGTTTCACAGGGATCGAAATCCCGGTCGTCGGGACTTGCCGTCAATGTTGCGCCGTGATCCAGGTAGATCGCCACGTTGCTTTTAAGATGCAGGCTGCCGGAGATGTAGACGCCGGCCGGAACATAGACCGTACCGCCGTTTTGCGCTGCACAGGCATCGATGGCGGACTGCAGCGCCGCTGTTTCTATGCTGACGCCGTCGCCTTTGGCGCCATAGAGCTGTACGTTGAAACGGAAGGGCTCTGCCGCAAAGCCGTTGAGAGCCGACATCGTCAGAAAAAGCCACAAGGTGTTTCGCATGGGGTCACCGCCAGGTGTGTTCGATTTCTTCCAGGGATTTATGTTTCGTTTCCGGAACAAACCATTTTACAAAGAAGAAGCAGATGCCGTTCATGGCCGCATAGATCCAGAAGGTCAGGGATTCGGAGAGATGATCGGCCATCACCGGAAAGGTGAGGGAGACGATAAAACAGGCCGCCCACAAGGCGACGGTGGCGATAGACATGGCGCGGCCGCGGATGCGGGTGGGAAAAATTTCTGACATCACCACCCATACCACCGGACCCAGGGTCATGGCGAAAAACGCGATGTAGAGCATGACCATGATGAGGACCCAGGGTCCGCCGAACCAGCGCAGGTGAAAGGCCAATCCGGTAAGGAACAGGGAAAATCCCATGCCCAGGGACCCCAGGAGCAGCAGCGGTTTGCGGCCGATGCGGTCGACGCTTAGAATGGCGACCCAGGTAAAGAGCATGTTGACCAGGCCGGTGATCACGGATTGCAGCAGGGCCGAGCCGCGCGCAAAGCCGGCGTGTTCAAAGATACGGGGGGCATAATAGATCACGGTATTGATGCCGGTGACCTGTTGCAGGATGGCCAGGGCGATGCCCACCAGCAGAGCCGTACGCAGGCCGGGCTGCAGCAGCTGCTGCAGGGATCCTGATTCTTCCGCCAGCGTGGCGCGGATGGAGCGGGCTTCGAGATCCGCTTCGCGGGCACCGTTGACGCGCGTCAGCACGCTCAACGCTTCGTCATGTCTGGACATTTTGACAAGCCAGCGCGGGCTTTCCGGAACAATCAGCAGCAGCAGGGTGAAGGCGATGGCCGGCAGCGCGGCAGAGCCGAACATCCAGCGCCAGTTGGTCGGGCCGATGTCGGCAAAGCTCCAGTCGACCGCATAGGCGATGAGAATGCCGGTGACGATGGCCATCTGGTTCAGGGAGACCAGCCGGCCGCGGATGCGGGCCGGCGCCACTTCAGCGATATAGAGCGGCGAGATCAGGGAGGCGGCGCCTATGCCGAGGCCGCCGATAAAGCGGGCGACGGCAAATTGAGTTATGGATTGCGGCAGCGCCGCGCCCATGGCGGAAAGGAGAAAGAGAGCGGCCGAGAGGTAGAGCACGCGTTTGCGACCGTAGCGATCGCTGATCCCGCCGCTGAACCCGGCGCCGACAATGCACCCCACCAGCACCACGCTGACCGCCCACCCTTCCTGCAGGGCGTTCAATTGAAAATGGTCCTTGAGAAAACCGATGGCACCGGCGATCACTGCTGTGTCAAAGCCGAAGAGAAAACCGCCTACCGTTGCGACCAGGCTGATAGAGTACACATACCGTTTCTGCTGATCCATAACGCCTCATCTATGCTTGAGTGGCGAGTGTCCGTACGGAAAGAGTTCCGGGTTAAAACGTCCTGACGGTTTCCAGCATGGTGACGATGTTCAGTACCGGCGTGTTGGCCTGGATGTTGTGCACAGAGTTGAAAACAAAACCGCCGTTTTTGCCAAAGACTTCGCAACGACGCTTGACCTGTTCGCGCACCTGTTCCGGCGTGCCGAACGGCAGCACTCTTTGCGTATCGACGCCGCCGCCCCAGAACACAATGTGATCGCCGAACTCGGCTTTGATTTCGTTATCGTTCATGTCGGCGGCAGAACATTGCACCGGATTGAGAATGTCAAAGCCGGCGTCGATCAGCCCCGGAATCAGCGAGCGCACAGCGCCGCAGCTATGCTTGAAGGTTTTCCATGTGGTATGAGTATGAATCCAGTCGTTCATGCGGCGATAGTAGGGCAGATAGAGCGCGCGAAAGGTCTCTTCTGAGCAAAAGGTCGAGTTCTGTGTGCCGAAATCGGTGCCGCAGAGAAATACCGCATCGATGGCATTGCCGACGCGGGCAAATAGTTTGGCCAGGTTTTGCACGGCCATGTCCGATTGTTTGTCAAAAACCTGATGAATATAATCTCGCCGCATCACCGTAGAAACGTACCACTCTTCGACATCACGAATGCCTTTAGGATGTTTCATGAACGGTCCGGGCACGAGAGCGATGTCGCCCAGCGCTGTGCCGCCAAAGTTGGCCAAAATGCCCCGGCTGGTGGCTTTGGCCGCGGCGACCGTCTGTTCGAAATAGGCAAGATCCTCTTCGCTGATAGGGCCGAACTCTTCCAGGTTGTCATGCGGATCGAGGCGGGCCTCGTCGATGGGATCCTGGCGAATGATGGAATCAAAATAAAAGCCGCCTTTGGGCATGCGACCGCTGGGAGGAACCGAAAGGTCGGCCTCCGGATAGATCAAGAGATCGCCGTTGCGGTCGCGCGTGGTTTTAAAATGCTCGGATACCAGCACCTCCATGCCGTTATCCATGCGGAACGGCTGCCAGTTTTCATTGGTAAAGCCGAACATGGTCCGGGGTCCGATCACCGGTTCAACGTCGATGCCCATGGCCTGCATCAGATCTTCTTCGATCAAACCGAGCATTTGATAGGGTTCGTTCACCTTGACCGGTCGCTTTTCCAGGCCATAAAAGTCGCGCAGCGCAGCCACGCAGGTATAGTGGACGCCGGTTACGGCCGAACCGCCAAAGTCAACGGGTATTTTATCAGAGGATTGGTGATGCAGTGCGGCAACAAGACGCTGTTTGCTGGTCATAGTTCACCTCGAAATGGTGGGAAAGGGGCTGTACGTGAATGGAAAGAACTTTTTTAAAACGCGGGAGCGAACCCTGAACCAGGCTCGCTCCGCAACATGCTCTTTTAACGCGTCGAACGATCGACCACCAGGTAAATGGTCGCCATCTGCGCCGCTACGGTGATCAGGTCTTTGGCGATAAACCACCAGTCGCGTTCGGGTTTTTCCGGAATAAAGATGGTATCGCCCACATCGACGATGGTGTCGTTGTTCGGTTTCATCCATTCGCCGGTTTTGCTTTTAATGACGCGGACTTTGGATTTACGGGCATTCCAGTTATATCCGCCTGCTTCGCCCAGATAGTGTGCCAGCGTCTTGCCCGGCGTAAAAAGGTACAGGCCGGGATTGACCACCTGGCCGGTGATTTTGATGGTCTGTTCCTGGGCGGGAATGACGATGAGATCGCGGTCACGCAGGAGGACGTCCTGTGTCTTGTCCTTGCCATCAAAGAGCGCGACAAAATCCACACCCATGCCGCCGATGCGTTCGCGCGACTTGATTTTGAAATATTCCCGCTCGCCTTGCGTCATCTCGGCGACGTTCATTTTTTTCAAGCGTTCGAATTCCGGATCGCGCAGATCCTCGTCGGCGCGACGGACGACATAAGCGTTTTTCAGCGAAGCTTCGGACGTAAAGCCTCCGGCCTTGACGATCATTTCCGTCAGATGTGTTTCCTTCAAACCGATCGCATAATTGCCGGGGTATTTGATTTCGCCGACGATTTCAATATTGCTCTCTTCATGGAATTTCGGCAATGAGCGCACGTAGAGCCGGTCATCGGGCAACAGCGGCAAATTGAAATTGTCGTGATCGCTCATATCCAGATGAATGGTTTTAGCCGTGCTGCCGACATCGGTAAAACGAACCACTTCCATAAAAGTGGTGTCGGCGTCGGCCGAAAAGCCATGGGCCATCTTTAAGAGATCACAAACCCGATCTCCTGGAGCATATTCAAAATCCGCATCGGCTTTGACGGCACCGCGTATGGATATCTGGGCGACATCGTTTTCGCGCGCGGGCACAAAAATGATATCGCCGTTCGATAGATATGGGTTGGCGTCGACATCGCCGGTGAGCTGAAATTTTATCAGGTCCACTCTGATGGCGGTCTGACCGCGGCGGATTTGTATGTTGCGCATCGACGCTTCGGCCTGATGGAGCAAGGCATCGGCTCGGGTTTGCGACGTCTGCACGCTGTACTCGGAGCGCGAAGGCGTTTCTACCTGAACCTCCTGCGTCTGTGACATGACCGACAGCTTTTTCTTCAAGCCGCCGGCCTGAATAATGGCATCCGAGACCCGCTGTACGGCATTCACCGTCACCAGCCCCGGTTTTTCCACGGCGCCGGTCACCGCGACGCGAAATGAGCGCAGCTTTTGCAGGCCGACATAGATCTCTTTGCCCAGGTAACGGGTGCGCACGCCTTGAACGATTTTTTCGCGAGCATCGGCCAGGGTCAAACCCGCCACCGGGATGCTGCCCAGGTTGGGGATGATGGCCTGACCTTCCACATCCACCAGAACCTGGTAACGGAACTCGGTGGTGGAGATGATCACCAGCGTCAAGACGTCACCGGGCCCGAGCATATAGGCGTGCGGATCCACGGTTCGATCCAGCACCGGCGTATCCGCCAGCGGCTGCAGTTCGCTCTTGCGCAAGGTGTTTTCCAGATCGTAGAGGTCGCGAGCGGCTTTGCTTATATCCTGACTGTAACCGATGGCGGTGAAGCAGAGCATAATGATGATAAACGTACGCATGTATGACTCCTAAGACAGCGATTTGAAAATGTCCACAATCCTGGTGCTGGTTTCACCGTCCCACATCGGCGGCACAGCTTTGCGCTGCAGCCGGCCCTGCAGGGCCTGTTGGGCATAGGATACGATGGCATCCGTTTCGAGCGGCACCAGGCGGTTGGAGCCCAGTGTGGTGGTGATGGGGCGTTCCGTGTTTTCCCGCAGGGTGAGACAGGGGATGTTCAAATAGGTGGTCTCTTCCTGCACGCCGCCGGAATCGGTCAAGACAAAGCGCGCTTCGCTCATCAGTTTGAGAAAAGCCAGGTAGCCGAGCGGCTCGGTCAGCGTCAGGCTGGTCATGGCGCGGACGGCTTCATCCAGGCCGAACTGGCTCAGCATTTTGCGCGTGCGCGGATGAATGGGAAAGATCACCGGCATCTCTTGTTGAATAGTGGCTACGGCGGCGAGAATTTTTTTCAGGATCTCGGGGCTGTCCACATTGGAAGGCCGATGCAACGTCATCAAGCCATAGCCCTGCGCTGACACGCCCAACTCCCGGGCCACGGTGGACGTTTTGGCTTTGGCCAGATGTTCCACCAGCGAATCGATCATGACGTTGCCCACCATATGCATCTTTTGTTCGGCCACGCCCTCCTTGAGCAGATTATCCCAGCCGCTCTGCTCCGTAATGAACAGGACGTTGCTGATGGCATCGGTCAGAATGCGATTGATCTCTTCGGGCATTTGCCGGTCATAGCTGCGCAAACCGGCTTCGACGTGGGCGACCGGTATGTGCAGCTTGGCGGCCACCAGGGAAGCGGCCAGAGTGGAATTGACATCGCCGACGACGAGAATCCAGTCGGGCCGGTTTTCCAGCAGGTGGCGTTCCAGGGCGACCATCACGGCCGCGGTCTGTTCGGCGTGCGAGCCGGAGCCGACGCCGAGATAGATATCCGGCTGCGGCATGCCCAGTTCGTCAAAAAACGTTTTCGACATCTTTTCATCATAGTGCTGCCCGGTGTGAAGCAGCAGAGGCGTAAAGTGGGGATCACGCAGCATGCGGCGATGGATCGGAGCCACTTTCATGAAATTGGGTCGCGCGCCAACAACGTTGACGATTTTCAGCATGAGTCGGCACCTCCGGTGGTTTACAGCGTTCGACGATAGTTCTGCTTGTAGAATTCGAGGTATTCACCCGTTTTGAGACGTTCCCACCAGGGACGGTTGGATTGATACCAGTGAATCGTCTGTACGATAGCCTCGTCGAAGCGGTACGCCGGTTGCCAGCCCAGGGATCGAAGTTTGCTCATGTCCACCGAATAACGGCGATCATGGCCCATACGATCCTGCACAAATGTTTTCAGCGATTCCGGTTTATGTAACGTCTTTAGGATAGTAGCGGTAATGTCCAGATTGGTCATCTCATTGCCGGCCCCGATATTGTAGACCTGCCCGTCCTGACCTTTCTGCATGAGAAAATCGATAGCCGAGCAGTGATCGAGCACGTAAATCCAGTCGCGCACATTTTTGCCGTCGCCATAAATGGGAAGGCTCTTGTTGTCGATGGCGTTGGTGACGAACAAGGGGATGAGTTTCTCCGGGTACTGATAGGGACCATAGTTGTTGGAGCAGCGGGTAATGATGACCGGCAGCTTGTAGGTGACAAAATAGGAAAAGGCGAGGCGGTCGGCGCCGGCTTTGGAGGCCGAGTAGGGGCTGGACGGTTCGAGCGCGTCGGTCTCTTTGAAGGAGCCGTCGATGATGCTGCCGTACACTTCATCGGTGCTGATCTGGATGAATTTGCTGATGTTGTTTTTACGGGCCGCTTCCAGCAGCACAAAGGCGCCGTAAACGTCGGTTTTGATGAAATCGTCCGGACTGCCGATGGAGCGATCGACATGACTCTCTGCGGCAAAGTTCACCATCACGTCAATGTGTGGCATCAGATCGTTGACCACATTCGCGTCGCAAATATCGCCGTGGATAAAGCGGTAATTGGGCAGGTTTTCCAGGTCGCGCAGGTTGTCCAGATTGCCGGCATAGGTCAGTTTGTCGAGGTTGGTGATGTGAACCGCTGTTCCATACTTTTGCATGATAAAGCGGATGAAATTGCTGCCGATGAATCCGGCGCCACCGGTGACCAGATAACGGGTCATGTCAGGATCCTTATTTGTTTGCCATGGTACATTGGTTTATAGTAATCATAAAATTACAAAGCGATAACGTCAAAGTCAAACGGTTTCTCCCGAGCGCTGCAGCCGCGGCCGTACCAAAGATATCGGCTAAGCAGCCGCTTTGCGGAAAAACGATCGAACGGCCGCGGCTGACAGAGCGCTTTGTTATTTGGCCGAAAAACCGTACATTAGATGGTTTGTGACGTGTTTATATTGACAGTTCAATCATGGGAATCGAAGATATGGCAAAGGTGGTGCGCGTCGGTCTTGTGCAGATGAACAGCATGGTCGGTGATTTGCCGGGCAATGCGGATAAAATAAGGCACTATATCCATTGGGCCCGGCAGCAGGGCTGTGACCTGGTGGCTTTTCCGGAGCTGGCCGTCACCGGCTATCCGCCGGAAGATCTGTTGTTGCGTACGCAATTTGTTGAACGTTCTCTGCAGGTGGTGCGGGAGATCGCGCACATGGTGGAAGAGGAGGTGGTGGTCCTTGGCTATGTGGACAGTCAGGCCGAGGGGCTCTACAACGCGGCGGCTGTGCTCTATCAGGGCCGCATTCTGGCCACCTATCATAAAATCAATCTGCCCAATTACAGCGTTTTTGATGAAGAACGCTATTTTCAGGCCGGCCATGCGCCGTTGCTGATTGCCCTGGGCGATATCCGCCTGGGCGTGAGCATCTGTGAGGATATCTGGATTGACAACAACGTCGTCGAAGCGGAAGCGCTGGCCGGCCGCGCCGATATATTGCTCAACATTTCCGCCAGCCCCTATTTCATCGCCAAGGGCGCGGCGCGTCGCGAGCTGATGCAGAGCCGGGCGCGCAAGACGTGCAGCAGCGTGGTCTATCTCAATCTGGTGGGCGGGCAGGATGAGCTGGTGTTCGATGGTCAGAGCCTGGTGATCGGCCCGGATGGCAGCGTTCTCCATTCCATGGGGATGCTGGTGGAGGAAGCGGCTGTGATCGATATCGATATCGACCGCATTCGTCGGGAGAGCGAAGACAAGGCTTACCTGGCCGAGCACTATCATTCCCCGTTCCAGACCATGACCGAGGTTCAGGTTCCCCGCCCACGCTCCACAGCGCTGCACCATCCCGGCAACGGCCGTCTTATCGAGTCTTCCCGCCCCGAGGAGGTGTATCAGGCGTTGATCATGGCTTTACGCGATTATGTGAACAAGAATCGTTTTCAAGATGTCTGTCTGGGTCTGAGCGGAGGCATCGATTCCGCACTGGTGGCCGCCCTGGCCGTTGACGCGCTCGGCAAAGACCACGTCATCGCCGTTTCCATGCCGTCGCACTATTCTTCCCAGGGCAGCATCGACGATGCCGTCAAATTGTCTGAACATCTGGGCATACGGCTGATACGCTACCCCATTCGTCCCGTGTATGAAGAGTATGTCAAAACGCTCAGCGAAACCTTTGCCGGTCTGGCCGCCGATATCACGGAGGAAAACCTGCAGGCCCGCATCCGCGGCAACCTGCTCATGGCGCTGTCGAACAAATTCGGCTGGATGGTGCTGGTGACCGGCAACAAGAGCGAAGTCAGCGTCGGTTACTGCACCATCTACGGGGACATGGCCGGCGGCTTTGCCCCGCTCAAGGATGTGTTCAAGACGCTGGTCTATGATCTCTGTGCCTATCGCAATGATAAAGCCGGATATGATCTGATTCCGCGGGCGATAATCGAAAAGCCGCCATCCGCCGAGTTGCGGCCTGATCAAAAGGACCAGGATAGCCTGCCGCCCTATGAGGTGCTGGATGCCATTCTGGAGCTGTATGTGGAAAAAGAGATGGGGGTGACGGAAATCGTCGAGCGGGGGTTTGATCTGGAGCTGGTCAGCAAAGTGGCGCGGCTGGTTGATATGAGCGAATATAAACGCCGCCAGGCCGCGCCAGGAGTCAAGATTACGCCGCGAGCCTTTGGCAAGGATCGCCGCATGCCGATTACCAATCGATTCAGGGCTTGAACGCGGCCATCATCTGCTTGGCCCGTTCATAATCCTCCGGGGTATCCATCTCTATGCTCGGCCATTCACAGGTATCGACGGCATAGAGCAGGGCGCCGTGTTCCAGCATCTCCTGCACCGAATACTCAAACACCTGATCGAGAATGCCTTCCTTGACGATCCGGCGCTCCAGCACGGCGTAGAGTTGATCCATGAAACGGGGTGAAAATTTTCGCACGCCTATGGCTTCGCCCGCCGCTTTTTTGATATCCACCGGTTTGCCCATTTCCACGACGCGATAGTTGCCGTCGAGCACCACTTTGACGGCTTCCTCGTCCACTTCGATTTTGCTGTGAAAGGCGATCACGTCGTGCTCCCGGGACTCGCGCAGCCGGGTGATGACGCCGGGATAGAACCATTGATCCGCGTCGATCAGGAGGATTTCTTTTCCCTGTACAAAGGGTTTGGTCTTGAACACCGAGACGCTGTCACTGGTGCTGGCATAGATTTCGTTGGTGGTAAACTGCACGTTCAGATGGGGGTACTCGCTGGTGACAAACTCTATAATCATTTCTTCCAGATAACCGGTCATGATGAGAATGTCATGAATACCACAGATGGTGAGATTGTCGAGAATTTGTCCAAGGATCGGTTTGCCGTTGATTTGTAGCAGGCATTTGGGCATGTGATCGGTGAGGGGGCGTAAGCGGTACGAAGCGCCGGCGGCAAGAATCACAGCAATCATTTGACCTCCACAGGTATGCGTCCCAATCGGTGAACCAGGATGGTTTCCAGTACGATGAGTGTAACGAGAAAGATGTTGCCGGCGATCAGGGTGATGCCAAAGTACCACTCGACCTTGTCGATCAGGGCGGTTATGATCACCAGCGAGATATGGGTGGTGCTGCCCAGAAAGGACCAGCCGCGCAAAAGCAGGCCGCGCTGATCCGGATAGGCGTTGAATACTTTAAAGTCGGAAAAGGT
>CAZISM010000125.1:0-15072 GCA_964541895.1 uncultured Cytophagia bacterium
CTGCCGGTGGTGAAAGAAAAAGTGGAGGACGGCAAGACCGTCACCTATGACGCCTTTGCCGATACCGAACTGCGCTATCGCCAGCGCTATGTGGATCTGATCGTCAACCGGCCGGTTCGCGATGTCTTTATCAAGCGCTCCAGGATCGTCTCCGCCATGCGCCGCTATCTCGATCAGCGCGGCTACCTGGAAGTGGAAACGCCGGTGCTGCAGCCGCTGTACGGCGGCGCCGCCGCGCGACCGTTCACCACCCATCACAACACGCTCGACATGACCCTGTATCTGCGCATTGCCGATGAGCTGTACCTCAAACGGCTGATCGTCGGCGGCTATGAAGGCGTATACGAGATCAGCAAGGATTTCCGCAACGAGGGCATCGACCGAACCCACAATCCCGAATTCACCATGATGGAGCTCTACATCGCTTACGAAGATTACCATTTCATGATGAATCTCGTGGAAGAGATGGTCAACACCATCTGCCTGGAAGCCACCGGCGGAGCCAAGGTAATGTATCAGGGACAGGAGATCGATTTTACGCCGCCCTGGCCGAGAGTGGCCTTTTTCGACGCCATTCGCCAGCACACCGGCCATGACCTGTTCGGCAAAACCACAGCCGAACTGTTGCAGGTGGGCAAAAACCTGCACTGCGAAGTGGAAGAGGGCATGAGCTCCAGCAAAATCCTGGATGAAATCATGAAGGAAAAAGTCGAACCCCATTTCGTGCAACCGACCTTTTTGTGCGACTATCCGGTAGAGCTCTCGCCGCTGGCGAAAAAACATCGCACCAATCCGGCGCTGGTGGAACGGTTCGAATGCTTTGTGGCCGGTCGCGAGATCGCCAACGCCTTTTCCGAGTTGAATGACCCGCTCGATCAGCGCGAACGCTTCGAAGCGCAGATGGCCATGCGCCTGGCCGGCGACGAGGAAGCGCAAATGCTGGACGAGGATTTTCTGCGCGCGCTGGAATACGGCATGCCGCCAACCACCGGCCTGGGTATGGGCATCGATCGGTTGACCATGCTCTTGACCGATTCGGCCTCCATTCGCGACGTAATCTTTTTCCCAACCATGCGGCCTGAATAACCATGCGCTACGAGCTGTTCATAGCGTTACGATACCTGCGTTCAAAACGCAAGACCGGATTCATCTCCCTCATCACCTACATCTCGGTCATCGGCATCGTCATCGGCGTGGCCGCACTGATCATCGTGCTGTCGGTGATGAACGGTCTGGAGCAGGAAGTGCGCTCCCGCTTTCTCGGCGTGGATGCGCACATCAAAGTCGTGCGCACCGACGGCGAGCCCATGCGTGATTACGAAACCCTGGCTGCAAAACTGCGCACCCTGGCGCACGTTAAAGCCCTGACCCCCTATATCGATGCCAAAGGATTGGCGAAATCCCGCGACCAGCAAACCGCGGTGCTGATCCGCGGCATCGTTCCCGAAACCGCCACCCAGGTGACCGACATTGCCAAAAACATCAATTACGGACAACTGGACCTCGGCCCGACATCGGTCAACGGTGACAAGGAAATACCGGGCATTCTGCTGGGATTCAACCTGGCCGACAAGCTCATGGTCACAGTGGGCGACAAGGTCGCCATTGCCAACTTCCACGGCATGCAGATCGGCCAGCTGCCTCAACTCATGCAGTTCCGCGTCACCGGCTATTTCGAGACCGGCCTGTTCGAATACGACGACGCCTATGCCTATCTGTCCATTGAATCCGCACAAAAACTGCATAAATGGGGCGACCGGGTGACCGGCCTGGAAATGCGGCTGGATAATTACGAGCTGGCCGAGCAAGTGAGCAGTGACGTGCAGCGCCACCTCGATCCATCCTATCGCTGCCTCACCTGGCGCGACCTGAATCCCAATCTCTTTGCCTGGATGCAGATTGAAAAATGGGCGGCGTTCATTATTCTCTGTCTGATCATCATGGTGGCGGCGTTCAATATCCTTTCCACGCTCATCATGATCACCATGGAAAAAACCCGCGAGATCGGCATACTGCGTTCCATGGGCGCGTCCCAAACCGCCATCCGGCGCATCTTTACCTATCAGGGCGCGCTGGTGGGCGTTCTCGGCACCGTGCTGGGCAATTTCATCGGTTTTGCGCTGTGCTGGCTGCAAAAAACCTACAAATTCTTCAGCCTGCCGTCCGATATCTATATCATCAACTGGCTGCCCATTGATATGAAAGCAGGCGATTTTGCTTTCATTACCCTTGCCGCGCTGTTGATCACCTTTATCGCAGCGATCCTGCCGGCCGCGCGCGCGGCGCTGCTGGATCCTGTGGTGGCGTTGCGTTATGAGTAAGCGAAACTTTGAACTGTTTGTGGCCCTGCGCCACCTGCGCTCCAAACGGCAATCCGGCCTGCTGTCGGTCATCACCTATATCGCCATTGCCGGTGTGGTCATCGGCGTCGCCGCGCTCACCATTGTGCTGTCGGTGATGAACGGCTATGAGGCTGAGGTGCGCAGCCGTTTCATCTCCATGGGCAGCCATGTCAAGGTCAAGACCTTTCACGATCGCGGTTTCAGTGACCGCTCGACCGTAGAAAAAACCCTGCAGGACCTGCCGCAGGTGGAAGCGTTCACGCCCTATATCGAAGGCAAAGGGCTGATCAAATTCAAATCCCATACCACCGGCATCATCATCCAGGGCATGGATACGGCCGGAGCCGGCCGTGTCGTCGATCTGTCGCGCTGCATTATCAAAGGCGCCTATGACCTGTCCGGGCGCGGCATTCTCATGGGTGTGTTTCTGGCGGAAAAACTGCACGTCCAGCCCGGCGATACGGTTCTGGTGGCGAGCTATATGGGCAACACCTCGCTCTGGCAGATGCCGCAAATGATGAAATTTCACGTCAACGGTATTTTCAAGACCGGTCTGTTCGGCCTCGATGACAACCTGACCTATATCGATCTGGCCGACGCACAGAAACTGTTTCTCTTCAGCGGCAAAATCGGCGGTCTGGAAGTTCGTTTGCGCGACTATCAGCAGGCGGAAGCGGTAGCGGAGCAGGTGCGACAGCGCCTCGGCTATCCCTATCAGGCCGTCACCTGGCTGGATATCAATCCCAACCTCTTTGCCTGGATGAAGATGCAGAAATGGGCGGCGTTTATCGTGCTGTCGCTGATCATCATCGTGGCCACATTCAACATCGTCAGCATTCTTATCATGATCACGATGGAAAAAAAAGTGCAGATCGGCGTGCTCAAATCCCTCGGCGCCTCTTCCCGGCAGATCCAGCGTATCTTTACCCTGGAGGGACTGTTTGTCGGCGTGTTCGGCGCCCTTCTTGGCAGCGCCATCGGCTATGGCCTCTGCGGCCTGCAGCAGTCGTTCAAATTTCTCAGCCTGCCGCCGGACGTGTACATCATCTCCTGGCTGCCGGTGCTGATGCGCTGGAGCGATTTTCTCACCATCACCATTATCACGGTGGCGCTGGCCTGGCTGGCTTCGGTCTATCCGGCCATGCGCGCCAGTCGATTGAATCCTGTGGAAGCCTTGCGAAATGAATAAACCATTACTGACCATCAACAACGTGCACAAAAGCTACCGCACCGGCAAAACCTCGGAATTGCACGTGCTCAAAGGCATCGACCTGCAGATCAAAGAGGGCGAAATCGTGGCGGTGGTCGGACCGTCCGGCGTGGGCAAAAGCACATTGTTGCACATCATCGGCACCCTGGATCGACCAACCCAGGGCTATGTTGAAATATACGGGCAGGACACCTCCCGATTTGACGAAAGCCAGTTGGCGCAGTTTCGCAACCAGACCATCGGCTTTGTCTACCAGTTCCACCACCTGCTGCCGGAATTCACGGCATTGGAAAACGTGATCATGCCGGGCCTGATAGCCGGCAAAGCCATGGCAGGCTTGCGCAAAAGAGCCTTAATGCTGCTGGAACGGGTAAACCTGTCTGGCCGTATAAATCATCGTCCGGCAGAATTGAGCGGCGGCGAACAGCAACGGGTGGCGGTGGCGCGCGCGCTCATCAACTCGCCCAAACTGATCCTGGCCGACGAGCCTTCCGGCAACCTGGACCTGGCCTCCGGCGAACAGCTCCACCGCCTGCTCTGGGACCTGTGCCGCCAGGACGGCCACAGCCTCATCATCGTCACCCATAACCTGCAGCTGTCGGAACAGGCAGATCGGGTGGTGGAATTGTTTGATGGTGCGGTCAAGAGCCAGCGCTACAATCTAATAACTTGATATATCCCGACAAATACTATATATTATGGCATGGTATTTGAGTTCTTTTTGGTCGAATCAGGTGCAGGCCGTATGGCAAGTCAAACTATTAACCATTATTTTTAAAATAGTTACAGACCAGCAAGCAAATCAGGCACCTGACAAATGTTGTCAAAGATCACAGACAGCATGTCCAGAAATCACTAACTTGCAATCGGCCCCCAAAAATAGTCGAAACAAATCACCAAAAGGAACTGTTGTCAACAATAGGCAGGGAAGCAACGCGTATGACGGATCTTGCTACAGGAGTTTAACATGAAAAACAACTTTTCAAGTCGCGTTCAAATGGTCATTCAATTCGCCCGTGATGAAGCGCTGCGACTTGGACACGACTATATCGGCACCGAGCATCTGCTGTTGGGATTGATTCGCGAAGGTGAAGGTATAGCCATCGAAATCCTCCACGCTCTGGGTTGCGATCTGGAAGAGATCAAGAGCGCCGTCGAAGATGCCGGCCGGGTATCCGGCGATACCATGACCATCGGCAACATACCATTCACCAAACGCGCGGAAAAAATCCTCAAAAGTGCCTACGTGGAAGCCGACCGGCACAAATCCGACATCATCGGCACCGAACATCTGCTGCTGGCCCTGGTCAAAGAAAAAGAGGGGCTGGCCGCGCAGATACTAAAGAGCTTTAGCGTGACCTATGAAGCGGTTTCTGAAGAGCTGGAACGCGTCACCCAGGGCCAAGCCCAGGGCCAGACCGCCGCTGAAGCGCAACAGAAATCGCAGACGCCGGCCCTGGATCATTTCGGCCGCGATCTGACCGAAATGGCCCGCCGCGGCGAGCTGGATCCCATCATCGGCCGCGAAAAAGAAATTCAGCGTGTGGCACAGATTCTGAGTCGCCGCAAGAAAAACAATCCGGTGCTTATCGGCGAACCGGGCGTGGGCAAAACCGCCATCGCCGAAGGGCTGGCGCTGCGCATCATCGAGAAGAAAGTGCCGCGCATTCTCCACAACCGCCGCCTGGTCACGCTGGATCTGGGCGCCATTGTCGCCGGCACCAAGTATCGCGGCCAGTTTGAAGAGCGCATGAAAGCCATCATGAACGAACTGGTGCGCACCCGCGATGTCATTCTTTTCATCGACGAATTGCACACCATCGTCGGCGCCGGCGGTGCTTCCGGCTCCCTCGACGCCTCCAATATGTTCAAACCGGCCCTGTCCCGCGGTGAACTGCAGTGTATCGGCGCCACCACGCTCGACGAATACCGGCAATTCATTGAAAAAGACGGAGCCCTCGAACGCCGCTTCCAGAAGGTTATGGTTGATCCGCCCAGCACCGATGAAACCTTTCAGATCGTGCAGGGGTTGCAGGCGCGCTATGAAAACCATCATCGCGTCAAATACACCGATGCCGCCGTGCGCGAGATCGTTAAATTGTCCGACCGCTATATCACCGACCGCTATCAGCCGGACAAAGCCATCGATGTCCTGGATGAAGCGGGCGCCCGCGTGCATCTGGCCAACATTGTAGTGCCCAGCGAAATCACTGAACTGGAAGAACAGATCAAGCGCATCCGCACCGAAAAAGACTCGGTGGTTCGTTCACAGAATTTTGAAAAAGCGGCCGTGTTGCGCGATCGCGAAAAAAACCTGCTGCGCGATCTCGACGACACCAAACGGCGCTGGAACGAAGACCAGGAAGCGGCCTTTGCGCAGGTCTCGGAACAGGATGTGGCGGAAGTGGTGTCGATGATGACCGGCATTCCGGTGGCGCGCGTGGCGCAGACCGAATCCGACCGGCTGCTGCACATGTCCGAAATCCTCAAGCGGCGCATCGTCGGCCAGGACCGCGTGATCGACATCCTGGCGCAGGCGATTCAGCGCACCCGCGCCGGGCTCAAGGATCCTAACCGTCCCATCGGCTCGTTCATATTCCTCGGCCCGACCGGCGTCGGCAAAACCCAGCTGGCCAAGGAGCTGGCGCGCTATATGTTTGAGACCGAAGACGCCCTCATCCGCATCGACATGTCCGAGTTCATGGAAAAGTTCGCCGTCTCGCGATTGACCGGTGCGCCTCCGGGGTATGTCGGGTATGAAGAAGGCGGTCAGCTGACGGAAAAGGTCCGCCGCCATCCCTATTCGGTGGTGCTGTTCGACGAAATCGAAAAAGCCCATCCGGATGTGTTCAACATTCTGCTGCAGATTCTCGACGAAGGCCATGTCACCGACAGCCTCGGCCGCAAAGTGGATTTCAAAAACACGGTGCTCATTCTCACCAGCAACATCGGCGCCCGCGAAATTCACAAAAACAGCGGCGTGTTCGGTTTTGGCCGCTCCGATGAAGAGTCGGATTATGACGCCATGCGCGAAAAACTGATCGAACAGGTGAAAAAGCTGTTCAATCCCGAATTCCTCAACCGCGTCGATGACATTGTCGTGTTCCGCTCGCTCAACCGCGACGATATGCTGAAAATCATCGACATCGTCATATCGGACATGCTGGCCAAGGTATCGGATCGCAACATGAAGATCGATCTCTCCCGCAGCGCCAAAGAGTTCCTGGCGGACAGCGGCTTTGATCCGCAATATGGCGCCCGGCCGCTGAAACGGACCATACAGAAATTCGTGGAAAATCCCATTGCCGAGGAGATTTTGAAAGGCCGCTTTGGCGACAACAGCACCATCCGTGTGCGCAAGAAAGGCAGCAATCTCGAGTTCATCGGCGTCGGCGATGCACCGGGCGAACAAGAGAACGATGATGCCGCCAAACCTGAAACCATAGAACAGTAATACTCAAGGCCTCGCAAGAGGCCTTTTTTTATGGCCGGACGCGAAACGTATCGCCCGGAAACCGATCGCCCGGGGAATGTTTCCCCGGGCGGAACCATGGATCGGGCTTTAGCCCGAGATACAATGGGATACTCGACTCTCGTCACAAAGCGAATCCCGGGCCACTCTTTGAGATTGCTTCCCGGCATGCTAAAGAATATTCTTTTGCCATGTCAGGGTGTGGCGGGCCCCCCCAAAAAAAATGCGGCCCCTTTGCAGGAACCGCATTCTCCCTCCTCCTTGAGCCTGCTTCCCATGCCAGGCACGAGAAGCAGACAGAGAGATTAAAAAGAAATACCTACGGCAATGCGATTGATGGCGTCAAAATACTCCATCGCGCCATAGGAATACCCCACATCCAGTTTGATACCGCCCACATCCTTCTGGAAACCGACACCGGCGCACAGGCTCTCATTGTCGTAATTGAACTTGTAGCCGGCCCGCAATGAAATCATCTCCAGCAGAGTATACTCGGCGCCCACGTGAATGCGTTCCGTAAAATCGCGCGGGTGCAGGGCATCGACGGAAAGGATGAGCGGACTTTTATGTTCGCCCATCAAATCCATAATGTCCATGGCAAAGCCAAGCACAAAGGTAAGGGGCAGTTCAAACCCTTCCTGCACATATTTGAATTCAGGTGAAAAGTTGCGGATGGCCATGCCCATGCGGAAGCTTTTGAATCCGGGGTAAAAAATGGTACCGAAATCATAAGCCAGGCCGGACACCTTGTTCTGTTCCGTCGTCCCCGCCGGTAGCAGATTTTCGCCCAGCTGCTGGCTGGCGTATTTGATCTGCAGGCCGATGCTGAACTTGTCGGTCAGCGATTTGCCGTACGAGAGGCCGATGGCATACGCGCCCACATCCAGACTGCCGGTGTCGACGAAACCCTGGGCTGAGCCGGCGTCGTAGCGGGTGCCCATGATGTCATCACCATAGTCCGAGCCCACATAGCTGAGGCCGAACGTTCCCCAGTTGCCCGCGTTATAGGCCGCACCGACGCCGATGTAGGAAATATCGGCGATCCACTGCGTTTGCGCCGAAAACAGATGAAACTTTTGCTGCATTTTGGCCAGACCGGCCGGATTGTAAAACATGGACGTGGCATCGTCATTCACCATGATATAGCTGCCGCCCATGGCCGCGGCACGCGGGCTCATGTCGATCTTTAAAAACTGCAAGCCTGTTTGTGCCACCTTTTTGACAACCGCATAGCCCGGAGTCATGGCCAGCACTCCTACCAGGCACACGATCAGGAATATCTTGAGTTTATTCATAATTCAACTCCTCCTATCGGACTATCACAAATTTCACGTTCTTGGTTTGGCCATCCGGGGTGGTTATGTTGGCGATATAGAGTCCGCTGACCGGCCGTTGACCGGTGTCCGAGGTCTGCTGCTCGTTCGCCAGGACGCCCCAACCGGCATCACCGGAGCCTTTGGTGTGTTCAATGGTTTTCACCAGATCACCGCTCTCCGAGAAAATTCGGATAGTGCATTCCGGAGGAAGATTCAGGAACATAATTTTGTTGGGATCTCCGGGGTACTGGATTTTCTGCGCCGCCAGACTGAACGGATTGGGTACGACGCGAATCTCATCCAGCGAATTGCCCGGTGCCCTCTGCAGGGAAGCCGGCAGCGTGGTCATGTTGAGATACATGCCGCTTTCCAGGCTCTCCTTCTTGCCGTTGAAATCGACGGCATTGGCGTTGCCGTCGTCAAATGAGGTCACGTAATAATAGTAGGACGCACCGCGCGATGCGGTCTTGTCGTCAAACTGATGCACCAGGTTGGCTTTGGTGCATTCAAACACCTTGGTCCAGGCGGAATCCGCATAGCTGCCGACGGCGCGGTAGACGCGATAGCCGGCAAAGTCGGATACCGATTCCGCTTTGTCATCCCAGGTGACGCGGATGGCATCGGCGCGGGACTGGATTTCAATGGAAGGAGCCGGCGGCGGAACCGGAATGTTGAAATTCTGGTTTTTGTTCCACTGCGCCGCACGCAGGTTGGTGAACAACGAATCCTTGCCGGTCATGATCCAGCGATCCTTGGCCTTGTCGTTATCCGTCGGCGCCAATTCCGGGTATTTGGTGTACTGCGGCGGCAGATTGTCCGCACCCGCATAGGTGCAGTTCTTGGCATACCAGGCGCGCGCCACTTCAAACGCCTTGCGCTTGGAGATGCTGCCGAAACCCATGGCATAGACCAGGCGGATGGAATCGCCCGGAGCCAGTTTGTAAGGACCGTAGGAAGCAAAAATAGCCTCATGCCAGTGACCGCCGAAACCGGGATCGTCGTTGACATGCTTGTAGCCCTGCTCATCGTGCGGCAGTTCATGGAAGGTGCCGGGATAGGTGTTGGTCATGAACTTTTTGTAGGAAAATTTCGCATCGATGGCCGGCGTGAAACCGCGTTTATGCACCTCAAAGGCTTTCCACAGTTCGTTCATGTGCAGCTTGGCGTGTTCCTTGACATACAGTTCGCGGTAGCTCCAGATGGTGTGCATCGCCGGTTGTGCCATATTATCGACGGCAAAATCGTTGGGCTTGTTGCTCATGAACAGCGTGGCTTCACCGGCAAACTGCGGACCGGCCAGCCGTTTCATGTTCTGATCTTCGCGCGGATCGCCGAGATCATCGACCGTGGAGCCTTTGGTGCGATGCGGATAGTAGTACATGATGCGCAGATCCTCACCCGGACGGCACCCCCACCAGCTGCTCCATTCCTTGGGCATGCTGTTGTTCGGCTCGGCGCCGATCATACGCATGATATAAAGGCTGTCGAGGGTCTGTTTGGGCAGTTCGATGTCGTCATCGCGGTCGGTGTTGCCGGTGTTCTTGAAGACCATATCATAAATCACATAATCATCATGATTTTTCTGGCTCCAGGCCAGTACGCGCTGCGTGACTTCCACACCGATCCAGGTGCGGGCGCGGGACACAAAGAGCTGATCGGCCGTCGGGCTCATCTTGTTGATCATGTCCGCCGACACCTGGTCCGCCTCATCAAAGGGGAAGGGGTCGTTGTTGACCATCCCGTCCACCACCACTTGCGGCGGTTGATAGCGACGATAGTTGCGATGGGTCACGCCGTTGGCGTCGGGCAGGACAAACTGGATCTCTTCCGAATCCGAGGTCCCGTATTCGGCGCCGGCCGTCATGTGCGGATAGAGGGTGCCGTTGGGATGGGTCCAGTTGCGCACGGCGATGTGGGTGCCGTTGTTGCGAAAACCCCATTGCGTGAACATGCGATTGACATTGCGATTGCCGTCATAGTCATACCGGGCCACGCCTTCGTTGTTGCCGGTCTTGGCTTCGGTCTCGCTCTGATGGCCGTTGTCGAGAACGCGCACCTGGATCCTGCCGACTTTGACCCATTTAAAAATGCCGGCGGCCTTCAGGGGCACATAAAAACCCATGAAAAGGCACAGCATCATGGTTAAAATGGTATATCGTCTCATATTTCGATTCTCCCATGCTTGATGTTATAGATCGACGCGTATGCCAAAGGTCACATAGCGCAGATCCTGGTAATACATGAACTCGCGATTCGGCATGTCGATGTAGGGCTTGTCGTCGCTATTGACATCGCCCACCTGATCGTCGCCGGCAATGTATTTGCCACGATCCACATCGCGCAGAGCATCAAACTCTTTGCTTTTGTACATCGGCAGATGCAGGGATTCGAGATAATCACGATAATCCTGAGAATCGTAGAAAGCGCCCGCACTGGTGGACGAGCTCAGGTAAAGCTGGTTGAACAGATTATTGACGTCGAAAAAGAGCTCAAAATTGGTTTTGGCCACAGACAGACGGCGGCTGATGCGCAGATCTGTGGTCCAGCGGCTCCTCCAGTGCAAATCGTTCTGCACACCCTCTTTTTTAAGCGGATTCCAGGTCTGATACTCACCCGATTTCCAGTTGAACACCGGCGACACCAGCCAGTTGGCCAGCGGGCGCACGCCGAAAACCGTGGGACCGAAATCGTTGGGCGACATCAGGTTGATGCTGGTGCGCAGATACGGGCGAATCGTGGTCCGGGTGATGTTGGGATCTTCAAGGCCCTGTTGGGCCGCCAGACGAGGATCCTGGTAATACACGTTGCGACCGAGAAAGCCGTACTGCTGCACCGGATAGGTGTAGTTGAACCAGCCGGTAAAATAACGGCCAAAGGTCCTGTCGATGCGCACTTCAAATCCGCGCACGTCTTCATAGTTGGTGTTGTTGTAGCTGTTGTAATTCACGCTACCGGTGTAATTGATGTACTGAATTTCGTTGATCTGATCGGCCACGTCCCGGTAAAAACCGTTGAGCTGCAACAGGAGCTGGTTGGCCACGTTCCACTCAAAACCGAGTTCATAGGCAACGGTTTTGGGCAGCAGCGCGTTGGGATTGCCCAGGCGGGTGATGCCGTCCGAGGCGCGACCCTGGGTGATCTGGTACATCTGCGTCGACGTCGGCAGACTGGTGAAATGACCATAGTTGAAATAGAGCTTTACGTCCTTGGAAATCGGGTGAGAGATGCCCAACCGGGGCAGCACCATCAGATGGCCTTTGGCCTGTTCAGTGGGGGCTTCACTCAGCTGGTTCTTGTATTTGGCGGAGAAATACCTGGTGTACGGATCCAGGGTATACCAGTCGCAGTTGGGATTGTTGTATTCGAGGCGCACGCCGATGTTGGCCACCATGCCTTCGAATTCCAACTTGTCCTTTACATAAGCTCCAATACGCCAGGGGAATTGATCCCAGATCGTGTGATAGTCTTCCCAGTGCGATTCAAAACGGATACGCTGGTAATCGGTGTGCAGATCGTCATAGTTCATTTCAAAACCGGCCTTGAGCTGATGCGAGCGGTGGACCTGGCTGGTGATGTCAATGCGGGCGTTCAGCGTATAGACCTCACCGTCATCGCGATGGCCGCCGCCGTCCGCGTTC
The DNA here is from genome assembly GCA_964541895.1 of uncultured Cytophagia bacterium. GTDB lineage: Bacteria > Zhuqueibacterota > Zhuqueibacteria > Residuimicrobiales > Residuimicrobiaceae > CAZISM01. The sequence continues at coordinate 11,979 of CAZISM010000125.1, forward strand.
AGGGAAGCGCCGTCGCCCTGCGTGGTCACCGTGGTGCCGGTGCCGATCCAGAATCCCCACGGCCGTTCATCAACCGGGGTCTTGCCGAAATAGCGGACCGTCGTGGTGTCGCGGTAATCGTTGTATCCCCAGGCTTTAGCCGAATTTTTCACATGCACATGGGAAATACGCACGTTGTAAAAGGTTTTCGGGCTCAGCACGTGATCAAAGGTGATGCCGAACATGCCGCGGTAAATGTCAAAAGGTACGGCCGCGGAACGCCACCACCACACTTTGTGATCTTCGGTCTGACCGCCCGGCCAGATATTGGCGTTATAGTAGGAGTTGCCGCTCCCGATATAGGAATTATCCGATCCGCCTTCGCGGGAAGCGGCCACCGTATTGGTCTCTCCGTAATAACCCTCGACTGACAGCTTCATGTTGGAGGTGAGGCGGGAGGTTAATTTCAAAGAGCCGCCGGATTCGCGGAAATACTCGCGCGAGGTCGGCCAGGCAAACGCCTGCCAGTCGGAGCGATAGGAGGCCATAAACGACATGTTGCCCAGTTTCTTGCCGATGACCGGCACACCGCCGGTGACCAGGCCGTCGATGAGATAATCCGGTTTGTTGCCGTACAGGCTTTCCTTTTGTCCGAGAGCGGCGCTGCCTTCAGCGGCGTGTTCCCAGAGGAACATGTCATAGCATTCCTGCGGCGTGCGGTCGTTCTTGGGATCCTTGTCCGCGAGCAGGCGCTGGGAAAACGAGTTCCATCCCTCAAACTCGATGTTTTGATGGCGCGTGGCCTCGTCCCAGCCGGCCTTGGTGCCGACAAAGGCGACTTGCGGATCCAGATAGGGCCGCATGTAAAAGAAATCCTGGCTGGACATGGCAGGACCGTAGTGTTTAATGCGCGCCGGTTTGAAACGAAAATCGAGCGAACCGGTATAGCGGTTGGGATCGGCGTCCTTGGTGATCACGCTGACCATACCGGCACGGACGTTGCCGTACTCGGCATCAAAACCGCCCTTCATGACGTTCACTTCCTTGATCATGCTCAAGTTGACCGTCTGCAGCGGCTGGTTGGTGCGGTTGTCCACCACAATGAGACCGTCCACCATGAATCCCTGCTGATCCAAACCACCGCCGCGGATGATGCCATCCTCGATACCAGCCTGGTGGTTGACAAACTGCTGGACGTTGCTCACCAACGGCACCTTAACCACTTCTTCGGCTGTGCTCGAGATCTGGGCGGCGGAAATATCCCGTTTGACGATTTCGCGCTCAGCCACGACCGTTACCTCCTGGCCGGCCAGCGTCGTGGATTTCAAATCGATATCAACCGGCGTGGTGTGATCTGAACTCACGCGAATATTGGTGATGATGGTTTTTTCATATCCCAACAGCGTGGCTTGCACGGAATAGGTGCCTGGCGGAACGTTGATGACAAAGTAGCTGCCCTGCAGGTCGCTGACACCGCCCAGTTGCGTGCCCGTCAATATGATGTTCACACCCATCAGTTTTTCCCCGGTGGACGCGTCCTTGATGGTGCCTGCAATCTTACCCGTCACGCCCGAAAAAACCAGAGAGGGCAGAACCGCGAGAAAGAGCAAAAAGAGCAATATCGTTTTGCCCTTGCGAAACATTTTTTCACTCATACGAACCTCCGGTTGTTGTGTACCTGTGGTTTTGTTCTTTTGCTGATGAACCGAACGTGTGCAATGCCACCTCCTTTCCTAGCTGATGCTCCATCACTATGGATCAAGCCGTTTGTATCGCAAGTTGTTTATGATATAGACGCAAATTATGCTCTTCGGTAATTTTCAGATGCATTTCCATATCGCGGTAAGCCTGGTCCGCGTCCTGGCTGCGAATGTCCTGCAACAGATGGCCGTGATACTCCAGGGCGGTCCGGACAATTTCGGCATCAAAAAAAATGGGTGGGTGAAATTTGGCCAAGACATGAAAGATCGGTTCCAGAACAATGGGGACGAGTGGGTTGTTGCAGGAGCGCGAAACCAGGTTGTGAAAGAGAATATCGTAATGGCTCATCTCTACCTGGTTGGTGCGAGCGGCCTGCATCATTGCATAGGCCTCCTGTAAACGCTCGAGGTCCGCTTCGCTGCGATGCTGTGCCGAGAGCGCAGCGACCTTGGGCTCTATCATCTGTCGAATGCTGAGGATATGCACCAGCCCGGCTTTGCCGCATTTGTAATCCACCAGCTGGGAAAAAGGATCGATGACGTTGTCAATGGAAGGCTTTAATACAACCGCCCCCTTGCCCTTCAAAATGTCAATAAACCCTTTGCTGGACAAAATGAGGAGAGCTTCACGAACAACGCTGCGACTGACGCCGAAAATAGTACCCAACTCGTTTTCGCTGGGGAGCAAATCACCCGGGCCAAAGACCTGCTTCAGAATCGAGTCCTTGAGCTGATTCGCAACCAGTTCCGAAAGTTTTGGTGGTCGGGTAACGCTGGAGAGAGCAAAAGGAGTATCTTCGAGCATCTATACTCCGATACTGTTGTTTACTTGTCTGACAAGTATAGTAGTTTTTATAACAAAAGGCAAGAAAAAAAGTTACTAATTATTACATTTTTTTACTAATTGTAAAAATTGTACTTATGAATACGCACTCTGCTGAGAAACGGCGGCAATGACAAAAATGAACCATTTCTACCTAAACAGTAGCTTGACGGATAAAGACGCGGAGGATGTTTTTCAGAAATGAAATCAGGGGTGTACCGGATATAGTCATAACCCGGATAAAACAGAAGCAATGGTCGGACATCCTGGACTGCTGCAAAAACTCTTTCAATCCCGGGTGTTGCATCGCTGCCTGAAAATGCAAGGCGGGACACCCGGAGTTGCCGCAAAAAGCGCCGCAACATCCAGGGTCCCTTGTTTTGCAGCAGACTCTTAAGGGGTCTGCCAGTTTTTGACCGTTTGCACTCGGCAGTGATTAATTCAGGCTAAAGAGCCATACACCTATGGGGCCGACCATCGACCCTATTTGGCGGCAACAACTTTTAACAGGGTTTGGGGCGCGATGGCGTCCTGCAGTTGCCTGCCGTTCAATATCGCCATGTTGTCCAATTCACCATCCACGACACCCAGG
>CAZISM010000126.1:0-14959 GCA_964541895.1 uncultured Cytophagia bacterium
TATTGATCGTAGTGCTTTTACCAGCCCCATTGGGACCCAGCAGTCCGTACACCTCACCGGCGCGGATGTGCAGGTCCAAATCATGGACGGCGACGACATCCCCGAATTGTTTCTTCAAGTGAGTGGCTTGCAGGACGAAAGTGGCATCGCTCATCGAATTCTCTGTTCTGTTAGCCGACGCGCTTTAAAGGGCGGCCGACGCTTATGTTATTGGCTCTTCTCATGCCTGCGCAGGTTCTATTCAATGTCCGGTTGCTTGCCGGTCCGCTGTTGCAGCTCTTTGGTTAAGGTCGTCGTGAAGGCTTGAAATTCAGCAGGATGATTTTGGTACCATACGCGGATGGAATCGAATTCCGCTCTGCTCAACTGATGGGCGAAAAGCAGCGAGTCCAGGCGTTGCCGCCGCTGTTCCGGTTCCTGTTTTTTGCCGCTGTCCAGCAGCAGATATTCCTGGTACACGGCGTTGAACGAATCGGTCTTGGCGGGAAGGCGGTCCATCTCTGCTTTTGCGCAGGAAAGAAGGGGAAGAACAACGAGATAGCGCAGTTTCATCCTGTCCTCTGATTTTTTCTGAAATCTAGCAAAACCATTCGCCAATGTCAAGTGACGCGGGAAAAATGGTCTTGAATTTTACTTAATTTTTTAATACATTAAATTTAATTATTTATGTGCTTCTTTTCAGAGACGCTCCGGGTAAAGGCCGCATGAACAAAACGAAACGAGACAAAACCGTATTCATCTGTCAGAATTGCGGAACGGAATCGTTGCGATGGTCGGGCAAGTGCGCCGCGTGTGACGCCTGGAACAGTCTTGTTGAAGAAAAAGTTTCTGTGGTTCCGGTGAAATCGACGTTGCACGGATCCCACTCGGAACCGATACCGTTGAATCACATCGACGTCGATCAGGCGCCCAGGATAGAGACCATAAGCCCGGAATTCAACCGTGTGCTGGGCGGCGGCATCGCTGCCGGTTCCGTGGTGCTGGTGGCCGGCGATCCCGGCATCGGCAAATCGACCATTCTGCTGCAGGAAGCGGTGGGGCTCAGCCGCGACTCGTTTCGCGTCCTCTATGTCACCGGCGAAGAGTCGGCTCAACAGACGAAAATGCGGGCCCATCGCCTGGGGCTGCTGTCCGATCATCTGTTTGTGTTACCGGAAACGGAACTCACCAACACCCTGGCGGCGATCGACCGATTGCAGCCGCACCTGATTGTGGTCGATTCGATTCAGACGTTGTTTTCCCCCGAGTTGAGCAGTGCGCCGGGCAGTGTCAGCCAGGTGCGAGAATGCGCGCTGCGCCTGATTCAGATAGCTAAAACCCGCAATGTGCCGGTGTTTCTGGTCGGCCATGTCACCAAAGAAGGGGCGATCGCAGGACCCAAAGTGCTCGAGCACATGGTGGATGCGCTGCTGTTGTTCGAGGGCGATCGCGACCATTTTTACCGGATATTGCGTTCGGTAAAAAACCGCTTCGGCTCTACCCGCGAGATCGGCGTGTTCGAAATGACGGAAAAGGGATTGAGGGACGTCAGCAATCCGTCCATGATGTTTCTGGCGGAACGCCGCACCGAAACCAGCGGCTCTTCTGTGGTTTGCTGTATGGAAGGCACGCGTCCCATTCTGGTCGAGCTGCAGGCGCTGGTCAGTACGTCCAGCTATGGCCTGCCGCAGCGTACGACCAACGGACTGGATATGAAGCGGGTGCAGATGCTGCTGGCTGTGCTGGAAAAGCGGATGCAATACCGGCTGGGCACCATGGATGTGTTTGTCAACGCCGTCGGCGGCATCCGCATCGACGAGACCGCGGCGGATCTCGGCATCCTCTCCAGCATCGCTTCCAGCCTGCTCAATCGCGTCATCGATCCCCAATGCATTCTGCTGGGAGAAATCGGCCTCGGTGGAGAATTGCGCTCTGTTTCCCAGATCGACAGCCGCTTGAGCGAAGCGGAAAAGATGGGATTTACCCGAGCCGTGGTGCCCAAGGGCAATATGAAAAGCGTCACCCGCAACAATCGGATTATGGTGAGCGCCGTGGATAACGCTGAAAAAGCGCTGGAATTTGCATTACAATAGGTTGTGTTATCATACATGTTTTTTCGCATACTCAAAAAAGACCAACACACTCTAGCCCGTCTCGGTATTCTGAAAACGGATCATGGATTGATCCGTACGCCCATTTTCATGCCCGTAGGTACGCAAGCCACGGTCAAGGCGTTGTCGCCCAAAGAGTTGCACGAGATCGGCGCCCAGATCATACTGAGCAACACCTATCATCTGTACCTGCGTCCCGGATCTGAACTGGTGCGGCGCGCCGGCGGCGTACAGCGATTCAGCGCCTGGCATAAACCCATATTGACCGACAGCGGCGGCTACCAGATATTCAGCCTGGCCGAGTTGAATAAAATAACGCCAGAAGGATTGCGGTTTCAATCGCATCTCGATGGCTCGCGCCATTTTTTTTCACCGGAAAAAGTCGTGGACATTCAGCGCGACCTGGGTTCTGACATTATGATGGTTCTGGACGAGTGCGCGCCCTATCCATGCGATTACCACTATGCGGTCAAAGCCCATCACCTGACGCTGGACTGGGCGGCGCGAAGCCAAAAAGCCTTTGCCGCTGATGGTTCACGATTCGATTTTCAACAATACCAGTTTGCTATTGTCCAGGGCAGCGTCTACGCCGACCTGCGTCGGGAGAGCACGTTGCGGTTGATGGACATGGATTTTCCCGGCTATGGCATTGGCGGCCTCTCAGTGGGCGAACCAAAAGACGCCATGTATGATTTGACCGAGCTCTGCTGCAGCTTGCTGCCGGCGAACAAACCGCGGTACCTCATGGGCGTCGGCAAGCCGGAGGATCTGCTCGAAGGAGTGGAGCGCGGCGTGGATATGTTCGATTGCATCATGCCGACGCGCAACGGCCGCAACGGCACGGCGTTTACGAGCCATGGCCAGATCGTGATTAAAAATGCAAAATTCCGCGACCAGTTCGGGCCGTTGGATGAGGAATGTGATTGTTACACCTGCCGGACGTTTACACGCGCCTACCTTCGCCATCTGTTTCAGGCGGAAGAACTGCTGGTCCTGCGTCTGATCAGTCTGCACAACGTCGCCTTTTACCTGAAATTGATGGAAAACGTTCGTACCGCTATCCGGCAGGGTCGCTTCAGGCAGTTTAAAAAGCAATTTCTGTTAAGGTATCGGCAAGCCAGGTCAGGCGCCGGCCATGACGGAACATCATCGTAATATAGCCAATTTGTACCATAGATAGAGTAAAACAAAAACCAGGAGGTCAAACGTGAAAACCCTATTATCAGTATTTGCCATGGCCGGCGGTGGCCAGACCGGCGGCAGCGGTGGCACCGTCGGTATGCTGTTGCCCATTGTGGTCATGTTTGTCATTATGTACTTTTTGCTGTTCCGCCCGCAGGCGAAAAAGCAGAAAGAGATGCGCAAAATGCTGGACAGTCTGCAGTCCGGCGATCAGGTCATGACCATCGGCGGCATCATCGGAACCATTGCCGGCATCGATGATAAAAAGCAGATCGTTATCCTGAAAATTGCGGATAATGTCAAGATTCGCGTCACCCGCAGCGCCATAGCCCGCAAGGTGACCGGTGAGGAAAGCACAGATTAGTCATGAACATCGTGTTCATGGGATCACCCGAGTTTGCTGTTCCTGCGCTGGAGCGGTTGCTGGCCGGCCGACACCGCGTCGTCGCGGTGGTCACCGTGCCGGACAAACCTGCCGGCCGGGGACAGCAGGTTAAAGCTTCGGCCGTGAAAACGTGCGCCGTGGCGGCAGGAGTGCCTGTCCTGCAGCCGGAAGATCTCGGCGATCCTGATTTTATTCATAGCCTCGCAAAGCTGGCGGCCGACCTGTATGTAGTGGTGGCGTTTCGTATTCTGCCGCCGGCTGTTTTCAATCTGCCCGCCAGCGGCACCATCAATCTGCACGCTTCGCTGTTGCCCAAATACCGCGGCGCAGCACCCATCAACTGGGCTCTGATCAACGGCGAAAGGGAAACCGGAGTCACCACTTTTTTTATCGAAGAAAAAGTGGATACGGGCAAGATTCTGCTGCAGAAAAAAGTGGCTGTGGCCGATGACATGACCGCCGGTGAGCTCTATGCGGTTCTGCAGCAGACCGGCGCTGATCTGGTGGTGGAGACCGTGGAGGGCCTGGCAGATAACCGCCTGCAATCTACGCTGCAGACCGGGCCGACCTCCGCCGCTCCTAAAATTTATAAAGAGATGGGCTGTATCGACTGGTTCAGGCCGAGCCGCGAGATCTATAATCTCTATCGCGGCTTGACCCCGGTGCCGGGTGTGTACAGCTTTCATCGCGGCAAACTGTGCAAATTTCTGCTCATGAAACCAGATGCAACAGAGCGCATTCCTCAGCAAGAGCCGGGCACGGTATTACAGGTTTCCCGTCAGGAAGGCTATTTCTCAGTTCAAACCGCTGACGGCAGTGTGCAGGTGCATAGAGTACAACTGGAAGGCAAAAAGCCTCTTTCGGTAAACGAATTTTTGCGCGGTTATGCGCTGGATGAAGGTGATCGTTTTGCACAAACCTGAAAAAGCGATGAAAAAGCCGAATATCGCCCGTGTTCTCGCCTTCGAAATTATTCGTCGTGTAGAAACCGAAAATGCTTATGCCGATATCCTGCTTTCGCAAACGCTGAACCAGCAGCGCCTGCAGCCGTCCGACAGCGGGCTGCTGAACGAACTGGTGCGCGGCGTCATGCGCTGGAAGAAAAAACTGGACTGGATAACCGACCAACTCTGGCACGGTCGGCGACAGCAGTTGCACATCTCTCTGAGAATTTCCATCTGGCTCGGTTTGTATCAGATCATCCATTTAAAGCGAATTCCGGATTTTGCCGCTGTTTCGGACAGCGTGCAGTTGGCGCGAGGAGCCAGCGGTGACAAAAGCGCGACCGTCGTCAATGCGATTTTACGCCGCTATCTGCGTGAAAAGGACTCGATTCCTTTCCCGGATCCGGTGCAGGAAGCCAATAAACATCTGGCCGTGATGTATTCTCATCCGCGCTGGATCGTGGATGAATGGGTCAAGCTGTTCGGTCTGGATGAAACCCGGGCGCTGTGCACGGCCAACAACACCCAGGCGCCCCTGTCCTTTCGGGTCAATAGCCTGCTGACGACGGTCGAACAGATAGCACGAGAGCTGTCCGACCAGGGCGTAGAGTGCTCGCATTCGGTCGTTCCCGGATTCTTGCGCGCCGAGTCCATGCCCCACGCGCTGCAAACCGCTTATCTGGAAAGCGGCAAGATCACGATTCAGGATGAGAGTGCAGGCCTGACCAATATGCTCTTTCAGGCGGCGCCGGGAGAGCTCGTCGTCGACCTTTGTGCTTCGCCGGGCGGCAAGGCCACGCACGCAGCAGAGCGCAGCCACGATCAGGCGCTGATTCTTGCCGCCGATATTCACCAGGGTCGCACCAGGTTGCTTCGTGCCACCATAAAAAGGCTGGGCTTGCGCTCGCTGCAGGTGCTGCAGGCGGATAGCCGCCATTTTCCAGCCAGGTCAGCCGACGTGGTTCTTCTGGATGCGCCGTGTTCCGGTTGGGGGGTGCTGCGCCGCAAGCCGGATTTGCGCTGGCGGCGAAAACCGGCCGATGCCAGAGAACTGGCAGGTTTGCAGCGGCAATTGCTGGCAGCGGCGGCAACGCTGCTCAAGCCGGGCGGCAAGCTGCTCTACAGCACCTGTACGATTTTGCCGGAGGAAAACGAACATCGCGTCGGTGAATTCCTGGATGCCCATGCCGAGTTTGCCTGCCAGCCCGTTCAGAGCACTGAGATTTCGCCGGCTTTTATCAGCGAGGCCGGTTTTATACGCACCTGGCCCCATCGGCATGACATGGACGGCAGTTTCGCCGCGCTCCTGACTAAACAGTGAGATGATTATGGAGATAACCCCGAACACTCGACCGCATGCCGGCCTGTTTAGAAACTATCGTGTCTGGATAATAGGCCTTGCCGGCGTGATAGCCCTCTACCTGGTTCTAGATTTTATCGCCATGCCTTTATACACCCGACAATATCAGGCTATCGCTGTGCCGGATGTTACGTTCAAAAGCGTTGCCGATGCAGAGGCCATGCTGGCCAAAACCGGGCTGCGAATTGTCAAGGATGGTGAAAAATTTGATGAGACCTTGCCCGCCGGACGTATTGTTTTTCAGAATCCGGAAGCGTTTGCCATGGTGAAAAAAGGGCGACGCGTCTATGTGACCGTCAGCAAGGGTGGCCGCACCTTTCCCATGCCCAAGCTGACCGGTCAGTCCGAGCGCGATGCCCGCTTCATTCTGCAGGCCAATGAATTGAGTCTTGGACGGGTTGACTATCGCCGAGATCCGTTTTTGCCCGACGGGGTGGTTTGTGACCAATCCATCCCGGCCGGCGATACCATCGGCGTGCGCCAGAGAGTGGATATCACGGTCAGTCTGGGCGTTGAACCGACTGAATTTATCGTTCCCGATCTGGTCGGAAAGTCCATAGACGATGCCCTGATGGCACTGCGCAAGGCCGGCCTCACCGCCGGCACGGTCCGGGAGCAGACCACCGAAGAGCTGTTACCCAATACGGTGGTGGCGCAGTCCACAGACGCCGGCAAACAGGTAGCCAAAGCGGATACGGTGCACCTTGTTATCAGCGTTCTGCCTTGAGTGCTGCGACCGCGTACCCAATAAGGAGATCCTCTTGATCATAGCCCCTTCCATATTGAATGCCGATTTTTCCAACCTGGCTCAACAGGTGCAAACCGTTGAAGCAGCCGGAGCTGACTGGCTGCACGTGGATGTTATGGACGGCCATTTCGTGCCCAATATTACCTTTGGCCCGGTTATCGTGGCCGGTTTGCACAAACTGGTGAAATTGCCGCTGGATGTGCATCTCATGATCGAAAATGCGGATGCCTTTATTCCAGCCTACCGTGAGGCCGGCGCCGACTGGCTTACGGTCCATGTCGAAGCCTGCCCCCATTTATGGCGGACTCTGGACATGATCAAAGCCCAGGGAGCCAAAGTGGGAATAACGCTGAATCCTGCGACTCCCATTGCCACCCTGGAGCCGGTCCTGGCGAAGGTCGACCTGGTTCTGGTCATGTCCGTGGAGCCGGGTTTTGGCGGGCAAACTTTTATTCCTGAAGCAGTTAACAGAATAGCCGCATTGGCGGATCTGCGTGACAGGCATGGCTATCACTATTTGATCGAGGTGGATGGCGGCATTGACCTAAAGACAGCACCCAAGGTACTCGCTGCCGGTGTGGATGTTCTTGTGGCCGGATACGCTATTTTCAAGCAGCCCGACATCGCCAAAGCTGTCGCCAACCTGCGAGCATGCGAAAGCAGTAGTGCAGCAGCGAAATAAAAAGTTACGCAAATAACTCTTGACTAATTACATTCTCATTTCTATATTAGGTCCCAGACGGGCTCTATCTATGGAGGAGAGGGCTCGCGTGGTGATTAGTTCAGGAGGAAGCCGAAGCATGCCCAAGGGCAAGGTAAAGTGGTTCAATGAGAACAAAGGATTCGGTTTCATTGAACAGGAGAACGGCGATGATGTGTTCGTACACTACTCGGTCATCCAGATGGATGGGTTTAAAACCCTTCCGGAGGGATGCGACGTAGAGTTTGAAGCAGTCTCTGGAGAGAAAGGGTTGCAGGCCACCAAGGTGGTCAAACTCTAGTTTCGAACGCACCGCAAATGAACCCCGCAGCCTTTTGTGGGGTTTTTTTGTAACATGTGTCCTCTTATTGCGTAACTAAAGTAAGCGAATACAGTTAAAGGTTTTATCATGGCCAGTGTTTTCAATAAAAAAGATATAGACAAAATCGCAACCGTGCTGGGATGTGAACCGCAATTTAAAACGAACAATCACCGTTTTGTGATCGTGAATGAAGAGTCCAAGGAACATATCTCGCTCGAGATTTACCCGGACATCATGATCGGGGATCACGAAGGCAACCTGATCTCCGTATATACGCCCAATTCGCATCTGCAACTGCATGACTGTACCGGCTATGTGGTGAGCGAAATGCTGGGCGAGGTTACATTTATCTCCACATGCGGTAATCTGGTCTCCGGGCTGATCGTGGACAGAACGGCGGGGTGTAACCTGTACGCCAATGTGAATGCCAAGCTCCTGTCGGGCGATTACACCACACTTGGTCCAGAGGTTATGCTGTCCGGAATTGCGCTCTCTTTGGCTGAACAAGTCCTGGAGACAGGCGATCTGGAAGCCGACCAAGATGCCGCTGATTGATGACATGCATCACTATCTGCAGTACCTGCAACTGGAACGGCAGATGGCGGAGAATACGATCCAATCTTACCGACGTGATCTTTTGCACTATACAACCCACCTGACAGCGAAGCCTGTCCAAACTGTCACCGACATCAGCCATACTCATATAACCGAATACCTGGACCTGCTGCATCAAATGGGTTTGCGCGCCGCCTCCATTTCCCGGCATTTGTCCGCCATCCGAGGGTTTCATCAGTTTTTGCTGGGCGAAGAGATCGCCCGCCAGGATCCGACCGCCGACATCACCGTGCCGAAGCCCTGGATGCGCATTCCGGATGTGCTGGATATCGCTGAAATCGAACGTATCCTGCAGCAACCGGCCAGCGGAACGGCCACCGGCCTGCGCGACCGCAGTATGCTGGAGTGTCTGTATGCGACCGGCACCAGGGTCTCCGAGCTGGTGACCCTGCACGGCAGCGATATCTTTTGGGACGACGAGTTCGTGCGGGTCTTTGGCAAAGGCGGCAAAGAACGGCTTATTCCCATCGGCCAATCCGCTCTGTTCTGGATTAAAAAATATATGGAGGAGGTACGCGGTCAGCTCGCCCGGCGCGGCAAGAGCAGAGACATCGTCTTTTTAAACCGTTTTGGCCGGCAATTGAGCCGGCAAAGCGTGTGGATTCTGATTCAGAAATATGTGCGCGCGGCCGGCATACAGAAAAGAGTCGGACCGCATTCGTTTCGCCACAGCTTTGCCACCCATTTGATTGAAGGCGGCGCCGACCTGAGGGCGGTCCAGGAAATGCTGGGTCACGCCGATATCACCACGACACAAATATACACCCACCTCGATCGTGAGTTTCTTAAAGAGGTGCACCGCCATTTCCATCCCCTGGAGGCCGGCACGCTTTAGCTGCAGGCCGAGGGTGGTACAACGCCTTGAGAAAGCAATATGCGAATATATTTATACGATACGGTGTCGTCGACCAATGACGTCCTGAAAGAGAAAGCGATGGCCGGCGAGCCTGAGGGCAGCGTGGTGGTGGCACGTGCGCAAACCAGCGGCCGCGGCCGCTACGGCCGCAACTGGCTGTCTGCACCGGACTTGGGATTGTATACCTCGATCCTGCTGCGGCCGCCGGCCCAATTTCCTACCGGTTTGCTGGCATTGGCGAGCGGTCTGGCTACCGCCAAAGCCATTAACCGGCGTGTGACCAGCCGCTGTACGCTCAAATGGCCCAACGATGTGCTGCTGCACGATCGCAAAATCGCCGGTGTTCTGGTCGAAACCCATGTCAAGAACAGCGAACCGCTCTTTGTCATCGTTGGCATAGGGATTAACCTGCGTCACGACCACAGCGACCTGGCGCCTGTGGATGCTCCGACCACTTCTATGGCTTTAGCCGGCTGCAGATCCCCGGATCAGGATGTCCTGCTGCAGTCGCTGCTCAAGAATTTCTGGCGGGAATACACCGGCCTGGCACATAAAGACGGCCGACAACGGCTGTTAAAGAGATGGCGGAAAAGCTGTGGCCATCGGCAGAAAACAGTGAAAATCCGCAATGACCGGGAAATTATCAGCGGGATATTTGTCGATGTCGATGACAGCGGTGCAGCGTTGGTGGAGTTGAGTACCGGCGAGATCGTCAGGACCAGCACAGGAGAGTTTAACGTGCAGGAGCAATGAGCAGCTTCTCTGCGGCAGGAGTTGCCTTCCCGGGTGCGGAGGAAGGGTACACCCGGGAAAAGGATCGATTAGACGGCTAAAACCTGCGTGACTTCTGGAATTTGCCGCTTCAATTCGCGCTCTATACCCATGCGCAGGGTCATCTGTGACATCGGGCATGAACCACAAGCACCCCGCAATTTCAATTTGACGATTCCGTCTTCAACTGAAACCAGATCTACATTGCCGCCGTCTGCGATGAGCATGGGGCGTATCGTATCGAGCACTGTGTTGACTCGTTCGAGCATTGTATTTTCCATGAATTCTCCTTGGCGGGCCGTGGCTCCGCAATGATTAATGCATTTAAACCGTAAAATATACTGTTTTTCTGATTTGGATTCAAGGGAAAACATAAGGGAGCCTGGCTCGGCGAAACAGCTTTCCGGCGCTATCAGCCGGCGTATTTGCAGCTTGACTCTTTCACCTTTTTTTAATACTTTGACAAAATTTATTATGAGGAAAGTATGAAATTGACAAAAACTGAACTGGAACACGTCCTTACGTCCGCCCCGCAAATCAAGATCGGCATTATCGGCGAAATCTGCCTGGACCGTTATATAATGGGTGATATGGTCGGTATTTCGCGGGAAGCGCCCATCCCGGTTATTAATATCGAATCAGACGAGTATCTGCCCGGCGGTGCCGGCAACACCACTCTCAACGCGCGCGCCCTGGGTACGCAGGTATTCCCCATCAGCGTGCTTGGCGACGACATCCCCGCTGATATCATCGATCGAGAGCTGGAAGCGCGCGGCATTTCCCAGGAGTATATCATCCGCCAATCCGACCGCCATACCCAATGCTACTCCAAGGTGTACGCCTCTTCCTACCGCGGCAAATATCAGCAGGTCTCCCGCTTCGATCAGAAAAATTACAAACCGATCAGCGCCGCCAGTGAAAAAAAAATGCGGGAACATCTTGCCCGGGTGGCGGCCATGGCCGACGCCTTGATCATAGCCGACTATGCCGAAGTGGCAGGGACCGGTTCGATCACCGAGGCGATTTACCATGATCTGCATGCGCTGGCCCAGGCCGGCAAGGTCATCACCATCGGCGATTCGCGCGAACGTGTGGCGTGGATGAAATATTTTACCGCCATCGTGCCCAACGATGTCGAAGTCGCCATGACCCTGTTTCCCGGCGATTATCAGACCCGGCCGTTTCAGGACGAAGAGCATGCCCGCGAGTATGCCGTGGCCCTGCAGAAATTAAATCAATGCAAATATGTGATCAGCACCAGAGGCGACAAAGGGGCGATCATCGCCGATGGCGATGGCCAGACCACACTTATTCCGACCGCCAGGGCCGAAGGTGAGATCGATGTGACCGGTGCTGGTGACTGCTTTGGCGCCACCCTGGCGGCCGCTCTGTCGGCCAGGATTTCTATAGAATCTGCCGTCGAGCTGGCCAACCTCGCCGCCGGCATTACCGTTAAAAAGCTAAACACCACCGGCGTGGCGTATCCGGATGAGATCCGGCAGACGTTTGCCACCTGGAATGTATAGTCGTTGCGCTGTGCGGCGAACACCTGCTATGAACTCATCAAGGCAACCAATTCCAGATAATCCGTTGGCAACGTGCCCACGATGCCCTCAAACTAAACCTACTGTGTGGAGGATTGAATGGAGCAAATGATTCTGCAGATGTCCTGGGTGGACTGGCTGATCATAGCCATCTATTTTGGATTCGTACTGGGGATAGGTATCTATCTGAAAAAGTATGCCTCCACCGGTGAGGATTTCTTTATTGCCGGCAGAAAGAACAGCTCCTGGGTGGCCGGATTGGCTTTTCTCAGTGCCAACATGGGTGCGCTGGAGCTGCTCGGCATGACCGGGAACACGTTCAAATACGGCATGTTTGTCGCCCATTTTTACTGGGTGGGTGCGATCCCGGCCATGCTGTTTCTGGCGATCTATATGATGCCGTTCTATTACAGCAGCCGCATTCATTCGATTCCCGGATACCTGAAACTGCGCTTTGATGAAAAGACGCGAGTCCTCAACGCCATCGCGTTTGCTGTGATGACGCTGCTGATGTCGGGCATCAATCTTTACGCCATGGCGCTGGTGCTGCGCACCTTCCTGGGGTGGGACTGGAATGTTTCGATGTGGATCTCTGCGATCACGGTTGCCGCCTATGTCACGCTGGGCGGTTTGATGAGCGCCATTTTCACCGAAATCGTCCAGTTTTTTCTCATCTGGGCCGGGCTTTTCCTGGTTACCATTCTCGGCATTATCGATATCGGCGGCTGGGATGAAATTTTCAGGCGGCTGCCCGATTCCATGAGCGCGCTCTGGTCCACGTCCACCGATGCGGCCAACAACGGCATGCAGGTGACCTGGCCGGGCGTGATCCTCGGCCTCGGTTTTGTGCTCTCCTTCGGCTACTGGACCACCGATTTTCTGGTGGTGCAGCGCGCGTTCAGCTCCAAAGACATCCGTTCCGCCCGCATGACGCCGATCATCGCCTCTTTTTTTAAAATGGCTCTGCCGTTCATCGTGATTTTCGCCGGCCTGGTGGCCTGGGTGTTGGCCCGGGATCCCAATGCCCATTTCACGCTGCTGCAGGAAAACGGCAACGTCAATTATGATTCGGCCCTGCCGATGCTCATTGCACGTTATTATCCCAAAGGTTTGATCGGCCTGGGGGTCACGGCCCTGCTGGCAGGTTTCATGGCCGGTCAGGCCGGCAACATCAGCGCCTTTAACACAGTCTGGACCTATGATATCTACAAATCCGTGATTAACAAAAAGGCCTCCGATGCCCATTATGTATGGATGGGACGGATGGCGACTATCGTAGGTATTTTGTTGAGCCTGGTTACAGCCTATTGGGCCAAGTCCGCGCCTTCGATTATGGATTACATGCAGGCGATCTTTTCCTGGGTCAATGCGCCGCTCTTCGCCACCATGCTGCTGGGCATGTTTGTAGTCTGGATCACGCCGAACGGCGCCTTCTGGGGATTCATGGCCGGCATGACCTCGTCCATCGCCATGTTTCTGGCGGTGAAATTCAACTGGATTTCCGCCACCCTGCTCACGCTTTCGGCAGAAGCCAGCGATATGTCCGCCAACTTTTGGCGCGCCTGGTGGGCCTGGCTGATCTGTTTTGCGGTGACGATCATCGTCAGTCTGTTTACCAAACCAAAGCCGCGGGAGGAACTGATCGGCCTGGTCAAGGGTTTAACAACGGTGGAAGAAGAGAAAAACATGGCCTTTTACAAGAAACCTGAGGTTATGGCGGTCATTTCCATTGTGCTGTTTGTTCTGTTGAATATCTATTTCTGGTAGAGGTTCTCCTCAGGTCCCTGGCATCCACTCATTCATTTTGGGAGTATAGCCCATGTCTGAAGATAAAATGCTGTCCATCTGGTTCTTTGTCGGCCTGATGCTCACCGTCATGGGGTTGATCATCACGGCCATGGGTGTGTATTATATTTTCAATCCGGAAACCACCACCGCGATGGCGCATCTCAATCCCAGCCTGTGGTGGGGATTGATTATGTTGATTTCCGGACTGCTGTTTTTTGTGCCGTCCTATCTGCAACACCGTTCTGGAAAGTAGGGGGCGGTTGTGGTAAACAAAACGATTCTGACAGAGAAATTCAAAAACCATTTTTCCGGAACGCCGCGTTTTTTTGCCGCACCCGGCCGGGTCAATTTGATCGGCGAGCACACGGATTATAACGACGGCTATGTGTTTCCGATGGCGCTGAATTTTTACACCCACGTCGCCATCGCGCCGCGAACGGATCGCAACATCCAGATCTGGTCGGAGAACATGCAGCAGGTGATCGTCTTCTCCCTGGATCAAAACGACGGCAAGCGACGACACTGGAGCGATTACGTCGCCGGCGTGGCCCACGAGCTGGAAAAAGCCGGCTATGATCTGCCCGGCGCGGATCTGTATATCGAAAGCCAGGTGCCGGTCGGTTCCGGGCTGAGTTCATCGGCGGCTCTGGAGATGTCATCGGCGCTGGCGTTTTTAAAATTGGTCGATGCCGATCTGCCCGGTGCAGAGCTGGCGCGATTGGGGCAGCGGGCGGAAAACCATTTTGTCGGCATGAATTGCGGCATCATGGATCAGTTCATATCGGTGCACGGCAAGACGGATCATGCGCTGCTCCTGGATTGTCGCTCGCTGCAATTTCAACAGGTACCGTTGCCGTCGGACCGTGCCCGCATTGTAGTCTGTAATACCATGGTCAAACATGAACTGGGCTCTTCCGAGTACAATAAACGGCGGGCCGAGTGTGAGCAGGGCGTACGTTTGATGGCCGCCACCTATCCGGGCATCACGCACCTGCGCGACCTTTCTTTGAAGCAATTTGCAGCGGTTGAAACGCAGCTGCCGGAGGTGGTGCGCAAACGCTGCCGGCACGTGATCAGCGAAGACGAGCGGGTTCTGGCGTCCATGGAATGCCTGGGAGCTAATGACCTGAAGACGTTCGGCATCCTCATGAACGCATCCCACGACAGTCTGCGCGATGACTATGAGGTCAGTTGCGCAGAGCTGGATCTCATGGTGGATCTGGCGCGCGCGTTGCCGGGATGCCTGGGCAGTCGCATGACCGGCGGCGGTTTCGGCGGCTGTACGGTTAATTTGGTAGAGCTGGACCATGTCCCTGCCTTTGTCGATACAATGGTGGACAATTATAAAAAGCAGAGAGGGCTGCAAGCCAGCGTCTATGTAACCGCGCCATCACAAGGGGCGCACGAGATGATGGTATAGTGTAGATTAATTGGAGCCCCGGAGGACCGCACTTTGTGCAATCCCGGGTATTCCTACAGCAGACCTGAACTGGCTCTGCTGGGCAAAAAAAGGACACCCGCAGCCGCGATGAAATGTGCGCAGCTGTGGGTGTTTTGATTTTAAGCGAACCGGGTCAGAGCTATTTTTTGTTTCGTTTCGCCAGGATTTTTTCGATTTCATCCATGGTGCGGTTCATGGCGGTCATGGTTTTCT
>CAZISM010000127.1:0-3937 GCA_964541895.1 uncultured Cytophagia bacterium
AATCAATACGCCACCCAGACTCCAGAGCAGTGCGGACAGCAGCACGAAAACGATCGCTCGTTTTCTGGTCAAATCGATACCTCTTGAATTTCACTAACGTAATTATGCCGTCACACCGGCGGCCCAGAGCATGCCGCGTTTCTGGATCTCCAGGGCTTCCGGCACCTGATAGTCGGCCGCCACATGGCCCAGGGAGCTGTAGAACACTCTGCCCTGTCCGTATTTTCGTTTCCACACCACCGGCATCACCGTGCCTTCGATCCAGGCCGCGTGTTTGCCGCTGAAGGTGGTGGTGGCGAGCACGCGATTGGAGGGATCCACATGCATATAGTACTGTTCGGAATGCATTTTAAAATCCTTCAATCCTTTGGTGACCGGATCGTTGTGATCGGTGATGTTCACTTTATAGTCGATCACGCCGCCGGGGTGAGCCACCCACTGGCCGCCGCACATGAACTGGTACTCGGTGTTTTCGCGAAAGGCGTCGCCCATGCCGCCATGCCAGCCGGCGATGCCGATGCCGCCGCGCACCGCGTCCAGCAATCCCTTTTCCTGCTCTTTGCTGATTTTTCCCATGGTCCAGATCGGTACGATCAGGGTCAACGAGGCCATCAGGGCCTTGTCTTCATACACCGACAAAGAGTCGTGGACGTGCACCTCAAAGCCCTGTTCTTTCAGCCAGGGTGCAAAAATGGCGGCGCATTTATCCGGTTCGTGGCCCATCCAGCCGCCCCAGACGACGAGAGCGGTTTTTTTCTTGTCGACGGCGGCCATACTTTTGGATGCCGACAAACCGGCGGCTACGGTGGCGGCCAATGTTCCGGCCATAAAGCTGCGGCGACTCATTTCACCTTCCGACATGGTCTTCTCCTTTTAAATTCCTGCAGATTTTTTTTCTATGATCATCAGACAGTTTAGCAAAAACCAGGCTTATAAGCAAGAAGAAACAAATGGTTTCCTGCCGCAGACGCATTGTAAAAATATTTTTTACGAACGAAGGCGGCGGTTCCGCATCCGACCGCAATGAAATGTATATTAAGCCGATGTACAATAGCCAAATGGGCAAAACCTTTAATTTAAATAAGAGAGGCGGATATGAAAAAACGGTTACTAAGCTTTGCCCTGATTGTGATGCTGGCGGGTTGGAGCGGAATGGCCATCGCGGCTACGGTGGCTCTGGACAAAGCCCAGCCTGCGGCTCTGCAACCAGGTGAAACGTTGACGCTCACCTGGCCAACGCAAGCAGGCGGCGATCTGGTCAACGTTTATTATTCGTCCGACCAGGGCGCCACCTGGTGGCTGCTGGCCCGGGATGCCTTCAACAGCGGTGAGTTTGCGACCTATGTTCCGCAGGCCAGCGGCTCAGCCACATTCAAAATCACCGACAGCCGGAATGGCACCGTTTTATCGACCAGCCAGCCCGGATTAACCGTGGCGCCGCCTTCCCTTGCCGCCATACAGACCATCACCGTGGAAGCCGAGGACGGCGTCTTGGCCGGTCCGATGAAGGTGGCCGTGAACGGCCAGGCCTATAACAATCGCGTGGTTCATGGCTACCATGTCAACCGCCGGGGCAGCGTGGAATGGTGGATCAATGTTCCAGTGGCAGGCACCTATGCCATCTGGGGCCGCGTGCTGGGTATGAACGATGTCTCGAATTCCTTCTACGTCTCGGTCGATAACGGCACCGAATACTGGTGGGACCTGAAAAAGAACAATCGCTGGGAATGGGACCGCATTTCCGATCGCGGGCCGAACGGCACCTACGAGGGTAATGCCCAGGTCGATCCGGTGCTTTTTAACCTGAGCGCCGGCACCCACCTGGTGCGGTTGCGCAACCGCGAAAAGAACACCATCGTGGATCAAATTCGCATCACCAACGACCTGAACGCGGGCTATACCGACGGACCGTCCACCTGGCTGGATCTGACAGCGCCGCAATTCGCCCAGATCGTGCCGCATGGCCAGCCCTTTAACATCACCTGGCGATCCCAGGGACTCTCCGGCAAGATCAACATCGATCTGTCCATGGACCAGGGGACCACCTTTGCTTATTCTATCGCCAAAGATACCGATAATGACGGTCTGTTTGTCTGGAATGTCCCCACCGGCATGAAACTGGCCAAAGCGCTCCTGCGCGTCTCCAGCGCCGGCGCCGGCGGCATACCGCAGGATGTCAATTGGGGCTATTTCGCCATTGTCGATCCCAGCGGTGACAACCGGCAGATCATTGTCACCTCGCCGAACGGCGGCGAATCGCTTACTGGCGGCGACACCTACTTTGTCAACTGGACTATGAAGAATTACTGGGGCAATGTCAATATCTATTACAGTGTGAACAACGGCGCGGCCTGGCAGACCATCAGCTATAACCGGGACGGCAGCCGGGATCAATTCGAGTTTGACTGGCTGATTCCCAACACGCCGTCGACACAGTGCCTGATCAAAGTGGCGGATGCAGATGCCGACTTCCCCTATGATATTTCCAATGCCACCTTTACCATTTTGCCCGGCAGCGTGCCGACCGCTTTTATCGAGCTGCTGGCGCCCAACGGTTCGGAAAAATATGCCGTCGGTTCGGTGCAGCATGTGATCTGGGTATCCAACAACTATACCGGCCAGGTTCACCTTGAACTGAGCACGGACAATGGCCGGTCCTGGACCCGCATCGCCTCCAACCAGCCGGCAGGCAAATACTGGGACTGGATTGTACCCAACACGCCGTCCAATTCCTGCAAAATGCGGGTGTTCGGCGTCAGCGGCCAGCCGGAATCCTACACCGCCAACACATTCAGCATCGTGCCGGCCGGCATCCCGCAACCGCCGCCGGTGACGCCGCCCACGCCCGGCGTGACCAATTTTGCCCTGTCCTTTGACGGCGTCAACGATATCGTCCAGATCGCGAACCATGCTTCGCTGAACATTGCCAAAAAATTCACCATCGAATTCTGGCTGAAAACGGCGCAGCCGACGCAGAATTGGGGTCGTATTCTGGAAAAGGGCATGTGGGACGAGTACAGCGTAAGCTTTTACGGCACCAAGGCCAAGATGTGCGCCGCCCTGGTTACACCTGTTCCCGGCTCTTATGCGCGCATGACGGTCACGCACGGACCCAGCACCACGGCGCTGGCCGCAAACAGCTGGTATCATGTGGCCATGACCTATGACGGCAGCACGGCCAAGCTGTTCATCAACGGCAAGGAGGAATTTTCCAAGGCGCTGGCGCAGGTGACGCCGCGCTCCCTGACCAAAGCGTTGATCATCGGCGCCGCCCGCCAGAACGATACCATCGAATATCCGTTCAAGGGCGTGCTCGATGAAATCAGACTGTGGAATGTGGCCAGGACCGCAGCGCAGCTGCAGTCGACGATCACCGCCAGCCTGACCGGCACCGAAACGGGTCTGGTGGCCTGGTATCCTCTCAATGAAGGCACAGGTCAATCGGTGGAAGACAAGTCGGCCAACACCAACAACGGCACCCTGGGCATCACCGCCGGCGTGGATCCGTCCGACCCGGCCTGGGTAGCCAGCGACCGGCCCTCTACAATTGTGGCCAAACAGCCGATGGCGGAACCGACGGAAGAGTCCGGCGCTGTGGTTGCCGTTCCGGAGCAGTTCCAGCTCTATGCCAATTATCCCAATCCGTTCAATCTTTCCACCACCATCCGTTTTGCGCTGGCGGAAAGCCGCGAAACCCGGCTGGCTATTTATGATGTCACCGGTCGTCTGATTCGTGAAATGGCGATGGGCATGATGCAAGCCGGCGAGCATCAGATCGGCTGGGACGGCTTGAATGAGAGCGGGCAGGTGGTCACTTCAGGGGTCTATTTTTACCGACTTGTATCCGGCGACTGGAGTGAAACACGGCGGATGCTGGTGATCAAATAGTACTGTATGATAAAAGGGCGTGGCCGGATCGTGCCACGCCCTGTCATTC
>CAZISM010000127.1:4037-10094 GCA_964541895.1 uncultured Cytophagia bacterium
TGCCGGCTATTTGCTCAGTTTTTCCAGACTGGCAAGAATGCTTTTAACCTCCGTTGAATCTATCTTTTTGTCATCCATGGCCGACTTGAATTTCATGAAAAAGGCCTGCATCTCCTGCTTGTCATACTCTCCGGTCTTGAATTTTTCCGAAAATTTGTGAAACTGCTCCTGGACCTGTTCCTTGCTGAACTCGGCCGGCAGGTTCTGCACCACCAGCGATTGCAGGTGGGGCAGGCTTTTTTCGACCATCAGATTGGCGAGTTTGGCCCTGTTGGTATAGAAAAAAATCACCGCAGCCACGATCAGCACCAGAATCACAATCCCCAGAATCATAAAGGTTTTTTTCATACCATAACTCCTTGATAATTAATGCCTGTTAGGGCTTGTCTGTTAAAGTATACGACTTGGCGGTTAAAATTCCAACAAAAAAAGCAGCCGGGAGAAATACCATTTGCATTTCAATTAATATTTTATTACTTTACAAGGCTACATGCATTATATATCCGAAAACGAAAGGAGGTTGAATCTTTCATGCCAGGCGTTCGAGTTCGTGAGAACGAGACCTTTGAAAGAGCGTTGCGACGCTTTACCAAAGCTTGCGAAAAAGCCGGTCTGATGTCCGACATCAAAAAACATCAGCACTTTGAAAAACCGAGTGAACGGAAGAAACGAAAAATGAATGCGGCCCGCCGCAAAATGCGCAAGCTGCAGATGATGGAAAGATAAACCCCACTTTTCGTGACATTCTGTAGGAGCAAGTCATGAGTATCCTGGACCGATTGACCGAAGAGATGAAAGAGGCGATGAAGTCGGGCGACAAAGAGCGCCTGTCGACCATCCGTCTTTTGCGCGGTCATCTCAAGGATGCCGAGATCAACAAGCGGGCGGCATTGACCGATGATGAAGAACTGACCGTGCTGAACAATGCTGCCAAGAAACGAAAAGAATCCATCGAGGCTTTTACCGCTGCCGGGCGCACGGATCTGGCGGAAAAGGAAAAGGTAGAGCTGGCGATCATCCAGACCTACCTGCCTTTGCCGTTGTCCGCTGACGAGGTTGAAGCTATTGTCAACGACGCTATCGCCGCCGCCGGTGCCCAGACCCTCAAGGACCTCGGCAAGGTTATGCCGCTGGTCGTGGCCAAGACCAAGGGCCGGGCAGACGGCAAAGCGGTCAGCGATCTGGTGCGCAAAAAGCTGTCGGTGTGAATTATCTCTGAAATGTGAAAAAAAGTGAATACGGTCGCAGACCCTATTCACTTTTTTCATTTTGACCGATTCGATCCAGGACTAAAAATTCGGATACGCCGGAAGCAACGAGAGGACGCCGCCAGGGTGTCGCATCGCTGGTGACGATCCTGACCCGGACAAACCGGAACCGGATGTCAGACACGTCCAAAGGTCCGACCTGTATTGACCATGTTGCGCGAAAAACGACCTGTAATACACCAAAGAGCCAGAGCGAACGTGTGCTCTGGAAGAGCAGAATTATGAACGCCATCGATGTCATCATCATCATCAGCTTGACCTATTTTGTCTATCGCGGCGCAGTTCAGGGCCTGATCGGCGAACTGCTCGGCGCCACCGGCTGGATCATCGCCGCCATCCTGGCCCTGCGCTTCGGCAGCTGGGCCGGTAAAAAGATCGGGGCCTTTGTCCAGCTTCCTGCCGGCATGGTCGATATCGTAGGATTTGTCGCCATGCTGCTGGTTATGCGCGTGCTGATTCAGATCGTGCTCATGGGGTTGCGCAAAACCCTGGATCCCAAGACCCATGATGCCACCAACAAGCTGCTGGGCGCCATCATCGGTTTCGTCAAGGGCGCGTTTCTCGTCAGTATTTTTGTGCTGGCGTTGAGCGTGATCCCGCTCGGCGAAAAGATGGCCCGCTATGAAAAAGAATCCGCGCTGTTCCCGCACATGGCCAAATTCGCCCGCGTGCTGCTGTATCGCGTCGTCGATTTTGTGCCGCAGACACAACCGCAAGGCGTGCCGCCGACGCCATCGCTGAGAAATCCGACCTAACCGAGACATTCCCGTGCAAACCGTTTTACAAGTTCTTGAATTCGACCGCATTCTGGAAAAACTGGCCGGCCACGCTCACTCCACGATCGGACAGGAATTGTGTCAGCAATTGCAGCCGATCGACAATCCCGTGCTGCTGAAAATGGCCCTGGCGCAAACCACCGAGCTGCGCGCCATCCTCGATTTCGACCAGTCGCTGCCGCTGAGCACCTTTCCGGATCTGCGCCAGATCTTGAAAACCCTGCGAGTGGCCGGCAGTTCGCTTTCCAGCGAATCCCTCATCGCCGTCGCCCAGACCTGCGCCATGACGCGGCGCCTGCAAAAATATTTCAGCAGCCGCGAAGAGCGCATCGAACATCTGCGCTCCATCACCGCGGAACTGGTGCCGCTGGAGCATGTGGAGAAAGAGATCTTTCGCTGCATCGACGAAGGCAGCTATGAGGTCAAGGATGAAGCCAGCGACGCGCTGGCCTCCATTCGCAGGCAGATCCTGCGCGTGCAGGCCAACGCCCGCCGCCGCATGGAATCCATGCTGCGCTCCTTCAGCAGTCAGGGCATGTTGCAGGAAAACCTGATCACGATGCGCAACGGCCGCATGGTGCTGGTAGTGAAAGAAGAGTATAAACGCAAGGTGCAGGGGCTGGTGCAGGATCAATCCGCCTCCGGGTCCAGCTATTTCATCGAACCGTTCGAATCCGTGGAAGACAACAACCGCGTGCGCGAGCTGCTGGGAGAGGAGGCGCAAGAGATCGAACGCATTCTGGCGCGGCTGTCCGACCTGGCCCGTGCGGAATACGAGATTCTGAACAGCAACTTTTATCTGCTCGGCGAGCTGGATCTGGTGTACGCCAAAGCGGCGTTTGCGCGCTCGCTGCAGGCCCATGAACCCGAGATCGTGGAACAGCACCTCGTCTATCTCGCCCAGGCCCGGCATCCGCTGCTGGTGTTGCGCATGGGCAATGCCCAGGTCACGCCGTTGCAGGTCGAGTTGGGCCGAAAAACTCACACCATCATCATCAGCGGTCCCAACGCCGGCGGCAAAACGGTCGCGCTCAAGACCGTCGGCCTGCTGGTGCTGATGGCGCGCAGCGGCATGCACATACCGGCGTCGCCGCTGTCGCAGGTCGGGCCCATCGGCCGGGTCTTTGCCGTCATCGGCGATCAGCAGTCCATTGAAGCGGATCTGTCGACGTTTTCTTCGCACCTGCTGTCGTTGAAGCAGATCGACGACCAGGCCGGACCAGGCAGCCTGGTGCTGATCGATGAAGTCGGCTCCGGCACGGATCCGGAGGAGGGCATGGCCCTGGCCATGGCGCTGCTGAACAGACTGACCGGCGCAAACGTGCTGACCATGGTGACCACCCATCACAGCGCCCTGAAGACCTTCGCCTATCATTCCGAAGGGGTGGCCAACGCCTCCATGGAATTCGACCTGGCCACGCTGAAACCGACCTATCGATTTCGCGTCGGCATTCCCGGTTCCAGCTATGCTTTTGAAATTGCAAAAAGGATCGGTTTGGCCGACGGGCTGCTGGACGCCTCGCGGCAACTGGTGGGCAGGCAAAAGGACCAGCTCGAAGGGCTGATTCTGGAGCTGGAATCCAGGATGCAGCAGTACCAGAACCTCACGGCCGAGGCCAACCTCAAAGAGACCGAATACCGCGGCCTGGTCAAGCTGTACCAGGAGCGCACCGAATCGTTGCGCCTGGAGGAGCGTCGCCTCAAACGCAAAGCCGCGGAAGAGGCGAACGAGATCCTGCAAATGGCGAACGCGACGGTGGAAAAGGCGATTCAGGAAATCAAGGCCAGCCAGGCGCAAACCGCCACCATCCGCCAGGTCAAGCAGACCCTGACCGAGCAGCGCGAAAAGGTGGAGGAAATCCTCGAGGCCGTCGCCGATGAGCCGGCGGCCGAGGCCGGTGAAATTAAAGTCGGCGATGCCGTGTTATGGAAAGGTATCGCCAGTGCCGCTACCGTGCTGTCAGAGCCGGACAAGCGAGGCCGGGTGCTGCTGCAGGCCGACGGCCTGAAACTGAAAGCGCCGCTGGCGGAATTGAGCAAAGCCGGCAAGCAGGAGAAAAAATACAGTCCGCCGGTGCAGGTGAATATGGAAAAACAGGACCGCTTTCACAGCGAGATCGATATACGCGGCCTCAATGTGGAAGAAGCGGTGCCGCAGATCGAACTGTTTTTCGACGAAGCGGACATGGCCGGCTTTAACGAATTGCGCATCATTCACGGCAAGGGCACCGGCAAGCTGCGCACCGGCGTGGTGGCGTTTTTGAAAAGTCACAGCCGCGTCAAATCGCTGCGACTGGGCAACTGGAACGAGGGCAGCACCGGAGTAACCATAGTGGAGTTGAAATGAAAACGTTGGTCAAGGAAAAAGAGATCGCCGTCAAGGCGGCGCTGACCGCCGGAGCGCTGTTGCGCCGGCATCTGGGCACCCTGCGCAGTGATGAGGTGGATGTGAAAAAGCGATTCGATTTTGTCACCGTGGTGGACAAGAAATCCGAAGCGCTGATCATCGAAACCATCCGGGATGTTTTTCCCAAACACAAATTTTACGCCGAGGAATCGGCCCGCGACGAGGGCGGCGGTTTTCGCTGGATCATCGATCCGCTGGACGGCACCACCAATTTCATCCATTCCGTGCCGCTGTTCGCCGTGTCCATCGCCCTGGAGGTCGACCATGACATCGTCCTCGGCGTCATTTATGATCCGATGCGCAAAGAGCTGTTCGTCGCCGAAAAAGGCAAAGGCGCAACGGTCAATAATCAGCCCATTCATGTCTCTGCGGTGACGCAGTTTGACGTCGGTCTCCTGGGCACGGGTTTTCCTTTCCGCATCAAGGAGCAGCTGGACACCTATCTGAAATCCTTTCGCGAACTTTTTTTCCTCAGCAGCGGCATTCGTCGCGTCGGTGCGGTGGCGCTGGATTTCGCCTGGCTGGCCAGCGGACGGTATGAAGGCTTTTGGGAGATGGGATTGTCGCCCTGGGATGTGGCGGCCGGCTATCTGCTGATCAAAGAGGCCGGAGGTATGATTACGGATTTTGGCGGCGGCGACGAGCCGGTCTGGACCGGCAACGTCGTGGCCTCCAACGGCCATTTGCATGCGCAGGTATTAAAAGTGGTGAAAGAGGTTTTTACCGGAGTCCTTGATAAATGACGCGGGCTCTGCGCGTGGCGGCGCTGCTGCTGCTGCTGGCGCTTTTGATCTGGTATGGCGCGACCCACAATCCGGTTGTGACCCTGGCCATGTGTCTGGCCGATCCGGAACGGTACCACGGCCGTCGCATCGAGGTGGCCAACGAAACCGTGGTGGAGGAGATTTTCAGCGACCGTTTCACGATTCGCTATCTTGGCCATATTGTGACCGTCAGGGGCGATACCAGCGGTGTGAAAAAAGGCGAGTTCCTTTCGCTGGTCGTGGTGTTTCACCAGGAGGGGTGGCTGGAGCTGGAGAAATTTCACATCGCCATCTATCGCCGCTGGAAGATCTGGGTCTCGGTTTTGCCGGTGATCCTTTTTGCGGTTCTGTTTCTTCGCCACTACCGCTTTAATGCGCGGCGCCTGCACTGGCAGGAGCGACACTGATGCCGGACCTGATCACTCACAGCGCCTTCTCGTATATGGTCAGCCGCTCAAGCCGTTTTGACCGCTTTCGCATCATTTTTTATCTGGGCACGGTCCTGCCGGATGTGCTGTCGCGGCCGATCTATATCATCAATCCATTCTGGTACCCTTATTCGGTGGCAGTGCACACGCCGGTTTTTCTGACGCTGTTTTGCCTGCTCGCCGCCGAGTTTTTCAAAGCGGATCTGCGCCGATCCGTGCGTCTCTATCTCCTGGCCGGCGTCTATGTACATTTTTTCCTCGATTTTTTCCAGCGCCACATCGAGGCCGGCTACCTCTGGTTCTTTCCGTTCAGCTGGTCCTCTTTCGAGATCGGTCTGTTCTGGCCGGAAACGCCGCTGATGCTGACGCCGCTGTGGCTGCTGGGCGTCGCCCTGGCCGAGATGATTCGTTACC
>CAZISM010000127.1:10194-11702 GCA_964541895.1 uncultured Cytophagia bacterium
TTTCCTATGAATTTTTCTTTCTTTACACCAAATGAAATCCAGTTCGGCAACGGCAAAATCGCCGGCCTGCCGGACCTGGTCAAGCGTTACGGAACCCATGCCTTTATCTGTCTGCGCGGACAGAATCTGGCCGATTCCGGAGTGTTGGAGCGCATCCAGCAGCAGCTGCAGCAACAGCAGATCGATCTCTTTTTGTATCATCTGCCGGACGGCGAACCCACGGTTGCGGATGTGGATCGGGGCGTTGAACTGGCGCGACAGTATCAACCGGATGTGGTGATCGGCATCGGCGGCGGCAGCAGCCTGGATACGGCCAAGGCGATCGCCGTGATGATCACCCACACCGGCAGCGTCTACGATTATCTCGAGGGCGTCGGTCACGAACGGATCGTCCGTGCCGGGTTGCCGTTCATTGCCGTTCCGACCACGGCCGGCACCGGCGCCGAGGTGACTAAAAACGCCGTCATCTCCGGAAGTGACGAGCATTTCAAAAAAAGTCTGCGCAGCGAACATCTGCTGGCGCGGGTGGCGCTGCTGGATCCGGAACTGACTGTGACCATGCCGGCGCGCATCACCGCCGAGACCGGCATGGATGCGCTGACACAGTTGATCGAGTCGTATACCTCCTTGAAAGCGCAGCCCATTCCGCAGGCCCTGTGTTTGTCCGGCGTGCAACTCGTGGGCTCTTATTTGCGCCGTGCCGTGCACGACGGCTCGGATCTGGAGGCCCGGGAGGGCATGATGCTGGCCAGTCTGCTCAGCGGCATGTCGCTGGCCAACTCGGGACTGGGTGCGGCCCACGGCATCGCCGCCGCGCTCGGCGCCTGGTGCAACGTTCCGCATGGCAGAGCCTGCGCGATGCTGTTGCCGCACGTGCTGCAGTTCAATTTGCCGGATTGCATTACGCCCTACAGCACGCTCTACAGCCAGCTGTCGGGCTTTCCGGTGGACAGCGAGCTGGCCGCAGCGGAAGCGTTCATCGATCGCATCGATCGACTCGCCAGGGAGATCGGTATTACTAAATATTTTGCGCCGGATGAATTGCCGGAGGAGCGCATTCCGGACCTGGTCGCCGGCTCCTATGGCTCCAGTATGAGCGGCAATCCGGTGCCCATGACCGATGCGGACATTGAAGCGATCATTCGGCAGTTGCTCAAAGAAGTGTAGCCTCGAACGAGCAATAACGATCCGATCGCCCGGGGATTTTTTCCCCGGGCAGAACCATAGATCGGGCATTCGCCCGAGATACATCGGGTCACTCCTTTGAATGACAAAACGTAAAGTTTGTCATTCTGAGCTCTGCCGGTTTTTGGCAGAGCGAAGAATCTGTGCGCGTCCGGGCTATGCGGGACCGTTGTTCTGGAGCGGCGTGCTCCTCGATGTACATTCATCGACTTTGCCGACGCCGATCAGCTAATAGATTTACAATGCCCGGGGAATCCTTCCCCGGGCGGAACCATAGATCGGGCATTCGCCCGAGATACATCGGGTCACTCCTTTGAATGACA
>CAZISM010000127.1:11802-14887 GCA_964541895.1 uncultured Cytophagia bacterium
GAACCATAGATCGGGCATTCGCCCGAGATACATCGGGTCACTCCTTTGAATGACAAAACGTAAAGTTTGTCATTCTGAGCTCTGCCGGTTTTTGGCAGAGCGAAGAATCTGTGCGCGTCCGGGCTATGCGGGACCGTTGTTCTGGAGCGGCGTGCTCCTCGATGTACATTCATCGACTTTGCCGACGCCGATCAGCTAATAGATTTACAATGCCCGGGGAATCCTTCCCCGGGCAGAACCATAGTTCGGGCATTCGCCCGAGATACACCGGGTTACTGTTATTGCATCGACATTTATTGAAAAAAGTAATCATAATCCCATGCTCACCGTCACCGAACTGACCACCGAACTGGTCCGCATCAATTCCGTATCGCCGAAATCAAAAGCTCACACCGGCGGCTCGGACGAGAAAGCCATGGCCCGCCGGCTGGCCGAGTATTTCACAGCGAACCGCTGGTCTGTGGAACTGCAGCCGGTTGTGAACGATCGTCCCAACCTTATCGCGCGCTGTCCTGGTTTCGATCCGGATCGCCCCACCCTGGCTCTGGAAGCGCACATGGATACCGTCGACGTCCAGGGCATGACCGTGCCGCCGTTCGACGCTATCATTCGCGATGGCTGCATCTGGGGACGTGGCAGCTGCGATGTCAAAGGTACATTAGCTGCCATGATCACCGCGGCTGTGAGCTGGTGCAAAAAAAATCCCCCAGGCGGAATCAACATCATCGTCGTTGCATCCATGGGTGAAGAGATGGGAACCCTGGGCGCGCAGGCGTTCACCCGACTGGGCCTGCCGCTGCAAGCGGTGGTGATCGGCGAACCCACCAGCCTGCAACCGGTCATCAGCCACAAAGGCCTCTGGCGGCTGGCGATCGAAACCGTTGGACGAGCCTGCCACTCCTCCCGGCCGGAAGAGGGCGTCAATGCCATTGAACGCATGCACGATGTCATCACTCTGATCAGCGAAAAACTGAAACCCGCGTTCGAAGCCGAACCCGGCAACACGCTCAGCATGACGACCCTGCACAGCGGCGCCATGATCAACATTATTCCCGATCTCTGCCGGCTGGAAATCGACGCCCGCTTTTTGCCAGCCACTGATATCGAACCGCATTGGCGCTCCTGGAACACGCTTTTGCCGGCGCCGGTGCGGCTGGAAGAGATGGAACGCAAACCGGCCTTTAGCGCTGTGCCGGATTCACAACTTCTTTCGCTCCTCAGCGCGGCTTTGCAGCAGCACGGTTTGACGCCTGCTGCAAAACACGAACGCTACTATTCCGATGCCGGTCACTTTTCCGAATCCGGCTATGATGCCGTTATCTGGGGCGCGGGCGACATCCGGCTGGCCCACACCGCCGACGAACATGTTCCCATTGCAGAACTGGAAAAAGCCGTGTTGATTCTCCACACCCTGTTCGACGAGTTCAGCCATGCGCAAAGCCGTTAATTCGGTCCTCATCAAGCCGGCCGGACCGGACTGTAACCTCGCCTGCCAATACTGTTTCTATCTGGAAAAAGCCGAACTGTTTCCTGAAACCCGACATCACCGCATGAGCGACGATATCCTGAAAGAAACCGTCAGGCAGGTGATGCAGCAGGGCGGGCAGAATATCAGCTTTGGCTGGCAGGGCGGCGAGCCGACATTAATGGGCCGTGACTTTTTCGAGCGCGCCATCCAGTATCAGGCCCGCTTTGGCCGTCAGGGCCAGGTGGTGGGCAATGGCCTGCAGACCAACGGCTGGCTCATCGACAAAGAGTGGGCCGCCCTTTTGCACGACGCCAACTTTCTCGTCGGACTCTCTCTCGATGGGCCGGAGCATGTGCACGACCGCTATCGCCGGACCGCCGGCGGCCAGGGCACCTGGCAGCGGGTGGCACAGGCGCGGGACGTTATGCTGGAGAACGGGGTGGAGGTGAACGCCCTGATTGTGGTCAACGACTATTCGGTGCAATTTGCCAAAGAGATATACGAGTATCACAAAAAGAACGGTCTGGTGCACATGCAGTTCATTCCCTGCATGGAGCCGGATCCGCAGCAGCCTCACCGGCCCATCGCTTATGCTGTTCCGCCGGAACCGTACGGCGCGTTTTTGTGTACGCTGTTCGACCTGTGGATGAGTGATTTCCGTTTCGGCAAACCCACTACCTTTATCCGCTGGTTCGATTCGCTGTTCTATACCTATGTGGACATGCCGGCGCCGGAGTGCACCCTGTTGCCAGAGTGCGGCGTTTATGTCGTGGTGGAACACAACGGTGATGTGTACAGCTGTGATTTTTTTGTCGATCCGGAATGGCGGTTGGGCAATGTCATGCAGGATCAGTTGCAGGAGCTGCTCAACAGCGCGCGACAGAATCAGTTCGGCAGCGCCAAAGCCATTCTTCATGAACGGTGTCAGATCTGTCCGTGGCGGATGCATTGCCATGGCGGTTGTCCCAAGGATCGCCTGGTCAGTGGCGACGGCCTGGATCCGCTCTGTCCGGCCTATGAGACTTTTTTTGCCTATGCCGATGCCAAATTCAAAAAGCTGGCCTTTGACTGGAAAGTCGAGCAGGGCATTATAAAGCCTGATGAAACGATTAAAAAAGAGTGGCCGGGCGCGCAGCGAAATGATCCCTGTCCCTGCGGCAGCGGCAGGAAATACAAAAACTGCTGCATGCCGTAATAAATGCACTTGGATCGCGAGCTACTTCCGAGTGTCAAGTCTTTACCCGACAAGTCGGGACAAGTTAAATTCTGTTAGCGCTCTATCAATTGCTGTCTCCAGGAGGGCTTTATGCAAATACGTTTTAACGACCAGGTGGTACTCATCACCGGCGCCAGCACTGGTATCGGCCGTGCAGCCGCCATACAGTTCGGCAAGTGTGGCGCCAACGTGATAGTCAACTATAATAAAAGTGAGAACGAAGCCAAAGAGGTGGTGCAGGAAATACAATCCGCCGGCAGTCAGGCGCTGGCCGTGCAGGCCGATGTCGCCCGGCCTGAAGAAGTAAAGCGGCTGTTCGCTGAAGCCACGGCTGCCTTTGGCGGCCGCATCGATATTCTCGTCAACAACGCCGGCAGTCTGCTGGAGCGGACCAAACTGGC
>CAZISM010000128.1:0-14529 GCA_964541895.1 uncultured Cytophagia bacterium
CCGGCTCAGCCGGGGAAAAAGCAGTTCTCGGCAAAGAGGTCCTGGAAATCGGGATCCGAAGCCACTTCGACATAACGAACCCGGCGGGCCAGCTCTTCGGCCCGCTCCCTTTCCCGCACAGAAGAAAGCGCCAGCTGCGCGCCGACATAGGCGGCGTTGCCGATAAAATGTATTTTCTGCAGCGGTACAGCGGGCAAAAGCCCGATGGCGCAAGCCATATCCTTGCGAATGTATTGGCCGAATGCTCCGGCCAGATACAACGCATCCAGTTGGTCAGCCGCCACTCCCGCGTTCTTGAGCAAAATCTGTATGGCTGTGGCAATGGCGCTTTTGGCAAGCTGCACTTCGCGGATGTCCGCTTGCGTAAGCAAAACCTCACCGGCCTCTGCCGCCAGACGGACCACGCCCTGTCCGTTGGACTGGCCGGCGAATATGTCCTTATCGTTGATCTGCAGGCGACCGGTCAGGTTCAAGCCCTGGATGGCCAGCAGCGAGCCGACGGCATCGATCAAACCTGAGCCGCAAATACCGATGGCCGGGACCTCTCCGATGACGTGGGCCTGCAGCCGGCCGTCCTGAACTGACACCCGGTCGATGGCGCCCTGGCCGGCGCGCATGCCCTGGCTGATATGGGCGCCTTCAAATGCAGGCCCGGCAGCGGCCGAGGTGCTCCACAAGCGGCCGTTCTGGTGCAGGATCATCTCACCGTTGGTGCCGATATCGACCGCCAGCCAGGTATGATCGAGCCGGTCTGCCAGCGACAGCAGCACGGCCGTGGTATCGCCGCCGACAAATCGTCCGATGATCGGCAACAGGTAAACAGCCGCGAGCGGATGCACGTGCAGGTCGAGCTCCCGCGCCGGCCGTTTCTGCGCCTTGCGAAAGACCGGCGTATAGGGCATCTGCGCCAGGTATCTGGCATCCAGACCCAGGAACAGGTGTTCCATCACCGTGTTGCCGGCGACCACAATCTGGAAAATATACTGCGGATCGACCCCGGTCCGGCTGCACATGGCATTAATGGCATCGTTGAGCAGGTCCAGCACCGCCTGCTGAAGCCGGCGGCATTCCTGCGGCCCTTTTTCAGCATACTGGATGCGACCGATGACATCTTCGCTGAAGGGGCGCTGGCGGTTTAATTCGGAGTGTGTAGCCAGCACGGCGCCGCTGCTCAGGTCGACCAGCTTGCACACCACGGTCGTGGTTCCCAGGTCAACGGCGATGCCGTATTTGGCATGATCGGTTGCCGGTTGCAGCTGGATCAGGGTGTCATCGATCAGCACGGCGTTACCCTGAAAGTGCAGGCTGCGCAGCCGCTCCGCGAGAGTCGGCAGGAGCTGCGGCGGCAGCGTACACGCCGGATCCACGGTCTGGAGCAAATCTTCATCAGAGGTGCTATCGGCCAGGGTCGGTGGAGTCAGCTGAAACGGTCTGGTTTGAACCGCCGGCTGCAGCGGCACATGGCGCAGAGCGCCGTCGCTTAAAATATCGGCTTCCTGGGCTTCTTCGGTTGCTGGAATCACGACGGTGCCATCCTGCTGCAGGCGGGCCCGGCAGGCCAGGCGATAGCCGGCGGCCAGCTCTTCTTCCGTGAAGGTGATGCGATCCTCGGCTGTTATGTCGGTCGTCGTCTCCTCGATCCGGACTTTGCAGCGGCCGCAGACGCCATAGCCGCCGCAGAAGGCGGACAGTTCGAGGTGAAGATGGCGGATGGCATCCAGCACTTTGGTTCCTGCAGGAAACGAAGCCGTCCGATCGGCAGGCAAAAATCGGACGTTGACATTGGCGTTATCACTCATGGCTGATCTTGACCGTCTCCGGAAGATTGATTCGGGTTGACAGTTTTTCTTTCATCTGTTCCAGCAAGCGATAGGGCACACTCATGCATCCCAGCATCAGTTCGCCGGTGCGGGCGCCGTGGCAATCGGAGCCGCCGGTTTCCAGCAGATCCAGCTTGCGCGCTATCTCCTGGTAATACTGGGTCTGGCCATAGTGGTGTTTGGGATGCAGGGTTTCCAGGCCGTCAAGGCCGTGCAGGGCGAGCTGGTGTATCACCTGATCGGGCACGCCGACGCCGGGGTGGGCCAGGAAGGCCAGGCCGCCGCTGGAATGAATCAGGTCGATAGCCCCCTGGGCATTGATAAAGGTCTTGGGAACAAAGGCCGGGCGGTGTTCGGCCAGGTACTTGTTAAAGGCTTCCTGGAAGGAAAAAACAAAACCCTCCTCCACCATCAGATCGGCGATATGAGGCCGGCCGATGACGCCGTGTCCGGCCCGGGTCTGCACCAGATCAAAAGGAATATGGATGCCCTGAAAGGCCAACTTGTGCAGGATTTCGCGGGCGCGCTCCAGGCGATGGCAACGAAACTCGGTGGTGAATTGCTTGAGTACGGCATGGTGACGATCGATGAAATAACCCAGGATATGGGTTTCGAATCCGGAACAGGTGGCGCTGATTTCTATGCCCGGCACCACTTCTATCTGCCAGCGTCCGGCCGCCTCCTCGCTCTCGGCCAAACCGGCCAGGGCGTCATGATCGGTGACCGCCACGGCCAGCAGCTTTCGTTCCGCCGCGGCCTGCACCATCTCATGCACGCTTTTCATACCATCGGAATGGTTGGTATGAAGATGCAGATCAATAAATCCGTTTGGCAAAAGGGATGTATCTCCTTCCCCGCTCTGTCAGTGTTTCGAAGCCTCCGCCTCTGCGGCCGCCTTTTCTTTGCGCAGTTTGGATCTTCGGACTCCGGCCGAGACCCAGATGCTTATTTCATACAAAACCAGCAGCGGCAGAGCGAGCATGGTTTGCGTAAAGGCGTCCGGCGGCGTCAAGATGGCAGCGACTATAAAGATGATCACAATACCATATCGTCGTTTGGAGCGGAGAAATTCCGGTGTCAGCAGGCCGATCAGGCTGAGAAAGTAGGCCAGCACCGGCAGTTCGAACACTACGCCAAACACCAGGATCATGGTGACGACAAAACCGAGATAGTCGTTGATGGTAATGTTGGCCGTCAAATAGTCGGTTTGAAAACCGCCGATCAAAAATTGCAGACCGAACGGAATGATTACAAAGTAGGCAAACGCCGCGCCCAGCAAAAAGCAGAACACGGTAAAAAATACGATGGGCGGCACCAGGCGCCGTTCCTTGGCTAACAGTCCGGGCACGATAAAGCGCCAGAATTCCCAGGCCACATAGGGCAATGAGATCACCAAGCCGGCATAGATGGCCACTTTGATATAGGTCATAAAGGCGCCGGTGGGCGACAAAAAGATGAGTTTCACGTCCGGGGCCGGACGATGGAGAAAATCGACGATTTCCTTTGAAAAGATATAGGCCAGGATGGCGCCGGCGAGCACAGCCAGTATGCTGCGCACCAGGGTCCAGCGCAGCTCCTCGAGGTGGTCGAGAAACGGCATGCGCTTTTCCGGGTCCGAGTGGGCCTGATGCCTGCCGGCGTTGCTGGTAGTAGTTTCTTTGGCCTGCTCTTCTTCAGCCTCGAGGCGGTCCGTATAGCTGTCCTCGGTGGGATAGGTATCATAGGGTTCGGACGAAGACGGCTGAGCGGCCGGATCCTGATTCTGGTCGTTGTTTTTGTTTTCTTCCATGAGCGTCTGGTCTGTACGGTTCTTTTCGGTTGAGTATAAAAAAATCGCAGACAGCCCTGTTTCGCCGCCGTCTGCGCGTGATTGTCACATCGTGATCGAACAGCCTGTTCACTTGATCTGTTTTAGCACGCCGGTAAATTCTTCTTTGGTCTGGAAATTGCGATACACGGAAACAAAGCGGATGAACGCCACTTCATCCAGGGCTTTCAATTCCGCCATGACCGATTCACCGATAAAACTGGACTCGATTTCATCCACCCCCTGATCGCGCAGTTCGTTTTCGATCTTGGCGGCGATCTGCTCGATGGCGGCCATGCTCACGGGCCGCTTGATGCAGGCGACCTGAATGCTGCGCACCAGTTTGGGGCGGTCAAACTCTTCGCGGCTGTGATCCTGTTTGATCACCCACAGCGGAATATCTTCGACCTGTTCCCGCGTCGTAAACCGGCGCCGGCACTTCAAACACTCCCGTCTTCGCCGGATGGTACGGCCGCCATCCCGGGTGCGCGAGTCGATCACCTTGCTGTCGTGATAGCTGCAAAATGGACATCTCATTGTGCCATCCGGAATTGGCCGTGGGGTCCGTTACGACGTACGTCAGTGAGTTTTCAGAATATATTAATTCTTTCCCATTAATTCAATGAATTAATTTTTAAGCAGTTCCGGATAGAGCGGGAAGCGGGCGCACAGATCCTTGACCTCGGCCAGCACCTGCTGTTGCACCTGTTCCTGGCCGATGCCGCCGAGGGCGCGATCGATCAGGTCCGCGATCAGGCGCATCTCCTGCTCTTTCATGCCGCGCGTGGTCATCGCCGGAGATCCCAGACGGATGCCGCTGGTGATAAAGGGGCTCGCCTGGTCGAACGGCACCATGTTTTTGTTGACGGTGATGCCGGCGCTTTCCAGCGCCTTTTCCGCGTCCTTGCCGGTGATGGTACGGCTGCTGAGGTCGACAAGCATGACGTGAGTGTCGGTGCCGTTGGAGACGATTTTGTAGCCTTTTTCCATCAGGCCATCGGCCAGCGCTTTGGCGTTTAGGATAACCTGTTTCTGATAGTCGACGAAACCCGGCTGCAGGGCTTCCTTAAAGGCCACGGCTTTGGCGGCAATGACATGCATCAGCGGCCCGCCCTGAAAGCCGGGGAAGACGTTGCTGTCGATGATCTCCGACAGCCGTTTCAGTTTGCCTTTGGGCGTGGTGACGCCCATATCGTTTTCCGCGTCACGGCCGACGAGAATCATGCCGCCGCGCGGTCCGCGCAGGGTTTTATGGGTCGTGGTCGTGACCACATGGCAGTGCGGCAGCGGGCTGGCGATGAGCCCGGCGGCGATCAGGCCGGCCGGATGGGCCATATCGGCCACCAGCTTGGCGTTGATGCGGTCGGCGATGCGGCGAAAGGCGGCGTAATCGATTTCCCGCGCATAGGCGCTGGCGCCGGTGATGATCAATTTGGGGCGTTCGCGCAGCGCGGTCTCTTCCACCTGATTCATATCGATGTAGCCGTCCCGGCCGACGCCATAGTGCACCATTTTGAAAAAGCGTCCGGAGAAATTGACCGGACTGCCGTGGGTGAGATGGCCGCCGTGGGAGAGATCCATGCCCATGACGGTATCGCCGAACTGGACCAGGGAAAAATAGGCGGCGATATTGGCCTGAGAACCGGAGTGGGGCTGCACGTTGGCGTGATCGGCCTTGAACAGCTGCTTTGCCCGTTCCCGGGCCAGATTTTCGACCGTGTCGACATGCTCACAGCCGCCATAGTATCGTTTCGCGGGGTACCCTTCCGCATACTTGTTGGTCATGACCTGGCCCATGGCCTGCAGCACCGCCAGGCTGACGAAATTTTCAGATGCGATCAGTTCGAGCTTGTCGTTTTGACGAAGAATTTCTTCGTGGATGGCGGCAAACACCTCCGGATCGGATTGCGCTAGAAACGACATGTAGACCTCTACAGGTTGGTCAGTGAATGAATTTTTTCGACGCGGTCGGCATGGCGGCCGCCTTCAAAGGCAGTGGCTAAAAAGGTATCGACGATTTTGCAGGCCAGCTCCGGCGCGGTGGTGCGGCCGCCCATGGCCAGTACGTTGGCGTCGTTGTGTTTGCGGGCCATCTCGGCCATGTATTCGCTGCAACAGAGGGCGGCGCGGATGCCTTTGACCTTGTTGGCGGCGATGGAGATGCCGATGCCGGTGCCGCAGATGACGATGCCGTAACGGCAGCGGCCGGACACGACCGCCTGCGCGACCTGAACGCCGTAATCGGGATAGTCGACGCGGTCGGTCGTGAAGGCGCCGAGATCGATCAGTTCGATGTGGTGCCGGCGCAAGTGGTCCACGACCGCTTGCTTGAGTTCAAAGCCGGCGTGATCCGAACCTATGGCTATCATGATATCTGAATTCCTGATTATAAAGGGCGGTGATGTTTCGGTCTGCTGCTGGTTCGATCGGGAGAGCCGCTCACCGCCTCATGAACCATCGTTCACCGCCGGCGACGCCGGCCGTAAACCGATAGATCGCTTCGCGATAGAGAAACTGGGACTGGTTGCCGCGCACGCCCAGTTCCAAACCCAGATCGATGCGGCCGTTGTTCATCATAAAGGGCAGGGTCATGCCGAGCGTCAGCATTTTTTCCGTGAGCGCATCGCCGTTGGCGCCGGCCACCGGCAGGCCGGCGAGATAGCCGCCCAGGCGCCAGGAGACGCGGTGGCTGTAGCGATCCGTGGTTTTGGAGCTGCGCAGATATTCGACGCCGGCGGAGAGGCGGTTGAAATCCTTGAAATCGTCCCGGCTCCGGCCGTTGACCTCATAGCGGGACCACTGCTGATGAAAATAATCGAGGGCCAGGGTCAGCTTGCTCACCGCCAGGGACATACCGCCGCCCCAGGCCTGCGGGTAGATGATGTGGCCGTCTTCCTGTTTAAACGTATAGCCGCTGCCATAAATGATATCGGTGCGCTGCAGCAGATCGGCGCTGCTTTTGTAGATCAGGCCGAGGCTGAGGTTCTTCACCGGTTTGACAAGCAGGCCCAGGTCCACGCTGGCGCCGGAGAAATGGCTGTTGAATTTATCGGCGGCATCCACATATTCATCGGATGCAAAAGAGAGGTTCCATGATTCATTGACGCTGCCGAAATTGAAATTGATCACCGAGGCGATGGAGAGGCGTTCTTTATGGATGTACTGCAGACCGAGACCGGCCGTCGACAGGCCGCCGTTGCCGGTGATCGTCTGCGTGTAGGGCACCTGGCCTTCGCTCTGCCTCGCTTCCAGGATATAGCGCGACATGGTCAGGGGACGCAGATAGCTGATGAACGCTACGTTGGTTTTCAGAGGAAACATGAACTGCATGCCGGCGGCGTTGCCGTTGCGGGTGCTCACGTTGCTGATCGTGCTGCTGTTGTTGACCAGTTCGAATTCGAACTGGACGCCGAGGCAGGTGGCATAGCGAATGTCGTTGGCCGCCGGATTCATGACGTTCATGGTCATGAATTCGGACACGCCGATGCCGGCGCCGCCCATACCCGCGGCTTTGGGAGAGACAAAATATTTGGGCAGGCCGAGGCCGACGGACGAATAAAAGGAATCGGCCAGCAGCGGCTGCAGCATGGCGGCCAGGCCCAGCAGGAACAGTGTGTATCGTTTCATTCCATATCTCGAGTTAGCATGGTGGTATCTATCGACCTGCGCTCCGCTCCTGGTCTAGAACCGTGACGAAGGCGGCAGCGAATAGGTGATCTTGAGAACCGGCGTATAGGCCGGCTGGTCTTTGCCGGTATAGAGCGTGATCCATTGTCCGTCCAGGCCGGTGTCGCCATACAGAATCATGCCGTAATTGGGCGGATTTTTCAGGACCCAGTTTTGCGCCACGCTGCTCATCGCCGAGATGGTGGACGATGTGGCGAATTCCACCTTGTCTTTATCGTCAAAGGCGTAGGCCTTTGGATAGCTGGAGAGCGTGCCGAGCGCTATGGTTGCGGGATTCCAGGTCGAATCGTCGACGACTGTAGAGACATAGAGGGTGACGCCGCTGCTGTCGGTGTCGCTGGCCGGCTTGTCGATATAGAGCGAGAGCAGCGCCTGATGAATGGTGGCGTCGATGGGGATGGTGCTGAGATCAAAGCGAAGCAGCGAACGATAGCCGGTGGCGTTGTTGACCTGCAGGCGATCGGTATTGCGCTCCAGCGTTTTCACCGTGGTGGTGGTCAGGTTCTGCAGGAGGCTGGCGTCGTAGGTGATATAGGTGATCACCGTATCTTTGACGCCGGCTTTGCTGGTGTAGGCCACGCTGGCATAGCCCATATAGCTGGCGGCATCGGAGGAGACGAATTCCGCCATAAAGGTGGCGTCCGTGCAATCGAGCAGCAGGCCAAAGTTGCTGCCGGTGTTGGCGATCCAGTTGTTCATGGTCGCGGCCGGCACGTCAAAGGAAACCCAGCCCGTATCGGCGTCGGGAACCTTAAAGGTGGTGGTGGCGGCATTGCGGTCGTATTGGTCTTTGACCGTGGACCACACCACGGTGTCTTCGCTCCAGGTGGACAGGACCGGGTGGGCGGTGACGGTAAAAGCGGTGCCTGTGCCATAGCGCCCGGTCTGGCGCAGATTGATGCGGACGCTCTGGACGTTGGCGGTATCAAAGCTGGTGAAATTGGTCAGCTGAATCAGGGCGAAGGAGCGGGCGTCGCCGTGTTGGCCCAGCAGCAGGGTGGTTTTGCCGCCGGCGACCGGTTCGTCCCAAAAGCCGGCGCTGGCGGTGGGGGTCAATTCCAGCACCTTGAGTTCGCCTTTGTAGGTGCGCTGCAGATTTTCGAATCCGCTGGGCAGCGGTTTATCGCTGGTGCAGCTGCTGATCAACCATGCGGCGACAAGGGAGATCAGAACGAGTATACGTTTCATTCCAGGCCTGTGCAATGTATTTCCTCTACGTTAGAATCACAGGGAAGGTGGATCGTCCCTGAACGGAGTTTGCGACGGTCATACTCTTTAACTCCGCTAACGCCATAAATAGTTCCAAAAATGTACTAATAAAATTGGTAAAAGTAAACAGTTAAACGCAGCCGGGCGGAGCCGGGATATTATGAAAAAGGGCAATCGAATCGATTGCCCTCAAAGGGATGACGGAATGTCGTCGCGCTATTCTTTTTCTTCGCGCTGTTCCTGTTTGGCTTCTTCCTTGGCCTGCTCTTCGGCTTTCTTTTTCTCTTTTTCCTTCTTGTCGACCCGTTTCTGCCGCTGTTTTTCGATCTTGGCGGCCTTGACGCCTTCGAACCCTACCAGTTCAAAGATCGACATGGAGGCGTTGTCGCCGGCGCGGTTGCCGAGCTTGATGATGCGGGTGTAGCCGCCGTTGCGGTCGGCGTATTTCGGCGCAATGTCAGCAAAAAGCGTCTTCACCAATTCCTTGTCGCGAATGGTTCGCAACACTTCCCGGCGTGCGGCGAGATCGCCTTTTTTGGCAAAGGTGATCAACCGTTCCACGGTGCTGCGGGCTTCTTTGGCCTTAGCCGTCGTCGTCATAATGCTTTTATGCTCGAAAATGGCTGAGGCAAGATTGGCGAGAGTGGCCTTTTTGTGGCTATAGGTGCGGCCCAGTTTCCTGCCTGATTTTTGATGTCTCATGAACTCTATCCTTCGCGTCTATACAATACTCTGATCTCAATCGAATGGGGACTAGTCGTCGGATTTACGCAGATATTTGTCCACATCCATGCCAAAATGAATACCCTTTTCCTCGAGGATCTTGGTCAATTCGGAAAGGGACTTGCGACCGAAATTGCGGAATTTGAGCATCTCCTGTTCGTCGCGTCGCACCAGGTCGCCGATCGACTTGATGTTGGCGGCCATGAGGCAATTGTGCGAGCGCACGGACAGTTCCAGCTCGTCCACACTCATCTTGAGCAGCTTGCGGATACGAATCGCCTCTTCATCCACTTCCACCGGTTCCTCTTCTTCGGTCTCGATGTCGAAATTGATAAAGAGTTGAATGTGGTCGCGGAGAATCTTGCCGGCGAAGCTGAGGGCATCGTCCGGGGTGATGCTGCCGTCGGTGGAAATTTCCAGGATAAGCCGTTCATAGTCGGTTTTCTGGCCGACGCGGGTGTTTTCGACGTTGTAGGTCACCTTGGTGACCGGCGTAAAGACGGCGTCGATGGGGATGGTGCCCAGCGGCGTATCCGATTGTTTGTTTTCCTCAGCCGGCACATAGCCGCGGCCGCGACCGATGCGCAGTTCCAGCGCAAAGTCGGATTCCGAGTTGAGGGTGGCGATGTGCAGATTGGGATTGAGCACCTCGAACTCGGTGGACTGGCCCTGAATGTCCGCCGCGGTGACCACGCGCGGTCCCTTCAGGTGCAGCACCACTTTATCCGGCCGTTTGTCGATCAGCTTGAGTCTGACCTGTTTCAGATTCAGCACGATCTCGGAAACATCTTCCTTGACGCCCTTGATGGTGCTGAACTCGTGCAGAATGCCTTCGACGCGGAACATGGTGATGGCGGCACCGGGAATGGAAGAAAGCAGCACGCGTCGAAACGCATTGCCGATGGTCACGCCAAAACCGCGCTCCAGCGGCTGAACAATGAATTTTCCGTAGGTATTGCTATAAGTTGACTCGTCCAGTTCGATGCTTTCCGGCATCTGAAAACTTGGTAAAGCCATTGAACGCTCCATTCATTTAATAAAGTACAGGTCGACCTCTTTTGCACACCCAGTAGGTGCAGAATGCCTGTCAGGCGCCGTCGACCGGCGCACATACACTTATTTGGAGTACAATTCGACGATGAGTTTTTCGTTCACGTTTACCGGGATGGCATCGCGCGCCGGCATTTCCAGGACGGTACCGGCCATGGCGGCTTTGTCCAGGGACAACCAGCCCACCAGTTTGCCTTCGCGAACCTTTTTCATGCTGCTGTGAATCGTCTCGGACTGACGACTCTTTTCACGAACTTTGATCTCGTCGCCTGCTTTGACCTGAAAGGACGGGATATCGACCAGACGGTTGTTCACGGTAAAATGACGGTGCCGGACCAGCTGGCGTGCGGCCGTACGGGACGAGGCAAATCCCATGCGGTAGACGATGTTGTCCAGGCGGGTTTCCAGCAGCCGCAGCAGATTTTCACCCGTGATGCCTTTGAGCCGTTCCGCTTTTTCGAAATAGATATGAAACTGCTTTTCCAGCAGACCGTACATGCGTTTCACTTTTTGTTTTTCACGCAGCTGGACGGCGTATTCGGACTGCTTGAACCGTCTTGTTCGACCATGTTG
This sequence comes from uncultured Cytophagia bacterium, assembly GCA_964541895.1. Classification (GTDB taxonomy): domain Bacteria; phylum Zhuqueibacterota; class Zhuqueibacteria; order Residuimicrobiales; family Residuimicrobiaceae; genus CAZISM01. Next base: position 10,870 of record CAZISM010000128.1, read on the forward strand.
ACCGGGAGCATAGCCTTTCTTGTCGAAAGGACACTTGTCGGAATAGCACTTGGAGCCCTTCAAGAAAAGCTTCATGCCTTCACGTCGGCACAGTTTACAATCTGCCCCAGTAAGTCTCGCCATACAGTGGAACCTCCTTTATACCAAGCGCTGTCGCGCTGTCTTATCTAAAACAACATTTAATAGTCTTATACGCGTCGGCGTTTGGGCGGACGGCAACCGTTGTGCGGAATGGGTGACACGTCTTTGATGGACGTGATTTCCAGTCCGGCCGCCTGCAGAGAGCGTACCGCCGCTTCACGGCCGGCTCCCGGTCCCTTGACCAGAACCTCTACGCGTTTCAATCCCAAATCGATGGCTTCCTTGGCGGCGGAGTCTGCGGCCATCTGGGCGGCAAACGGAGTGCTTTTCCGCGACCCTTTGAAACCGCTGCGGCCGGCGGTCGCCCAGGAAATCAGATTGCCGTAGACATCGGTCAATGTGACGTTGGTGTTGTTAAAAGTCACTTTGATATGAGCGACGCCGTTCGCCTCCACCTTTTCGCGTTTGCGACCGGTTTTCTTTTTCGGATTAGCCAATGCACACCTCGTTCAATTTTACGTATTACGTTGTGGATTTAGTCTTTCGTTTCAGTCCGACACCGCCCCGGCGTCCGCGACGCGTACGGGCATTGGTGTGCGTGCGCTGACCGCGAGCAGGCAGGTTGCGGCGGTGACGCATACCGCGGTAGCTGCCGATATCGATGAGCCGCTTGATATTCATCTGAATTTCGCTGCGCAGCGCGCCTTCCACTTTGTACTCATTCGCAATGATATCGCGAATCTTGGCGATTTCATCCGGTTGCATGTCGCGCACCCGCGTGTCCGGACTGATACCCGTCTTGCGCAAAATCTTTTGCGAAGAGCTCAATCCGATGCCATCCAGATAGGTAAGGGCCACTTCGATGCGTTTGTCACGCGGTAAATCAACACCTGCGATACGAGCCAACGTTATCTCCTTTTATATAGATGGTCCGTTAACCCTGACGTTGTTTGTGTCGGGGATTCTTTTTACAAATGACACGGATTGTGCCTTTGCGACGGATGATTTTACAATGTTCACAAATCTTTTTTACCGACGATCGTACTTTCATGACAACTCCTCGTCCCTTGAGCTTATTTATAGCGATAGGTGATCCGGCCGCGGGTTAAATCGTATGGAGAGAGTTCCACCGTCACCTTGTCACCGGGCAAAATCTTGATAAAATGCATGCGCATCTTTCCGGAAATGTGCGCCAGCACCTTGTGGCCGTTCTCCAGCTCTACGCGGAAAGAGGCGTTGGGCAGCGTTTCCAGAATGGTACCATCAATTTTTATGGAAGCTTCTTTTGACATATCGGCTTCAGATTCCTTCAGTTAAAATGATGGCTCCCTTGCGGGTGATGACCACGTCGTGCTCAAAATGGGCGGAGGGTAATCCGTCGGCCGCCACCACCGTCCATTCGTCGTCCAGGGTACGAACCTCATAGTGACCCGCATTCACCATCGGCTCCAGCGCAAACACCATGCCTTCCTTCAGTCTCGGGCCGCGATGCGGATCGCCGTAATTGGGGATTTGCGGCGCTTCGTGCAGCGACTGGCCGATGCCGTGGCCTACGAGATCGCGCACCACCGAGAAACCGGCTTTTTCCACATGGCGTTGAATGGCATGGCTGATGTCGGAGAGCCGGTTGCCCTCCACGGCTTTTTCGATGCCCTTGTACAGGGACTCGCGCGTGACCTCGATCAGACGCGCCTTTTCGGCCGAGATCGCTCCCACCGGGAAGGTCCGGGCGGCATCGCCATAGTAGCCGTTTTTTTCGACGCCGATGTCCACGCTGACGATCTGGCCTTCCTCCAGCCTGCGCTCGCTCGGGATGCCGTGCACCACCTGTTCGTCGATGGACACGCAAATGTTCCTGGGATAGCCGGAGAAGCCTTTGAACGCGGGCCGGCCGCCCTGCGAGCGGATAAACTCGGCGATCGCATCGTCCAGCTCTTCTGTTTTCAGACCAGGTTTGATGAGCGTTTCGGCGAGGCGCAGCGCCTCCACCACGATCCGGCCTGCTTCCCGCAGCAGATCGATTTCACGCTCATTCCTGATGCTGATCATGCGGCCTTATGCTTTCAAGGATGCCAACAGTTGATCCATGTCGCGCCGCGTTTCATCCAGCGGACGATCGCCGGCGAGGACCTTCAGTTTGCCCTGCGTGTGATAGTATCCCTGCAGCGGTGCCGTCTTTTCTTCATAGACTTTGAGGCGGTTCAGCACCGTTGCCTCTTTATCGTCTTCACGCTGTATAACCGTGCCGCCGCAGGCCGGGCAGATCATGCTCGCCGGCGGCGGATCAGAGATCATGTTAAAAATCTTGCTGCAGGTTGCGCAGGTTCTGCGGCTGGTCAGCCGCTGCAGAATGACGCTCTGCGGCACATCGAACAGCATCACCAGTTGAATGCCGGCCTCACCGAGGATGGCATCCAGGCTTTCGGCCTGGGGTATGGTGCGCGGAAAGCCGTCGAGGATATAGCCCTTTTTACAATCGGGCTGGGCCAACCGCTCCCGCACCATCTGCACGATGATGTCGTCCGGAACCAGGGCACCCTGTTCCATAATCGATTTGGCCTGCCGGCCCAGCGGGGTGCCTTCCTGCACTGCTTTGCGCAGGATATCGCCGGTGGATATCTGCGGTATACCGTACTTTTCACAAAGATAGGCGGCTTGGGTACCTTTACCGGCGCCAGGTGCGCCCAGAAAAATCAATCGCATGTTGTCCGTGCTCCGCTTCTGTTGTTCCGTTTCATCCGTAGCGTCGTGCTAGAAGCGACGGCGACCGCGAATCTTGCCGCTCTTTAAAAAACCGTCGTAATGGCGCATCAGCAGATGCGACTCGACCTGTTGCAGCGTATCCAGGGCGACGCCGACGACGATGAGCAGCGAGGTGCCGCCGTAAAAGCTTGCGAACGAGTAAGAGACGTTGGCCAGCTTGGTGACGATGGACGGGATGATCGCGATGATCGCCAAAAAGATCGCACCCGGCAGGGTGATGCGCGTCAGAATATGATCTATGAACTCGGAGGTCTTTTTGCCCGGACGCACGCCGGGAATAAAGCCGCCGTATTTTTTCATGTTATCGGCCACATCCACCGGGTTGAAGGCGATGGCCGTGTAAAAGTAGGTAAAGAACACGATCATGGCGCCGTAGATGATCCAGTAGAACGTGGACTGGTAGTCGAAGAGCATGTTGATCGACTGCATAAAATCGCTGTTGGGAAAAAACTGCACGATCGTCTGCGGCACGAACAGGATCGACTGGGCAAAGATGATCGGCATAACGCCCGCGGTGTTGACGCGGAGCGGAATATGGGTGCTCTGGCCGCCGTACACTTTGCGGCCGACCACGCGTTTGGCGTACTGCACCGGGATGCGCCGTGTGCCCTGGGTCAGCAGAACCACACTGGCTACGGTCATGACAAACAGGCCCCAGAGGATGACCTCGACGATGATGTTGCGATTGCCGGCGATGACCTGCTGGGCTTCGTCGAAAATCGAGTTCGGGAAGCGGGCGACGATGCCGATAAAGATGATCAGCGAGATGCCGTTGCCGATGCCGCGCTCGGTGATCAGTTCACCGAACCACATGAT
>CAZISM010000129.1:0-14507 GCA_964541895.1 uncultured Cytophagia bacterium
TTTTTTTATCTTGACCCATAGTATATAATTTAATATAATTTTAAAGTAATGCAAGCTTTAATTTAAATTATATTTAATGACTTTCAGTCTACTTATATGACAATTTTTAAAGTAGAAATTGATAACCAATATATCAGCAGTAGCAATTTTAGATAATTGTTAACAGTTGTGCATTTCTAAGGTAGAAATTAGTTCGATATTTATCAAACTATTGTAGCCCAGTTTTAGCCCAGGATATAAAGTGACAACTGCAGAATCATGTTGAGAATTACAAAAGTTTTTTGTAATGTTCATTAGTATAGCAAATTCGATATTGCTTGTTGCGACAAATTAGCGTTTTGAATAATTTATTTTTCCATTGTTCAGGTTGAAAAGGATTTTCATATGAAAGAATTATTATTAGAACGAATCATGACCGACCCAGCGGTTTGTTTTGGCAAACCCTGCATACGAGGTACAAGAATTTGGGTATCGCTAATTTTGGAGCTATTAGCGAACGGCATGACGCACCAGGAAATAATGGCAGAATATCCGCAACTCAAAGAGGAAGATATTCGGGCAGCATTGGCTTACGCTGCAATAATGACACGTGAGCGCTATGTGGAAATTGAGCATGAAATTCAAGCTTGATGAAAATCTTGGAACGAGTGCAGCAAAACTCTTCAAAAACGCAGGACTTGATGTAGAAACTGTACCTGATGAAAAGTTAACCGGTGCACCCGATGATACAATTTACTCCGCATGTATCAAGGAAAATCGATGTTTAATAACGCTTGATCTCGACTTTTCGAATGTCTTGCGTTTCCCACCCTATGATACTCCTGGCATCATTATTTTGCGCCCCTATAAATACTCTGATGGCTCACTGATACTCTCATTGCTGAACAATCTGATCAGAACCTTTAATTCGGCCAATCCGGCAGGTTGTATATGGATAATGGAGATAGATAAGATTAGAATACATTCAAGGGATGCCGATTGAAAGCCCCAAAATTTCCCTGTCAGGATATTCAACAGGGAACGTCCATCGGGTTCTGGAGGATTTGATCCTTGTCGGCTTTGCCAAGTTTAAGAAAAACATCAGGAGCTCTGAATATTCAGAGCCCTCTTTTTTTGGATACCTCTATTTTTCTCGTTTGCGGACATTCGTTAGTTTACTCGGCAGCCGTTCGATAAAAGCCTACCCCTCAAACAGCTATTTATCTCCAAACAAATTGCTCAAATAAGCGGTGAATATGGATCAGCACTTTAATAGCTTCGCTGGGAAGACAGTAAGCAGATGACACCAGGAATACGCAGCTTGCTCAAAAAATCAATTTACGATTGCACTTTCCGCTGTTTTTATATATATTAGAGTAAATTATATTATGGCTCGATGGGAATAGCCATTGTAGCCTAAAAAGGCAGAATGAGCTTATCCGATGGATAAAGACGTTGTGCCTTTTTTATTTCTGATTCATGATCGCTGCAATTCCTGATCCCTGGTGGCATGTTTCACCATTATCTGAGGCAGGTAGCGTGACGGATAGAATTTATCCTACTCACGGGCCTCGCGCGGCGTTGAGATCCTCGAGCGGATCAAGGTTCTCGGTCAGACACAGAAAAAGGGAGCGATACGATGAAAATGACGTTGGTTGTTGGTTCTTGCTTACTGATCACTGCCCTGGCGTGCGCCGGGGAGCGGGTCGGGCTGTGGCCGGAGGAAAAGATCCCGGATTTCCAGACCCAACAGATCGCGGCAACCACCCAGGAGGTGCAAGCGCCGGGATTCAAAGCGGCGAAGCATGCCATGCCGTATCTCGAGTGGTACGAGGCTCCTGCTGAGAAAAACGGCGGATGCATGTTGCTCATTTCGGGCGGCGCTTATCAGTGTTGCTGCGACGGGGTGTGGATTGACAGGGTCGCGCAAAAGCTCACCAGGCTCGGATTCGTTTGCGTAAGCCTCACCTACCGGACACCGCGCCCCCAAGGGCTGCCGATCTATCAGAGCGCGTGGGAGGATGGTCAACGCGCCGTACGGCTCGTCCGCAGCGAGGCGCAGAAACGCGGGTTCGACCCGGAGAAGATCGGCGCGCTCGGATTCTCCGCGGGGTCACACCTGACGGTCCTGCTCGCGACGAGCGCACTCACGCCGGCTTACGGGGCAGTCGACACCCTTGACCGGCTGCCGTGCCATGTCAACTGGGCGGTGCCGATCTACACCGCCTACGCGCTGACGGACGGGCTCACCGGCCCGAACACGCGCGACGGCGACGCGATCGACGCCAAGCTCTCGGACGTGTTCAAGTTCGACGCGAAGACATGTCCGATGGCTCTCTTTCACGGCGGGGCGGACATCTATTCGCCGAACGGTTCCACGCAGATCTACCGCCAGCTCCGCAGGATGAAAATCCCGGCTGAGATCCATCTCTTCGCAGACCGTCCCCACGGTTTCATGGGCGACGCGGCCAAGGGCGAGGACGGCACCGCCTACGACCATTGGCTCGACCGTGTCGCCGAGTTCCTCCACCAGATGAATTTCGACGGCCGTCTCGGCGCGGAAGAGGATCTGATGACCCGTTATCCGCACGACGACGCGCGCGGCGAATATCGCAAGCAACCGCTCTGGCCGGAAGGCAAGATGCCGGATATGCAGACGAACCAGTGCCAGCCTTATCTCGAGTGGCACATGCCAAAAGAACTCGGGACGAAGGCGATTCAGATCATCTACTCGGGCGGCAGTTACATGGGCAACGACCCGGACGGATTCGAAGTTGCGCCGGCACGACGCTACCTGAATGAAAAGGGGATGACCGTCGTGACGATGAAATACCGCACGCCGCGTCCGCAGAGTGGTCTGGCCAAGCACACGACGGCGTGGCAGGATCTACAGCGCGCCGTCCGCATCGTTCGCAGCGAGGCTGCGGCGAAAGGGCTCGATCCGGACCGCATTGGCATCATGGGTTCCTCGGCCGGCGGTCACCTGACGCTCATGGGCGCGACCAGTTCGAAACGCCGTTCCTATTGGCCCATCGACGATCTTGACAAGCTTCCCTGCAACGTGCAGTGGGCGGTCGCGGTCTATCCGGCATACGCGCTCACGGACGGCGCGGAATCCCCGAACGACAAGGGCGGCAATGAGGACGACGCGAGACTCGTCTCCGATTTCTCGTTCGACCTCGCGACATGTCCGGTCCTGTTCCTCCACGGCGATGCGGACGGTTGGGCGGCGATGAATTCGGTGAAATGCTGGGAGCAGCTTCGCCGAATGGGAATCCAGTCCGATCTCCACACTCTTGTCGGACGCGGGCACTGCTTCCAAAGAAAGGCCGCCCCGGAGACGGGCAGCTACACCTGGATGGAGCGCATTTGGGAATTCATGAACCACGAGGGATTCAACAAGTAAACAAGGAATCCCTCCGAACGACGCCGACGAAGGGGGACAACCGGGTGGCGGAGTTGCTGCATGGCTTCACCTGCCGCTTCTGCGAGGTCATAAGCGGTGCAGGGCCGATAACGATGCCAGTCGCACCCCCCAAAATCAGGTAATCGGATTCGGTCACCTGGAAACCTTGGCCCGGGTCAACGTCTTTGCGGCATCCGGGTCCAGTTGTGCGCCGTCGATATAATGGTGACTGGCTTCGGTCATCTCATTGGAGTGGTTCCATTTTACAAGTCCAACGCCAGAAAGCCCTCTAAAATTGAGGGCTTTTTTATCTGTCCAAATTTTCATTTTTACCCATTTGTGGACCTGCATCCCTCCAATGTAGCCCGCAAAAGTATACCCTCGTCGCCAGAATGACTGGAAAAGCCTAAAGGCCCAAATTGCTCCATTCAGAATGTATAAAAAAAGATTGATCTGCATTCTATAATTTAATACTATGGGGTGGTTCATTTTCAACGGCCCGCACCCGGTACATTTTCAAGTGCCCTTTGATTGTTAAAGGCAATATCGCTGCGACAAGCATCAATATCGTATGTTAAATTCTGAACAAGGAGCACAACATGGATACGCATAGAAAAGATGGCATCAACCGTAGGAATTTTTTCCAGAAATCAGCCCTTGCGGGCGCCACCACCAGTGCGGCGACACTGTTTCCGGCCTTGGCAGCGACTGAAGTGAAAAACACAACAGGTCCGGCAGCCGGTCGATCGCTGGTCCCAAAGATGATGATGAACGGAACCGTATCTGTTTCAGAGCCTCTGCTTGCCCCGTCTCAGCTTAGTTTCCGCATCGGCTTGGCGAGGACACGCATGTCGTCGTATCCCTGCGACCTGATGGATTTTGTCATGATCGACCTTGAGCGGCCGGATAACAGGTACCGCCACGCCTATTTTTGTAACGGTGACCTGACCGGTCGGCTGCTCGAGTTCCTGAGTTGTTCAGAAGGCGTGGATGGCAAATATGATCCACGATTGGACGAACTGTTTGAACGGATTGTTAAGCAAAGACGTCCTTCCGGCTATATCGGACGTTTTGCTGCCGTCCCGGGGAGTGTTGCCCAGGAGGAGAGTCCGGAACGGGCTGGGGCGGGTTCAAAACATTTTTCCGGATTAATGCGATACTATGAATTGACAGGGGATAAGCGGGCGTTGGATGCAGCGCTTGGTCTGGCTGAATTACTCTGGTCGGTTCGGAAGGTCTGGAAAGAAAAAAAGCATGTTTCCTGGGTAATAGAACCTCTGGCCAGGTTATGGAACATTACGCAAGATCCCAGATGGATCGAGTTTTCTGAAATAGTGCGGGATAACATACAGCCGCTGGGAGAAACGAAAACTCATTCCCACGGATTTATGACTATGATTCGTGGATTACAGGTCATGACCCTGCTGACAGGTGATCTTTCCTGGAATGTATTGCCCGATCAGAGCCAGCGCTATATAAGCGAGAAACAACTGGTGACACCGGATGGAAATATTCCAGAAGGCTTCCCGACCAGCGCAAGGAATGAAGGCTGCTCCATAGCTGACTGGATATTATTGAATCTATACCAGGGTTTGATCCACGGAGACGATGATGCGTACGAGAATGCAGAGCGGGCATTTTGGAATGCCCTGGCTTTTAACCAGTTGATTACCGGCGGATTCGGGCACCGACGGATCGCCTCGAACGGCTATGGGGTGGATAACATTCATGAAGCGTGGTGGTGTTGCACACAAAATGCAGGAATGGCCATGGCAGAATATGCCCGCCATGCGGTAACGTTCAGGAACGAAACGATCCATGTAAATTTTCTGACGCCCGGCGTGTTTAAAGTGCTTTTACCTGGAGATAAAAAGGCCCGTATTACCATTCATACTGCCTATCCTGGCAAAGCAGAGGCCATCATTGAAGCTGAAAACATACCGGAGAACATTTTATTAAAAGTGCGGGTCCCTTCCTGCGTGAAACATCCACATGTCGATCAAGTCCGTACCGGGAACAAGGTAAAGGTCACTCTCAGCGGAAAAATCGGGCATCGCATCGAACAGGCCAATCCCGGCGTGATTTTAACCTATGGTCCACTGGTCCTTGTTCCCCCCAAGGGCGTGGGAGTGGGAACCAAATTATCCCCGTCAGCAGACGGGATCCCGGACGGGTATGTTCCCCAATCTATACCGGAAGGCATTCCCGTCATAAAACTGGACAGCCTCCCGGATGACGATGGTTTTGTAAAATTACCCCTGTGTCCGCCTGAACGACCTTTGCCTACCTGGAGTTATTTTGACGAAGGCCCCGGATCCCGTACCTGGGTGGAAGGAGCAACGATCGAAGTCCGTTTAAAATATGCGGACGGGAGTGTTTTGCCCACACGGTTCGTACCGATGTGTTTCAGCACCTCGTGTATGTCGTTGTTTGAAACCCCGGTTGTATTCAAAGCGGTTGAATGACATGCTATTCAACGCAGGCTTTCATTCTGACGATATTGATAGAATATCAATCACCTTGATTTTCAAATATCGATTGGTTACTTTTCTGCATCAGCGTGTCACCATCAAGGCCTTTACCCATGCTCTCGCTACCGCCAGGAGGTCAGCTTTGAAAACGTTAGCATCAATCCTTTGCCTGCTCACCGTCGCCGTCATGGGTGCCGGCAGCAGAAAAGATATGGACAACGCTATCAACCTTAAATCTCTGCAACATCCCTATCTTTTGTTTTCCGAGACGGACAAACCCGGTCTGCGCACTCGGATAGAAAAAGACAAAGAGTGCCGGGACATCATGAAACGGCTTCTGGCGGAAGCCGAGCGCGCACTGCATCAGCCTGTAGATTACGAGATTCCCGTGCAAGGCAAAAACACCAGAGCCGGCTGGTCCGAAGAGGACCGGAGTGGCGCTTACGCGCAGTATTACGACACCAACCTGGACAATGCGCTGAACCTCGCCTTTGTATATCAAATGACCGGCGAAAAAAAGTATGCGGAAAAAGCCTTTCAATTCGCCGATGCGTTCTGTGACTTGCCCACCTGGACACAGCGCGCCCATGAATTCCCCATCATTTACAGCCGGATCATGCCCTGGAACGTGTCCGACGACCAGGTCTGTTTCAGCTTTGACCATTACAACGGCGACGCCGCCCGTGAAATGGCCTATGTCTATGACTGGCTTTATCCCGAATTAACACGCGCACAACGGGATCGCATCCGCGGGGCGCTCCTGGAAAAAGCGATCACGCGGGTGCGCGGCAATTATGAATACCACTGGTGGGCGTCGGCCTATCGCTGCAACTGGTGCGGTGTCTGTAATTCCGGGGTGGGCATGGCCGGACTGGCTTTGTTGACCGAGGATCCCCAGCTCACGGATGTCGTGGCGGAATCCTTCAATCGCATTTCCCTCATGTACAACGAGTTGGGCGTCAACGGCGGCTGGCAGGAAGGCGTGGGCTACTGGTCCTATGCCAATCGAACGTCGGTTCAGTTTGCCGCCGCGCTCGATCGGCTGACCGATGGCAAATACAATCTGTTCGATCATCCCCGGCTGAAAGGGAACCCGGCCACCTTTCCGGTTTATATGTTTGTACCGCCCGGCCGCTGCATCAACTTTGAGGATTCCGGCGATCACGCCGCCGGCCCCACATTTCTATTCAACAAACTGATTGAAGAAACGAATGATCCGCGGGCCATCTGGTACCGGGACCAGGTCCTGGGAGAAGGGTATACGCTGTTCGATATTATCTGGCCCCGTCCACAAAAAAAAGTATCCCCTCCCGAACAGACTTCGCTGCATTTCAAATCCATTGATTTTTGGGTGATGCGCAGTGATTTTATGGACGATTCCAAATTTATTGTAGCCGGCAAAGCCGGCAAAAACGACGATCCCCACCATGGCCATCTCGATATCGGGCATGTGGTGCTGTACTGGTACGGCCAGCCTTTCCTCTGCGACCTCGATCGCACGTTTTATGATGAAAAGTATTTCGACAACGCACGCTGGGATTACCCTGCGGCATCCTCGGTCGGACATAACGTGCTGTTTGTGAACGATGAAAAACAGCTGCCGGGAAAGCTCTACAAGCAACCGTTCAATTTCGATATCGGCGGCCGCGTAGTGGAATTCCGCAGCGGAGCGCAAAGAGATTACGTGCTCATGGATCCAACCAATGCGTACCCGAAACATGAACTGAAAGCCTGGCGTCGTCACGTCACCCTCGAGAAACCCAATCTCATGATCATCCTGGACGAAGTAGAGTGCGCGCCGGGTAAAGAAATAGAGGTCAGATTTCACTCCGGCTGTCAGGTCACCAACCAGGAGCGGTTTGTGTTGCTTGCTGCGGGAGGCGGCGTCCGCGAGCCGGCCATGCCCGGCCGGCGTCAACGGCCGGCCCCTGCCGTGTCCGCCCATGCCGGCGGCAAAACCGTGGCGCTCATTCCCGTTATTGAAAAAGAGTTTACCATTCGGGAGGATCGGCACGCCAACATGTATGTGCATGCGCAGGCGCAGTTTTCCTGGATCCCCTATTTTGGCATCGTGGTGAACGCGCCGGCGCCCAAAACGCTGATCGGCACGCTGCTGCTGCCGGTGAGCAATAGCGAAGAAGCCAAAGCGGTGCAAAAATCAGCCTCCCTGGCCAAGGATTCCGCCGGCAATGTGGTGTTGAGATTTACCGCGCAAAATCAACCGTACGAGTATCTCTACAAAGCAGAAAAGCAGGGATTGGTTTTGCAGGAGTAATGCCTTTCATCTCAATAGGCAGGTTATCCGTACCGTCTGCGGGTTGCGCAAATACGCGCTATGCGTCTTTTATCGTTTAAAAGATAAAGCCCTCAATGATGAGGGCTTTATCAATCCACGCTGTTGCACTATTGTAAAAGAACCATTTTTTTGAACGCCCGATAATCAGCGGCTTCCAGCCGATAGATATATATTCCGGAGCTCAGCTTTTTGCCGTCATCGCTGCGGGCATCCCAGACAACATGTTTGATGCCGGCGTCCTGTATTTCGTTCACCAGCATCCGCACGCATTGTCCCTGCAAATTATACACGCCCAGCCGGACTGGAGACGATTGCGGCAACTGGTATTCGATCTGCGTTTCCGGATTAAAGGGATTTGGATGATTTTGTTCAAGCCGGAAACAATCCGGCTGCTGGCTCGATGGATCCGGCACGACGGTCACGCCGCTGACAAAAACATGCACGGGACGGGTGTAAAGAGTGAGATCCACGGCAATGCTGTTGGTGATGCGGCAGATATAGCTGCCGATGTGCTCCGCCGCGACCGCCGCAATGTGCAGCGTGGTGGTATTGGCGCCGGCTACATCAACACCGTTGCGCTGCCACTGATATGCGTTCCCGGTGCCATCCACCCAGTGACGTAGTTCGAACGGCGTGCCGGCCGTCAACGTCGTGTCCCGTTCGATACCGAGGCTGTCCTGGGGAGCGTACGAATAATAGTGGCCGGCTGCGCTCATATTCGGCTCGATATCGCCAAAAGTCAGCCGATTGTTCTCCAGCCGCAGTGTCTCCAGCGCCGGCAGGGAGGATATATCGGGGAAATAAGTGAAATGGTTGTTGTGCAGACTGATGGTTTCAAGATTGACCAGGCGGGAAATATCATTAGGCACAGAGCCTGAAAACTGGTTATTTTCCAGATTGAGGTAAAGTAACTGATGAAGTGAACTGATAGCCGGCAATATTCTGCCGCTGAATTGATTGTTGTTCAACCGCAACTGCTGCAAATGGGTCAAGGTATACAATTCGGCAGGCAATTCGCCTTCAAACCGGTTTTCGTACACAATCAACGAGATTAAATTCACCAGACGTCCTATTTCCGCTGACAGAGCTCCTTCGAACCCGTTGTCATACAAACCCAGGTGCGTCAGATTAGTCAGCGTGTACAAACTTGCCGGCAAGCGGCCGCTGAGATGATTACGTCCCAATACCAGGAGCCTGAGATTTGACAATCTGCCTATGTCATCCGGAATGGTCCCGGTCAATTGGTTGTCGGATAAATACAGTTCCCGCAGATCCGCCAAACCGCAAAGCGCTGCAGGGATTTCCCCTGCCAATGCGTTGCGATTAAGCGATAAATTCTGCAGTCGGCTCAGACGGCCAAGCTCGGCAGGAACAGCACCTGTCAGTTCGTTGCCTTGCAGCTTTAAAATTGCAAGTTGTGACAGGTTTCCCAGCGTAGCCGGTATGGACCCGCTGAAACGGTTATTGGACAAATCCAGTTCCTGCATGGCACGGCACGCTCCGAGCTCTGCAGGCAGGTTGCCGCTGATGGTATTGGGAAAAGTATCGGCGAAGGTAACGGTGCTCAAATCCAGCAATTCCATAGCGTCCAGATCGCCGATTTCACGCGGAAGGATACCGGTCAAATTGTTCTTTGGCAAGCGTATTGCCCTTACCCGGCAGCCATCCAGTTCCACACCATACCAGGTGGAGAGCGGACCGCTCAACCAGTTGCGGCGGTTCGCCCAGCTGTCGCCGTTGGTGCTGCGATACAGCGCGACCAGGGCCAGGGAGTCGCGTTCGCAAAAGTCAAAATAAGAGGCTCGAACAAAAACACGATAATCTTCCACCTCACCATCCATCGCCAGACCGCCAGGGCCTTGAATCGGTTGCAGGCTGTAACGAAAACGGGCAAAAGTCGAATCCTTTTTAGCGTCCTGCGGAATGATGATGTGCAATGTATTTTTGCCGGCCGCTACTTGTGTGTCCAGCACCATCTCGCCCTTGTCATCCCAATCTTTGTCCTGGTTGAAATCAACCCAGGCTTTTAACATGCCACCGGCCGAACAGGTCACAGCCACCTCGGCGGTCTCGCCCGCTGACCAATCGTTGAGAAATTCCACGCCGTCTTCATCGTCCCGGCCGCTGCGATCGTCTCCCAGGGCCTGATTATCCGGTTGACCGTCTTGCTCCGCATCGATGGCTGAGCCGAGATAGACGCCCTGGTACATACGATGCTGCGCACCGCCGTCAGCCAGCCGTGCGTGAAACGGCGCATCGCCGAAATCGAAAAGCCGGTTTTTCGCTACTGTCTTTAGCAGATAATCTTCGCTCTCGCCTTCGTTGAACTCGCCCGATCCATCCCATGGCAGAGAGACCGGTGTTTCGGTGATGGTCAGGCGAGCCCAGACATAACCCGGGTTGGGACCGATGAGAAAATCGGGCGGATGCATAGTGGATAAATGAGCGGCTGTGCCGCCGGGCACTGGAAAATTCTTTAGCACGTGCTCGTCGGTAGAACGCGGTGTTGCAGTGGCCGTGCACACGCTCGCTCCTCCCCAGGCGCCGTCCTGGTTCCAATCGATCAGCACATTGATATAGGCGCCGCCATCGACATGATCTGTGTTATAGTAGAGGTTGATGTTCCGGCCCCATACTGCTGTTTCACACGTTTCGCCCAGGGCGGTGCCGGCAAACTCTTTACACAGGGGCACGACCGTTACCACACCACCGCTGTCCTGCAGCGTAAAGGCATCCGGCGCCCAGAGACCGGAATCCGCTTCGTAGCACAGTTCGTCCTGGTCATAGGCGCTGCCGCTCGAGCAGGAACCGGCATTGCCGTCGGTCTCGTGATCGACCTTGTTGCCCAGAAAGGAGCCCTTGTTGCCGGTGTGACGGATATATCCAGTCGGTCCGTAAGTGCGGCAGGTGGGGAATGCGCCGACCACACCAGTGGCGGGATAGGCGATCGCTCCTTCCGGGGCATCGCCATAATCACCGGGCAACGGTACGGGATCAACATGAATATAGCCCTGGCGCTGCAGCAGATCCTGTCCATTGGCGCAATTGATCTGCAGGGAAACGTTATAATCTCCGGCCGCATTGTAGACGATCGTGTGCGGTCCCTTTCCCTGCATGGCTGAGGGTGTGCCGCCCGGGAAGGACCAGATCCAATTGACTGCATTGGTCGATTGATCGGTAAAGACGGCGGTCAATGGTGCCGCTCCTCTGGTGGGGCTGGCGGAGAAATCGGCTTTGCAGGCGCAGTCAACGATTTTAATCAGCGCTTTTTTGTACTCGCTGTCACCGGAGCTGGCGCATTTGATCTCCAGCGAAACATCATAGGTACCGATCGCTTTGTAAACAACTTTGTGGGGACCTTTGCCCTCTATATAATTCGGAGTACCGCCGTTGAAATGCCAGCTCCAGGAAACCGCGCCGGCTGAAGCATCTGTAAAAGTCACCTCCTGACCAGGGCAGGCTTGCGTCGGTGTGGCGGAGAAATCGGCTGTGCAGCAGGCCGTGGCGTTGATAAAGCCCTTCTTGTATTCCGTGTCGGTCCCTGCTTTGCAATTTATGGTCAGCGCGGCATCATAGGTTCCGGGTGAGTTGTAAATCACTTTGTGCGGCCCTTTGCCGGTGGCGGAAGAAGGGATGCCACCGCTGAACACCCAGCTCCAGGCGGCCGCGCCGCTGGAAGCGTCTGTATATTCCACCTGCAGCGGTGTGCAGCCCGAAGTCGGTTTGGCGGTGAAATCCGCTGTGCAGCTCTGGCCATAGGACAAGGCAGGAAACAGGGCCACGAGCAATAACATAAAGACTCGCTGTATGACGATTAAACGTCTGAAAATACCAGCAATTCGTTTCATAAGTTTCTCCCGTTTGATGATCGCCAGATGTAGAGTCCTGTTTCCATCATTAGTCGAAATCTAAAGGGGGAATTTTTAAATTTGCGAAAACAATTGCCGCAAAACATCGGAGCGAACCGATCTGGGGTTTATGCTGGGTCAGGCCGGAGCCCACTGCATTGGCATTCATCGAGAAAAGCACTGGACTATCACTTTGTATTATTTTGAGTTAAAAGGCTTTTTTGCCAGCCTTTAAGGCCCGAGGATTGTATACCAAAGTTCATACGATAAGGGGCCACCATAGTCGCCGCCCAGTCGTACCACCGTCCGGGATTACAGGTTTGCGAGTGTCTGTTGTTCGGTTTGGCGGGAGGTGAGTCTATGCAGCAAAATTGCAAAAACAATTCCGATAAGAATCAGAGCCAGAAGAAAAGACGCCTTGAAAAAGAATGACTGGGTGATGCCGAATATCTCTTTTACCCAGAAATAGCTGCTGTTGCTCGCCGAGTGAAACAGCAAAAATGGCAGCAAATTGCCTCTGACTTGAAAAAACAGGTAGGTTTCTGCCAGGGTGATCGGGATGGTGATGAGCAATCGCTCCACTACCTCGGGAAAATGACCGGCCAGATACGTTCCCTCTTTGATGACGAATAATTCCGAAAACGTGCCAGGATGAATGTGCCAGAGCGTAGTCACCAGGGCCAGTATCATGGTCGCTGCAAACGGCGACCAGCGTTCCAGCAACTTGGGCAACATCCAGCCCCGCCAGCCGATCTCTTCAGCCAGGCCCCAGCGGAAAATGCCGATGGCAAAAGTGAGCAAGAGGCTGAACGTAGCGGCCATCAGGCCTTTTCCTGTCGGCATAGGAAGGGAACCGAACCACAGCCAATAGGCTGCTGTTATGGAGATAAAAAGAACCGGCTCAAAAAATACGGCAAACAGCAACCACCTGCCGCCGATGCGCCACTGAATCAACCGCTGCAGCAGGTGCAACAGCCCTGGCTTGCCCTCAGAAAACGTGATAAGCAACAAGGCGGCAAGGGAAGGCCCCCACGCGGCGAAAAGACTGAAATTAAAAGGGATCATGGCCGGCTGCGGGCTGGCCAGGGCATAGAGGCATTTCAGCCCCCAGGTGATGGACAATGCCAGCAGACAATAAAAAAGCACCGGATATTGCCGCACAACGTTACCTGGCATGCGTGACATGAATTTGGCCGTCCCTCTCTTTCGTATCTGCACTATGTAAGAAACGAAATCGCAAGCGCAAAGTCAAGAGGAAGGTTTTTTTGCAGGGCGACCAGGTTGGTCGCCCTTGTCACAAGCAGTATGGTCCCAACGCGGCCAGGTTCATCGGACATTCTGTTTTTTGATTGCGCAGCCAGGCTGGTGGCACTATATAAGACTTGTTTTTCTAAATCGACTTGTCTACATTTTCAGGACGGCACCGGGCTCTATATCACATTACAGCAATCACTTGCGGAGGGAACCATGATTACGGCCAAGATCGGCTTCGTTGTCTACGGCGTTCATAAAGACGGATTGCAGGATCCGATGGGTAGCCCTTTCATAGACGATGCCATCGTGAGCAAATCAAAAGCGGCGCTGAAAAAAGCGGGCTTGGAGCTGGTGGAATACGAAACGGTGGTGGCGTCCAAAAAAGAAGCGATGGAATGTTTCTCGGCGTACAAAAAAATGGACGACGTGAGTTCCGTGGTGCTTTTTTCCGGAACCTGGGTCTGGGCCGCCCATCTGATGGCTTCGCTGCAGGACTATACTCGCGCCGGCAAAGGGATCGTGCTCTGGACCCATCCGGGCTCGCAAGGATGGCGGCCGGTCGGTGGCCTGGTGATGCATGGCGGTTTGAAGGAGCTGGGCATTCCACACCGGTTCGTTTATGGCTCCAGCAGCGATGCTAAAGAGATCGCCAGGATAACCTCCTACTGTCGCGCCGCTCACATGAAGCACAGTCTCAACATGACCACCCTGGGCGCGTTTGGCGGCCGCGGCATGGGCCAGACCTGCGGCGTGGCCGACCCGTCGCAATGGATGAAAACCTTCGGCATCGACATCGATTCACGCGACACCACCGAGCTGCTTCAAACCGCTCGCTCGGTAACCGATGAAGAAGTGGCGGCTGCCAGAAAAAAGATTCAGCCGTTTTTCAGCAAGCCCATACCCAAAGGCGATGCCGCCGACCGCTCCATCCGCTTGTACCTCGCCATCAAAAAAATCATGGCCCTGGAAGCATGGGAGTTTTACACGATTCAGTCCTTCCCTGGTCTCGGCGATGATTACAGCGCCACCTGTTTCGCCCAGAGCATGATCCTGAATGACGGCATCGCTACGTCCACACTCTGCGATTTTAACACGGCGCTGACCGTCAAACTGCTCAACGATTTAAGCGGAGAGCGCATTTACTATGGCGATCTGCAACACATCGACAAAAAAACCAGAGAGATCAAGATCATCGGCGACGGGGCCTGCCCGCCGTCGCTGGCCGGCAAGCTCCGCCCGGCTTCGTTCGCAGA
>CAZISM010000130.1:0-3390 GCA_964541895.1 uncultured Cytophagia bacterium
TGCAGACGCGCGATTACGTCTATGTCGATGATGTAGTACAGGCGTTTCTGTTGGCCGCGGTCACGCCGGCTGCTGACGGCAACATCTATATGATCGGATCGGGCGTAGAGTCGCGCTTTATCGACATGGTGAAAGAGGTTATCGCAGCGGTCGGCAAAGGCCGCTATGTACATGTGCCGTTTCCGCCGGAACGGGAAAGCATCGATATCCGCAAGTTCGTCATCACCTATGCCGCCATGCACAACGCCACCGGCTGGCTGCCGCAGGTGGATTTAAAGACCGGAGTGAAAAAAACCGTTGCCTTTTATAACGAACGGCTTGCCGAATACCTGCCATCACAACCAGCCTGACCGATCCATAAACCGCCGAGTTGGGCTTTAATGGCTAACGAATAATTCTCGCCCCGGTGTTTTTCAAATTGCACTTTCAGCCCGAGCGCGACACGTGATGCTGTTTTTCGCTCTGCCTCCCCGGGTGATGAATTATTCCGGCCGGGAATTATGCTCATTCCAAAATACAAATGCTTTTTCATATATTTCAATTTCCCGCTGAATACTCTAAAAAGCCGACGAACGCTGCTGTTTTTTCCACCCGCTGACACAACAAGCTTGAAAATTCTCCTCCCCTTCTCTCCTGCCTGTTCGCGCGATTTCTCTTTTTAACAACCACAAGATTCCTTTCTACGATCCATCGACAACCGGCAGGGCGGGAAAATCGCCCGCGTAATAATGTGGTTTCTTGTACAATTTGCATAAAATATCCTTTGAATTGCCATACATATTTGTATATTATATAACAGAAAGATACTTTATTGTTGGTGATATTTGCTTTTTATTCCCTTTCGATCAAGATTTTTATTTTGTTTAATTTCATAGTATTAGAAACATGGTTCGGCAAGCCTGGTTCAAAGCGTTCATATTCTGCATGTAATAAAAAACCAGACCAGGGTATTTTTTCTTTATCACGGCATACAAAATATAAAATCCGATACTTCAGTGCCTACATTTTTGTACATTTTTATATTGTCATTTGCATTAATGTCTGTCATTTTTTTCAAGGAGTGTTATGAGTAGCTCCTCCGGGAAGAAAAGCGCCGCTGTTCTGAATCTGGATCGCCAGCTCGGCATTTTGATCGAGATCAATCAGGCCGTGAGCCGAAGCACGGAACTGAACGAAGCCTTGCGCGTGACGCTGCAGATTCTGGAATCCTCCTATCACGTCATCTCCGGCGCCGTGTTTCTCGTCCACGAAGACGGGCAAACGCTGGGCACCGCCGCCTGTGTCGGCTACCCGGACGACCTGGTCCGCGCCCGCTACAAACTCGGCGAAGGCTTGACCGGGCGCATCGCCGCGACCGGAAAGCCCATCATCGTGCCGCAGGTGAGCAAGGAGCCGCTCTTTCTGAACCGCATGAGCTCCTGGGACGGCGATGCGGAACGCGAACAATCGTACCTGGGCGTGCCGATCACCCTGGACTATAAAACGCTGGGCGTGCTGATCATCAACCTGCCATATACGCCGCGCCGGGATTATGAGAGCACCCTGCAGTTTCTCACCCTCGTAGCCTCGGCGCTATTGCAGCCCATCCGCTTGCGCCAGGCCATCGAACGCGAACGCCAGCTGCTCATCGATGAAAACGTGCGCCTCAAACACAAATTGCAGGAAGAGCACAGCTTTCACAACATCATCGGCAACAGTAATGAAATGCGCGAGGT
The DNA here is from genome assembly GCA_964541895.1 of uncultured Cytophagia bacterium. Classification (GTDB taxonomy): domain Bacteria; phylum Zhuqueibacterota; class Zhuqueibacteria; order Residuimicrobiales; family Residuimicrobiaceae; genus CAZISM01. Next base: position 1,716 of record CAZISM010000130.1, read on the forward strand.
CTATGAAAAGGTAACCCAGGTGGCGCGCGCCCATACCACCGTATTGATTCGCGGTGAAAGCGGAACAGGCAAAGAGCTGATCGCGCAGGCCATTCACTACAATTCCCTGCGCAGCGAAAAGCCGTTCATTCGCGTCAACTGCGCCGCCATTCCTGAAAACCTGATCGAGTCGGAATTTTTCGGCTATGAAAAGGGCGCGTTCACCGGCGCGGTCACCGCCAAAAAAGGCCGTTTTGAACTGGCCGACGAAGGTACTATCTTTCTGGACGAGATCGGCGACCTCTCGCCCATGACCCAGGTCAAACTGCTGCGCGTGCTGCAGGAACAGGAATTCGAACGCGTGGGCGGCGTGCAGACTTTAAAGGTGGATGTGCGCATCATCGCCGCTACCAACGCCAACCTGGAAAAACGGATGGAGATCGGCAAATTCCGCGAGGATTTATATTATCGACTGAACGTCTTTCCCATTTTTCTGCCGCCGTTGCGGGACCGGAAATCCGACATCCTGCTGCTGGCAGACCATTTCATGCTCAAATACGGCCGCAAGCACGGCAAGAACATCAAACGTATCTCCACGCCCGCCATCGATATGCTGGAACAGTACCACTGGCCGGGCAACGTCCGCGAGCTGGAAAACTGCATCGAAAGTGCGGTGCTGGTATGCGAAGATCAGGTGCTGCACAGCTATCACATGCCGCCGACGCTGCAAACCGCCGACAGCAGCGGCACACAAATCCGCATGTCCATGGATGATGCCGTCGCATCCTATGAAAAAGAGCTCATCCAGGATGCGCTCAAATCAGCGCGCGGCAACCGTGCCAAAGCGGCGCGGCTGCTGGACACCACCGATCGCATCATTAACTATAAAATAGAAAAATACGAAATTGATGTGAACCGATTCAAGGGCTAGGCAGCGCCGCTAAAACAATCTGCGCCTGCCTGCCAACAGAGGAGGCCTTGCATGAATATGGACAGACGGGACTTTATCAAAAGCAGCCTGGCCCTGGCCGGCTGGAGTGCCGTCCCTGCCCCGGCAAAACCGGCCGGCAAGCGACCCAACATCATTCTGATCCTCATCGACGATATGGGGTGGACCGATCTCTCCTGCTTTGGCAGCACCTACTATGAAACGCCCCATATCGATCGGCTCTGCGAAGGCGGAATGAAATTCACCAACGCCTATGCCGCCTGTACGGTCTGTTCGCCCACCCGCGCCAGCATACTGACCGGCAACTATCCGGCCCGCCTGCACCTGACCGATTGGATCCCCGGCCACGGCAGAGAGAACGCCAGATTACTGATCCCGTCGTTCAATCACCAGCTGCCGCTGGCTGAGGTGACCATCGCCGAACTCTTGCAGCAGGCCGGCTACGCCACGGCCAGCATCGGCAAATGGCATCTGGGAGCCAATCCGTACTATCCCGACAAACAGGGATTTGACATAAATATAGCCGGCACAGAAAAGGGACAACCGCCGAGCTACTTTTCTCCCTATAAAATATCCACCCTGCCGGAAGGGGCAGACGGCGAATACCTGACCGATCGCCTGACCGACGAAGCGCTCCGGTTTGTCACCGACCACAAGGACCGTCCCTTCTTTTTGTATTGGCCCCATTTCGCAGTCCACACGCCGCTGCAGGCGCAAAAAGAGCTGATGGAAAAATACCAGAAAAAA
>CAZISM010000130.1:3490-14491 GCA_964541895.1 uncultured Cytophagia bacterium
GACCTCTTTCCCACCCTGCTGACGCTGGCAGGGATCAAACGCTATCCCGGAGTGGATGGCTGCAACCTCGCCCCGTTACTGGACAAGCCCACGGCATCGTTGCCGCGGACCTCGCTGTACTGGCACTATCCCCACTATCATCCACTGGGGGCCACCCCCTACAGCGCGATCCGCAACGGCTCGTTCAGACTGATCGAGTTTCTGGAAGACGGCAGAATTGAATTGTATGATTTACGGCAGGACATCGGTGAACAGCACGATCTGAGCAGGGAAAAGCCGGAGGTGGCTGCAAAGTTGTTGCAGGAGCTGCAGGCATGGCGCAAGTCGGTGTCTGCGCAAATGCCGACGCCGAATCCGGCCTACGTACCTGAACCTGCTTTGCATTAGACGGTTTCAGTTTTCACATCGGCCGTTTTATTGCCTGTCGAATTTTCTGGGGCATGAACCGGCGTATCGAAAGGAGTGAACAGACCCTGCTCGGCAAAAGTGTGCGTCGAACAGCCAACCACTTTTTGGTGATGTCGTCGGATGTGTTGGAGACAGAGCTCACCTGCAAGGTCGTTGACACTGCACCGCTCTGCCACAAGCCGCAGGCCTTACCAGGGCTGCTGGAATTTCCAAACCAGCCTGACACCTCCCGAAAGGCCGAAGAGATTACGCTGAGAAAATACCCTCCATCAGGACCGGCGAGACAAATGGCGGGCCTGAATGGCCCCAGCTACATCACTGGAATCGCTGCGCACGCAGATCGAATTTTTCCGGCAAAGGCAACATCCGGGTCTGCGGCCTCTTGAACCGGCGCAGACGACACCGAGTGCAGCAAAAACACTGATAACAGCACTATGAAGCGAAACATGGCCACCTCACATGTTGGCATGATGAAAATTATATTAATCATCCATCAGCAAAGTCCCCCGCCGGCCGGGCGAGACGATCTTTTTTGTAAAATGACACAGATTTATCTTGTGCACCACTCGGCATATTTGTATTATAGTGAAACCTGGAGACGCCTATGAAAAAATCGGCTTTACTTTTGATGTCCATCCTTGTTACCCAGCTCGCGTTCAGCACTGAACCGGGACTGAATCCCGCCCCCGGACAACGCACCAGTTTTCAAACCGGCTCCCCTTATCGGCCGGAACTGGATCTGCAGACCGACCAGGTCCTGGTCGTGGACGACCGCGGCGACAAAGTGGCGGCCTGGCGCGAAAACGGCTATCAGGTGTCCGTGTTTCAGGCTATCGGTCGCGGCGCGGCAGCGGATTATGTCAGCGGCAACTGGACGGATATAAACGGCGTGCGCGATGGCCGCGACCACAGCGACGACATTCAGCGCGACGCCCAGGGCAGCACCCTCAGCCACGGTTCAGCCTCCACCGTGTATTATATGGTGCCGACGCTGCGCCACACCGAATTCATGAAATCCCTGGTCAAAAACGCCATCGACGCCGGCAGCCAGGGTATCTGCATGGAAGAGCCGGAATTCTGGGAACGGGCCGGTTACAGTCCGGCGTTTAAACAAGAGTGGCAAAGCTGGTACGGCGAAGCCTGGCAGAATCCGGCTTCTTCGCCGGCGCAATGGTACAAATCGGCGCGATTAAAGCACCATCTTTATCATCGAACGCTCGATCTTGTATTCCAGTACGCAAAAGAATACAGCCGCAGCAAAGGCGTCGATTTTCAGTGTATCGTTCCCACCCACAGCCTGCTGAACTATAGCCAGTGGGGCATCGTCAGCCCGATGACCAGCCTGGTGCAGATGGCCGGCGTGGACGGCATCATCGGGCAGGTGTGGACCGGCACCGCGCGGTCGCCCGTCCTCTACAACGGCGTCAAAAAGGAAAGAACCTTTGAAAACGCCTATCTCGAATACAGCAGTTTGAAGAACATGGTGCGAGGCACCGGCAAGTCGCTGTGGGTGCTGGCCGATCCCATCGAAGACGATCCCAGTTACGACTGGAACGATTACAAGATCAATTATGAAAAAACAGTCATCGCCTCGCTGCTGAATCCGGACATCACCGGCTTTGAAATCATGCCGTGGCCGGAACGCGTTTTTTTGCGGCCCTATCCGCTGCAAAAGGTAACGATCCATGCGGAGGAATTCCTGCACGTCCTGGACGGTTTGCGGGCGCGCGATGCCAAAACAGCAGAGATCATTCCTGAAGACAGCGTCCGCCATTGGCGGGCTATACTGGGCAGGAATCCGCACTCTCTGGACAGCTTGCGCAGGAGAATAAAAAACTTTGAACTGGGCATGGAAATCTTTCGCTTTCTCAACCAGAAAATGGACAACCTCTCCCCTGCCGAGAAAACTCTTATCCCCGCCGATTATGCCGCCGAGCTTCTCACCATCGGCAATCTTCTTGCCGGCATGGCCGATCTTCCGGCGCAGGCTATCCGCCGGGACGATTCTTCTTCCGAGGTCGGCGTGCTTGTCTCGGACGGCCTGATGTTTCAGCACGGTGGTCCCTGGTCGAACCGGATCGAATCGATCCATCAAACAGCCCTGTCCATGTTGAAAAGCGGCCTGGCCGTGGAGATGGTCCATCTGGACCGGTGCGATTCGCTCGCCTATCTGGCGCCGTATAAAATCCTTTTCCTGAGCTATGAAGCACAAAAGCCGATGCAGCCTGAGCATCACCGTGTCCTGTCCCGGTGGATAAAACGCGGCGGCGTGCTGGTCCTGCTCGGTGCCAACGATGATCCCTTTGCCGCCATGCCGTCCTGGTGGCGGAAAGAGAACGCCAAGTCGCCGGCAGAGCATCTGCTTCGTCTGTGCGGCCTGGCACAGGTTCGATCGGGCCGCCATGCTGTGGGCAAGGGGTACGTGGTGGTCAACACGCACTCTCCGCAGCAGCTGGCAACGTTGCCGGAGGGAAGTGAAAAGATCCTGGAGATATTCGAATCCGCCTGCAGCCTGGCGAAAATAAAAACACAAAAGCGCAATCATCTCACCCTCTATCGCGGTCCATGGGTGATTGCCGCGGTGATGGACGAATCGGTATCGCAGGCAGAACTGCGCCTGCAGGGCCGTTTCATCGACGTACTGGCAGCCGGGCTTCCGGTCATCCGCGAGAAAACCATTGCCTGCAACTCGCACGCGCTGCTTCTCGATTTGGACCAGATAGATGCCGCCACACCTGCCGTGCTGCTCTCCTCTTCGCGCATCCGAGAAGAAAAAGCCGGTCCGGCGTCCATTCAGTTTGTTTCCCGGGGCCCGGCCAATAGCAAAGGCTGGACCGTCGTCCGTCTGCCGCGGAAACCGAAATCCATCGCCGTGTCCTGCGACCAGGCGGCTCTGCCGTTTCAGTGGCGATGGGACAGCGAAAACCGGCTGGCGTATATTGCCCTTGCAAACCAGGCCCGGCCGGTGCGGGTCAGTTTGTACTACTAGCCGGCGCTGCTGACAACAGCACTCTTGACCTGCACGCTCAATCAGGAGGAAAAGCCATGAAAAACATGAGATACCTTTTCTTGTTTCTTTTCTTTTGCATAACAGCTCATGCGCAGGAAATGGATAAAGGCGAATTACTCTACAACGGCATCACCCTGGCCAAACCCTGGCCGCCGCCCCTCGACTCGCTGACCAGACAGCCGATGCCGTTACCATATCTGAACCATATGCCGGAGGTCATACCCATCGACATCGGTCGCCAGCTCTTTGTAGATGATTTTCTCCTCGAATCCTCCACAGCTGAACGTACATACCATCTGGCGCAATTTCACAAAACCAATCCGGTCCTTAAACCAGACCGGCCGTGGGAATCGCAAATCCTCTCCGGCGGCCATCCGGCACCCACCGCCATGGTGTTCAGCGATGGCGTCTGGTTCGATCCCATAGATCGCCTCTTTAAAATGTGGTACATGGCCGGCTATGTTTCCGCCACCGCCTACGCAACGTCCCAAGACGGCATCCTTTGGCAAAAACCACTGCTCGACGTCAAACCCGGCACCAACATCGTTCTGGATAAACCGCGCGACTCGGCAACACTCTGGCTCGATCAGGAAGAAAAAGACCCTAACCGCAGATACAAATTGTTCGTCATCGCACGCGATAAAAAAGAGTGGCTCGGTTCGCTCTATACCAGTGCCGACGGCATTCACTGGGGAGAGCCGGTAGCTGAGGACAGCACCACCGGCGATCGCACCACCATGTTCTACAATCCGTTTCGTCGCAAATGGGTGTTCAGCATCCGGGCCAATCAAAAGGGTTTGGGACGTTCGCGCAGCTACCGCGAATGCGACGATGCGGTGGCCGGCCTGTCCATCTACCAACCGGAAAAATCGCTCTGGGTTGGAGCCGACGTTAACGATCCCGTGCGACCTGATCTGAACCGGCCGCCAGAGTTGTACAACCTGGATGCGGTGGGTTATGAAAGCGTCATGCTCGGACTGTTCTCCGTCTGGCCGGGACAACCCAAAGACCGCGCCAAACCCAACTATATCTGTCTCGGCTTCAGCCGCGACGGTTTCCACTGGCATCGACCGGACCACCGCCCGTTCATTAACGTCTCGGAGGAATACGGCGACTGGAACTGGGCTAACATTCAATCCGCCGGCGGCGGCTGCCTGGTGGTGGGCGACCGGCTCTATTTCTACTTCAGCGCCCGCGCCGGTGTGAAAGGTTCGTCAGCATCCGGCGTCTGCACCACAGGCCTGGCTACCTTGCGTCGCGACGGCTTTGCGTCGCTGGATGGCGGTAAAGAAGAAGCGGTCGTTGTCACGCATCCGGTACTCTTTAACGGCAAGCATCTGTTCGTCAATTCGGACAGTCGAAAAGGGAAATTGCTGGTGGAAATTCTTGACAAGGAAGGTCGAGTCATCGAGCCGTTCTGCAAAGCTAACTGCAAAGCTATTAAAAAAGATAAAACCCTGCAGCACGTGGAATGGAAACAGGCTAAAGATCTATCTGCTCTTGCCGGTCAACCGGTGAAATTCCGTTTCTATCTGCGCAACGCCAGGCTCTATTCTTTTTGGCTCTCCCCGGATATCTCCGGTGCCAGCCATGGTTATGTCGCCGCCGGCGGGCCGGGATTCACCGGGCCCAGTGATACGGTAGGAGGAGAGGCGTACAAGGCTGCGAAAAACATGACACCATAACCAATCCAAAGCGCCAAGCGCCGCATTGACCTTCTTTTGCAGTGAGCAGTATCAGTTTCAGCTCAGGGAATCTTTATGTCCCCCGTAACCTGAAATGCGCGAAACATGCCGGTGTCGTCAAACGAACCGACTCCAACTTGGCCCCATAAAAAGGTCTTGTCCATGGCGGTGAGCACCGGATGTTCCATGTCATCGATAAAGGCCTCAATGCGTCCGCTGCCCACGTTTCTAACGACTTTCAGGTAATACCATTTTTTTTCTGTCAATCCGGCTGTGGAGCCACCGGCTGGTTCTGCATTGATTTTGCTTCGGTCACAGTTATTCACGATAGCGATAATGTTGTGGGCCTGATCGCTGATGCCGGAAAAATGAACATAATAAAAATGGGTGGAATCCTGGTAGCCGAAAAACAGACACAGGTCGCGGTATGCATTGGTTGTATCGGTCAGGCAATACCCTTGCACACTCAACTCAAAACTGGTCACGATCGGATCGATCAGGATGGCCCGGGAAGTCGGGGCCCGCCATCGCCCCATCTTGCCGGGTTTGAGGAGAGTCAGCTGCTCAGTACCAGCGAGGATTTCTATCCGCCAATGATCGGGGAAATTCAAATCCCAGCGCGCTGGGCGGACCTCTTGCGTCGGAGGTTGTTTCGTAGCACAGCACAATAGCAGCAAAGGCAGGAACATGGTCAACCCAAATTTGTTCGACATTTTGTCTTTCCGGTTACAGGGTAAAAAATGTAAAACGGTATTTCAAGCGACGGTGCCGGGTTACAGCCTGGCGAAGGGGGTCTACTAAATAACATGCTGCAGCAACGGAAGAACCTCACCGCAACGACAGGATCACATTGTTCCAAAGGGGCGAGAATTTTTTCGCGTGAGCCGCATGCTACCCGGACGTCGAACCCGGGAGACCGGCCGGTAAAAGTTACAGCAACTGAATTTTATGTTGTTTATCATACGGTTTCCGCTACAGCATACGGTGCACGATAGCTCCGCCTTAAGAATTTATTGGCGACCTCGTCCTCGAAACGGCCGGCATGGCCATCAAAAGTCAGGCTGCGGTTCCCCGTACGATGGGCGATATTGGCCATGTGAACCATGGTGCAGGCGCTGTGGGCCAGGAGGATATCGGCATTGGGCTTTTCACGCGATTTGACGCATTTCAGGAAATTCGCGTAATGCGGATCATCAGCCGGCCTTCCGTACATCTGATTGACCACTTTGCCGCCGGAGATGGTGACCTGCCAGCCGCCGCCATGGCGGCCAACCGTCATCATTTGTTCCGAACCGTACAGTTCGATGCGCGTAGCGTTCTGAGCCCAGTAGGGAAGCAGGTCGTTGCGCCGAATGGTGGCGCTGGTCTTTTGCATGTAGCGCGGGTAATTGGTCAATTCGAGTGTCAGAATGAAGGTATCGAACTCAAATGTCGCGATCTGGACATCCGGCGTTTCACGATCGTCAGGAAAGACTTTTCGTCCGCCTATGCAGGTGACCTTGTTTGGTATGCCCGGATCGCCCATCATCATCAGAGCAAGATCGAGCTGATGAATTCCGTCGTCAGCCAGATCGCCGCCGCTATAATCCCAGAATTTGTGCCAGTCACCATTGAAAATTTGCTGATGATACGGCCGTTCAGGCGCCGGCCCCAGCCAGGCATCCCAATCGAAATTTTTCGGCACAGGCGCAGATTGATCGAGCTGGAATGCATGGCCCAATTTGAGATTATAAACTTTTACCAACCCGATTTTGCCAAGCGCTCCTGATTTTATATATGCGAGCCCATCATGATTATAGGGAGCGCTGCGGTTCTGCGTTCCTACCTGGATAATGCGGTTGTATAATGAAGACGCGATCACAGGTTGCCGGCCATCGGCCGGGTGCAGACGGCCTGATTTGCGCCGCCCTCCTGAAAAAATAGACCGGAGCACACGCCCTATGCAGAGATCTTTTGCAGCGCGTGTGCCGAAGGGGAGGTTTGGCACATACAGTGCCGCGTGACACCCTGGTGGACATGGTCCGCCCTCCATAAGCGCGCAATCCTTTGCAGCCTGCTGATCACGCGGGCAAGCGATGGCATTTAATTCCGGCATTGATTTCTTGCCCATTTATTGATATTATTATCCATGCAGGTACATTTCACAGCCCAAATCAAACAGGCACCGCAAACAGCCGGAGTCTATGTGATGAGAAACGGCGATGCCGGCGTCATCTATGTGGGCAAATCCATCAATATCCGCAAACGGCTGCAGCAGCATGCCAAATCCCTGCAGGCAGGATGGTCGGATCGCAACCATCGCTGGATCTATCATGTCAAGGATGTGAGCTGGCACGAGACCGATTCCGAGCTGTATGCCCTGCTGCTGGAAGATCAACTGATCAAACAATACTGGCCGGTCGGAAACGTTCGCCAGAAAGATTTTCTCGAATACGCTTACCTGGCGGTTTCGAATGAAGCGATCCGGCAGTTGCTGGTGATCAATGCCCGCGAACGGGAGAATTATCAACACGTTTTCGGGCCGTTTCATAATATCTTTTATGCACAAGACATGGCCGAATTGGTGCAGATGCGCTTTCGTCTGCGTACGTGCCATGCGGTGAGCCAGGGCGGGTGTTTGCAAAGGGAAATCGGCAAATGCATCGGGCCATGCCGCAGTGAGGAGGCGAAGGCGCGATACGGTCCCACGGTCAGGCGTGCGATACAGTCGTTGTCGTCATACGATGCGTATTTCATCCGTTTTATGGAAAGCATGATAGAGGGCCATAGCCGGAAACAAGAGTTTGAAAAAGCAGCGCATTATAATACCATGCGGCATCGCTATCATGCCATGATAAAGCGGCAGAATTTTTTGCATTTGTTTCGTGAACACGGACTATTAATCCGGGAAAACGGTCGCTGGGACAATACGTTTATTTTTCTGCAAGGTCGTTTGATCCAAAGAAACGGCAAGCCATTTTCTGAAATATACCCTCTGCATGAATGGCAGCTGATCGATCGCGGACAGGTGATCTATCAATGGCTGCAAAGTAAAAAGCTCCAGGGTGCATTGGCGGTTATTGACCGGAAATACTTTCGTGATCTGGTGTTGTAAGGCCGCTTTATATTTATAATGAGCATGTTAGATAGTTGCGGGCGCTAGCCGCTTGCAGGAGCCGCTTGTAGCAGCCGCTTCCCGGCAGCTGATTTTCGTCGCGCCGCTCTACAGTCACCACCACCATCGCCGTCAGGAGCCGGCTCCTACGATCCTCATGCGCGGTCGTCATACGACCCTATCCCTATATCCCCGCCCCGACAGCGGCGATGCGGTATCAGCCCAGACCGCAGACCTGGGCGTAATGACAAAGATCAAGAGCCCCGCAAAGAGCGGCCCGATAGCTTCATGATCGCCCTGGGTAGACAGCTCTTCATCGTGCAAACGTATCGCGGGTTTTCGGACACCCACAAGATTCCCCGGGTGATCATGAAGAGCGAAAAGCTGTACGCTACATGCGCTGTTGCCAGACTCTTCTCCTCTGGCAGTCCCATCAGGGGCCCCCGGCGATGCCGTAAAACCTGAACTAGCAACCGATGACGAAAACGATCAAATCCGAAAGCCAAAGGTCATCGGCTGTCGCTTGATCGTATCCCAGCCGATCTGGTTAGCCTTGATCTCATGGCTTTCTAAAGAGCTCCTGGTGTCTCTTATAGCCAAATAGCGGAATGAGTGACAGAAAAAAATCTTTTGCTGGAATTTTTAAATAGCGACTGCGCAAATAAGTTATTACTGGTATATAGACGCACACGGACAGCAGCATGTATGCATTGGAATTAAGGATATGCGTTTTCAGTAAATGGTCTATGCCAATAAAAAGCAAGCCGGTCACAAAAGGACCGATAATCAAGCACAACAAAAATCGATTTCGTGTCATATGAATCCTCATTGAAAACCTGGATATGATGGCATATCTGGAGATATGATAAATCATTCTTGGCCAAGTAAAAAATCGTTATATCCACCCAAACCATGAAGCAACTTGCTCTCCCAAACAATTGCCGACTATCATTGCAGCGCATTCAGGGCCAAATGCTACACAAAAAACAAATGTCACAGAGCCTTGTATTGTTCCACCACCCATATAATCAATTAAAGACTTTACACAAGCAGAGAAAGCATCTTTTTCAATTTCAGATGAACCGGGCGAGATCTTGGACAATTTATGAGGTGCCAATTCTTCAAGTACTGAATTATTTACCAATTTGAAGCCAAATACATATTTTTCTTTTACTTGATAAGTAAAAAACAATTCTCCCGATACAGTTTTTATGTCTACTCGAAAGTGATTTTTTCCAACATTATATATCTCGTTGATAACAAAGTAAGGGGCAATCATATCTTTTTTTTGGAAACCAAAAATCGACGTATTCCGATTTATGCTGTTTCCAATTTTTTCTACGACCAGAATTTTTATTTCAGATCCGGGGATATCAACCCTTGATTCCTTAATAAAGTCGAACTTTTTACTATCTACTACAATTTTGCCGATTTTCCGTTTCTGTTCAAGAAATTTTTCAAAGACGTTTTGGGTGTCGCCTTTTGATGCAAGTTTGCGATCCGATTGAAGTTGTGAAACTGAAGGATCTTCACTTTTTACAGGAGAAGATAAAATTGTTGGGTGATCCTGGCAGGCAGGAACCAAGCATAACAATTGTTGATATAACGAATATCAGAACAAGTACACTTGTCTTAAATGATCTCATGGCAGACCATCATTTATTTGGTTTTGAAGCCTAGACCATAACTGATACCTGCTATATCAATTAAACAAAAATAACCATTGCTGTCAAGGGACAAAATCGCCACAAAGGCTATTATTTTTGTCATTTTTTTTGAACTTAATTCAATACAGTCAACATAAAATTAAACAGTAGATTATAAAGAATAGAAATGACCTATTAGCAATCATAAAATGCCAAAAACGTGAAAACCTGATTGTCACATGCGTGTAAAATCATACATCTGATGTTCTTTTTGACTATTAATACTGGCATGAAATGCGTTTAAATTTTGGGGCTGAATTTTGAATTTGATTTAATCCTTCTCTTGTATTTATTAAGCCCCCCCATCGCCATGCCAAGCATAGCTCCAGCCGATGTTCATCGACGCCGGCGCGACTGAACGCAGCCAACGGTCGTTGAGGGCACTCGGCAAAGCCTGTGCTCTATCCCCCACTGGCCGAAGGCGGACAATGGCATCGGCAGCCAGGCCGTTGATGTGGGCGATCAGGTTTTCTCTCACCTGATCGAGGGATAATCCATGGTCGGCGACCTCGAGGTCGATCATGGGGCGGGCATAAAGCGAAATAAATCGATATTTGACGGCCTGTTTTGCATCTGCAGGCAGGGTCAGAACCAGGAATCCCTTTGCCTCCTCCCTTTCCGCGAACGAGGTGCGCTCCGTCGAGCCCGGATAAAAAACCGGTGCAGCGAGCCTGTTACCGGCCAGATCGTGGGTCAAAATCTGAAAGCGATGAATGTGTCCGCTCAAAACCGCATGCAGTCCGGCAGGAATATCACTTCCTTTGATGACATCCGCACCGGATCGAAAGGTGAAATTCTGCGCCCCGACTTGCGCCCCCTCCACGGCCTGATGCAAACACAGGAGTCGAATATCCGCTTCGCAGTTGTTCCATCCCGTTTTCGCCAACTCGCTTTTGAATAGTAATCGGGGAGTCCGGCGGACATTGGCAAAGCCGGCGATGGCCAACCGAAAGCCGCGCAGTGTCAACACCTGTGTTTGGGGCTGATGAAAGACAAAGATGCCGGAGTGGCTATCCAGGAGCGATCGGGGAATATTGGAGCGTTCGTGGTTGCCGGGAACAATGATCACAGGGATGCCCTGATCGGCGATGCGCAGCA
>CAZISM010000131.1:0-14225 GCA_964541895.1 uncultured Cytophagia bacterium
CCGGCGGCCGCTTGATCGCGCTGCCGCTCGACGGCGGCGCCATCCAACTGCAGACGGTGGTGCCGGCCGATTAGTAGCTGCGGCCGGCTGCAGCACTAGCGGCGGACAGCGGGGTGTGCCGTTCAGCCGATCTTTACGATGAAACCGCATGTTTTCATAAATTTGCAAAAAGATTTTTGAAAAACAACCTGATTTTCGTTCTTCAAAGCTGCTCGATGATTCCTTCCGACGAAAATTCTTCTGCGGCGGACTGCTGCTGATGGGCCAGAGACTCTCGGCCACGGTTGGTGCCGGGCGCAGACAACATGCCGGCAGAATAGGCAAAAAAGAATAATGTCGTCAAATTTTTATTGACACCATTTTGTAAAATCATTATTATTCTACAGATCATTCTGTGATGGACCGGAGCGGGCCGAGATGAGAATTCGGCGGATTTTTTGTATCCGGTTTTCCCGGAGCGAGCAGGCAGCCCAAGCAAGTGGGGTGTCTTTTTACGCGGTGAATAAATGATAAAGATGATACGTATTGTCATGATTGAGGCTTACACATGCTGACCCAAACCTCTGTAACCGCTATCAGACTTTTGCTGAACCTCGGCCAGGTTCCGAATCAAACCGTCACCCTTAAGGAAGTTGCGCGACAACTTCACGTCTCGCCGACCTATCTGGTCAAAGTGGCCGGCCACCTGATCCGCGCCGATATCGTACAGGCGGTGCGCGGCCAGCGTGGCGGGGTCGTGCTGAAGCGGCCGCCGGCGACGATCACTCTCCACGACATCGTCGTCGCCTGCCAGGGCGCGATCAAGGGCGATTATTGCCGTTACACCACGAAACGGTCACACACCTGTGCTTTCCATCAGGCAGGCGCTGAATTACAGGAGGCCATCGTGGGTGTGCTGCAGCGCTGGACGCTTGCCGATTTTCTCCGTCAGCCGTGTCCGACCGGCTCTTTCCGAAGCCAGTTGCCCTGCGTGCTGCAATTCGGACATTACACAAATGGAAAAGCGGCATGAAGACCTTGCTGCAGGCAGACGTTCCGTCTGACGATCATTATCGTCGGCTCGTTGCCTGCCAGATCGCCTGCCCGGTGCACACCGATGCGCGCGGCTATGTTCGCGCTATCGCAGCCGGACAATTTGAAGAGGCGTATCTCATCGCTCGCGGACCTAACCCATTCGCCTCTATCTGCGGCCGGGTGTGCGCCGCGCCCTGTGAAGCGGCCTGTCGTCGAGGCAACATTCCGCGCATCGATGATTATGGCGCGTATGTGGCCAACGATCTGCCCGTCGCCATCCGGCCACTTAAACGATTCGTGTGTGAACTGGCAGGGCCTGAGCTAAAGTCCATCGATACCGTGCTCGACGCTGTTAAAGACTTTTCGCCATGGAGCGGTGCCGATAGCGAAGAAATGGCGGCCATGCTGCGCAGTCGTACCCAGGGCCGGTTTGTCCCCGCCGACGGCCAGAGGGTGGCAATCATCGGGGCTGGGCCGGCCGGACTTTCCGCCGCTCACGATCTTGCTCTCATGGGCTTTACGCCGACCGTTTTTGAATCAGAGCCTGTTGCGGCCGGGATGCTGATCACCGGCGTGCCGGCGTACCGGCTGCCGCGGGAAGTAATTGCCCGAGAAGTGGCGGTGATCGAGGCGCTCGGGGTTGATATCCGCTGCGGCGTGACGGTCGGACGCACACGCTCCTTTGCTTCCCTACGTGACGAGTACGCTGCGGTGATCATTGCGGTGGGCGCCAAAACGTCACGGGCCCTGGGGTTGCCCGGCGAACGGGGTCCGCGAGTCTACGGCGGCGTCGATATCTTGCGCGTCATCGCCCTGGGGAAAGCGTTGGACCTGGGCCATCACATTGTCGTCATTGGCGGCGGCAATGTAGCGTATGACGTTGCACGAACCGTCATGCGCCAGATCACCTATGATACTGCCCGCTCGGTAGCACGGCTTCCTGAAACAGCCGGCGTTCACCTGGTGTCGCTGGAAACTCTCGAGGAGATGCCGGCGGATACGATTGAAATTATCGAAGGGGAGGAAGAGGGGATCATCCGGCACAACGGTTGGGGTCCGGTGGAGATTCGACGTAACGGCTCCGGCGGTGTTGAAGCCGTTGTGCTGCGTCGCTGTCTCAGAGTTTATGACGACCATGGCGCTTTTCGGCCCGCATTCGACGATTCGGTCCTGCGTACGATTCCCTGCGATACTGTTTTGCTTTCCGTCGGCCAGCAGCCGGACCTTTCATTTCTCCAGGACGGGGGCAAGGATATCGAGATGGCGCGGCCGGGCTGGCCGCGCAGTGATGACCGTCAGCAGACTACAGCGCCGGGTGTTTTCGTTGCCGGCGATCTGGCGCATGGCACGCGGCTGCTCATCGATGCTGTGGCATCAGGCAAAGCGGCGGCCCGTTCGGTCTATGCGTACTTGACCGGGCGCCGCATAACCATGGAACAGACCACCTCGCACCTGTCGCTGCCGCTGTACCGGCGCGAGGCGGGGTATGAGACTGTGCCGCGCCAAAATGTGCCCGTCCTCGCTCCCCAAGCACGTCTGCAGCATCCGGACCGTCTGGTAGAGTCCGGATACAACGCCGAACTGGCCGTGCGCGAGTCGTCTCGCTGCCTGGATTGTGGCGTCACCCCGGTCTTTGACGGTTCCCGTTGTGTCCTGTGCGGCGGCTGCGTGGACGTTTGTCCCACCCTCTGTTTGAAATTAACTCCTCTGTCCGAACTCATCCTCACCCCTGACCTCAATGCCATCATTGCCGATTCTCTGGGGCCGGGGATCGATCGTGCAGCCCATTCCGCCATCCTCAAAGATGAAGAGCGCTGCATCCGCTGCGGATTGTGTGCCTGGCGATGTCCGACGGAGGCCATTACTATGGAACGCGTAACCTTTCAAACCCTTTGGAGGAGTTCATGAGTACACAAGCAGCAGCGCCACGATCCAGATTGGATCCGGAGCCTGCTTCACGCCGCGATTTTTTAGGCCTGACTTCGTTGGCCACCACCATGATGGCCCTTGGATTCGGCATCGTCGGCCTGTTGCGATTGCCGAAAGCGGCGGTTCTCTCGTCTCCTTCCAAAAAATTCAGCGTCAACTTGCCGGAGTCCTGGCCCGCAGGCGCTGCGTACATACCCACCGGCCGCTCTGTGGCCCTGTTCCGCGATCCCGATGGAGTATACGCCATTTCACTGATTTGTACCCATCTTGGCTGTATCGTCAAAACCAACCAGGATGGCTTTGAATGCCCCTGTCACGGCTCGAGATTTTATTCCGATGGCAAGGTCAGCAAAGGACCGGCGCCGCAACCACTGCCATGGTATAAAGTGAGCCTGCAGGCCGGCCGTTTTATGGTTGATCAAGGCGAAATCGTTGCACCAGGAACCAAACTAAAGGTATAGGAAACGCTCATTTGTTTCCTGCTTCGACCGCCATCAGGAGCTTATATGAATCAAGATATACATTCAACCACTGCGCTTGCCGCGCTATGGAAGAATCTGCGTCAGGTGCCGCGACGCGTCAAAGAGACCGCTTTCCGCAGCGGCGCGCCCAGGACGGATCGGACCAGATCAACCTTTATCTTTGGCAACGTCTTTCTTCATTTGCACTCGGTGCGTGTGCATCGATGGAGCCTGCGCTGGGTTACTACATTCGGCCTGGGCGGCATCTGCGTTTCCGCCTTTATCATCCTGCTGGTCACCGGGGTCATGCTCATGTTTTATTACAAACCACATCCGGACGTAGCCTATTTTTCCATGAAAGATATCCATTTTGTGGTGCCCACCGGACGATTCATTCGCAACATACATCGTTGGGCGGCGAATGTGATGGTCATCGCTGTGCTGTTGCACATGGCCCGGATTTTTTATACCGCCTCCTATCGTCCACCGCGGGAATTCAACTGGCTCATCGGCATGGGATTGCTGATCATCACATTAGGATTATCTTTCACCGGCTATTTGCTCCCCTGGGATCAGCTCGCTTATTGGGCTATCACGATCGGCGCCAATATCGCTCAATCGCCGCGAGAAATTACGGATGCCATCGGCCTCACGGGCGTCTTTGATGTCGGTGGCGCGCAGCGACAGCTGCTTCTGGGCTCCGATACCGTGGGCGAGGAAGCCTTGATCCGTTTTTACCTGCTGCACGTCATGATCTTGCCTCTTGCGTTGACCGCCCTTATGGCCGTTCATTTCTGGCGTATCCGCAAAGACGGCGGCCTGGCTCGTCCTGTAGATGCAGACAATAGGCTGCCGTCGCAACCGGGAACGGTTCCGGTTTTTACACAAGCGCCGCAAAAAACATATCATTTGGCTGCCATTGTTCGCGGTAGAACACCCGCCGTCGGTAATGGACCGGAAAATACTCTACCCTCCATGCCGCACCTCGTTTATGCAGAACTGGGAATATTTATGGCCACGCTGTTCCTCTGCACCGCACTCGCCATTCTGTTCGATGCGCCTCTCAAAGAGCTGGCGAATCCGGCCGTGCCGGAAAATCCGGCCAAGGCGCCGTGGTATTTCCTGGGGCTGCAGGAGTGCATATCCTTCTCAGCGTTTATGGGCGGGATCGGAATACCGGTAATCGTACTTGTCGGACTCGGTCTCATTCCTTACCTGGACCGGGAGAACGACGGCACCGGCTTGTGGTTCGGCGGATCCGGGGGCTGGAAACTGGGCGTGCAATCTGCCGTATTCGGCTTGCTCTCCGCGATCAGCATCGAAGCCTTTGCCATCCGTTTCGGTTGGCTGCGCGAATGGTTCCCGGACATCGGCCAGCTGGTGATCACGTTTATCAATCCCGGCACTCTTTTGGCTGCTGTTTATGCGATCTATTCCCTCTGGACGGTCCGACGATTTAATTCGGTCCGTGCCGGCGGATTGGCCCTGTTCACCTGCTTTATGTGCGGTTTCATCGTTCTGACGGTAATCGGCACTTTTTTCCGCGGGCCCAATTGGGCTTTTTACTGGTCCCCATCAAGCTGGCCTAAGCATTGAGACCATCATGTCAAAGAACAAACTGTTACTCCTCGGGTCGAGCCTGGGCACTCTGCTGCTCTTTATCGTAGCGGCCGTACAGGAAAACATTTTTAAAGAATGGCGACGGATCCAGGCGCAATCACACTCTGAGAGTGGAGCCATCGATCCCCATCTTCGTCAAATCGTAGTACCGGTGCTGCACAAAAGCGATCGCTGTGTGTCCTGTCATCTCGGCATGTCGCCGGGTGAAGCTGTTCTGCATGGTCCCCGTGTGACGGCTACGCATCCCCCTGTCTATCACGATCCGGCGGAATGGGGGTGTACCGTCTGCCATGCGGGCCAGGGTCACGCGACCGAAAAAGCCGATGCACACGGCAGCGTCCTGTTCTGGCCAGAGCCCATGATTCCGTTGCAGTATGCCGATGCCGGTTGCGGCAGCTGTCACCGCCATCTCAAGGTGCCTTCGCTGGCCCGAACGCAGCATGGTGCCCGTCTGTTTGAACAGTTCGACTGTTTGGCCTGTCATCGAATGGATAGACGCGGCGGCACGCTTCGGCCCGGGGGGATGGAAGGCCCGGACCTGACCATGGTGGGTGCTACCGGTTATCGTGCTGACTGGTATCGCCATCATCGTCTACTCGCTGCCGCCGGTGCGGATCCGCTCTGGAAAGCCAATTTCAGGGACATTGCCGAGGTCGACCGGCGAGATGTGGATGTCTACCTTTCGACCTGCGTCGGAGCACCACGGCTGGTGGAGGCCAAGGCGCTGTTCCATGCCGCAGGTTGCCGGGGCTGTCATAAAGTGCATGGCATCGGCGGCGACGATGGTCCTGATCTGAGTGCCGCAGGACAGAAGGATCCGGGGCAAATCGACTTTTCTCACGTCGCTGGCGAGCATACCCTGGCCGGATGGTTTGCCGAGCATTTTCGCAATCCGGCCGGGGTGGTTCGCGGTTCCACCATGCCGGCTCTGGGACTCTCTGAATGGGAAATCAACCGCCTGACGCTGTATTTGTTTTCGCTGCGTAACCACAATTATCCCGAAGCCTTCTGGCCCAAAGACCGTTTATTGGTGGAACGGTTCGGTCATCGTGAGTTTTCCGCGGATGGTGAATCCCTCTACCGCACATTCTGTTCGTCCTGCCACGGCGCATCCGGCCAGGGCATGCGCTACGCCGGTATGCCGGCTTTTCCCGCCATAACCAGTGCAGATTTTCTTGCCATTGCACCCGATTCTTTTATTGTCGCGACCATTCGGCATGGACGGCCCGGACGCAGAATGCCCGAGTGGGGTGAAAAGGCCGGGGGGCTGCGGCGCGCAGAGATCGACAGTATAGCCGCTTTTGTACGCCATTTGGGTGGTGTCCAAGCGATTCCGGACGTCCGTCCTCCCCGTTGGGCTCGTGGCGATATCGCCCTGGGCGAGCGGCTTTATAAAGTTCAATGTTCGGGTTGTCATGGCAGCCGCGGTCAGGGCGGTGAAGGTGTGAGCCTGAACAACCCTGTCCTGCTGGCCGGCGCCGGAGATACCTATCTCTTTCGCACCATCGCGGACGGCCGGCGAGGCACTGAAATGAAAGCCTTTGCCGACGCATCGACGGCAACTGCTGCCATGTCACCGGCGGAAATTGAGTCTATTATCAGCTTTATCAGAACCTGGGAGAAAAAACCATGAGCCAATCTCTGTCACGCCGCAACTTTCTCAACGCCATTCGCAAGGCCGGATTCGGAGCGCTGGCCTCTTCAGCCTCTTTGTCCTGGGGGCTGGAGTCGGTTAGCAATCCTCTGGCCACCTATCCCGATCGCAACTGGGAACGCGTCTATCGCGACCTGTGGAACTATGACGAGAAATTTACGTTTCTTTGCGCGCCCAACGATACGCACAACTGTCTCTTGCATGGCTACGTTCGCTCAGGAGTGGTTACCCGCATCGGACCGACGATGCGATACGGCGATGCGACGGACTTGGCGGGAAACAAGACCAGCCACCGCTGGGATCCGCGCATCTGCCAAAAAGGGCTGGCCCTTACCCGGCGTTTTTATGGCGATCGACGCATAAACCAGTGCATGGTGCGCAAAGGTTTTAAGCGATGGATTGAAGAGGGATTTCCCCGACAGCAGGACGGTTCTCCGTCCGCTGATTATTTTCAGCGGGCTCGCGATGAATGGGAGCGGATCAGCCATGAAGAAGCCGCAACCTTGGCTGCCAAAACGCTGAAAAATATTGCTGAAACCTACAGTGGTGAAAAAGGCCGGGAGAGGCTCCTGGCGCAGCATTATGATCCGGAGACCGTGGCGGCAACAAAGGGCGTCGGCACCCAAGTGCTCAAATTCCGCGGTGGTATGCCGCTCCTCGGCATCACGCGCGTTTTCGGCTTTTACCGGATGGCGAATTCTATGGCCCTGCTCGATCACCATATCCGCCAGGTGCCTGCGGAGCAGGCCCTGGGCGCACGAGGGTTCGATAACTATAGCTGGCACACGGATCTTCCGCCCGGGCACCCCATGGTGACCGGACAACAGACGGTCGAATTCGATCTCAATGCGGTGGAATATTGCGAATCCGTAATCGTCTGGGGTATGAATTGGATCACCACAAAAATGCCGGACGCGCACTGGCTCACCGAAGCGAGGCTCAAAGGCACACGGGTCGTTGTGATCGCCTGCGAATACTCGGCTACGGCTTCCAAGGGCGATACGGTGCTGGTGGTGCGGCCCGGCACTACGCCTGCGCTCGCCCTGGGTTTATGTCATGTGATCATGAAGGAACAATTATATGACCGGGAGTACCTGGAGCGCTGGACCGACTTGCCTCTGCTGGTGAGGATGGACACGCTGAAGCGGCTCAAGGCGGAAGAGGTTTTCGGCGGACGCCCGGCTGACCTTTCCAATCAGACCCGGGTGCTCAAAACAGGGGAAAAAGAGCCGCCACCCGGAACCCATCAGGATATGCTGATTTCCGCTGACTTGCGCGATGAATGGGGCGACGGTGTCTGGTGGGATTCGGCTGCCAATCGTCCGCGAGCGATCACCCGTGACCACGTGGGCGAGCACAGTGACATCCACCATCCCCTGCTGAAAGGGGAAGTGAACGTTACACTGGTTGACGGATCCCCGGTTCGCTGCCGGCCCATCTATGATCTCATAGAGGAGTATGCCGACCATTTCGATCCGGCCACGGTGGAGGAATTGACCTGGGCGCCGGCTGCAGCGGTCATTGATCTGGCACGGCACATTGCCAAATCTCCGGGCACGACTCTGTTCGCCGTCGGCATGGGACCGAACCAGTTCTTTAATAACGATAATAAGGATCGGGACATCTTTTTGCTTGCGGCGCTTACCGGCAATGTCGGCAAAATCGGCGGCAACGTCGGGTCCTACGCCGGCAACTACCGTGTCTCCCTGTTCAATGGTTCGCCCCAATACATCAACGAAAACCCGTTCGATATCGAGCTCGATCCTTCTCGACCGGCCCGGACCAGACAGTACTGGGTTCCTGAATCGGCCCATTACTACAACCATGAGGATCACCCTTTGCGCGTAGGGCGAAAATTGCTGACCGGAAGCAGCCATATGCCCGCGCCGACCAAATCGTTGTGGTTCGCCAATGCCAATTCCATCCTTGGCAATGTCAAATGGCACTACAACACCGTCGTGAATGTGCTGCCAAGAATCGAAATGATCGCCGTCAATGAATGGTGGTGGTCGACATCGTGTGAATGGGCCGACCTGGTGTTTGGCGTCGATTCCTGGGCGGAACTCAAGCACCCGGATATGACAGCCTCGGTAACCAATCCTTTTTTGCAGATTTTTCCGCGAACGCCGCTAAAGCGCATTTTTAACACCCTGGGTGACATTGAAGTGCTCGCGCTGACCGCCGATAAATTGGCCGAGCTCACCGGCGATGCGCGATTTCGCGATTACTGGAAATTTGTCCGTGAGCACACCACCTCCGTCTACCTGCAGCGTATCCTCAACACCTCCACCAACACCAAGGGGTACCGCATTGACGACCTGGAGGAAAGGGCCCAGGCAGGGATTCCCGCTTTGCTCAACAGCCGGACAACGCCTAAAACCGTGGGCTACGAGCAGGTCATCGATTCCCGGCCCTGGTATACCAAAAGCGGGCGTTTAGAGTTCTATCGCGATGAAGATGAATTCATCGCAGCCGGCGAAAACCTGCCGGTGCATCGCGAACCGGTCGACTCGACCTTTTACGAGCCCAACGTCATCGTTGCACCCAAGCATGAAGCGATCCGCGCCGAAGGCCCGGAGATCTATGGCGTGAGCCGCGACGATTTGTCCTGTGAGGTGCGCTGTGGCCGCAATGTGGTGAAAACCTGGCAGGAAACTCGGGTGTCATCACATCCATTGATGAAACAGGGCTTTCGGTTCATCTTTCATACGCCTAAATATCGCCACGGTTCTCACACAACGCCCATCGACACCGATATGATCGCCGTCCTGTTTGGACCCTTTGGCGATCTGCACCGCCATGATCGGCGCAGCCCGTTCGTCACTGAGGGATATGTCGATATCAATCCGGCGGATGGCCGCGAATTACAGGTAGAAGACGGCGATTATGTATGGATCGATCCGGATCCGGAAGACCGCCCATTCCGCGGGTGGCAAAAGAACAAGAAAGATTATGCGTTTGCCCGTCTGCTCTGCAGAGCTCGATATTACCCCGGCACGCCGCGAGGCGTGACGCGGATGTGGTTTAATATGTATGCGACGACACCCGGCTCACAACAGGGACAGAACGAGCGCAAGGACGGGTTGGCCAAAAATCCGCGTACCCAGTATCAGGCCATGTTCCGCAGCGGCAGTCATCAATCGGCCACGCGCGGCTGGCTGAAACCGACCTTGATGACCGACTCTCTGGTTCGAAAATCCATGTTTG
Organism: uncultured Cytophagia bacterium; assembly: GCA_964541895.1. Classification (GTDB taxonomy): domain Bacteria; phylum Zhuqueibacterota; class Zhuqueibacteria; order Residuimicrobiales; family Residuimicrobiaceae; genus CAZISM01. The sequence goes on from CAZISM010000131.1 coordinate 9,886, forward strand.
GGCAGTCGATCGGCAAAGGATTTCTGCCCGATGTCCATTGCCCAACCGGTGCGCCGAGAGAGTCGTTCGTCAAAATAACGCGCGCCGAAGGAGGCGGACTGGACGGCAAAGCCCTGTGGAGGCCGGCCGCGCTGGGCATTCGGCCCCACTATGAATCCAGAAGTATGAACGAATACATCGCCGGTCATTTTGTGTCCGCCGAAACAAATGAGGAATTCTGAATATGGCACGAGTCTTTAATTGGCAACTCGGTCGGGATATGTCCTACTGGTATCCTGAACATCGACCGAAAAAGCAGTTCGCAGCCGTCTTTGACGTCAACAAGTGTATTGCATGCCAAACCTGCACACTGGCTTGCAAGACCACATGGACATCAGGCACCGGACAGGAATACATGCTTTGGAACAATGTCGAATCCAAGCCTTATGGGTTTTATCCGCTTGGCTGGGACCTGAAACTTTTGGACCTGCTCGGCGGTCAGGATTGGGCCGAAGGTGTGTATAAAGGTCAGACACTCTTTGAAGCCGCGCCGCCGGGTCAGCGCGTTCTGGGCTGGCGACCGGAAGAACGGGATTATGCCTATCCCAACATCGGTGAAGATGATTGTGCAGGCCAGGTGGATCATGGTGTTGAACTGCAGGTACCCCATCTGTCGTGGTTTTTTTACCTGGCCCGAATCTGTAACCACTGCACCTATCCCGCTTGCCTCGCTTCATGTCCCCGAGGTTCGATTTACAAGCGTCCCGAAGACGGCATCGTACTCCTCGATCAGGGCCGATGCCGGGGCTATCGCGAGTGTGTTCAGGCCTGTCCTTATAAAAAAACCTTTTCCAATCCGATGACCGGCACTTCGGAAAAATGTATCGCCTGCTATCCTAAAATAGAACAGGGATTGCAGCCGCAGTGCTTCGTCAACTGCATCGGAAAAATTCGGCTCGCCGGGTGGCTCTCCAGGCCGGAAGATGCAAATCCTGAAAATCCGATCGACTATCTGGTTCACATCCGCCGTATGGCCAAGCCCCTTTATCCGCAATTCGGACTGGAACCGAATGTGTATTACATTCCACCGATCCACGCGCCGCAGCCATTCCTGAACCAGATGTTCGGCCCCGGCGCCGCTGAGGCGGTCCGAATGTACCGCGCCGCAGCCTCGGACCTTGACCTGTGCGGACTCCTCAGTCTTTTTGGCTGCAGTGAACGTATCCTGCCACGATGGAAACGAAGCGGTGAAGTCGTATACGGCCTGGAGGTATCCGGGCAGGTTATCGTACGCGTACCGTTGCGTGAACCGGTTCATATCCGTCAGCCCTTCGATGCCGCGCATCAAACCGTCCGTACCAATTGTCCTTGAGGAAGGAGTCGAGATGCGAAACAGATCACGTATGTACTGCACAGGCTTTCTTTTTTTTTGCGGACTCTGGGCCGGTTGTGGGCCAACAGCAAAAATAGAGAGCACGGAAATCACCTTATTGAGGTCTCCCGTCCTCCCGCGGGATCCTACAGATCCGCAGTGGGAGAAGATGCCGTCCTTTACGGCCAAGCTGTTATTGCAGGATTTGGTGGAACCGCGGCTGCTTGATCCGTCCACGGCTGCCGTTTCCGTCAAGGGGGTCACCAATGGTGTGGATATGATGTTTCGATTGCAGTGGGCCGATTCCACGATGGACGATCGATCCGCGATCGAGGCATTCAGCGACGCCTGCGCCATCCAGTTTCTCAATGAGCAGGCGAACGATTTGCCGGCTCCGCAGATGGGAGAGGACGGCCGATCAGTGGAAATCACCTATTGGAATGCCTGCTGGCAGGCGATAGTCAATGGACGTGGCGATTCGTTGCGGGCACTCTATCCTAACTCCGCCATCGATCACTACCCGTTCCAGACCAGAGCGCTGGCTCCCGGTTCGGCCGAAAAGCAACAGATGGCGATGCGTTATGCCCCGGCGCGCGCGCTGGGAAATGACATGGGCGGACCACGGCAACAACCTGTCCAGGACCTGGTGGCAGAAGGACCAGGCAGCCTCAGGCCCGCTTCACTCCGGCTGTCACAGGGAACGGGCAGTCGCTCAGCAGAGGGGTGGATGGTGGTGATCAGCCGGCCGCTAACTGCGAGCTTGAAAAAGGGGGGACGTTCCCATATCGCGTTGGCGATTTGGGACGGACATCGGCGCGAAGTCGGTGCGCGCAAAATGCGTACCGGATGGATTCCAACCCTGATAAAGGAAGGCCTATGAATCACTGTATTTGTTCAATTCTGCACGAGTCGTCGGAATGGCGCCTGATCGCCCTGTTGCTGGAGTGTCCCAGCGAAGAATGGCGGGTACAGTTAAAATCATTATCCGAGCAGATCGATCACCCTCGCCTGAAGCAAGTGGCAGCGTCCGCGTTACAGGAAGCGACACGCTCTTTCTATCACACCACCTTCGGCCCGGGCGGTCCGGCAGCAGCCCGGGAGGTGAGCTATCTGCAGTCGATTCAACCGGGCCTCCTCCTGCATGAACTGCAGGAATTCTACAAAGCGTTTGCCTATGAATACAATCTTGAGGAACCGCCCGACCATATCGCGGTCGAGTTCGGATTTATGAGCTATTTGAAATTGAAGCAAGCTTTTGCCCTATCCAATGGTTGGAGAGAACAGGCGGAGGTCTCGGCACAGGCCGGGCAGCAATTCCTGCAGCGGCATCTGCGACCTCTGGGTTCGGCCCTGGCGGCTAACCTGGAGCACTCGGAGGTGGAATATCTGAGAGGGACGGCGCAATGTATTTCGGATCGCCTGGCTCAAGCGGGACCGGATGAGTATTGAGGCTGGAAGGCGTGTTGGCTCTGCCGCCGGTCAGATGCTCATAAGATAGTCGTTCTGGCGCAGCCATAGATTATGCCGTTTATAATCCGGCATGATGGCCGCGACCCTGTGCCAGAATTTCGGCGAATGGTTTTTTATGGCGGTGTGCACGAGTTCGTGGACGACAACATAATCGAGCACCTCCAGCGGCGCCATCACCAGCCGCCAGCTGAACTGCAGCGAATTGGTGGGCCCGCACGAGCCCCAGCGACCTGTGGCATTGGTGATGCGCACCCGTGCAAAGGGCAGCCCGGTCAATCCGGACCAATAGAGGACGCGATTGGCGATGATGCTTTTAGCTTCGCACCTGAGCCAGTACTGCAGGACCGGCCCGGGCCGCGGGCTGTATCGTTCCGGAAACCAGAGGGTGGTCTCCCGCACGCGAATGTGCAGGGTTTCGTTCGCCACCACGGTCAACATCCGTCCCAGATAGGGGATGGAGCCGCCGGGTGCAAAGCGGATCTCGGCAACGGCTCGCTGGCGCTGTTCAAACTGCTTCTTCTTTTCCTCGATCCATTTCTGCTTCTTTTTCACCAGTTCAGCAATATGAGCGTCGCTGGTGCGCAGCGGTGCACGAATGACAAGGCGGCCGTCCCGCGTCAGAACCAGGCTGATGGTTTTGCGTCGACTTTTTATGATTTCATCGATAAGCGCCATCATGCTCTTCCGTCAGGCTGTCAGGAGTGCGATACACCGATGCGGCGATGAGCCATTGTGCCATGTAATAGGTGCCGAGGATCCATACCCCGGCCTGGTCGATGCGGGCGTGGAATTTGTTGAGCGCCAGAATGGAATCAGAGGCGACGAACAGCAGGGCGCCGCCGGCCGCCATCCAGGCGCCGGTGCCGCGAAGTGTCAACGCCCGCATAAATGCCTGATGCGCCATCATGGTGATGACGAGCAGATAGAGCAGGATCGGCACGAACAGGCCATGGGATAGACCCGGCTGAATTCGGGCAAAAACGAACACGCCTGGCAACAGCCAGAGCGGGGAGGAGAGGTGCCAGGTGAGCCGGGAATCTGTAAAAAAAGCGGCGAGATAACAGAGATGCGCCAGCAGAAAGGCGGCCAGACCGGCCAGAAACAGCTGGTGCGGCAGCATCAAAAAGATATCGCCGGCCAGAGAACAGAGCAGGCCCAGGACCAGGTACTTTTTGTACCTCGCAGCCCCGGCGGCCGCAGCAGTGGCTGCCAGCAGGCAGAGCAAAAGGGTGGTCAGGGGCTTGAAGGCATAGGTTCGCCACCACCAGTCCGCCATAATATGGCGGCCGGCTACAGCGATGACGGCACAGACGAATATCGCGGCGTGAAGAGGCCACTGTCTGGAAAATCGGGCTGGTATCGTAATTTAAGTACCTATAACAATGAGCAGATGGTTTGTTGTTTTGAGCGTGCTGCGAAGCGGCGGCCCTGACCCCGGCGGGACTAGAACGCCAAACCGGCCAAAGCCTCCTCGGCCCACTCTTTGCTTATTTCAGTCTGGTTGATGACCGTATACCAG
>CAZISM010000132.1:0-14160 GCA_964541895.1 uncultured Cytophagia bacterium
AGGTGTTGACGGCGCTTGATCGTCTGGGTTTGACAGAGAATACGGCGGTCATTTTTATGTCTGACAACGGCGGTCTAGCCAGTGCAGAGGGTTCGCCCACCAGCAATGCGCCATTGCGAGCCGGCAAAGGGTGGTTGTACGAAGGCGGCATACGCGAACCGATGATTATGCGGTGGCCGGGTGTTACCCGGCCAGGAAGCCTTTGTTCGGTGCCGGTCATCAGCACCGATTTTTATCCAACCATGCTGGACATGGCTGATTTGCCGCTCAAGCCGGAACAGCATATGGATGGCCGGAGTATGATGCCATTGCTGAAGGGAAGCCAACAGCCACTGCACGATGCCCTTTATTGGCACTATCCGCATTATGGTAACCAGGGCGGCTCTCCCGGCTCGGTCATACGAGAAGGTGACTATAAATTAATACTGTTTTATGAAGACCAGCATGTGGAACTATATGACTTGAGCAGGGATATAGGCGAGTCGCACAACCTGGCTCATGAACAACCGGCCAAGGCCGCCGCGCTATTGCACAAACTCGAACACTGGATTGACGAGGTGGGTGCAAAACGGCCAACTTGCAATCCGGATGCACAAAAAGGTTGAGATCATGCAGGAAAATCGCCGTACGTTTCTGAAAAAAGCCGGAGTGGCCGGCGTTGCCGCATGCAGCGGGTCTCTGCTGCAACGCTGCGGCAGAGGAAAGAAAAAGCCCAACATTATTCTGATTTTAGGAGATGATGTCTCTGCCAAGGAATTCAGCTGTTACGGCGGCAGCGGCATCGACACGCCCACCATCGACCGCCTCGCTGCAGAGGGGGTGATGTTCAGGACCGCCTGGGCCACGCCGCTATGCGGGCCCTCCCGTGCGTGCTTGTATACCGGGCGCTATGCCTGGCGGCAGAAATTTTACGATAATGCCGTCTTGCCCGCTTATCCGCTCTGGGAAAAGAATCTGCTTATGGGACAGGTGATGAAAAGCGCGGGATACGCCACCGCAAAATTCGGTAAAATCCATTTCGGCGGCGATCCACATAAAAATTATGGCTATGATGAATACTGCATCGCACAGTATTGGGAAGGATACGACGGGCCCTGGCAAGAGCTCAATCAGCCCAAGCAGGGTATGTATGCGATTCAATGGTACTGGCATCCGGGTCTGGTGGCTAATGGCAAGGGCGTTCCCACCGGACCCAACGATTTTGGCCCTGATATGGAGGTCGAGCGGCTGAACGATTTTGTCAAACGGCACCGCAAACAGCCTTTTTTCGCGTATTATCCGACCAATCTTCCGCACATGTTTCACAGCAAAGCGGATCGCTGGAAATATACCGATGTGCCGGAACTGGACAGCAACGGCAAACGAACCGGAGGCAGAATCAAGGGCAGTTTGAAAGCCGATTTGGAATATCTCGATCGACTGGTTGGACGGATCATTAAAAATTTGGAGGACCTGGGCATTCGGGATAACACCATTATTATTTTTTGTGGAGATAATGGTACGGCCGGCTATGGAAAGAACCGGCTGGAAGATGAACGCGCTCTTCATGTCCCTTTTATCGTGAATGCACCGGGACTGGTGCAAAAAATCGGGCCCTGCGATGAACTGGTGGATTTCTCCGACGTATTGCCGACCTTGACCGAGTTGGCCGGAGCAAAATTTCCAGATGGCTATGCGGTGGATGGCCATAGTTTTGCGCCTTTGCTGTTAGGCCGTCCGTTCCAGCCGCGGGAGTGGATTTTCTCGCAGCTGCATCGGGCCCGATGGCTGCGCGACACGCGTTGGCTGCTGGACGGCTATGGCAGATTCTGGGATTGCGGACAAAACCGCGATGAGACCAAGGGCTATCTGGATGTCACTCTCTCCGAATCTGCTGAAGTGATTGCCGCACGCAAGCGGTTCGAAAAAATTCTCGACACCATTCCCAAACCGGATCTTGACGATCCGGACACCAAAGCAAGCTGGCAAAGATTCCTGGCTGATCCCAATAATCCTGCCGCGAAATTGCAGGTCTATCGTCCGCCTTATTTGGATGAATAATCTGATCATCAGAGGTGCGATGAAATCGGCGTTGAACGGAGAAAAGGTTGTACTCCTCCTCGGCATGTTCTGCACGGGGGTGACGTGTCGTGCACCACAGACGCTGGTCATATATCCGGCCCCCCAGGAGAGTGCGCCATCCGTAACGTATCGTTCGAGAATTGCGAGATCATTCATTTCGTGCAGCGCGCCATAGATATTCAGAACGGAGATCGTGCGTTGGTCAGCGACATTCGTTTTGAAAGCATAAACGTCGAACACGCTTTGATCGAGGGAATTGAGCGGGAGGATATACCCCAACCAGAGCTATGCCCCCCGATCATCCCGACAAGGCAGGCATGCTCTTGGAGCTGTTCAATGACCCCAATCCGCACAGCCAGGACAAGGGACGGGGAAGAATCGAACACGTCGTTTTTAACGATATTAATGTGTCAGGCGATTTGCGAGTTCATGGACGCTTCGCCGGATGGGATGAGCGGCACACGGTAACGGGATGTAACCATCGAAACGCTGCGCATCAAGGACCAGCTGATACTGGATTTAAAAGAGGCAAATAGCTCGATTAATTCGTTCACGCATAATATTGTTTTTAAATAAAGTTTTGTGAGATCCGTATGAAATTTGCCGGCCTGACCTTTCTGCTTATCCTGCATATCATTATTCCCGACGTGGCTATGCCATGTGATGTTGGGGACCGAGCCGTCCCCCATGCATCCACCCGATACAGCGCCGAAAACGGCGCAATCATCGGAGGTGATGTGCGGCTGTTTAACAACCGACCTCTCTACTGCAATAATACTGATGCTTTTATTCTCACCGGCGATAAGCCGTTAATTCGGTTGGTGCACTCTCCCTTTATGTATGGCGCTTTCATGCTGGCTGTCTCACATCAGGGCAAGCTTAAATGGCTCAAGGATTGCACCGGCATCCGCATGGAATATCGTGGCAATATGACCACCTGGATCCTGACCGATTCCCTGTCCGGCTTTCCTGTGATCCGGCTGTCGGTGGTACCCCTGTCGGGTGAAATTGGCATGGCGATTCGCGCAGAGATAGAAAAGATGCAACCTCAGGACCGACTGCTTTGGTTCTATGGAGGGATTGAATATCATAAGGAAGAATCGCTTTCGTGGAAACTCGACATCAACGGCCATCCCGAGCTGGGTTATTGGGACTGGACGGCTGCTTCGGCCAAAGACAACCGCCTGGAGATTAATCAGGGAAACGCTATCATCATGTTGTCGACAGACAACGGAAATAAATCGAACGTGCAGGCTGCTGTGGAGGTGGCCTATCCGGTTGAAGGCCAAATCGGTGTAATCGAGGCGGCCAATCTGGAAGCGATGCAAAGGGTGAAGGCTGAATTTCCCGGCGCTTTGCCTGTTCTGTCGGGGATCATTCAAGCTAACGGGGCGCGCCAGGATCTGTATTGGAACATAAAGCCGGTGGATCCTGAAAAAAAGAATTCCGGCCGCATGGCACCGCAAACAGCATGGCTGCGGGGGAGGCAGCGTGTTGAGGATCTGGCCAGCAGAATTGTTGTCCAGACACCGGATGCCAAACTAAATGCGCTGGCTTCCGCGTCTGTTGCGGTGATCGACGCCTTATGGTACGATCCTGTCTATGTGCATGGCGCCATGTTATGGAACATACCTTTTCCCGGATGGAGAACGCTCTATGGAGGTGCGATGTACGGTTGGCATGACCGGGTTAAGAAAGAAGCTCAATATTATCTCGCTTCTCAAATTAAAAATTCCACAAAGCAGCATGCTAAAGCGGATTCTTCTTTGCTGCTGACCCTGCAGCATCAGGATTCACGTTTTTACGGCAACGGACGCATCGAGAAAGACCAGATGTTTTATAATTTTCAGTCACAGTTTTTTGATCAGCTGATTACCGCATGGAGATGCACCGGAGACAGGGAACTGGAGCAATTGTTGCAGCCTGCTCTGGAACTGCATCTGCAATGGCAGGAGGAGTGCTTCGATCCGGATGGCGACGGCATTTATGAGAGCTATATCAATGGCTGGCCCACGGATTCGCAGTGGTACCATGGCGGCGGCACTGCCGAAGAAACCTCATACGCCTACCGCGGCCATCGGGCGGCGCAAGAGATGGCAAGCCGCAAAGGTGACCTGGCGCTGGCCGCCGAGCACGCCAAAAAGATGGATAAGATCAGACAAGGCTTTTTCTCAAAATTGTGGATCGATAAAAAAGGTTATTCGGGAGCTTATCGGGAGCAGGGCGGCTATGGGCGACTGCATGAAGATCCCTGGCTCTATAGTATTTTCCTGCCCATTGACGCAGGGCTGGTGAGCCGGGAGCAGGCTGTTGGTTCATTGTACTATACGCAAGCCGCTCTGCAAAATGATCGTATGCCGGCAGGCGGCCGACGGGTTTGGACCTCCAACTGGGTGCCGGGCATATGGTCGGTGCGGGAGCTGTATCCCGGTGATAATTATCACCTGGCCCTGGCCTATTTTTTATCCGGCATGGGTGATGACGGGTGGGATATCCTGAAAGGGACCTTTTATGAAAGTGCATTCAACAGCTCGGTGCCCGGCGATCTGGGGACAAAAAATGGCGGCACAGATTTTAATGATTGTGCCGGTATGTTCACCCGGGTTTTGGTGGAAGGGCTCTTCGGCTACCGCCCGGATTATCCGGATAACCGGGTAACCCTTTCGCCGCAGTTGCCGAGCGAGTGGGAGAGCGCCTCCATCCGTACGCCGGATTTTGCCTTTCGATATCTGTTCGAGCCCAAGAGAATCACGGCTAACATTCACCTTAATAAACGCGCCTCTACTGATTTTTACTTGCCGGTGCGGGTAACCGGAATTCGCAAGGTGCTGGTCAACGGTCAACCTTGGCGGTGGGAGTTATTGCCAGGATTGGGAAGCAGCGTGTTGCATCTTCAAGTGCCGGCAGGAACGGATGCTGATATTAAAGTATATCCGGTCGATATGATACAGTCTTTTGATCCGATCCGGGTGGAAAAAAATACGAATGACCCGTTTCCGCTCACGTTTGTGGAAGCGCGCATCACCAGCGTAACCGACCTGCAAAAGGTCCTGACCCGCAGCGTGATCGAGGATGGAAGGTTGTCTGGTATCGTGTCAAACAATACCGGAGATCATACCCTGTTGGTGGACGTAGTGGTGGAAAAAGCGCCGCAGACGCGGATTGTGTATATGAATGTCACTGATCCGGGCGTCGTGAAAAAAGAAGCTGAAAAGACCCTGTCGCAAGTTCCTCTTGGCGCCGACTGGGAATGCCTGAATATTAGTGATTTTTTCAATGCCGATGTCAGAACCATCTTTCAGCAAAAGTACCTGTCCCCCCGCCCGAATACGGTATCGGTACGTATCGGCAGCGACGGCTATTCACCCTGGACCTTTCTTTTCTGGAAACAGTCGCCTCCGGTTATCAGGCTGGATTCCATTCCCTTTCTGCTCAAGAACCGCCATCAATTGATGACCACACACAAGGTGCCTTTTTACTGGAATGATGATACAAAGAATATAGCTTTTACCTCTCTATGGGACAATTGGCCCGACAGTATTACAGCGCCGGTAAATCGCCAGGGAGAAGCCGTGTGGTTGTTGATTTGCGGCTCGACCAATCCCATGCAGTGCCATATCGCCAACGCCCATCTATTGCTGAACTATGCAGACGGCAGTACGGATACGCTGGCGCTGGTGCCGCCGCTGAACTATTGGAACCTGACGCCGATCGATATCAGAGCCGGCACCGCGGGTCAGCTGAGCAGGGGTGATTATACTCATGACCTGGACCGTTTTTGCGTGCCCAAACCCTGGCCTGCAACCGTGCCGTTGGGTGAAAATTGCCGGGCCATGCTGCTGAATCGCCGGCTGAAGCCTGGCATCGAGCTGCAAACCGTCACGCTGCAGGCGCTGTCGCAAGAAGTGGTAGTTGGCTTGATGGGCATCAGTATCCAAAAATAGCCGAAAGCCTGTCATCGGTCCGGATCGGTCTTGGTATCTTTTATATCCGGATTTGCCCCTGGTCAGGAAAAGAGTCAGCTTTATAAATGCAGGAGCAGCGGCTATCGCAGTCGAGAGTCTGGATATTGAGAACCTGACAGTGATCGGCAACAAAGTGCATACCTGGCTGCGGGATATGATCTGGTGGCGTTCTCCTGTGAGCCCGGCTACCTCTCTGGTGATCGGCAATCAGTCGATCAATGATCCCGGCGCTGAATTATCGCTGATGTCGCTGGCCGGCAGCCTGCCGATTATGCTCGGCGATCCGAGGAAAATTTCTGCGGAACTATCCGGACAGGATCTTTCCCGGAAGGGTTTTCAGGTTGTCTTGAATAAGGAATATGACGGTTGTTTATTTGAAATTCAACGCCGGCCATGACCGGAACTGATGGCGCTGTCCGACCGAATCACCGAGGTAAAATATGGAAACCACCCATGTCGCACTTGGTATGACGCTAAGTTTGGTGTCGGGTATTTTTCTCGGCTCTTTTGCCGTGCCCATGAAAAAAGTAAAAAGTTGGCAATGGGAGAACACCTGGATCATGTACTCGTTATGGGGGACCGTTCTTCTCCCCGTTTTGTTCGCCCTGTTTACGGTTCCTGACCTCTGGCACGTCTACGCCAATGTCTCTCCAGCAACCTTGCTGATCGTATTCGGATTTGGTGCGGGCTGGGGATTCGGTAATGTCGGTTTTGGCCTGGGGATAAAGATGGTAGGTCTTGCTCTGGGGACCGCCATCATCTTGGGCTTGAACAACGCTGTTGGATCGATACTGCCCTTGATCATTTACCACCCGGAAGAATTGGACACCCCGGCCGGTATGGCCATCATCGCCGGTGTGGCGGTCATGATTGTCGGCATTCTCATTTGCGCGCGCGCCGGCACCTTGCGGGAAAAAGCGCAGCAGACCAGCAAATCGGCAGCGAGTGGAACGGATAAGAACCTCATGATCAAAGGTTTGATCCTCTGTTTCGTGACCGGCATTGTCGGCTCAAGTTTCAATTTCGCGCTGATTGAAGGCAAGCCTTTGGAACAGCAGGCGATGCTGCAGGGCGCCACCCAGCTCAACGCCGCCAATGCAACCTGGTGCATTTCTCTATTCGGCGGTTTTGTCATTACGCTGGTGTATGTGATCTATTTGTTCGCAACCAACAAGAGTTTTGCGCTTTTTGCCAATCGTAATTCCGGCGTCAACTGGCTGCTGACATTTCTAATGGGAGGAATGTGGTTTGGCGGCGTGGCCCTTTACGGCATGGCGGTGATGAACTTGGGAAAAATCGGCGTTTCCATGGGATGGCCGGTGATTCAGAGCATGGCCGTGGCCAGCGGCAATGTGCTGGGCATCGTCACCGGCGAGTGGAAGAGCTCGGGCAAACGACCGCTGCAAATCATGATCATTGGGCTGCTCTTTCTTTTTACCGGCATCGCGGTCATCGGCTGGTCCAGCACCTTGAAGTAGCCGAGTTGTTAACCCCGGGCCGCGTCAGCGCCATCCCGGGGGTTCAGCTTTTTTTTTAGAAATTCTAATTTGTGAAAAATTTCCACGGATCGGGAAACTTGGACTGATGAGGATACCCCTAATGAAACCCCATGCCATGTTCGAGACGTTACGGCGTTGCCGGGCTAAATGGAGCCGAATAATATTTGTTTGGATTCTTTTCGCCGGCACCTTAACTTCGGCGCAGCATAATCCGCCGGTTCAGTTTCACTCCGTGATCGATATAACCGGCAACTGGCGTGAAAAAGAGTCGTTCCCTGATCGGGTTCAGACCAGCGAGCCAGATCTTCAGGATAACGATCAGCGGACCTTCCGGCAACGCCTCGCACTGACCGCCGGGCGATATGTGTTCGAGCTGGAATACGATTGCGGCCATGACCGCGTTCCAGGCCGCGCCCTGCAGGGCAAACTGGATTCCTTTGCCGGGTTTGCTATTGACGGACGCGTCTTAAACCTGGCGATGACGGTGAAAGGAAAGGGACCGATGCGGGCGGCCCGGGCAGAGCTGACACTCGACCGAAGGGCAGAGGTCAACCTGGCCTTGACGCTGTGCGCCACGCGTCCGTTGCGAACCCGCCTTTACGCAGAAAATGCCTTGCCGGTTTCATCGCACTATCGTGCCATCCGTCCGGACGGAGGAGAGGAACTGGCGCTCATTCGCGGCATCCCCTTTCTGGTCGCCAGTATCGCCCCGCAATTCATCATCGCGGCGCTGGATACAAAACCACGCATCGGCCTGCGTCCCTGGACCAAGGACGGCTGGCGCCTGGATTGCGGAGGCATTGCCGCCAAGGCAATTCATTTTGCCGGCATGATCTCCAGCGTCGATCTGGCCAACGGTTCCTGGTACTCGAAAAAGGGGGATCACGGATATTCTCATTTTGTCGGCGACCAGGCCGGGACTATTTCAGTGCTCTGGGCGGATGGCGGCCGCAGCGATGTGCCGCTGATTTATGGCCTCAACTTTTGGTATGGTCGACCGTGGGATATCAACTGGCACTATTCGCCTTACGGCCAGGGCAGTTGGCCTTACGGCGCCAATTTTGATGCCGGCCTTTTTGGCGGCGATCCCAAACCGCGCCAGGTCATTCAGAATGCGCTGCGGCTTGTTGACGGCGAACGCACTTTCGGCGGACTCTCTAATTCGGTTCGCTATATTTTAACCCTTGCCACGGGCGGCCGCAGGATTCAGAGCCTGCATATTCAGGGTGCGCCTGATCTTTACGGTTTTCCTCTGATCGGCGGCATCACGGTTGAGACCGAAGAGGATGGATCGTTGCTTCCTCTGCCAGAGTGTGGCGGGGGACAAGCGGTTGTCTACCCCATAACGCCCGAATCTGTCGCTGCGAAAAATCACCATGAATCGATCAAGTCGGTGCAGCGCATCTTATACGCGTCGACAGACGACCTGCCTGCTTTGCAGCATCCCGTGATACCTGACGGCTATTTCGGCCCCGGATATGATTTCAGGGGTCCCAGGGAGGCCGTCTATGCCGCTACTTTTTTATATCACAACGGCCCGGAATGCGGATCGCATATCGATAACGCAGGAACGGGTTGTTCATCGAAAACCGTAGCCAAGGCGCTGAGCCACTATACAACCGGCATGGGCGTTTGGCGATACTATAATGTCCGCTACGATGGACTGGCGGATTTTTTCGGGGCTTATCAGGAGCGGGTACCCGGGTCAGCCGGCGCAACCGGTTCTGCCTGGAGTCGCGGCATTGGTGAGCTTTTGCGGGAGGCGGTTGCATTTGGTTACGATAAATTTGCCGATTCCTACATGGATTGGCTTGACAGCTGTCTCCTGGCAGATGCCACGCCGCCACACTGGATCCGCAACCCCGGTATGGCCATGACCAGCGAAGGCGCTACACGGCGCCAAGTCGGCAAAATCGAAGAAACGGGCAACCGCGAAAACGACGGACACGGTATTTGCATGTGGGGCCGCTATATGGCCTGGCATTGGTCAGGCCGTTCCAGGGAGTGGAATGAACGGCGTTGGACGGCCACCTCCGCCGCTGCGGAGTGGATCGCCTGGCAGCTTTTAACCGAATCCCAATTCCCCGGCCAAGGCAAGGATGTGCTTTATACCGAGAGCGAATGTGCGCATAATGATTATGACATCTACTCTTCGTATAATTGTTTACATGGCTTAAAGCTTTACCTTCGCTTGGCAGACCAATTGGCCAAGAAGGAGGAGGCAAAGCGCTGGCGAGCGATTTACGAGCGTCTGCGCAAGGGCATCCTGATGCATCTTGTGGATGCGAGTCCCTGCGGTCCTGTTTGGCATACGGAGGAAAAATGCGACTGGCAGGATCACGCCCACAAACTGGTCCACCTTCATCTGGCCACGGAAGGCGACAGCTTTACCCCTCTCGACGATTATGGCCGGGGGGATGAACTCGAAAAGCGCTACCTCGAGATCAGTCGAAATTCCTATCGGTTCCTCATGCAGGAAAAAAATTTTGATTGCCTGCGTATGTACGGCTACGGTCAGGGCATGATGACCCAGGCTGCTCTGCTCCTGGATGAGATGGCGGACGCTGAACAATTCATCAATAAAATGGTCAGTTATTGTTATTTGCCGAACCTCGGCGGCTGGATCTGCCCGGAAGGCATTATTGTCCATCGCGATAAAAAGTTGTACGTTCCGGTTAACGGCTATATGGGACAGGACTCGCACCTCGCCGATGCCACCAAAGCGTTACGAGTCATGATGGGCATTGACGACAACGACCCCCGCCACCTGCGCCTGGTGCCGCGTTTTCCGTTGTCTTGGCCACATTGTTCGGTGCAGCGTTTTCCGATGTTGACCGGTACACGGCGTCAGTTGGGCGGCTATACCTGCGACCGCACGGCAGGCATGCTGCGTTTTGTGTTCACTTTCGAGAGCGCGGTGGATCGGCTGAGCGTTCGTTTGGGTCCTCTGCCTGTCGGGGAAAAAGCAAAAGCAGTAACCGTGGATGGCAGGGCTGTTGCGTTCCATGCCCAACATTCCGGAGACAGCGACTGGGTATGGGTTCGCGACCTGAGCGGTACGCAGGGGACCATAGAATTACGAACCGAATCTCGTAGATGAATGGCAGATTATGGACCGTCGTCAATTTTTAGGTATGACTCTTACTTCCGGCTTTTATACGTCTTGCCGGCATGTTCAGTACGAGCGAAAACGCCCCGCTTGCGACATTATCGATGCGCATCAGCATCTCTGGCATATACGCAAAGACCGCCCGGCTTGGTTGAGCGCGAATATGGGCATCTCTGAAGCCGGCAATATGAACGACTACCTCAACGCCATTCAAGGGCTCGGCATCACCAAAGCGATCTATATGGAAGTCGCCATCGAAACAGCGCGACTGGACGAAGAGGCTCGGTATATCATTCAGGTGTGCGAACGCAGAGACGGTCCCACGATAGCGGCGGTCATCGGCGGCAGGCCGACGGAAGATTCATTCGGGTTGTACATCAAACAGTATCAGGATAGTCCTTTCGTCAAGGGCGTTCGTTATATCATGAATACCGCCGAACAGCTGACCAGTCCGATTTTGAAACAGAATCTGCAGCTGTTAGGCCGGCTCGACCTCGCTTTTGATCTCAATGTTCCGCCAGCACTGCTTGCACACGGCGTACGTCTGATTGATGCCTGTCCGGATACCCGATTTATCATCGATCATTGCGGCAACGCCGATCCGGTGGCCTTTCTGCCTGCCGGTGCTCAACGGCCGCGAGCCGCGCGGCATGATGCGGAGCGGTGGAAAAAGGATATGGAGGCCTTGAGTCAGAGAAAAAATGCGTGCTGCAAAATTTCCGGTCTGGTGGACGAGGTGCCCGGCGGCGGCTGGACCCTGCCCAGCTTGGCGGCTATCGTTAATTTTTGTCTGGATGTTTTTGGTGAGGATCGGGTCCTCTTTGCCGGCGACTGGCCGGTTTGTCTGGCCGGCGCCACGCTCAAAACGTGGCTGAATACGTTATGGGACATCGTCGGCCGACGCCCGCCGGACGAATTAAAAAAGCTGTTCAGCGAAAATGCTGTACGATGGTATCGACTCAAATTCTGAAAGACGGTTTGTGCCGTGGCGTATTTGACATTACACTTGAGTGCAGGGAGTTTTTTCATGGCTCATACATTGAAACCATGGGCGGTCAGCGGTGAAAATTTCAGGTTAACTGTAAAATAATGGGGCAACTTTTTTTTAACCAGCCAGAAAGGAAGGCATCAACATGTTACGAACAATTGCATTGCAAATACTTTTGTCGTTGATCATAGTATTGACGACGTTCCCGGCCATGAGCGTATGGGCGCAAACATCTTTGGATGGCGCCAATCCGCCGCGTATCGTCGAATTCATCGGCGATCAGCCCATGACGAGAGTGGATCGTCCCTTTGTATTGGTGGCGACCATTCATAATCCGGCAAAAATCGCTGCCCGGTTTACGGCCAAGCTGCAGCTGCCGGATGACGTGCGGGTCAAAGAGGGCGAGCGAGTATTAACGCTCGCTGCCAATGAAAAAACCGTTTTGAGATGGACCATCACGGCCAGCGAACCGTTGTACGATGAAGTCAAGTTGTTGTTGACCCAGGGCCAGGCGGTTCTGGCCGCACGCCGCTTGCCGGTGCGTTTCCTGCCTGCTTTAAAACAGACCAAGCCTGCTTATATCCCGGAACCCAGGCCCCTGCCTGGCAAAAAGATACTGGTGGGCGCTCATAATTGCCCTCTTTGGGAAGCCGATAAACCGCAGATGTGGGACCAGGTATATTTCAAGCATCCGGAGCGCACTCCGGCCATGGGTTTTTATGCCCAGGAAAATCCGCAGGTCGCGGATTGGGAGACCAAGTGGGCTGTCGAGCATGGCATCGATTATTTCATCTATTGCTGGTATCGCACCAGTCAAGGCGGCCCCGTAGAACAACGCTTTGGCAGTGCGATTCACGACGCTTTGTTTAAGTCCAGGTTCGTCGATAAGATAAAGTTTACGATCATGTGGGAGAACCAGAGCAAGGGTAAAGCCGGGGTCGCCGACGAGAACGATCTGCTCACCAACCTTCTGCCCTTCTGGATCGAGAATTATTTTAAACATCCAAGCTACCTCAAAGTGGACAACAAACCGCTGCTTTTTATTTATGTTCCCGGTAAAATATGGGGCCCCAAGACCGGCAGCGTCCTTGAAGATCTGGGCAGCGTGGAAAATGTGAAAAGCGCTTTTGAAAAAATGCGGGCGGCCTGCCGAAAGGTGGGCTTTGACGGCTTGACCATTCTCGGTGAATACCGCGGCGCGGATTCGACCTACTTGCAGACCATGAAGGACATGGGATTTGATTATACCTTTGCCTATTGCTGGCATGTGCAAAACAGCCCCACGCCGCAGCAAGCCATTGACGCGCAGATGAAAAATCTGCGTACGATTCAGGATATGGGCATCATCCCGCAGGTCTGCACCCTCTCACAGGCCTGGAGCGGTTGGAGGGATGAAGGATCGATCTGG
The DNA here is from genome assembly GCA_964541895.1 of uncultured Cytophagia bacterium. GTDB lineage: Bacteria > Zhuqueibacterota > Zhuqueibacteria > Residuimicrobiales > Residuimicrobiaceae > CAZISM01. The sequence continues at coordinate 13,031 of CAZISM010000132.1, forward strand.
AAAATCCCGCCCACGGAATATGAAGCGTTCCTGCGCCAGGCCAAAGGTTTTATTGAAAAACTGCCGCAAGAGCAGCTCAGCAGCAGAATGGTTATTCTCGACAACTGGAACGAATGGAGCGAGGGCCATTATCTTTTGCCTTATACGGAACATGGTTTTGGCTATCTCGATGCTGTGCGCAAAGTGTTTACGAGTGCGCCGGATGAACATGTCGATCTCATACCTGAAGATATTGGCATGGGACCTTATGAATCGGCCTATCGGGAGTTCCTGGCTAAAAAAAGACTGGAACCGGAAAAATGAAAATTTGGCAAACGAGTATTCAAACCGTTATCATGTTGTCGGCTTTAGCTTTCAATTATTGCGTCCGCGCAGAGGAGTCGGTCCATTCGCTGCGCGTGCCATTGGCCGGTCAGGAGCATAATGTCATTAAAACTTCCTGGCCGGCTATCGGCTGCTGGTTCTGGTCAGCCGCAGAATTCCAACCCGAGGGGTACAAACGGTTCATCGACCTGCATGCCACCCATTCGCATTTTGGCCTGCTCACCACCAGCATCCGCCATAACGTCGAGGTGACGCAGCCTGACGTGCATGATCAGATCAAGCGAGCGGCGCACTATGCGCGCAAACACGGCATGCAGATCGTGATGGATCTGGATGTCCGGCTGGCACGGCAGACCTTCATGGACCAATATCCGGATGAGATGCAAGAGATTGTCCGTTTTCGTGAACTGGCGTTGCCGACCGAAGGCCGGGCTTCGTTGGCCATAGAGGCCTTTACGACGAGCGATCATTATACACCGGGTCATTTGGGTGTACGACCCTATGAATCACTTTCCGGACGGCTGTTGCGCGCCTTCTCCTATGTGGTTGGACCGCAAGGCATCGTGCCTGGCACCATAGAGGATATTACCGTTCGCTGTCAGATTAACAGCAATCCCGATCATTCGGTCAAGGTGACTATCCCCTGCACAACGGAGGATAAAGGGCGCACGGTGTGTGTTCTGGTATCGTTCACTCTTTTCTCGCCCGACGTCTTTGCCCCACACCTGCCAGAGTTCGAACGCACTATTCTTGAACAGTATGCCGATGTCCCTCTGGCCGGCGCCTGCAAGGACGAATGGGGATTT
>CAZISM010000133.1:0-14149 GCA_964541895.1 uncultured Cytophagia bacterium
CCGGTCATCACCTTTGATTCGGACGCGCCCAAAAGCAAACGGCTCTGTTATGTGGGCACGGACAATTATACCGCCGGCCGCATCGCCGGCCAGCAAATGGTACGATTCCTCGGCAAAACCGGCTCCTACGCCATTATGACCGGTTCCCTGGGCGCCCTCAACCTTAATGAGCGCATTCGGGGATTCCGCGATGAGTTGAGCGCCCAAGGCACCACCCTGCGCGAAGTCAATCTGCTATCCTGCGATGAAACCACCGACCGAGCCATGGATCTGATCGAAGACCTGACGCGGGCAACGCCGGACCTGAAGGCCTGGTTCATCACCGGCTGTTGGGCCACCGTATCGCCCAAAGGCGCTTTCTTAAACGCCCTGGGCCAGCGCACGGATGTGGTCGTCATCGCTTTTGATACGGTTAAAGAAGAACTGTTGCTGGTGCAGGACGGACTGGTGCAGGCGCTCATCGCTCAGCGACCGTTCGATATGGGCTATCGTTGTGTGGAGATGCTGCACGACCTGTACACCACGAAAAACAAACCGGAGCATACGGTCTATGACACGGGTGTCGATATCGTCACGCGTGAGAACGTTGAGCGCTTTTTAAACCAGAGTCACTGACGATCGCTACACCGGTTTGACGACAAGCTTCATCGCCTGCTTGGGAACCGGCTGCATGGTTTTCAGATCCAGCCCCAGCAGGGAGAAAGAATCCACGCCCTGCGCGATGTCGACCACCTTGGTAAAAAACGGCCCCATGTTCAGCTTGCCGGCCTGCAGTATCTTGATGGCCGGCACGCAGGTGTTCTGTCCCACATAGGTGCCCAATATTTTGATCGCCTTGCGGGTGATCATATAAGGCTTGAGAACCGCCTGGCTGCTGTCATCCATGCCAAAGGCGAGAATTTTGCCGCCGGCCGTCACATACTGGATAGCATTCTGCAGCTGGGTGCCCACCGCGTCGATGACGATATCGGCTTTGTTGCCGTCACTCCAGGCCGCGATCTCTTTCTCCAGATCACATTCGTTCGGATTCAGCACCGGAACACCCAGGGCCTTGGCTACTGCAATACGGAAGGGATCGATTTCGGTAACCAGGACCCGGGCGGCTATGTTTTTCGCCAGGGCGGCGAAGAGATAGCCGATAGGACCGAAACCGAGGATGACCACCGAATCCCAGGGTTGCATCTGCACGGTGTTCATGCCGTTCAGCACCGTTCCCAGCGTCTCGACCTGGGTGGCCGTGATATCATCCATCGAATCCGGAATTTTGTAACAGGCGTTTTCCGGCGCCAGGGTATATTCCGCATAGCCGCCGTTGACAAAGATGCCGATGGATTTGGTTTTCAGCCATTCACACTGCGGACTGGCCCCGGTCCGGCAGTAATGGCAGACGCCGCAGCGAACGCTGTTATCAATGGCGACGCGGTCGCCCTTTTTCAGACTCCAGACCGCGGACCCGGTTTCAACCACCGTGCCGGTGAACTCGTGTCCCAACACGGTGTTCTCTTTATAGGCATGGGTGCCCTGCAGTATTTTAATGTCCGTGCCGCAGACGCCGCAGGCCGCCACTTTGATCAGCACTTGATTGCTTTCTGTTATTTTCGGTTCAGGGATGTCCTGCAAGGCCATCTTGCCGATGTTTTCGAAAACCAGCGCTTTCATTATAAATCCTGTCTCCTAAATGACACTCTCATCCTCCAGGCTGAGGTAATGCCTCAACGCCTGTACCGATTGCTGTTTCCCAACTCGCTGACGAGCTGCAGTTTTTTAAAATATTCAATGGTTTCGCGCGCTGCCGTATCCGGGTCCGGTTGCGGCAGGATCTCGGCGGAAACAAAGCCACGATAGTCGGCCTGCTGCAAACAGTAAAGAATGTCTGCGAACGGAATGTGACCGGCACCCGGATACCAGCGGTTTGAATCCGCCACATGAAAATGAAAAATCCGTTCACCGGCCATTTGGATGCTCTGCTGAAATGAAGTCTCTTCGATGTTCATGTGAAACGTGTCCAGCAAGAGCCCGACGTTGTCAGCCCCGATCCGATCGAGAAACGCGAGGCCCGATGCCACGGTGTTGATCAATTCGGTTTCGTACCGATTGATCGGCTCGATGACCATACGCACCTTCGGCCAGGCGGCGGCACAGTGTCGCAACGATTCGACAAGCCATGTTTCCGCCTGTTCGCGTCCAACGGCGGCGACGGACTTGCCGCGGATCAATCCGATGATGACCAGCGTATCGAGTTCACTGGCCAACTTCTGGTGCGCCAGGATGCGCTCGACCGCCGCCTGACGTATGGCGGCATCGGCATCGGTGAACGACAGTTTGTCATCGCTGAACGCCTGTCCGGTGCCGATGGCCGCCACCGCCAGACGGCGGTGGCGCAGCAGCGTCTTCAGATACTCCACATCGATGCGTTCCGGATTGCGAACCGCCAACTCAACGCCGTCGAAACCCAAATCAGCCACTTTGTTGACGTGATCCGTCAACGCCCCGCTGTAAGCCAAGGCCGAAAACGATGACGGCTGCGCCGAAACCACCATACTCCATTTCATCGTCTTACAGCCCCATTTTCGGGATGGCATAGATGGGGCGCCATCCTGGCGTGAAAGGTTCTTTCATATAGGGTTCCATTTCTTCCGCAGTGCGCATCGTCGTCTTTTCGACCGGCGGCACGGTTCCAGCAGGAAAAGCCTGCAGAATTTCATCGTTAATCAGGGTCAGGTACGAAAGAATGCCGGCGATGACCCGTTTGGCCTTTTGGGCTTTTCCCAGCGTGGGCCGTCCGACGACGCCTTCGGGAACCGACGCCAGTTCGATGGGCGAGTGGCCCTGGCCTTCCGACCAGCGGCTGGGCCGGGCAAAGGGATCCACGGCTTTGTCAAAATGTCCGTCCGGCAGAAAGCCCTTCACTTCGGTTTCCTGCGCCAGGCTCATCTCCACAAATTCCGGGGCCAGCAGCAGCATCACCGAGGTTTCGGCTTCGTCGGCATGGACAAAATCATCTTCCCAGGAGCCGCCCCTCTGCCTGGTGCGGAAAAATTCGCGCATGGATCTGTGCCAATCCAGAACACGGAACATCCCGGGCAGGTTCCAGGTCTTTTGCAGCTCCTGGATGGCTGCTTCCAAAAGCCACTGGTGGCCGTGGTTGTTGATCAGGATCTGTTTACGGAACCCGTCGTTCCACAAGCCGACCATCACGTCGATCAACGTCCGTTTGAGCACCTCATCTTCGATGTGAATCGTTCCCGGCATACCGATGTGGTGATGCGGATGTCCGCCATAGTTGAGCGGCGTCCACACCAGATTGACCGGTGCGCCCTGGCGAGCGGTGTAGCGGCGAACGCCTTCCAGAATCTGCGTGACCATAAAGGTGTCCAGCGCGGTCACGGTGTGACGGCCGTGCTGTTCGGTGCAGCCGATGGGAATAAAGACGATATCGTTCTTTTTGCGATTTTCCACCACGCGTTCGCGAATGGTCGTCTGTACGTAGGTGCCGGGTTTGGCCAGTTCGGATGGAGAGGGAATGCCATAGGCCTTGAGGATCTCGTCGATCTCCTCATCGGATGCTTCCCAGATTTTCTTCTTCATGCGTCCAACGGTAGTGTCTTCGAAGAATAAATCCGGCTGATTGGTGGTAAGCCATTTCGCCATATTTTGTCCTTTCAGATTTATGTTTGTTTGCAAATCGGTTTCTACTGAGCGACCCGGCTGTGGTTCCAGCCATACGCCTCCTCTGGTGCGATCAGACGGGTCGACCGCTCTCCGGATCAGGCATGGAGAGCATGCTACTCCGGGATCACCGTCACCTTGACATCGGTGCGGTTGGTTTGCAATTGAATGAGATGTTCCTCCACCTGATCCAGCGTGATCTGTTTTGTGATCATGGCGGTCATATCCATGCCGGTGGCCATGCTTTCAATGACGCGCGGGAAGGTGCCGTGGCCGGAATGGCCCTGCGAACCCACCACACTGGCGCGCCGGACCTGGAACACTTCGCCGTTGAGCGGAATACGGTCGTCGGCGCGTGCGACAATCACCACCGTGCTGTTCAGCTGTTTGCCTTCCCAGATGACTTTTTCAATTACCGGCCATACCACGCTGGGCAAACCGGTGGCTTCCAGGATGAGTTTGGCGCCCATGCCTTTGGTGATGTCCAGCACTGCTTCCGCGACATCGGTGCCGGTCGGGTCGATGACGTGGGTGGCGCCCAGACTCAAGGCCATCTCTCGTCGTGCGGCCGACGGTTCGGACATGATAACCGATGCCGCTCCGGAACGCCGGAGCACGGCGCAGGCGGCGATGCCGACCGGTCCGCTGCCCATGATGAGCACATGGTCGCCGGCGCGAATGCCGCCGCCGCGTTCGATGACCGCCATATAGGCCACGGAGGTGGGTTCAACCAGGCTGCCCAGCAGGTACACTTTGTCATCGCCATAGCGTTCGCGCAGCGGTTCCAGGCTCCAGAGATAGCGGGCATCTACCTTGATATAGCGCGCATACGCGCCGTCGACGGAAAAACCCAGTTCCTGCAGCTGTTCGCAGTTGTTGGGATATCCGTCCACGCAGGGCCGGCAGGTGGCGCACCAGATCATCTCTTCGCAACAGACTGCTTCCCCTTTTACATAGCGGGCGCCGGTCCGCTTGTTGATGGCGTTTTTGCCCGCTTCAACCACCATGCCGGAAAACTCGTGGCCCAGGGTACAGGGGAACGCCGTAAGACCAGGGTAATAAATATAGCCGTCGGCGTCATGTTGCAGCATATGGACATCGCTGCCGCAGATGCCGCACGCTTTTACTTCCAGCAGAACTTCGGTCGGGCCAGGCACCGGTATCGCTTTTTCGACCGTTTCAATACGGGGATTACGCCAGACTTTGCTGCCCAGATAGGTCAGCTTGCCGTCGATATCCTTAGTGCCCAGTTTGAATCCCGGTCTGGGATCCCAATCAGCGGTTAATATCACACTCTTCATGTTTCCTCCGATGAATACGTCATAAGATTAATTGAATAGACAATTTTAGTGCAAAAAAAAGCACACTGCCAAGAACGCTGTGCAGCGGCTCCTAGATTGATTTCACCGATTCACGCTCAACAAGATGCGATGCCAGAACCTTGACCTGGACCGGTTCTTCAGTTCTCTTTTGGATGCGATTCAGAATCATCCGCATGCTCTCCTGCCCCATTTCGTAAATCGGTTGATGCATGGTGGTCAGGGATATGGTTTGATTGTTGGAAAAAGGCAGATCGTCATAGCCGATCACAGACAGATCCTGCGGGATGCGCAGCCCCATTTCAGCGGCAATGGAATAGATCAGATACGCAATGCGATCATGACCGGCAAAGACAGCGGTAATTTCTTTTTTCGAATTAAGCAGCTTTTTGATGGGTTCGATATAAAACGTTTCGTTAAATCGTTCGTCATGGGTAAAAATGAAAGAATCGTGGACAGTCATATTGCGATCGGAATGGGCTTTGAGGTAGCCGTGCAACCGTTCACGTTCGGTGCTGAACAGCGTGCTCAGCAGGATCGCTACGTTTTTATGCCCTTTCTCCAGCAAATAGTCGGTCGCCTTCCACCCGCCTTCAAAATTATCGGTGGTAATGCTGTCGACATCAGCTCCCGGCACCTGACGATCGGCAAGAACGACCGGGATGCCGTTGCGGGTGAGCTTGTGCACGATCTGCAGGTTTTTTTCATCGCTGGAGGCGGTCGGGACAAAAATGACGCCGCTGACGCCGTGTTCGATCAGGCGGTCGGCATAAAAGTCGGCTTTGATAAACAGGTCATCGGTATTGCAGAGAATGATGCTGTGTTTTGTTTTCGCCGCTTCATCGCCGGCCCCACGGGCCAGTTCCGGTGTATAGCCGCTGCGGATGTCTGCCACGAGAATGCCGATGATCAGAGCTTTGGTTTGGTTCTTATCCTGGGCGAGAACAAAGGTACCCAGCCTTCTTCGTCGTCGCAGGTAGCCCATGTTGACCAGATTCTGTACGGCCTGGCGTATGGTGGCGCGGGCGAGGCCGGTGATCTTGACGAACTCTTCTTCGGTGGGAATTTTTTCATTCTCACGAAAAACGCCCTGCTCGATCTGTTCGATCAGCCAGGTCTGCAGCTGAAAATATTGCGGGATGGGGCTGTTGCGGTCAATAATCATAAAATCAACAATTAATTTTGTCTATTCAATTGTAGTAATTCCGCAGATAAAATGCAAGCGGTTTTTTGTGCTAACACATTTATTTTTATAACCTGAAAGCAGGCAGGGTCCGGCCTGTGGCAATTTTTTATTAGGCTTTTAGCTATTTATCGAAAATTCGTTGTCTGCAGCCCTGGCAGAAAAGCAAACGCCTGTCAGAAAAGCTTGGCCATGATGCAGCGGCTTTTTTGATTTCGCACCAAAGTTCAAAGCCGGCAAGGTTTAATCTCATTACACTCTCCCGAATCATCCAGACGGTAAACGGCATCGGGACGAGTGGTGAAAGAATGTATCTTGCCGGCCTTCTCAAGGGAAACCTTTTTCGTCTCTTTGTCAATACCGATAATTTTCATCAGGTTTCCTTTAAGATCAGAGAGCAAGCGAATGCCCTTGCTGAAAGAGAATACATTTCTACCGTCGACCGAACAATGAACCATCGAACCCTGAGTAAAAAGATTGAATGCGCTGCCGTTCCATTCCTGGGTATATTCGAAAAAGTGGTCGCTGGACAGACAGGACCAGAGAATCAAGACTTTCGACAAACTGACGCCGTAGAATCTGGCGATGAATCCCAGAGCAGATAGAGCGCTCTGTACATAGCCGTCTTTGGAACGGCCAAAGGCGTTGCAGCATGTGTTTTATCCATTTGAAACACCCTTGTATGCAAGAGCCGCCCACGTCCTACAACTCTGGATCGTCAGATTTGATTCTGATTCGCGCCTGCAATCATCTACAAGCCTCGCTTCATAGTACCCGGAAAAAAAAACAACATGACAATCCATACTATCAAATTTCTGAAAAGACTATCAACTTTTTGAGCGTTAACCATGCGACAGTAATGCGTAGTGGGCTTCAACCTGAATAATTTTAACGTAAATGATTGGCATAGTGTTTGTTATGTATGGTCAGGACGTTAAGGAGGAGAGGAATGGTAAAAACAGTTTGCACCCTTGCCGGCCTGCTCGGCATAACGCTGATCGCCGCTGCGCAAACGGTACAGATCAAAACCGTGCCTATTCTGGCAAGCGATCAATTTAACCTGGTACCGTCCTTTCGCCAGGACATGGGCCATGTGAGCATCGCCGTACCCGATTCCATCCAGGATCCCTTTATAAATCCTGGCAAAGCATGGACCACGCGCTCGAGCTGGTTTCTGTGCATAAAAAGAGAGGGCTGGAGGTTTAACCAGGAGACCGCCTATCGACAGAACAGCAACGCCCGTTATACCAGCTCTGAGGAATCCAGTTCCAGCGCAGGCCTGCTCTCCGTTCCGGTGGGCGGCTACTTCACCGGCAAAAGGATCTATGGCGGCGGCATGGTTGCTCTGCAACAGATCAGCAATGTCAACACCAGCAAGGATAATTTCAAAGCAGCCAACGTGCCCATCACCCTGTTTGGCGGCCTGCGCCTGCCAGGGAGCGATCTCGCCATCGGTGCCGGCGTCAGCCATATCAGAATAAACGGCGTTGACGGCGTTTACCTTCTCTACCCCAACGCCACCCGCCTCCGGCAGCATGGTCACGCCAGCCAGTATCGCCTCGGCCTCAGCAAACGATGGGGCGATCGCCGCCTCTACAGCCTGTCAGGCATGCGTTATCTCTATCGCCTGACGCAAAGCACCAATGACGTCACTAACCAGGATGAACATCAAGGCTGGCTTTTGCAAACGGATTATATCCACACCGTGACACCGGGCTGGAGCGTAGCCGGCCTCATAACCGCTGATTGGCGGTATCATCCTAAAATTCCGGAGTATCCTCTGGCCAATATTCCCCGCGATCCCGGCCATACACAGGCCCTGCAATTCGGGCTGGGCTGTAAATGGCAGAATAGCAGCACTCTTCTGGGTATCGACCTGATCTATGAACCCATTGATGTGAAAACCTGGGCGGAAGCCGCCATGGAGATAACTACCTGGGACAAACAGGTGTATCACAAGGGTGACAAAACCATGCGCAATGACTACCAGTTCCGCAATCGCCTGCTTCGTTCGGGCATGCAGTATCGTATCAGTCGCACGGTGCAGCTGGCCAGCGGCGCACAAATCCGCTTTTATGAATACGACTATTATCAGAACGATTTCATCAACCGGTCGGAAACCACTGCCAAACCGCAGCGGGCGTGGACGGAAACCACCTGGAGCGGCGGCCTGACTCTCCATCTGGCGCACGTCGATCTGACCTACAGCGTGCGTCTGCTCTCCGGCACCGGCCTGCTGGAACGGCAGTGGCTGTGGCGATGGTTTGGCGAGGTCGATTTTGCCAAAGCGGATTTCATCATTCCACCCACGGTGCAGCTGAACGTCACTCCGGTCACCTATGTGACGCAATGGCTGGGAGTAAGCTGGACGTTTTAAGAACGGCCAGGTTGCACTACCAGGCACAACAAAAAAGGCTCGCAGAATCCTGATCTGCGAGCCTCGAGCATCCTTATAACTGTGCCTAAATCAAGCCGTACTTTTCCAGCAGCGGTTTGGCGATGAGGACGCCATCGCCGTGGGGATAGTCATGCAGCAATTTGGCCAGCAAGCGTTTTCCGCTGACACGATCGTCACGAGCGTCGGCGATCAGGGCCAGTTTCAGCGTCGCTTGTTCGGCTTTGTCACGATCGTCACTTTCCGCCGCGAAGAGGAAATACTTTGCCGCAGTATCCATTCTGTTCAAATGGTAGCAACACTCACCCGCCCAATAGTGCCATAACCTGGAGGGCTCTGACGCCGGCCAGGTGTGCAAAAGGTATTGCAAAATGGCCAGAGCTTCTTCGTCGTGCTTGCGATAGATCAGGTGCAGTGCGCGCGGCAGCAGTTCACGTCTGTCGCCAACATCTGCTGCTTCCACCGGCGCCGGCAATGGGGTAGAGATCCTTTCAGGGGTCGCTCGTTCATTCCCGGCCAAAGTGTGATGTAGTGCCGTTTCAGGCCTGGCTGCCGGCAAGGCGTCATGGCCAGCAGCCGGGACGCGATCGTACGCTTCCACGATAATCTCTATTTTGCCATGGCTCTGCGCCGCGATCTCTTGCATCCTGGCGATACGGCGTGCATGCTCTTCAGGCGTAATCGCCGCCAGCGTGCCAGCCAGCGCCAGTACACCGCTCAAACCCATCGAAATCCACCGCCACATTCTTGCACCTCACAGGAACAATCGGTCTCTTGCCAACGCCACAGGATCATGTCATCCCTATATACCTCCGAAGGGCTGCGACGCCGACGGATCACGATAGAGCGATCGCAGGAATTGTGAGGGGTGTCAATTTTTTATTGATTGCTAGAATAAAAATAAATATATTATAATCAGGTAATAGGCGCTATGGAGGCATACCGAAGTGGAACACGAGCAAACGCGCTTTATGCGCGCCCAGATCAGAAAGATCGAAATCGACAAATGGATTGAAGGGATTAACCGCAAGTGCGATCCGGGATCTGATTATGTATTTAGTTGGATCGGCAATTACGCCAACGACTTTCGCAGCCAATGGGAAAGATCGCAGTGCAAAGCCTGTTCTAACTGGTACGACTGCGGGCACTCGGTCAGGACCGTGTGTCCTGATTTCAAGCCCGCACAATAAACGTTACGCTTAATAAAAAAGCCCTGCTGTGAACAGGGCTTTTTTCATTATACATCGTGAATGCTTTAGAATGAGGCTCCCTTCCGGAGACGGCGTTATCTGCCAGGTCCTTCCGTGCATTGGCGTGGATTCGCCACTTGCGGCTCAATCCGCTCCGGAAAGGTCAGCGCATCCTCCGGGGCGGGAAGGGGATCGCTCACTCCTCTCCCTCCTCTGCTTCCGAGTTGGCCTTGACCCACATGAATTTTCGTCGCAGCGTGGAAGAATAATATTTCCCGATCACATCATAGTCGACCTGCACCCCCCAATTATGAAACACGCGCGGATCGATGTAGGATTTCTGGCTGGTGCCCAGGTTCCAGGTGCGATTCTTGCTGGCAATGGCGATCTGGGCCTTTAATTTGCCCAGGGACATACGCAATTTTTCTTCGCGCTCCTTGAGTCGCGTCAGACCCGTCTGCGCCGCCTGGATTTTCTTTTCATAGCCGCTTTTTATCTTTTCTTTCTGTTCCTTGTTCTTGGCCTTTTGCCGTCTGGCCCTCATTTCGTCTTTCAGCTTGGGGAGGCGCGCGGTTTCCTGCTTTATTTTTTCCACCAGTGTTTTGATGCTTTTCTGAATCGATTCTTCGCGCTTTTTAAAATTGTCCTTGCGTTTGTCCCAGTTGGCCGGCGCTTTTTTGGTATGGTTACAGAGGATGGCCGCTTCCATATTAGCCTTTACCGTGGCCTCCCATTTTATGTATTCCGGATCCTGCCGGACGACGCCGGAGGAATCCAGGCTTTTTTGCACAGCGGTGGAGGCGTGAAAGGTTCGGAACACTTTGGCGGTCAGGCCGGGCAGCATCTCGCCCAGAAAAGCGTTGACGTCGCGGCTGCTGACGTCGGGGAAGAGCTGCGGTTTGTTCCAGGCCGGATGCTTTTTATTGCTGTTCGACGGCCGGGCATGGGCGATCAGCTCCTGCATATTCTTGTGCGCCAGGGGAGTCAGTTGCAGCTTTTTATGCCAGAGCACGCTGTCCTTGCCGAGAAAACGAAACTCGGCGCTGCCATCCTCGAACAATTTGACATGCTCGGGCCGGAGCGTGGTAGCGCCCACGGTATCCGCTTCATCCGGATCCTTTTCGTCGCCCACGCGCAGACAAAGGGCGTCGATCAGGTAACAGGCCGTGGCCACCTTGCGCGTTTTAAAATCCTTGTGCACCATGCCTTTGCCGAGGTACTCGCGCACCTGCTCGATGCGCGCCGCCAGCTCGATGGCTTTGTCGAATTTTTGCGCTTCCCGCTCCTGCTTGATCGGCGCAGTGTCGTGCAACCAGATGTATTTCAGTTTGTCTGTCAGCTTGTCCAGCCACTTTGCTACCCATAAACTTTCCGGCTGCCAGACAATCTCTTTCCAGTTGCCTTCCGGTTGTTCCGCGTCCGGACTCAGATTCAGGGTGATATCGCTTTGTGCTGCCCCCTCCTTCCAGCGGCCGCGCAACGGATGTTTGCCGCGCCCCATGAAAATGCCGCTGGGTTCAACGATGTAATTGGCCAATTCGATGCGCTCGCCGTCGGCAATGGCATGGCCATATAACTCTTTGAGCTCTTCCCGTTTCGCCTTTCGCCATGCCGCCAGCTCTTTTTTCTCTTCCTTGCTCATGTTCTCGCGGGCGGCGCGCTCCTCCTGAACAAGGGCAATCACCTCGGTGAAATCCACCTCTGCCGCTTTCAGCGCCGGTTTGACCTCCAGGGCAGCGGAAAAGTCGGCAAAAAAATTGCGCTCAAAAACGGTGTCTTCCACATAAGGGGTGCCCAACTTTTTCACCCAGGCCAGAGCCATCTCTTCCTGTTTGGGATTCAGTGTCAGGGTCTGGTTGCGAAACGTGATCTGCAATCCTTTATATTCGGGCAACTCGGGTACCAAAACCCCCTTGTGTACAAGTTGTGTCAGCAAATCCTTGTCCTCTTACTAGGCTGTTATCTTTTCCAGGCCATCCAATCATCTTGATGAAAAAAAAGCCATTGTCGCGCGCAGGTTTTGTGCGGATGATCGGCAAGAGACCACCCGGCAAAATATGCTCAGTCCGAGCAATAGCATAGTTTTGAATATACGAATTTTTATGCAGCAATTAAAGCATTTTTTGCATCATGCGGGGTGGCTTGCAGATAATTGGGCTTGCCAATCAGGCAGGCGCGACGCGAAAAACAATTGCATGGATTCGTTTTATATGCATAACTTTTTCCAGCACGTCACTCAGTAGAGCAGATACTTTGTTCGCGTGGCTTTAAAAGCCTCCAGATCATCTTTCCATCCGGCCATGATCTGATCGGCTGTTCTGCCGGCCAGGATCTGCCGCCGCACCTGGTCGGTGCCCATGGCCTTGTCAAAACTGGCCACGCGCTCGCTGCCAAACAGATCCTGCTGCGGGAACAGCTTGTGAACGACTTGCAGAATCACCAGTTGCACGCACATAGGCTGAAAGAGGGCTAGATCCAAAATATGGATTTGCACACCCTGCAACGCCTGCTCCTTGAAAGCAAAATAAAAGGGCCGGTAATGCAACGGCCTGAAGAACACCCCGGCAAGCTGACGCTGATTCAACTCCTCCGCCAGGGCCTCGGCATCGATCCAGGGCGCCCCGATCACTTCAAACGGCGTCGGCCAGCCGACCCCCTCATTCAGGGTATGCAGTTCACCGATGCAGCCCACGGCGGCGCAGTAAAAAGGCGAAAGCGCGTGCGGAATATGCGGTGAGGTGGGGATCCACATCAGACCGGTATCTGAAAACGTCATATCCCTGTGCCAGCCCTGCATCGGTACGACCTGAAGGCGACAATGAATGCCGAACTCTTCGTTGAACAACCTCGCCAGTTCGCCGACGGTCATGCCGTAAATATAGGGGATGGGATAGAGGCCGATGAAGGATTTGAATTTTTCATCCAAAACCGGACCTTCTATGCGTTGGCCGCCGAGCGGGTTGGGTCGGTCCAGCACCAGAAAGGGGATATTCTTCTCTTTGGCCGCTTCCATACCCAGAGCCATGGTATAGATATAGGTATAGGCGCGCGATCCGATATCCTGAATGTCATAGACCAGCACATCCACATCGGCCAGCATCTCCTGGGTGGGTTTTTTGGTTTTACCGTACAGACTAAAGACCGGGACGCCGGTTTTTTTGTCGACAAATCCTTCAACCGACTTGCCCCCTTCCACGTCGCCGCGCACACCATGTTCCGGCCCAAAGAGAGCGGTCAGGGAGCACCCTTTACAGGCAAACAGGGCATCCACCGTGGTCTGGCCAGTTGAGGTCATGCCGGTGGGGTTAGTGATCAGTCCGACTCGTTTACCCTTGATCAGATCAACCGATTCGGAGAGCAAAACATCCACGCCCGGCCTGACCCTGGCGTGCGTCAGGGCGGTGCACAGAAAAAGCATAGCCAACATCATACAGCGACGCATCTATCAACCCTCCACTCAGTGGGAAGCGGCGGCAGGATCCTTATCGTCTTGATCCTGCAAGGGGATAAAAAATATGACGGCCAGAGAAGGCACCGTCAGGCAGATCACCAGAATAAAAAAGTTGAGATAACCCAGGGCGGACTGCAGGTAGCCGCTCACCATGCCGGGCAGCATCATGCCCAGCGCCATAAAGCCGGTGGATATGGCAAAATGGGATGTTTTGTATTCACCCCTGGCCACATACATCATGAACACCATGAGTGCGGTAAAGCCAAAACCGTAGGCAAACTGTTCAAAGGCCACCAGCGTACCGATGACCATAATGGATGGCTTGGCCCAGGCCAGGTAGATATAGACGGCATTCGGCAAGTTAAGAAGAAGAGCCATCGGCCAGATGCATTTGCGCAATCCCAGTCTGGCAATCACCCAGCCGCCGAGAATGCCGCCCAACGTCAGACCGAGGACAGCGATGGTGCCATAAATAAATCCAACCGTAGCGGTGGGTAATCCCAGGCCGCCGTTCTGCGGGTCGTCGAGAAGAAAAGGGGCGGCCATTTTGATCAACACCGCTTCGCCCAGTCGATAAACGAGTATGAAAAAGATGACGGCCACGATTCGCGGCTGCTGGAAATAGGTGCGGAATATCTGCACAAACGGCAGGCGTTCGCCGGCCTTGCGGCCGGCGTGGTCGGCCTGCGGACGCGGCAGCGCAAAACGGTGATAGGCATAGATAATCAGAAAGAGCACGGCGCTGATGCCGAAAGCCACGCTCCAGGTCCGGGCGATGGCCATATGGGATTCCAGCCGGCCGGCCAGAACCACCAGCAATCCGGATCCGAAAATCATCGCCAGCCGGTAGAACGTGGAACGAATGCCGACAAAAAAGGCCTGTTGTGTTTTATCCAGGGCCAGCATATAAAAACCGTCCGCCGCAATATCGTGAGTGGCGGA
>CAZISM010000134.1:0-14039 GCA_964541895.1 uncultured Cytophagia bacterium
GCCTGCACGCGTGATGCGAGCACTAAGAAAAAAGAGCTGATGCTGATTGCGCACCGCGGCGGGGTCGTGGATGCCGAGCACTCTGAAAACAGCATCAAGGCCCTGGAAGAAGCCATTCGACGCGGCTACACGCATGTGGAGGTGGATGCCCGCTGCACCAAAGACGGACGCGTGGTCTGTTTTCACCTGAACAGCTTGAAAAGCGAAACCGGCGTTGATGGCAGCGTCTCCGACTATACGCTCGAGGAGATAAAAAAGATCGTTCTCATCCGCAGCAAGGAGCCCATTCCCACCTTTGATGAATATTGCAGCCGCTGTGCGGGACGCATTAATCTCATGGTGGACATCAAAGGGGTGGACGATCGCTGGCTGGAAGCCTTTACGCTGGAGATTGACCGCGCTCTGATCCGCCATAATTTGCTGGAAAACACACTGATCCTGATCAACCGCATGCCCGTGTTCAATCAGGAAAAAGTGGCTGCCTGGTTCCTGGGCCGGGCGCGCATCTCCTGGCGCGTCAGCGCGCTCCGCGGCCAGTTGCTCAAGCCGTTCCTGCCCGATGTCAGCAAATACAATTATATGTTCAATTCACCGCGGGATTGGGTGGAATCGGACATTCCCGCATTCCATGACATGGGACTCAAAGTCATCGCCAGCATAAACCGGGACCATTATAAAACCGGCGATCCGCAGGCCCAGGGCGAAGCGGATGTGCGGAAAATGCTGCAATGGGGCGTGGACGGGCTGCAGATCGACTCCTGCTACGATCCGGTGGTTTTTGACTGGCTGGCCAGGCAATAAGCTGTGGTGCATGTTACCCATTTTGGAAGGGAGCGGCTATGTACGGAATGACCTATCTGGATGTGCTGATGATTCTGCTCTATTTTATCGCCATCATCGCCATCGGATTTTACTCCATGCGTCGCATCAGGAATAAGGAAGATTACTTTCTCGGCGGTCGCCGCTTTGGCAAGCTGGTGCAGACCTTTGCCGCTTTCGGACAGGCCACGTCCACCGAGAATGTGGTGGGCGTTACCACCACCACGTTTCATAACGGCGCCAGCGGCATCTGGAGTGCCATGGTGATGCTGTTCTCCACGCCCATGTACTGGATCACCTCACCCTGGTTCCGAAGACTCAGACTCTTGACCATGGGCGATTTTTTCGAAGAGCGCTATCGCTCGCAGCGCATGGCCGCCGTGTATGCCATTATCGGCTGCATCTGCATGATGGCGAACATCGCCATCGGATTCAGCGCCATGACCAAGACCATTGTCGCCACGCTTCCCAAAACCGTAGAGCAGTTCACGCCGGCCGAAAGGGCCGAGTACGAACAGGCGTTGACCCTGGAACGGCTTGAAAAAGCCGACTATGCCGCGCTGTCCGCACAGGAAAGGCAGCAATTGAACGACCTGCGCCTGCTCAAGCCGCAAAAATTTTTTTCCCACATGAGCGAAGGCATGCTCATCTGGATCGTCTGCATTGTGGTGATGCTCTATGCCGTTTCCGGCGGGCTGGAAGCCGCGTTTCTCACCGACCTGCTGCAGGGCATGCTCATTATCGTGCTCTCGTTTATGATGCTGCCGTTTGCATTTGCCAAAATCAACACCATGTATGGCGGTGCCGGCGTACTGGATGCGATGAAAACCATTCACGTGCAGCTGCCGGAATCCTTTTTTGATATTTTCGGATCACCGGCCTCCATTGATTTTACCTGGTATTATATCGCCGCGATCGCGCTCATGTCGGCCATCAACGTCGTCGTCGCGCCCAACATGCTGGTGGCTACCGGTTCGGCCAAAGATGAATACACGGCCCGGTTCGGCTTTACCAGCGGCAATTTCATGAAGCGCATCTGCACCATCTTTTGGGGTGTTTTTGGTTTGGCGGCCGTGGTTATCTATCGTGACACGATCAGCAATTCCGACCTGTTGTGGGGTTATGCCACGGTGGATCTGATCGGTTCGCTTAAAATGGGTCTGGTGGGGTTGATGATCGCTTGCCTCATGGCCGCGTTAATGTCCACGGCCACCTGTCTGATGATCACCGCATCCAGCCTGATCCTGCATAATCTCTACCGGCCGTTTTTTTCGGGCTATAAAGAATCGCACGACATCCTGGTGGGTCGCGTCACCGGCGTGGTGGTGCTGCTGGGTGGCGGCTTTATCGCTACACAATTTGACAGCATACTGCAGATGCTCAAATTCGTCTGGGAATTTAACATCGTTCTCGCCGCCAGCTTCTGGCTGGGCATAAAATGGCGCAAAGCGAATCGCATCGGCGCCTGGGCGTCCATCTGGTCGACCATGATTTTGTTCAGCCTTTCGCCAATCCTGGTGCCGCTCGTGGCTCCTGATTTGCGTACAGACCCTTATCTGCTCAAGATGACCAATCCCCCGCCGCTGCAGCGCACCTTCGTGGCACATGAAATGGATGTGCAGAATCGGAACCTTGAAATTGAACAGTGGCAAAACCTTGCGCCTGCCCTGCAAGGGCAACAGGCGAAACCGGCGCCCCTGGCCATCGGCGAAAAATTCACCAAAACCGATATCCTGCCGAAACGATCCATCTTTTGGACCCAGGGGATTAAAGTACACGCCGACGGCGCCAAACTCGGCTCCGGCGCCCTGAATTGGGAACTGATTGTGATCGACCGCTGGCTGGCCGATCTGTCGCAACAACCCTATGCCTTTAATGAAACGCTGCGCGTGCTGATTCGCACCGTGTTCCCTTTTCTCGTTCTGCTGCTGGTGGCTTTATTCAGCAAGCCTGAAATCAAGGAGCATTTGGACCGTTTCTTTGTAAAGATGAAGACCAAGGTCCATATCAATCCCGAGATCGATGCCCGGGAACTGGCGTTCTCCTATGAGCAACCCGACCGTTTCGATCACCTCAAGCTGTTTCCGCAATCGGCCTGGGAAATTTACAGGTGGAACCGGGAGGACTGGCTGGGATTTTTGCTGGCCGTGGTGATGGTGTTTGTCATCATCGGGCTGATGTTCTTGATCGTTTCCATCGGTGGTTGAGCGGCAGACGGGCTGGGTGATGCGCCGGTGCCCCGTTTGCTTCATCTGAATAAGGAAAATCTATATGAACAGACAAACTCGATACGTGCAGGTTGGACTGGGCGCCAGGTCGGAAATGTACTCCCGGGCGCTGGCGCTGGAGTACCGGGATCATGGCGATCTGGTGGGATTGTGCGATTCCAATCCGGGCCGGCTGGCAGATCGTCAGCGCTGGCTGCAGCAGCAGGGCATGGAGGTTGCGGCGTATGATGCCGACCAGTTTGACCGCATGCTGGCCGAAACCAAACCGGATTTTGTCATCGTCACCACGGTGGACTGTTTGCACGACGACTATATCTGCCGGGCCATGGAAGCCGGATGTCATGTCATCACGGAAAAACCCATGACCACCGATGAAAGCAAATGCCGGCGCATTCTCGAAACCCGCGAACGCACCGGCCGGCAGTGTCGCGTGACCTTTAACTATCGCTATTCGCCGCCGCGCACTCAGGTAAAGGATCTGCTCATGTCCGGCGTGATCGGTCAGGTGCTCTCTGTCGATTTTCACTGGATGCTGGATACGTTTCATGGTGCGGACTATTTTCGCCGCTGGCACAGCTATAAAAGCCAGTCGGGCGGCCTGATGGTGCATAAAGCGACGCACCACTTTGATCTGGTGAACTGGTGGCTGGCCACGGTTCCGGAATCGGTATCCGCTATGGGACATCGACGGTTTTATACGCCGGCGATGGCAGACCGATTCGGCCTGGCGCAGCGGGCCGGCCGCTGCCTGGATTGCCCTGAGGCCCATCGATGCGCGTTTCATCTCGATCTGAGAAACCTGAAGGGATTGAACGCCTATTATCTGCAAAATGAAAAATATGACGGCTATATTCGTGATCGCTGCGTGTTCAGGCCGGACATTGAAATCGAGGACAGCATCGTCGCCACGGTGCGTTATAAAAACGGCGCGCAGCTCAGTTACTCTCTGAACGCGTTCACCTCGTGGGAAGGCTACCTGGTCGTCTTTAACGGCAGCAAAGGCCGGCTCGAACACAAATGTGAGGAACAGGTGTATGTCAGCGGCGAAGGAGCGAATCCGGGTGCGCTCAAGCCGGAAGGAACCTGGATCAAGATCTATCCGCTCTTTGAGCCGGCCTATGATGTGGCGATCTGGGATGCGGAGGGCGGACACGGCGGCGCGGATCCGCTGATGCTGCAGGATATTTTTGTGCCCGACGCCGGTAAAGACACATATGGCAGAGCAGCCGACCAGCGCGCCGGCGCCTATTCCATTCTCTGCGGCATCGCCGCCAACCGGTCGATGGCGCTGAAAAGAGCGGTTGATATCCAGGAACTGGTGCCGGAAATCCCGGTGCCGGATTATCCGCCGATGCGCGGAGAGGCTGAAGCGATCCCCATGCCGGCCAGGCGACGCAAAACCTGGCTGTTTGAATAATGATTCTGTATAACAGCCCGCAGTATGTATCAAGCCGGAAGGATAGAGTGCCACCATGCCCGATCGTGCAGAGGTTAAAGTCATTTTTTTTGATGTGGGTGATGTTTTGATTGTGGACTGCATCGGCCCCAAATTTGACATCCTGAATAAAAAATACGCTATTCCCCGTGATCAGCTGTTGGCCTTGCGCAAAAAATACCGCCAACAGGCCGATCTGGGCCTTTACAGCGATCCGCAGTTCTGGCAAATCCTTTTGCAAGAGTGCGGGATTGCAGCACAACCGGAGGATTGGGATCTGGAGCCGTTCTACCAGGAGGTTCCCGGCACCAGGCGCCTGGTCGATCGCCTGCGGCAGCGCGGTTACCGCCTGGCAATCATCACCGATGATTCACGGGAGATGGCCCAGGCCCGGCAACTTCGCTATGGCTATCAAGGCCTGTTTGATAAAGTGATTGTGTCGTCACACCTTGGTATCGTCAAACCGGATGAACGGATCTTTCATGCTGCCTTGCAAGAGATGAATGTGCCGGCCGGGCAGGCCCTGTTCATCGATAACCTGGAAAAAAATATAGCCGGCGCAGCTGCGGTGGGCATGAAAACCGTGCTCTTTACCGATGCCGCAAGCCTCGAGCAAGCGCTGACGCGCATGGGCGTGCTCTAACCTCATGGGGGACGTATGAAGCGGATAAATTTTCTGGGTGGTCTGCTGTTTCTGCTTTCAGCCTGGTCATTTCTTTTTGCCGTATCACCGACCCCTGCCGAACGCGAAGCGTTTAACGCGTGGTTCAAGTCCACTGTGGTCTCTGGCCGGCAAGGAGTTCCTTTTTCATTTTTGTATGATGGCGTGACATCGACCGAAGCGATGAAAAACTGGAAACGGTCCATATCCTATCGCGCGCTCGACAAACGTCGAACCGCATGGACCCTGCGAATGGAAGAGCCGTCCGGACCGCTGACGGTTTCATGCTCTTTCATTGTTTATCACGATTTTCCCGCGCTCGATTGGATCGCCGAATTCAGCAATCGCGGCAGCAGGCCGACTCCGATTCTGGAATCCATCCAGGCTATGGATGTAACCTGGAAAGAAGCGCTCGCTGGCCATTTTCTCCTGCACCATAGCAAGGGTGAATACAATTCCGCCGAAAGCTTTCGGCCGATGGTGGACACTCTGACAACAGGCGGATCCATCGTCCTGGAACCCCACGGCGGCCGCTCCTCCGATGGCGAAATGCCGTTTTTTAACTTGCAATGGCAGAAACAGGGGGTGATCGTCGCATTGGGCTGGACCGGGCAGTGGCAAGCCTCTTTTGCCGGCCAAACCGACCACAGTGTGCGCGTGCGCGCCGGCCTGGCCAAAACCCACCTCAGTCTGCAGCCGGGTGAAAGTATCCGCACACCGCGAATGGTGCTGCTGTTCTGGCAGGGCCAGGATGATCTGCGCGGAAATAATTTGTTTCGACAATTCATTTTAAAGCATTATATTCCACACCGAAATGGTAAACCGGTTTATTCCCCCATTTGCGGCAGCATCGACGTTGTTGATCCCGACGGCTCATACGAAGGTCCTCACCTGCGTACCATTCCCGTTTTGGCTGAAAGAGGATTTGAAGTCTTTTGGTCTGACATGGATCCCCAGCATTGGTATCCTGGCGGCTTTCCCGATGGCACAGGGACCTGGCAGCCGGATCCGGTCAAATACCCGCGTGGATTGAAACCCATCGGCGATGCGGCCAAAGCGGCCGGTCTGGATTACCTGCTCTGGTTCGAACCGGAGCGCGTCGCCCCGGGCACGGAAATCGATCGCCTGCATCCGGAATGGCTGATGAGCTTGCCGGACTCCAAACACCGGATGTACAAACTGCAGGATTCGACGGCCCGCGTGTGGCTGACGGATCATATCGACGCACAGATCGCGGCCGCAGGCCTGAAATGGCTGCGCTGGGATTTCAACATCGAGCCGCTCGCTTTCTGGCGCCACCAGGATGCGCCGGAACGCCAGGGCATGACCGAGATTCGCTACATCGAAGGCCTCTATGCCATGATGGATGAGCTGATGCGTCGCCATCCCGGCATGATCATCGATGTCTGCGCCTCCGGCGGACGACGTCTGGATATCGAGACCTATAAACGGGGGCTGCCGCTGTGGCACAGCGATATGCAGTGTTTTGGCCCCAATCCCGATGCGGAACAGCTGCAGAACGGCGGCCTGTACAGATGGCTGCCCATGCATGGCACGGCGGTGTTCGGATATGAACCGTCCTACAAGTTCCGCAGCGGCATGACCGCCGGAAATATTATCATCGGTCATAGCGCTGATTATTTTATGGGGATCCGGGATCGCGAAGAAACAGACTATCTGCACCGTCACGGTATTACTCTCGGCCCATGGTATTCCATCGGTCCGTTCTGCCGGGCAGGCACAAGAGCGTTACAGCAGCTCTTTCCGCCTGAACTGGGCATAGACCTGAATGCGCGCTATGAAGGTGACTCGCTGGCCTGGCAGGCGCGTCCGCAATGGCGCAACGGCGAGATCATTCACTTTCCAGCAAAGGATTCAGCCGCTGTTTATCTGTACCGCAAGATACAATCCGCGCAGCCGCAGCAGATGCAGGCGTACCTGGGCAGTGATGATGCCGCGCACCTGTGGCTGAACGGGCGATCCTGCTTCCTCAGCGATGCCGATCATCCCGTGGCAGCCGGCCAGGACTCTGTCTCGCTGCCTTTGCAGGCCGGCGACAATGAGCTTTTGCTGAAAATCGCCAACAACAAGGGCCGCTCCGGTTTTTATTTTTCCATCGTGCCTCTGGATCCCAGATACGGCAGGCTGGATACGGCGTTTCCTGAAACTGAAGCGGATGTCAAACGCACCCTCGCCCTGTACCGCAAAATCAGGCCGTATCTGCTGGGAGATTTCTATCCCCTGTTCGGCCATTCGGCCTCTGATACCACCTGGTACGGATACCAGTTTCATCGCGACGATTTGGCGGCCGGCATCGTGGTGCTGTTCCGGCGATCCCGCAGCGCGGCCGAAAACGCCATCCGTTTGCGCGGCGTAACGAATAAAGACGATTTGGAGATCCATTACGAAACCAGCGGCGCAAGCGAATCTCTGGCCGGCCCCCGGCTGCGATGCACCATCGGCGACGCACCTGGATCAGAGATACTTTTCTATAAAGCAAAGAGATCCCGATGAAGCTCTCATTTTGTCTTGAGACTTTTTATACCGAAATGCCGTTTGACGAGAGACTGGAATGCGCCCGGGCGGATGGGGTGGAGCATATTGAATTCTGGGAGTGGCGGGATAAAAGCGCCCACTTGACGGAACAGGCCATGCACCACTCCGGATTGCAGATCAGCAATTTCAGCGGCAATCGCCGATTCGGCATGATCGATCCTGCCGATCTGGAGCTGTTTCTCGCCGAAATTCTGCAGTCCGCCCGGTTTGCGCAGCAGATGAACTGCCCGCGCATCATGCTGCTGACGCAGCCGCTCCTGGCCGACGGCCGCGCCAAATGGAATCCGCGGCAGTCGCAAAACAGTAGTTTTGATCGGGTCGTGACCGCCTGCCAAAAAGCCGTGCAGATTGCGGATGAGACGGGCATCGACCTGGTGCTGGAACCGCTCAACGACAGGGATCATCCGGATTATTTTTTGCAGACCTCCGGCGACGGTTTTGCGGTTATTCAGGCGGTCAATCACCCGCGCCTGAAATTGCTCTATGATGTGTATCACATGGCCATGATGGGCATCGATGTTTTGCCGGATATCGAGGAACATCTAGCCCTGATAGGTTATTTCCATTTCGCCGATTTGCCGCACCGAACCGAGCCGGGATCCGGGATTCTGCCGTACGATGCCCTGATGGTGATGCTGCAACACGCCGGCTACGATGGCACGATCGGCTTTGAGTGTTACCAGGCACCGGATGCCGGACCGGATCTGGTGCCGAATCTGCTGCGTCGTTTTACCATTTAGAGAGAGGAGCCGTTATGATGATGAGCAAGAGAGTCGTTAGCATCCTTCTATTGGCCGGAATCCTGCTGTCAGTTTTATTCGCTGGTTGCGGGCAACAGACCGAGAAATCCAAATTCCTGATTTCCGCACATCGCGGCGCCTCCGGTTGGGCGCCGGAAAACACCCTGGCCGCCTTTACAAAAGCCATTGAAATGAAATCAGACTATTCGGAACTGGACGTCCACCTCAGCAAAGACGGCCAGGTGGTTCTGATGCACGACGATTCGTTGCGCCGCACCACCGGCGTTCGCGCGGCGGTCTGGGACTATACACTCGCCGAGCTCAAAACGCTGGATGCCGGCTCCTGGTTTTCACCAGAGTTCAAAGGAGAGCCCATACCGACCCTGACCGAAGTGATTCATCTGGTCAAAGGCAAGATGAAATTGAACATCGAAATCAAGATCTCCCGGTCCGAGCCGGACATTGCGCAAAAGGTGGTGGATATCGTGCGCGCAGAAGGTTTCAGCAAAGAGGTCATGATCACCTCGTTCGACAAAGCAACCGTGGAAGAGGTGCTGCGCCTGGCTCCGGACATTCCGGTGGGATTCATTTTCAATGAAAAAAACACCGTGGACGTGTTCAGCGGCGCCTGGCCGATTTTGAGCAGCAAATATACGGTGGTGAATGCCGAATTCGTCAAAAAGGCGCGCGCGGCGGGCAAAAAGATCCATGCCTGGACCGTTAACGACGAAGCCACAATGAAACAGTTGATCGATCTGCGGATCGACGGCATCATCACCAATTATCCGGATCGACTGGTAAACGTTCTGCAATCCGGTTCACCTGCCAGGTAAAGGAAGACTCATGAAACGCATTTTTCTTTTATTGGTTTTCGTCGGTTGTTTCGCCGGTTGTCATCTGATCAGACATACACCCCCTCAAACCATCAACATTATGACCTTCAATATTCGCTATGGGACGGCCAACGACGGTGAAAACCGTTGGGAGCTTCGTAAACCCATTCTGCTCGAGTGCCTGCGAACCTACAAGCCCGACCTCCTCTGCACGCAGGAAGCCATGCCCATGCAGATCAAGGACATTCACGAACACTTTCCGCAATGGGGTGTGTTCGGCAAAGGCCGGTATCATGATACGCCGATGCCGAGCCGGCCACACGAAAGCATGGACGGCGAGTCATGCCGGATTTTTTATGACCAAAGCAAATACGAATTGCTGCAGGATGGCACCTTCTGGCACAGCGACACTCCTGACGTGCCGGGCAGTGCCACCTGGGGCAACAATCTGCCGCGCATTGTCACCTGGGGCCTGTTCCGCACCCGGCAAGGCGCCAGGACGTTTGTGGTTATGAACACCCATTTCCATTGGAACGAGCCCTACGTGGCGCAAACCACCGACCTGATTATGAAGAAATGGCGGGAACTGGCCGGCGATCAACCCACTCTCTTGGTCGGCGATTTTAATTTGGCGCCGACATCGCCCACGCACGCCCGCTTCTGCGGCAAAACAGCCACCGGGCAGGATCGATCCCTGCGCTATTTTGCCGATGCCTATGAAACGTTGAACATGCCGCAGACGGATATGGGCACCGGGCACAGCTTTAAAGGCGTTCTCAATCAGGACCGGATCGACTGGATTCTGTACACCGGCGAGTTCACACCGAAAGAAATCACCATCATCCGCGATAACGTCAACGGGCGATATCCGAGCGACCATTACCCGGTGCTGGCCATGTTCCGGCTCTAGCCCGTAGCGTCACCACATCCCGCAACGATTCAGTTTGCCGATAACCCAACAGATCGGAGGTACGGTGTTTCGTTTTTTCGCCCGCGGCCAGGACCAGCCGCTGCTGCAGGATCAAAAGCAGATCGATGCGTTGTACAAAAAGAAACGCGTCTCGGTGATGCTGTCGATCACGCTGGGGTATGCGTTCTATTATACCTGTCGATTGGGGCTGTCCATTGTCAAAAAACCGTTGATCGACGGCAATATATTTACGCCCGATGAATTGGGCGTGATCGGCTCAACCATTTTCTATGGCTATGCCCTGGGTAAACTCATCAACGGTTTTCTCGCCGACCACAGCAACATCAAGCGGTTCCTGCCTGTCGGACTGCTGATTTCCGCACTCATTAATATTGTCATGGGATTTTCGCCCTATCTGTGGGCCTGGGCGGTTTTATGGGGATTGAACGGCTGGTTTCAGGGCTTTGGCGCTCCGGCCAGCATTGTCTCTCTGTCAAACTGGTTCAGCAATCACGAACGGGGTCGCTTTTACGGCATCTGGAACGCGTCCCATTCCATCGGAGAAACCTTGACCTTTGTCCTGGTTGCCGCACTGGTAAGCACCTTTTCCTGGCCCGCCGGTTTTATCGTTCCGGGGCTGGTGTGTATCGTGGTCACCTTTGTGCTGTTCAAAACGCTGCAAGATCGGCCGCAGACGCTTGGCCTGCCGGCAGTCGCCGTCTGGCGCAACGATTTTGTCAACGCCGCCGCCGCTGCGGCGCACGACCGACAGTCGGTGACCCGGCTGCAATTAAGTATTATCAAAATGCCGGCCATCTGGGCCTGCGGCTTGGCCAGCGCCGGCATGTATGTCTCCCGCTATGCCATCAACAGCTGGGGTGTGCTCTATCTGCAGGAAGCCAAGGGCTACAGCCTGGTGGAAGCCGGCAGCATTATGGGGGTCAACACTGTGGCCGGCATTTTTGGTTGTATTGTCTTTGGCTTTGTATCGGACAAAATGTTTAACGCCCGCCGGCCGCCGGTCAATGTGCTCTACGGCGTCTTTGAAGTGCTGGCCTTGCTGGCCATTTTCTACATGCCCAGCCATCATACGATTCTGCTCACCATCGCCTTTGCGGTGTATGGATTCACCCTCAGCGGCCTGATGGCCTCCCTGGGCGGGCTCTTTGCCGTGGATATCGCTCCCAAACGGATTGCCGGCGCTGCCATGGGATTTGTCGGCGTTTTCAGTTACCTGGGAGCGGCGTTGCAGGAAAGAGTCAGCGGCTATCTTATTGAGCGCCACATGACTCTCATCGAGGGCGTCCGCCATTACGATTTCAGTCAGGTTATTATTTTCTGGTGCGGGGCCTCAGTGTTGTCATTGATCATCTCCGCCAGCCTCTGGCGGGTCAAAGTGAGCGACTAACACCGCGTGTGTGTCGTTCTGCTGCTGGGAAAAACGACTATCAATACCCCGGAATTGTAAAATAAGGCCCCGTACACTTTAAGCGGGAAGAAAAGTATCGCGATTTTGTCAAGGAACAGAAGCGTTGAGGAGACCCGCCTTTATGAACCGGCTCTACATCGTACTGATTATTATTGTTTGTTGGAGTGTTCAGGCCGCCGCATCGCCTGCGCCCATTTATGTG
This sequence comes from uncultured Cytophagia bacterium, assembly GCA_964541895.1. Classification (GTDB taxonomy): domain Bacteria; phylum Zhuqueibacterota; class Zhuqueibacteria; order Residuimicrobiales; family Residuimicrobiaceae; genus CAZISM01. The sequence continues at coordinate 11,814 of CAZISM010000134.1, forward strand.
TCCAAACTGGGCGACAACTCGGACGGCTCTTCCTGGGCGCATGCATTTCATACCATTCAGGCGGCGCTTGCGGCCGTGCCGGATTCCAATGGCGGCCATCACATCCTCATTAGGCCGGATACCTATTTCGAAGCCAATCTGTTTCCGGCTCATCGCGGCGCCCGCAACGCGTACAATCGGCTCCTGGGCGATTTTGACGGCACGTTCGGTTCGGGGAGCAAAGGCTATGTCATCATCGATTGCGGCGATCCGCAACAGCGCGGCTTTAAAAGCTATGACTGGTGGGGACCCGTTCGCTCCTATTCCAAGGGTTGGTCCAAGGAACATCAGGAAGAAACCTTTTCCGCCATCGGCTGGGATCGCTGGCATCTGCGCCATCTCTATGTGAGCGGCGGTGACGGCGGCCTTTTTTTCGATTTGACGGATCAGGTTAAGCCCTTTTCGGTGGTGGTGGAAGACTGCATTTCCATCGGCCGCGCCTTTGGCGTGGGCGTGGCCTCGTGCCTGTCCCGACCGGAGGAACCGATCACCTTCCGCCGCTGCCACTGCTGGGCGCTGGATTGGTGGGGCGATACCGCCGGCGCTTATGTGCGGGTGGAAAACAAGACCATGCCGGAAGAGGTCGACGCTCTTTTTGAAGAGTGCGTGATGGTGGGCCCGCAATGCGCGTTCAAGAGCAGCAATTACGGCTTTCATACCTATTCCCATTGTCGGCTGTCACGCTGTACATTGATCTGTCTCAACTTTTCGCAACCTCAGGGCACACCGACCGACGGTATCATTCAGAGCGTGCAGGAAGGTAAACTGCTTTGGGTGGATCTGGACGACTGCACGCTGATGGGCTACAAGGTGTTTGGCGTCAAGGTCAAAAAAGAGACCGTTACTGAAATTCGCTACACTTGTCAAGGCGATGTCAAGGCCTATATACAGTTCCAGCAGGAGCTGCCCGCCGGCATGTTGCGGCTCGGCCATTGGCCGGTGGATATTTTCCAGAATCTGCTGCCGCCGACGCCCCTGCTCGCGGAGCAGGAGACTAAAAACGAACTCGTGCTACGCGATGTGTGTGAAGTCTCCCCGTTCATCTGGCACGGCCGCTTATGTCACATGATATGTGTTCGCCCCTCCTCCGGCGGCCAGGGGGCCGACCACTACATCGTCCTGCAGGATGCAGAAACGAAACAGGAACTGGGGCGTTGCGGGCAGGGTTACAGCCTGGCATCCATGTTCGTGCATAAAGACACTGCTTATATTTTTTCCTCACGCTGGGAGAAAAACGGCTGGCAGGATGTCACACTGTTTACCTCCGCCGATCTGCAGCATTGGCGGCAATCCGTGGTCATTAAAGGCGAGAAGGAAGGACTCTTCAACTCTTCCGTTTGTAAAGGTAAAGACGGTTTTGTCATGGCCTATGAATCCGACGATAAAACCTATGCTCCGTTTACTATTAAATTCGCCGTTTCAAAGGATCTGAAAACCTGGCACAAGGTGCCGGACACTGTTTTTGGCGCCGGACGCTATGCCGCCTGTCCGGCCATTCGCTTTGTCGATGGATATTATTATTTACTCTATCTGGAGCATCGCACTCCCAGATGGTATTTTGAGACCTATATCGCCAGGTCTCGGGATCTGGTGCAGTGGGAGTTGAGCGCTGCCAACCCGGTTTTACAGCCACACGGATTACAGGATGGCATCAATGCTTCGGATCCGGACCTGATCGAATACGACAAAAGAACCTATTTATACTATGCCGTAGGCGACCAGCGTACGTGGATGAATGTCAAACGAGCCGTATATCCGCAACCGCTGCCGCAATTTCTTGCGTCGTGGTTCACGGCGCCGGCCATACCGGAATGCCTGCCGACAGCTAAATAATCGTGTTGCAGCAGCTTTCATCTCGATTCTCTGATGAGCCGGGTCGATAGGGCAGAGCATAGAGCGGGTAGTAGTACATGATCGGCTCTGCCCATATCGATCCGATTAGGCGATTCTGAGGTTCGAGGCGAATACCGTCCCTGCAGTGGCTGCTAAACCGGATAAAGCTGGAGGTACTGTCGTTTTACGTAGCGTCCAACTGAACGGCTATGCGGGATCCGCCATCTTGGCGGCGACCTGCTGAAATTAAAACCATTCGCATACCAATGAACAAAGAGCGAGCGGCAAGAGAATCCTCTTTGCTGGAAAACTAGGGAGGTAGTTGTGACCATTCTGGATTATAGCATCATCGCG
>CAZISM010000135.1:0-13755 GCA_964541895.1 uncultured Cytophagia bacterium
TGGAACCATGGCAGGAGATTGCTGCGCTGCATTCAAGAGCAGAGTCTTCCACAACTGCCGTGCCTCCGCTCGCAATGACTGGGGGGCGATAGATCCCTCCGCCCGCCATGACACGGCGGCAGTTGCCATTCTTTTGCTTTTGCGTGGTTGCGAGCGTACCTTCCTATTCAGCCATATTGACCTTTAGCCAAACCTTGATGGGGTTTGAGGAGAACATACCGCCCTCGCCGCCGCCCGGTCTGCCGCCGCCCATACGTCCTCCGCCCATGCGTCCACCGCGTGAGCCGCCGCCACCTGGTCTGCCTTCCATGCCGCCCTGCGGATGCCCGCCGCCAAAATCGCCGCCTTCGGGCCGACGGTCGCCCCTCATTTTGGCCGCTGTAATTTCAAAGCCGACGCCGATCTTGTTGTCAGGCGAGATGGCGAGGGCATATTTTGCGCCGGCATTGCGGATCGGCATGGCCAGCTCATAAACGAAATTTTCGTTTTCCATACGAAAGCAGGCGGAAATATTTTCATTGTTCTCCACCGGCAGGCGTTCCAGCACGCTGTCATCCCTGCCGAGGATCTCCAGGTCGGATGCGGCCATAGACATTCGCTCCTGACGAAATTCTTCCTGCCGCTCTTTCGACAGATCTTGCAGCGGCGGCCTGTCGCCCCGATCCCGCCGGCCGGGGCCGCTCACCGGATAGCGAACGCCGACGGATTTTGATTTGCCGCCCTTGCCGTCGAACCATACCGTCAACCCGCCACCCATGATCCGCATCTGCAGGTTGCGATCGGAGGTGACCATACACATATACAAAAACGAATCATCATTGCACAGGGCAAAGGCCAGATTTTCTTCCGGCAGGTAGATTAACGCATCTTCCCATTCGCTGCCGGAACCGTCTATGGTAATCCGGCTGGTGGGGCGGGAGCTGTTCAGTTCTTCCTGACCGCAGCTCAAAACGAGAACCATCAAAAATGAAAATATCATTAAAATTCGTTTCATCTGCATCCTTGTGAAAAAGTGGGTTATTGTTCCAGAGTAAAATAAACGCTTTGACTGGTGAAGGCGCTGAATACGCCGAGCCCGTTTTCGATGTTGGTCAAGGGCTCGTTCAGATCCCTCGAATCCTGGTTGCGCGACTGATACAGGTCCGCGTACTCCTGATTGACGCGGTACACCTTTACTTCGTGCCGGCCATAATGCGTTACCATCTGGGCGTTGACGTTATAAGAACCGACCGGCATAGGTCGGGAGATGAACGGCCGCGGCCCGCCGCGAAATATCATGTCTGATGAAACGGGGTTGTCTTCCAGGTTTTTAACCACCACAAAATAGAGCGCGTTCGCCTCCTGCTGCCAGCTCACGGACAGGGAGGTCAAGGCACGGAGAGAGTCCATGGATATGCCCTGTTCGCGCATCTGAAACATGGTGTCAAAATCGGGCAGTTGCAGGGTGGTTCGTGAAATAGAGACGTCCACTGGAGCCGGCGGCACTGCCGTGGCGGCGGTAATCAGCTGATCCTGATACTGGACCTGGATCTGGAATTCGTCATCCGGTTCCACGCTCAGGTCTGCTTCCGGATAATGGTAGTAGCCGCTGTCGCCGGCGCTGGCCACCAGATCGTATTTCTTGCCGGCTTTGAATAACGCAACCTGCGCGGTGTTGATGGCAGGGGCGACGGTTTCGTCGCTGCCCAGCGGCAGGGTGCCGGTGAGTCGTATGTCCTGCACCGCTTCGCCGGCATAGAGATAACCCCGCACCACCACCAGAGATGAGCTGGGTGCCAACGGCGAATCGGTGTGGCACCCGAAGGTAAGGATGAACGCAAGAAACAGAAACCTGAGAGTTTTCATATCGACCGCCTCACTTTAAATTCATCTGCACAAAGATTGTCGGGGTAAAGCCCAGGTAGAGCACGTTGGTGATGGTGATGGGTGTGGTATCCAGATTATAGTCGCGGTACCAGACATTTTTTCGATTATAGACATTGAACAGACTGATGCCGACGTTGGTATCCCAGTGATCAGATTCATATTTTCTGGTAAGACTCAGGTCCAGGCGGTGGTAATCCGGCAAGCGGTAGCCGTTCTTGTCGCTGACATGGATATAGCTGTTAACCTGGCCGTCCAGCAGCGGAATAAAGTACTGGCTTTCCGGCGCCGTGTACGGGGTTCCGGAGGCGAACACCCAGGTGGCGGAAAAGGAATAGACGCCGCGGGTGTACTTGCCGACCAGGTTGATGCGATGGGGCTGATCATGGTCTGCCGCAAAAGAGGTGCCGCCGTTGATGGTGGGAAAGGTGTAATCGACGTTGCTGAGCGTGTAGCCGATCCAGCCGGTGAGGCTGCCGAATTTTTTCTGAATGAGAAATTCCACTCCGTCGGCTTTACCGTTGCCAATGAAAAAATGGTCGACGCTCATGCCCGGCCCGCGACCGCCGCGCACGACATAGCGGCGGGAGAATTCGATCAAATCGCGGAGGTTTTTATGATACCCTTCCACGCTGAACAGCCAGTCGGCGTTTTCCCAGGAAAGCCCCAGGATCTGATGTTCAGCAAAACCCGGATTGAAATCCTCGTCCGCCAGCAGCCAAAAGTCGCGGGCACCCTGGGTGACATCTTCGTTGGCAATTTGGTTGACGAACTGATAGTACTGCCCCCAGGCCCCCTTGACAGACCATTTGGGCGTCAGCGCCAGGCTAAAGTCCGTACGCGGTTCCTGGTACCATTGACCGGTTTTGTCATAGCGGGAGGAACGCACGCCCAGGGTGAATTGGGCAAATTTATATTTCCAGCTGTCCTGCACGTACACCGCGTGCAACCGGGAAGAGTTGTTCCTGGAAAATATCTGCACCGAATCGTCGCGTGAAGCCCCATACGAATTTTCAAAATGGGTAACCTGGGCGCCGAATCCCAGCGTGTGGGCGGACGTGACTTGCCAGTCAAAGTCGGATTTCAGGCTGATGTCCGTCACATGGTTATCCTCTTTGGTAGCGTTGGCGAAGGAACGGCGCAGATCGTTGCCCGCTCCGGAGGCCGGCGGCGCCATGGTGGAGCCGGACAGGCTGGAGCTGCGGTCGTATTCGCTAAAATAGCGCGAGCGGGCGGCCAGCAGATCCATATGAAACCGGTTCTGCCACTGCCGGGACCATTTGCCGCTCAATCCCAGGTTGCCCCAGCGCGTAAAATCGTTGGTTTTTAGGGTAGCGGAGGTGTTGCTGTCGCGGAAATTCAATCCCATACTGGAATAGTCCCGGGATTTGTCCAGATTGTCCTTGCCGCTATAGAGGCTGAGTGAAATGATATCCCTGCTGCCGGGGGTCAACGTCAGCTTGCTGTTGAGATCGTAAAAGTAGAAACTGGGTTGAAATTCGGCGGCCTGTTGGTTGCCAAACCGCCCGCCGCCGGGGCCGCCGCCCATATCTCCGCCGCGCACCGGCCCGCCGACCGCACCGCCGTTGCTGTCGCCGGTCATTAATTTATAGATGCGATCATAGAGCGGGCTGCGGATGAAATCGGTGTAGGAGCGCCGACCGGCTATGATAAACGATCCCCAACGCGAGAGCGGAGTTTCAAAATAGGCGTTGCCGCTGAGAAGGTTGACGCCGTAGCCGAACCGCATTTTGGATTGATGGCCGGTTTTGCCGGTCAGATTGACCACGCTGGACAAGCGGCCGCCGTATTCAGCCGGAAAACCGCCTTTATAGATTTGGATATCCTTAACCGCATCTGCGTTAAAGGCGCTGAAAAAGCCGAAGAAATGATCCACATGATAAATGGTCATGCCGTCGAACAGGGTCAGATTCTGATCCGGCGTGCCGCCACGCACATAGAGCCCGGAAGAGCCGTCGCCGATCCCGCTGATGCCGGGCAGCATTTGCATGGCGCGGAAAATATCCACTTCACCGATGCTGGGCAGCGATGCGATCTGACGCGGTGAAAAGGTCATTTGGCTGACCTGTTTGTTGGCTTGCAGCATTTCCGACTGGGCGGTGACGGTAACACCCTCCACCTGCAGGAGAGTGGATTCCAGGTCGATGCGAAACGCCGGAGCTGCCGCGGCTGCCACTTTGATTTCAACCTCTTTGGTTTTGTAACCGATATAGCGGATGATCAGCGTCTGCGCGCCGAGCGCCACGTCCACCAGGACAAAGTAGCCGTCGCTGTTGGTGTTGGTGCCCCGTGCTGTCCCTTTGAGCATGATATTGGCAAACGGTAAGGCTTCGCCGCTGGCAGAATCCTTAACATACCCGGTGACGTCTGCATGAATCTGATTGGATTGCGCGCCGCTGCTCCGGACCAGGAGCAGTGCTAAAAGGGCACAGCAATATCCCCACCGTTGTCGCCTGAATGCAACCACAGTTCCTCCGTTATAGTCTGGCGGTGCGCCAGAGAGACATGTCTTTTTGAATTATTATCTTGACGAAAGGGCCTGAAAAAATCGGACACCTCTACGGTGTCCGATATTCGGTTCCGGCGGGTCCGGATCAGGATTAGAAATCGTATTTCGGATTCAACAGCCCAAACGACAAGCCGACCAGACCCACATGATCCTGGTATTTGAAATAGGGATCGTTGGAGGCGTTGTCGCGAAAGGTATAATTGAAAAACAGGGTGACGGTTCGCGGAATAGCCCAGCCGGTGCTAAGGCTCTTGCTGGTCATGATATAAAATTCCTTGCGCACATCTTTACGCATGCCCCCCAGCAGAAATCCGTATTGATCCAGGGCCGGCGTACCCTGATAATATTTGTCCTGAAGCTTGAACCCTATTTTGCCCTGAAAGCTCACATCGAATTGTCGCGTCAGCTCCAGAGAAACGTACTGGTTTCGATAGGAGAAGGGATCGTCGTAAAGATCGTTTTCGGTATAATAATAGATGCCGCCGGTATAGGTCATGATGGGATCGCCGAGAAACCACTGACCACCCAGGCCGAGACTGATGCCGGTTCGCGAGCGCAGGGACTGGCCCAGGGTCAGCGAGGCGAAATACATCGAGGTGCGGACCGGGTCTTCCCGGTAGCGCAGGTTTCCATACGGACCGAATCCCATGCCATAATACTGCACCTGCGACTGATTCACATAATCCTTCACCCCAAATCCCGTTTCGAACGCCAGGCTGGTGCGCGTCTGCAGGAAATGCTGCAGGCGGCCTGAATAGCGAAAGGTCAGGTTGTCCAGATCTGAAAAAGCGGCATAGCGATCCTTCCGGGCGGACAGGTTCAGCGAATAGATCGTCGACAATTTTTGGCGATACTCCATCTGACCGCTGAAACTGGTGCCGTTGACGTTGTAATAATCCAGTTCGTCCTGGTAATGGCGCAATTTCGAGTTCACGTTCAGACGGACGGAGGTGCTGTTTTTCGTCCATGACGCCGCACCGCCGAATTGATGGGAATAGTTGTTGAGCGTGTTACGTTTGGAAAACAGCATCAGATCCGGACTGTAATACCCCTGAAACTGAAAGGCATTGGCATTCAGCCTCTGTTCGATGTAGAGATTGGAGGTATTGATCCATTCGGCGTAGGCATAGCGCGTCTTAAAGGCATTATCATCGCGGATCAGATAGGTGGTCATGTTCAGGCTGGTTTGAGCGCCGGCCAGCCCGATAAGCAGTAACAGCGTTGCGATTGCGCACGACGAAATTTTTTGATTCATGTACACACCTCTTGGCGGTTTACGAGCGTGGACGGCTGATCAGGGTTTACGGGGTGGCATGCCGCGCCACCCGAAACCGTCCGGAAGATTATCGGGAATGCCGTCACCGTTTTCATCTATGAACGGTGGTTTGCCCTTTTCCATGCGATCGTGCATCTGTTTGCGCCACTCTTCCATGTTTTTCATCTGTCGCTGCATGTCATCTTTGGAGATGTCGTCGGGAAGGCCGTCGCCGTCACGATCAAACGATTTGAACCGTCCGCCCAGGTACTCACCAAGAGGGGTATCGGCGACGCCGTCGCCGTCGGTGTCGATCAATTCGGCCATTTTTTCTTTCAGGAAATCGTGCAGCGACACATCGCCCACGCCATCGCTGTTGGTATCCACGAGAGCGCCCTCTTCGCTGCGGATGATTTCCACTTTGAGCTGATCCCATACCAGTTGCCGTTTTTTATAACGCTCCATGAAGCGCAACCCCCATCCGTTCTGCAACATGTCGTTGATGCCGTCGGCATCGCGATCGATAAACGGCAATTCCACGGTCGCGCCCGGCTCGGGATGCTGCGCCAAAGCGGCTCTGCTCCAGCCCATGACGGCCAGCAGCAGAACAGCGATGAGCAAACCTGTCGTGTTGATAACTTTCATAGGTTACCTCAGATTATTGCTTAAAAAAGAACGACGTCCTATGCGATCCGGCTGACTCTGTTGCCTGTTGATCGAGAAGGTCTGCAACGGACCGGAATTCGCAACTAGTAAGACAAAAAGCATGCCACGAGGTGGATCGCAATGGCAACAATAAAAACAATATGTTGGGTTAACTGGTCCTGCAGAGCTCTTGAGGTCTGTTTTTGGTTTCAGCTAAAACTGTCAATAGTGCGACAAAATCGTCAAATCAGGCCGTATTTTTTTATCTTGTAGCGCAGTTTGCGTTCGGTAATGTTCAGCTGACGGGCCGCTTTGCTCTGGTTGCCGCCGGATTTGCGCAGTTCAATGGAAATCAAACGGCGTTCCAGCGATTCGATTTTCTGTTCAAGGCCGCCGTTGGATGACATCGGCAGCTCATGGGTGGATTCGAAGAGCTGTGGTGGCAGATCTTCGGGGGTAATTTCCTGATCCCGGCACAGAATGCAGGCGCGTTCGATGAGATTTTCCAGTTCGCGGATGTTGCCGGGAAATTCGTGTTTCATGATCGAGTCGAGGGCCGAGCGGTTGAGATGGAACGGTCCGCGTCCCGAGTTGACGCTGTTTCTCTGCAGGAAATATTGGCAGAGCGGAACAATGTCCTCTTTGCGGTCGCGCAGCGGCGGCAACGGGATGGAAACGACGTTGATTCGGTAGTACAGATCTTCCCGGAAGCCGCCGTTTTTGATCAACTGTTCGAGATCCCGGTTGGTGGCGGCGATCACGCGTATGTCCACCGGAATTCTGACATTGCCGCCGATGCGTTCGATTTCGCTTTCCTGCAAAACTCGGAGGAATTTGGTTTGCAATTCCACCGGGATATCGCCGATTTCATCGATGAAAATCGTCCCGCCGTGGGCCTGTTCAAAGCGACCGAGCCGTAAGCGATCGGCGCCGGTAAAGGCCCCTTTTTCGTGTCCGAACAATTCGCTCTCGATCAGCGTCGGCGACAGGGCGGCGACGTTAAAGGCGATAAATGGAGCTCCCTTGCGCGGGCTGGCGTAGTGGATGGCCTTGGCCAGCACCTCCTTGCCGGTACCGCTTTCACCGCGCAGGAGCACCGTAGCTTTGCTCTCGGCCACACGGCCGGCCAGATTCAGCACCTGCTGCATGGCCTTGCTGGTTGCCACCATGCCGGTGAATGAAAACTGTTTTTCCAGGGTGTGCTGCAGCCGCCGATTCTCTTCCAGCAGCAGTTTCTGTTGCAGGGCCCGTTTCAAAACCAGCAGCAACTCTTCGATGTGGATGGGCTTGGTCAGATAATCAAAGGCACCGCTCTTCATTGCCTGCACGGCCCGATCCACGGTACCATACGCCGTGATCAGGATCACCGGTATGGTGGGATTCATGGCTCTGATCCGGTCCAGCAAAACCTGGCCGTCGTCTCCGGGCAGATTGAAATCCGAGATAATGGCATCTACGGCCTGACTGAAGGCAATGGCCTGGGCCTGCTCGGCGGAGGCGGAACGAATGACGGTGTACTGTTCGTCTTCCAGGTGGGCCGCCAACGCTTCCCGTTGTGCCTCCTCATCTTCGACGAGTAATATGGTATACTTTGCCACTGCGATTATACTCCTTCAGGCTGAGTGGTAAACGGTTTGGCGGTTGCGAGGTCGGCCATCGGGAGATGCAGAATAAATACCGCTCCTTCGCCCGGGGCGCTGACCACCTGAACGTCGCCGCCATGTGCGTTCATGATATGCTGCACCATGGAGAGGCCGATGCCGCTGCCCTCTTTTTTGGTGGTGAAATGAAAATCAAAGATAAAGGATCTGTCCTTGTCCGCGATGCCCTTGCCGGAATCGATCACACGAATTTCATAGCAGGCCGATGTCACACGGCCGGTGAAGGAGATGCGGCCGCTGCCGCTGATGGCTTCTTCAGCGTTTTTCAAAAGATTGATAAAGACCTGCCGGATCTGATCCGGATCTGCGACCAGAGCCGGATGCGGCTCAAAAGAAACCTGCAGTTCGATCTGCTGATGACGCAGGCTTTCCGCAAACAGGGTGGCTACTTCATCGGCGAGCGTCGGCAATTGCACCGGGATGCGATGCGGGACCGGCAGGCGGGCGAATTTCAAATACTGGTCGATGATGGCGCTGATGCGATCGATCTCACTGCTGGCCGTGTCCAGCTGCCGGGTCAACGCCGCCATCTCGCTGGGTGCTTTATATTTCTTGCGAAACAGATCCACGATCAGTTTGATGGAATTCAACGGATTCCTGATTTCATGAGCGACCGAGGAGGCCAGGTTGCGCATCGCGGTCAGTCGCTGGTTGCGTTGCAGCTGTTCTTCCAGCCGGGTTTGATCGGTTATATCGTCGATCAGGATGATGGTGGTCTTGCCGCCGGCCTGGGCCGGAATGCGGCTGCTGCGCACCGACAACAACTGCCTGGGGCCGCTTTCGTCTTCGATCCAGAGGCGATCCGCCGCATCGGTTTTAATATCTTGCTGTATTAAGGACGCGATATGCTCCCGGATGGCGGCCGGGAGCACCGAATAAGGTTGTGACAGGACCTGTGCTGAACTTTTGTTCAACAGGCGCAACGCGTGCTGATTAATCGATTGCACGTTGCCGTCCGGCGCTATGCTGATCACCCCGCTCATCAGATGGTCCAGCAACGTATCGGTGTACATCTGCATATGGCCGAGATGATGTGACAATTGCACCCGCTGTCGATAGTTCTGCATCAGGTTTCCGGAAATCAGGGCAAAGACAAAAACAACGATGAGAAAGATATATAACCGGCGATGCATATCTTTTTGCAGCCGTTCGTACTCTTGCATGGACAGGCCGAGACGAAGCACTCCGAAAGGCTGATCCTCCAGGTGGAACGGGCTGATGGTTTCAAAGATCTGATGATCCGGGTACGATACGATCCTGGTGCGCACACGATCGGAGCGCAGCACCTGGTTGAGAAGCGGATCTTTTGAAAACGTGGATAAGGCATAATTCTTGAAACTGCCCGCTACGATGGTCTGGCTGTTCTGGATCAGGATATATTCCACTTTATCGTCAGACTGAAACTGCTTTAAAAACTGTCCAACGCCGTACAGGCGCCGAAAGGTGTTGATCCGTTCCTTGCCGATCATGGCCACGACGAGACCGCCCTGCTCTCTGGCCACCACCGCGGCCAGCCACTCTTTTTCCGGATTCTTATCGCCGTAGAAAGGGATGATGGTGTCCGTATCGGCGGAGCGCAGGCGCGCCTGCACGATGGCGCCGGGAAGGGGATCAATCTGTTCCCGCACCGCGCTCGCCTCCACCGAACCCTGTCGGCCGTATACGTATAACGCTTGTACATCCAGCAACGACAACCAGGAATTCATCTCTTGCTTCCCCGGCGTGCGGCGGTCCGTCAGTTGATCCACCAGTCGGAGACTCTTGTAGAGCTGGTCGTTGAGCAGGTTCTCAACCTGAGCGGCTTCTTCGATGGCGCTGGTGGTCGATTTGGAAAGAGCGCCGATGAACAGGGCTGCCTGTTTTTCCAAAAGCCGGATATAATCCTGCTGGCGGGCCTGGTACTCCAGATAGATAAATCCCGCTACTAAAATGGTTGAAAGCACGGTCAAAATGATGAGCAGCGCGGGAGATTTAAGCAACTTTTTCATTAAAGGTAGTGGCTGCCAGGTCGTTTTCATACCAGTTTGTCTTTTACCGATGCTATTGCCATCGTGAGCCGTTCACCGGCTCACATGAACCATCCTTAACAAGTAAACGCGCAAAAAGTATAAAAGTTTTGCATTCTGAAAGGGCTTGGGGCTGTGCGCTTCAAATGGCGTGAAACGCCGGTTGTCGGATGGTCTTTTCAGGTAAACGCAGGGCAGGAGGGCACCCTGTGGCGCGAGTGACAACCTGCAAAACATCAAGCACGCATCAATTCCGGCGATAGATTGCACCAGAACGACAGCTGACGCGTTCGTTTTTGCTCTGACGACAGTAAGCGCCATAGTCCGGATTATCAAGAATCGTACCACAAGTAGTGTCGGACGAAAGCATAATATAATCAATTACTAATTAATTGAGAGCCTGCAGAAGGACCGGCACCGGGCTTGCAAAGAGTCACAATTGCGTCGCAGAGCTGACAATTTTGTCAATTTGAATATTTATGGATTTTTCGTACATTTTAGCAGCTAATCCATTGTCTACTCTTAATAATGAGGCAGGCTATGATAAAATCCGGATTTCTCATTCTGTTGTTCTGTGCCATCCTCTCGGCGCAACCGATTGTTAAAATAGACGCCGGCCGTACCGGTGAACCCATCTCGAAATACATCTATGGCCAATTTATCGAGCATCTGGGCCGCTGCATATACGGAGGATTATGGGCGGAGATGGTGCAGGACCGCAAATTCTATTTTCCTGTCACCGACACCTATGCGCCCTGGGGCAAAGCTGCTGATCCCTACTGGAAAGCCGGCGAGTTTCACCATCTCGTGGCTTCGCCCTGGAAGGTTATGGCTGCACCCGGGACGGTGGCCATGGATACGTTGCACCCTTTTACCGGCAAACACTCTGTACAGATCACCCTGGCCGGCAGTCATAAAGAGTGCGGTCTGAGCCAGGAAGGCCTGACCATCATGGCCGGCAGCCGCTATGTTGGTCGTGTGGTTGCGGCAGCCTCCGATCCGGGTACGCTATTGGAAATCCGGCTGGTCTCACCAGAGGGCCGGATCAGCCGTCAGAACATTACCAAGCTGTCGGATCAGTACCAACCATTCGAGATCGCATTCACGCCGGCATTTGGCTCTGAAAATGCGCGTCTGGAAATTGTCGCACAGGGCGAGGGCTTGGTCAACATCGGCGCCGTATCGCTGATGCCGGCCGATAACCTTAAAGGCTGGCGGCCGGAGGTCGTGCAGCTGTTAAAAGAGCTGAATGCGCCGGTGTATCGCTGGCCTGGTGGAAATTTTGTCAGCGGCTATAACTGGCGTGACGGCATCGGCCCGCGCGATCAGCGTCCGTCGCGAAAAAATCCGGCCTGGACCGGCATTGAATCCAATGACGTCGGTATACACGAATATATGGATCTCATGACCATGATCGGAGCCGAGCCGTTTGTGGCGGTCAACACCGGCCTGGGCAGCGTGCAGGAGGTGGCGGACGAGATCGCCTATTGCAATGCCTCGGTCTCCAGTCCCATGGGCAGGTTGCGCAGTCAAAATGGTCATCCTGAACCCTATCGCGTGAAATGGTGGGCGGTCGGCAACGAGATGTACGGCAATTGGCAACTGGGGCACATGTCGCTGGAAGAGTATCTCAAAAAGCACAAGGCCGTGGCGGAAGCGATGTGGCAGGTGGACCCTGACGCTAAACTGGTGGCCGTTGGTGAAGTGGGCAAATGGAGCGAGACCATGCTCACGCTGGCAGGTTCGCACATGAACCTCATCAGCGAGCACATCTACTGCCAGGAAAAACCAGAGCTGGTAGCTCACACCCGGCAATTGGCCGGGGAGATTCGACGCAAGGCAGACGCCCATCGAACCTATCGCCGGCAAATACCGGCTGTAGCGGAACGGAACATTCGCATCGCCATGGATGAGTGGAATTACTGGTACGGCGATTACATCTATGGAGAGTTGGGTGTGCGCTATCAGTGGAAAGACGGCCTGGGCGTTGCCATCGGTTTGCATGAATATTTCCGTAACAGTGATCTCTATTTTATGGCCAACTATGCCCAGACGGTCAACGTTATCGGCTGCATAAAGACCACGCCTGTGGCGGCTGCATTTGAAACCACGGGTCTGGTTTTGAAACTGTATCGAAACCACTTTGGCACCATCCCGGCCAAGGTCAGCGAGGCTCCGGAGCCTCTTGACATCTCGGCGGCGTGGACGCAGGATCGCAAGGCGTTGACCCTGGCCATCGTCAATCCTGAAGAACGACCGCACCAGCTCGCCCTGCAATGGGCGAACGCATCGCCGTCGTCCCGTGCCAAAGAGTGGCTGATTACCGGCTCCAGTCCGAGCGAGTACAATGAACCGGGCGTCCCGCAACGAATTAAAATTCAGGAAACGAAAACCAACCTGGATTTTAACAAGCTGAACGTGCCGCCGTTGAGTGTAATTTTGTACCGGTTTGAGGTAAACGCAAAGTAGCAACAGCCAGCTTGCGCCTGTTTGGCGCAATAAAGTCAGGCGGGACACCTTTAGTGCTGCAAAACCGGGGACCCGCATGTTGCCGCGCTGGCCTTATCAACCGGTGATGGAACAGGCGGGATCGCAAAAAGCGCAGCGCCGGGGACTCCTGGTTTAAAAAATATCGGACACCTTTGAGGTGTCCGATATTTGATTACGATCTCTTGCTTTGGGGATTTACAAAAGCCGGTTTGGCTTTGCCCAGCAGATGCGCGCCAACAGAGCATTGCCTCTGGCATCCTGTTTTGGCAGCCACTCGCCGACTGTTACCCAGGATTCTGCAGAATCGACATTGGTAACATGAAAATTGCCCATGAGCGCCACTTTATCTGCATCGTTTACGCCGTCGCCGACCAGGGGCAATACCACCTCTTCCGAAGAACGGATCAGGCAGAGCCGGTCGGTATCGACCCGCGCCATCCACAGGGGGGCGCGCCAGCGCATGACGTTGATATTGCTCGCATCACGGCGTGTATATACCAGAAACAGACCGCCCGAATGGGTGAGCCAATGTTGTTGTGTGGTCGACATCGCTACGGCATCGCCATCCTCCCAGCGCCAGGGCGTCATGGCCCGATAGTGCAATCCGTCTTCGCTCACCGCCGCATAGCCATGGCCATCTTCGGCACGAATGGTCATATAGAATCGATTCTGCCACTGCGTCACCGAGGGCTCAAGCAATCCGCGTCCAACCCGATTTTCCAAAGCCGGGCCTACCTCTTGCACCCGCAACCGCTCCCCGTCAAACGAACAGCGCACGCCGGCCACCATACGGTTGTCCGGTCCGGCGCCGAAGGTGAGGGACATCACGATGGTGCCATCCGGCATGGTTACACGCTGGCCGCAACCATTGGAATAGATCAGTGCACCGCGCGGGTCGTCCCACAACAGTATCTGACGTTCTCCCCAGCTGCCGTCAGCCCGCCGCACCGCATACACCGGGTAGCGAGCCAGTTGGTCCGAAGTGGAAAATTTGGCGCCACGGTAAAACACCACATGGCCCATGGCCAGGACCGTATTGGTGGGAGGGTGATATTCAGGCACCACATCGCAAACGCCGGCTCGCAATCCCTCATGGCCCGGGACGGCTATTTGCCCCAGGGGCGGGACCGGCGCCGGTTCGCTCCACGTCTGGCCCCGGTTCTCTGAAACAGACAGGTGTACTGGACCAAAGTAATCGGATCCGGTGATCGCTTGCAGGGTCATCAAGGCCGTCGATCGGCCTTGCGGGGCCGGGATCATGCAGGCGCGGGGGTGAAACCAGGTGGTGCCAAGGCCGTCGCGGTT
>CAZISM010000136.1:0-10713 GCA_964541895.1 uncultured Cytophagia bacterium
TCTCCGGCGTCATCTTGCGCCAGCCCAGCGTGTATTCCATGGCCGCGTACACCGGCTTTTCACCGCACACGGCCTTGAATTCATACACCGGCATATCGACCTCGGTGGACAAAAACGGACTCACAGTAATAAAATCGACGAGATTCCGTTTGCTCCATTCCGCCACATCCAGACCGACAAACTCGCACGCATCCGGCGTCGACGGCACCCGCACCGCCAGCAACAGCACCTTGCCGCGTTTTTTCGCCACCTCCTCCATCATAGCTCTTACCCGGGCGACGAATTCGGTCATGATCTGCGTATACTCGGGACGTCGTTTGGCCTGATCCGGGAAATAGTAGGGAAAGCGCATGAAATCAAGTTCCAGCCCGTCCAGCGTGAACCGCTCACACACCTCGCGCAGCAGATTGAAAAAATAGTCACGAACCTCCGGCAAGGCGTAATTCAGCGCCGACGCGCCCCAGCCTTCATAGCCGCCGACGCGATAGCCGGGATGCGAACTCCAGAAATCCGCCAGCAACGGACTGCCGGGCAGATCCACATCATGCAGCTCGTTCATGCGAAAGGTCACGAACGCCTCCATGCCGCGCAGCCGCGCCCGCCGCAAAAACAGCTCGGTGGGATCAAGGCCGGCGTTCAACAAACCATGCAGCTGCACGCTGAGATGCCGTTTCAGCGAATCCGACCGTGACGGTCTGGCCGGCCATACTTTGAAACGATACACATCCGTCACCGCGCTCGCGTAGGCCATGGCCTGGCCCATGTTGGGACAGATCAGGAACGTCGTGGCGCCGGCATCGGCCGCTTCGTCCACGGTGCGATTTATGGTGTCTATCGTCACCGTATCATGCACCGCATACACATTGGTGGCATCCTGATTATACAACAGTCGTAAACCGCTTTTCTCGCTCACCGTGTCCTGCGCCACCTCTTCCCACGGCTGCGTCACTCTGTAAATGGGAATGGGCTCAAAACCGAGCGCGAACGCCGGCGACTCGGGTTTCAGACGAAAATCGTCATGCGCCGGATCCATGAACAGGGGATCGGCAATCAGTGAATGGCGGTCCATGCCGTGCCGCTGCCAGTCCGCAAAGGTCAGAGTATCGAACCGGAACGGCTTTTGTTCGATCTGCCAGTAGACGTTGTGATCGAAGAAGAAATTAAAATCGCTCCATCCGCCCTGCAGCAGTTTGCCCTTGTCCCAGTAGACCACATTCTTTTCAAACGAGTAACTGGTGTGCGGTTCCTTGCGCGAACGCTGAATCTGAAAATCGCGCGCAAAAGCGAACACGTTGTTGCGGACGATATTTTCCTTGCCATAATGCTGATGAAATCCGCCATGGGTGGTGCGATAGACAATATTTTTTTCCGCCAGAATGTGGGTCGAGCCTTCATCGAAATAGATGCCCCAGCCGCCATAGCGCAATCCGGCCACGTCATGAAAGAGGTTGGTGCGAATGATCGTGCCCGGCTGCGTCCCCAGCGTATAAATGGCCGCCATATCGCTGAGCACCGGGCCATCGCCGTTGCTCAACACGCCGATGTGATGCACATGATTCAGCTCGACCAGATTGCCTCTGGCCAGCGCATCGCCATAGCCCCAGGTCCAGCCGATGGAGAGACCGCTGTAATAAAAATCGTGAATGTGGTTGTGAATCAGCTCGTTGTCAAAGCTCTGTCCGATCCAGATGCCGATGGCGCTGTTGAACACCTTGCCGCCGTCATGAATATGACAATCCAGCACTGTGTTGCCGCCGGTCTGCCAGACCGTTTCGCGGATTTTCTGCTCGCCGATTTTAATGCCGCCGGCTCCCAGATCGGCGATTTCACAGTGGCTGACCTGGTTGTCACGACACCCGGCCATCCAGTGAATGCCATAGGTGCCGACATGGACCACCGCACAATTCTCGATGCGGATGGAGCGGCAGCCGTTGCCCTCGATACAGGCCGGCACACCGACCGCGGCTTGCGGAAAACCGCCCACGGTAAATCCGGCGCTGGGATGCGGCCACTCGGATTTGAACTCGGCGGGAAAGTACCACTCGGTGTGACTAAAGGCCACGTTCTGCCAGTAAATATGCGAAACGAAGCGATTCGAATCCGGCTGACCTTTAAAGAGCAGCAGCTGCGTCAGCCTGGGCGCTACGATGCGGGAGGAGCCCATGGTTTCGCCGGCCATGGGATAATAGTAAAGCAAGCCCTTTTTTCGATCGAGAAACCATTCGCCCGGCTGATCCAGCAGCGTCAAGCTGTTTTCCACAAAGTAGGGATCATCCACATCGAGACGAAAGACGCTGCGCTTGCTGAAATGAAAAGTCGATGTGGCCTTGTCCATGCGCTCAACGGGCAAACGCGATTCGACCCAGCGATTGAACACCACCACCTCGGCGCCGGTGAGATTGACCGCCGGCAGATCCTGCGGCCGATACCCGAAACGATCGTCACCGTCCGACCACTGGCTGTTCGCCGCCCGTTCCGGCACCGCAGCCACCGCGATATAGCCCTGATTGGGATGGCGCGCCGGCGTGCGCCGTTCGCCGTTCACCCACAGCTGATGGAAATTCCACTTGCCGGTTTTGACCTCTGCCAGCTCTGCCACCCAGAGCGGACGGTTGTTGACTTTTTTCGTTTTCCATTTTTCAATGCGGACGCCGCCGCTGATTTCCACCTTCTCCTCACCATAGGCGCGATAGAGAACGGGCGCTTTTTCCGAACCGGAATCCTGCGGCTCCAATACAAACGGCGCGTTGAGCGCATAGGTGCCGGCGCGCAGGAAAACGGTTATGGGCAGTTCGCCGTTCTGCTCCAGCCGCAACCTGCGCACCGCTTCGCGCGCTCTTTCCAGCGTGGCGAACGGCTGCTGCAGCGTGCCGGGATCGGCATCACGGCCTTGCGGTGACACATACAACACGACTTCGCCATGAAGCGGCGCCAGCGACAGCAGAATCAGACCAACAAGCACTATGCATGCACGAACCATAGCTGCAGACCTCCTCAGTTAACGACCAATGGTTTTCAGCCATCGGCCTCCCTTGGCCGAATCCAATCCCAACTCATACGGCGGCGCCGTCGCCAGCAGCCAGCGCACATGCACCGTGGCCATGCCGGGGATCATCTCCACCGCCAATCGCTGCGGCTGATATTTCTGTTCGGTGACGATATTCATAAACCGGTCCTGCACGATAAAGCCGGCAATGACTTTGTTTTTCAGATACACATAATCGGGCCGGGTGAAGCGGAGCTGCGCTTCGCGATAGGAACGGGTCGGCAACACACGCCGGTTGGCCAGAATCACATCCACCTGATAGAGGCCCTCTTTGGTTTTTGCCACGAGCACCGAATCGACTTCCGGCTGCGGCAGATGATAGCCGTGAAACAGCGTAAAGGCCATGTTGCGATGGCACAGATCCTCCAGCATGAACGAAGGCGCGGTTCGGGTCCAGGCTTTTTTAACGCCGCCGATTTCAACATCGCCGTACTGGGGATGGCGATAGGGCTTCCATTCGACAATGCCTTCGCCAAACAGCAGCAGCCGGTCGAACCGATAGGTGTCCTTTTGCGAACCGAACCAGCTCTTTTCCTTTTCCTGCTTTCTGAAATAATCCAGCGACGTCCACAGTTCGTTGCTGAACGTATAGACGCCGAGGCCGGCATAGAACCAGTCCAGCTCGCCGCCGTACACGGTATAGAGATCCTTGTGGATGACCAGATAGTTGTATCCGGGCAACATCTCTTCGCCGAGTTTGCCGAGAAAATCATAGAGCCGGATATCCGCGGGATCGAACGCCGCCGCATCGTCTGCTGCGCCCGGTCCGCGCAAAATCATGCCGCCCGAGTTGTGATACGACTGGGCGCCGCAGATATTGGGATGGGCGAGCACAAACTCGGCCACGCGGCGGTTTTCCGGAATGGAAAAAGGATATTGATCGGCGCCGTCCTGGGTATAACAGGGCTGCCAGTTCCAGCCCCAGTTGCGGTTGGGATCGTAATAGCCCACGCCGTCTTCATTCACCTGGCCGTCGCCGTCGTTGTCGATGCCCTCTTCCCCCAGCAACTCATAGCTGCCTTTTTCATCCGGCTTGCAGCGCAGGAGCAGGCGCGGGTCATCCGGATCCGGTTTCCAGCGGCCGTTGGCGTCGCGGCGGCGCATCATGACGATGTTGCCGTCCTTGTCAAGATCGTCCGGCCCGTCTTCGTCCAGCAGGCCGTCGCCGTCATCGTCGCGC
Source organism: uncultured Cytophagia bacterium (assembly GCA_964541895.1). Classification (GTDB taxonomy): domain Bacteria; phylum Zhuqueibacterota; class Zhuqueibacteria; order Residuimicrobiales; family Residuimicrobiaceae; genus CAZISM01. The sequence continues at coordinate 4,227 of CAZISM010000136.1, forward strand.
GGCACCACGCCGGAGCGCGGTGAATGGGGCGAATTGGCTTCATGGATGAAATAATCGCGCGCATCCGGATTGATGGTGGGAACGATATAAAACGTCTTGTGATCCACCAGGTCGGTGATCCAGTTGATCTTGCCGTACTGTTCGGCGAGAAACCAGGCGGTGTAGAGCGCCACTTCGCCGCCCTGGACTTCGTTGGAGTGAATATTGCCGTCGATGTACATCGCCGGCTTGTCGCGATCGGAACCGGTGCGACGATTGGTGACGGTGAGGAGATGCAGCGGCCGGCCGGCGAACGAGTGACCGATGCTGTCGTAATCGACGATCTCGGGAAACGCCCGCTCCAACCGTCTGCAAATGGCGCCGATCTCGTGTGAATCATAATATCGATTCCAGGCTATATCCACGCGCGGCGCATTGGGCGCGCCGATCGCTTTCAGCGCCGCCGGCGTCGGTTTGTCGGTTTGACCGTGAATTAATGAAAAGCAGAATAGCAAACAGACCAGGGATTTCTTCATGGCTCCATCTTTCTCATTTTCAAGGCAAGGTACAGCTCTGTTCCGCGGCAAGACCAACGGGACCGGTGATGCGCAGCGTCAATTTTTGGCCGGCACGGCCGGAAACCACCCAGGAGAGCCGCCGGCTGCCGTTGCCGGGAATGGCGTCGATGATCTGGCGGCGCAGGCCGGAAAGCAGGTTCACGCTCTCGGGCCATTGCAATTCGGCCACGGTTTTTTGCACCCAGTTGACCCGCCTGGCCAGTTCACTGTTGGTCGGCAAAAATCCTTTGTTGCTGACCACCGCTTCGATTCTGAAAACGCGTTCGTGCAGCGGTTCGATCCTGATCTGCTCCACCGCCGTTTGCGGCAACAGCGAAGCCAGATGCAGAAAGAAGACGTTAAAGCGCCGGCTTACCTGCGCCAGGCTGTCCGGCGGCGGATTAAGGCCGACGTACGGCTTGAAGCCGCCCACCTCTACTTTTTGGCCGGGAAAATCAGGATGGGAAATTTCCTGCCAGTCGACAAAGCCGTCGATGTTGGCAGATTGCAGCCAGTGCAACAGCCGTCTTTCACCGGCCAGGGAATCGCTCTCCTGCGGCTTGGCTTTCTGTTCTTTGGCGGCGCTGCTGTCTTTATTCGATTTTGCATTGGGCGGCCACCAGGCCGGTGCGGCCCAGGACCAGCGTCCATAATGATAATAGGCCCATTGGGCAAGATCGCCCGCCGGTTGCAGAGCCGGCAGCGGGTCTTTGGCATTGGTCATGGATTTAAAGCGCTCGCCGATCTGATTGAGGATCGCGGCGTCAGCCGCAGGAACGGCGGTCAGCGGTTTGTTCTCACCGTGGCGGTGCGCGCCCGGATTTTCTTTTTCCTTTCTAACCGGCCAGGGATGAAACACATTGTCGTATTTGGAAAAAGTAAAGACCGCCACGATGTTGGCATGCTGAAAACAGAAATCCGCGAGACCGCGGCATTCGGCGCTCGCCAGCGGATAAGGTCCGCTGCCTGATGCAAAGTTTTGATAGGCAAAAGGAAAATGGCGGGAAAAATGTATGCCGCCTTTGCCGTCTTCGTTATAGCGGCCGTCGGCGTCATTATCGCGGCCTTCAGGGAACAGTTTATAGACACCGCCTTCGCCTTTGTCGCGATTGGGCCTGCGCATCAGCCGGGGATCTTTATCATCCGCAACAAAATCTCCTTCCGGATCGGTAACGCGCATGAGGGTGATGCAGCCGTTCCGGTCCAGATCTTCCGGGCCGTCTTCATCCGCCTGGCCGTCGACATCATCGTCGACTGGCTGTGCATTGGTGTTCTGTTCCAGTTGCGGCACTGCGAAAAAACCCTGCGCAGCATCCGCATTGAGACGCGGCACGATATAGAAGGTCGTCTTGTTCAGCAACGCAGCCACGCTGTCGACATCGGCCTGGGCCAGCAGATCCTGTACGAACTGCAGCGCCGCTTCCGTAGAGATCAGGTCGGCGCCGTCCACGCCGGCGACGATAAGCAGTCCCGGATGCGATTCGGCTTTGCCTTTGCTGATGATGACGCACTCGATTTTATTTTTTCCGGCAGAGGTGGCTATGGGTGCGAGCTTGATCAGGCCGGGATGGCGCGCCGCCCATTGCGCCAGTTTTTCCGCCAAAGCAGCGTTGTTGCGATAGGCTGACTGGCCGCCGGCGATGCTCTGCCAGACAAAAAGGAGCGTCAGCAGAAATATGATTTTTTTCAAGCAGACTCCTGTTGTGGTTTATGAACGGGAACTTTTTTCTCTCATGATACGGACCTGTCGGCCCAGGAACTGAAAGGCACCGCTGCGCTTCCCCACGCTGGTGATGGCGACAGCCGGGTTGAGCAGGCCGGTACGAATGGAAGCCAGCGGCTTGCTCTCATCCCAGTCCGATGTGAGCGTGCAGGCATAGGTTGCCAGCAAATGTTCTTCACCGCTGAACGGCAGCGGATCGGATCCGGCCACAAAGCGCCAGCCGATGCGGCGCGCATAGGCCATCAGGTTCGGCATCGGCCAGAACACCGGCCGCATGGAGGTGTCGCCGATGAGCGCGGTGCGGGGATCTATGGTGTCGATCACATGACGAACCACGCGGCTCCGTTTAAAGAGCCATTTGCCCGGCGCCCAGTTCAGCGCCGCAACGCCGCCGGCGGCCTGGATCTGCTGGATCAGTTCGACGCAGGTGAATTTTCGGTCAGGCGCGGAGAAGGTGCTGGTCAGACTGCACACCTCCAGCGCTTCGCTGGAGACGATCTGCCGGCCTGGAAAAAGCAGCAGATCGGGCCGGTCCTGAGACTGCAGTCGCAGCAGGCCGGTTTCATTGATGATTTTAAACGGACCGATGTTCTGTTTTTGCGCCAATTCTTCGAACTGGCTGCAATCCGATCGTTCCGTCAGCAGCAGCGCGTACAGCGAGGGGTTATTGCCGCCCAGCCGTTGCAGGTTGCTGATGGCGCCGGTGAACGCCGTTTCGAGGTTGAAATTTGAGTAGAGATGAACGTGTGCATCGATGACAAGCGAGGTGTTCATGGTTGAAAGATCCTGTACAGGTTGCGCAAGAGGCCGATTTGTGGTTAACACAGCTAGAGTTGCAATTTAAACAGCTAATTTGATTAATGCAATATCATTTCATTTGTGCTTTATGTGGCGCGACCAGGTTGGTCGCGCACCCGCGCTGGCAGCAGCTTTTTATATATCCCCACATCCAAAACAGCGGCAAAATCTGCAGCGCATCTCGCCGTGCTCATGCGCGACCAGACTGGTCGCGCTAGATAAAAATCTTGCGATCTCTACCGCGACCGGGTTGGTCACGCGGCTCATGCGACTAGAGACGAAACAAAAAAAAAAGGCGGTGCAAGAGTGTACTCTTGCACCGCCCTTGAGAAAGGCAGAATATGGTTTACAGCATCTTGACCATCTTTTGCAGTTTTACGCCCTGCGAGGTCTGCAAGCGGCAGAGATAGACGCCGCCGGCGCTGTTTCGGCCCTGATGATCGGTGCCGTCCCAGCGATAAAAATGGCTGCCGGCCGGCAAAGCGCCTTCGAACAACACCTTGATCTCCTGGCCCAGCATATTGAAAATCGAAATCCGCACCGCACCGGCCGCCGCGGTCGGCAGAGTGAAACCGATCCGGGTCTCCGGATTGAACGGATTGGGATAACTCGGCCACAGCACCAGTGAGTTCGGCGCCTGAATCGTGGCGGAAACCGCAATGGTCAAAGCGCTGGCGCCGTCAAAATCGATTTGCTTCAGACGGTACTGGTACTCACCCGGCGCATCCAGCTGATCGAAAAAGCGATAGTGCTGCGCATCAACCACAGTGCCGGCGCCCTGAACCCAGCCGATTTTATTCCAGGATTGGTCGGCACGGTTGAAACGCTGCACTTCAAAACCGTAATTATCAGACTCGGTAGCCGTGGACCAGAGCAACTCCACACCATTGCCACGCACCTGCGCCGAAAAAGAGGCCAGCTCCACGGGAATGACAAACTCGCGCGCCATCACTGAAACCTGAATCGGCATGCTGATCATCTGCACCACCGAATCAGCGATGGCGATGGTATGGGGCTCGCCGAGATAGAAATTGCGCGTCTTGTACAGAAACGAACCGGACAGTTTATTCACCGCATCGGCAATCAGAACGCCGCTGTCGCCGAAGGAGGCGCCGTCACCGGTGTCCAGCATATCCGGCGTAGCATCGTCCTTGTAATAGGTCTCTTTGCTGGAGCCCATGATCAGCGAATCGAGAATGCTCACCACCGAGCCCATGCTGCCCTGGATCAACTGCCAGGAGGAGAGGTCTGTATCGATAATATCGGCCACGCCGTTGATGGTGACGTTCGAGTTGAAATTGTTATGGAATTTGGCGCCGGAGGCCAGACTGCTCAAATCCCATGATTGTCGCAGCTCTTCCAGTCCAAAAATCTGCTGCAGGCTGTTTTGCTTGATGGTGTTAATGGAATGATAGGGATAAAACATCGAGTACATGGTAAGAGGTGAAATCTGAAAACCGCGCAGCCGGCAGCTGAAATCGACTTTACGAATGACCCGGATGCGGCCGTTCTTTACAGCCATGACGGAATCACTCAAGGCGGAAATTTCATCATCGTCGTAGACAAAAGAGGGAATGCCGTAATATTGTCCGTGATAGCGAATCTTCCAGCGATCGAGAATATCGATGCTTGCGTTGCCGCCGTTTTTCAGCACCAGGTAATCGGCAATGGCATCGCTGTTATGTCCCAGCGTATAGCCCCTGGCTTTGACGGTGTCGTTGGACGCGCCGCCCGGGGCCGGCGAATAGTACATATAATCGGCCACCGACCCATCGACGGCCAGAGTGGAAGAACGATAAATATAGGCATAGCCGGTTTTCGCCGGACTGGTCGCCGGATTGGTCACTTTGATCTGATAGCGCTGATGCGTCAACGACACGGCGTCATTGATCCATTGATGATTCGCCGCACTGTCGCCCACATCGGCGGCCATGAAACAGATTTCATCGCCGGCATCCCACTGCCCGTTGGTGCCGCCGAAATAGCCGCCGCCTTCCTTTTCATCGATCTGAAAGCAGATCTGCTTCCAGACTCCGTTTTGGAGGCTGTACACGAACAGTTCGTTCGGCGGCGCCCCCAGATATAATGCCAGCTGACTTCCGGCCACCACGACCGGTTCCTTGGGTCGTTTGATATCCACTCCAAAAGCGGATATGCTCCAAAGCAGCAGAATTCCGACCAGACCAGTTTTAGCGCCCATCGATGCTGTGCGCAGAGCTCTCATATCTTCCTCCTCAGTGGGAGAAATACAGTTGTTAGTAGCAGGGCTTGTACCAGAGAATTATAATCAGTAACTGGGTTGCATGATCTATGCCAGGGAAATAAATCTGCCCGATTCCACTCGCCGATAGTTACAGGTTGTTATTAATTAATTAACAATATATTACAGTAAAACATCCATTACACAGCTATTCTGAACGCAAAAATCAGCCGGCAAGAAATGTAGTAGAGAGAATCATTGTCTCACACTGATACATATACAGAAATGTAACTCATTCCGCCAGCAGGGCCTGCACGCCCTTGTCCAGCTTTTCTTCAGACCATTTACCAGAGCCAACGGCAAACAGGCGCACCTTGCCTTTTTTGTCGATCAGGACCATGTGAGGAATGCCATAAACGCCGTACTGGGCGCTGTTCTTTTTGGCCGCATCGCCCGCGCCGATGCCATAGGGGAAAGGCATTTCATGATGGACCTTGAACTTTTTCACCCAATCCAGTTCCTCTTCCGGTTTCAGGTTGCGCAGACGCTGGCCAAGCTGGGAAAACGAGCCATAGTATTGGGTCACGCCGATGATTTCCAGTCCCTGGTCATGATAGCTGGCATATAGTTTTTTCAGATGCGGGAACATGGCGCGACACGGACCGCACCAGGTGGCCCAAAAGTCGAGAAAAACCACTTTGCCTTTCAGCGCGCTGATTTTGAGCGGTTTCGAATCGATCCACTGGTCGATGGTGATGTCCGGCGCCGGTTTGCCGATCAGCCCGTACTGCACGGATTTGGGATCAACGTTGCGCAGGATTTTAGGATCATTGGCAAAGCGTTTCTTGAGATCGGCCAGCAGGGCCATAGCCTCTTCTGTTTTGCCGGTATCATAGAGTCCATCCACTTTTTCCAGTTCCAGCTGCCAGCGGTCCGCTTCCGGGGAGGCGGCCAGACCAGCGTCGAGAATGCGCAGACCGTTTTCCATGTCGCCGTTTTCAAGATAGCCCCAGTAGAGATTGATAAAGTAGGAAACCGCCTTGTCGTTGTTTTTGGCAGCCAGTTTTTCAATCACCAGTTTTTCCGCATCAGCCAGGCGCGATTTTTCGGTATAACCGTTGAAGAGCATTTCCATGGCGACGGTGCTGGTGTCTTTGCCGGGATATTTTTCCAGCAGGGTGATGACCGTGTCGGTCTTGCTCAATGCTTTGTAGAGACGGGCGGCGTTGA
>CAZISM010000136.1:10813-13743 GCA_964541895.1 uncultured Cytophagia bacterium
AGGGTGATGACCGTGTCGGTCTTGCTCAATGCTTTGTAGAGACGGGCGGCGTTGAGCAGCTCCTCTCCTTTCAGATCGGCGAGAACGATGGGAGCGGTGTACTGTTCCGCCAGCTGTTTTCGCACCGTGCGCAGGCTGTCGAAATTACGGATGCCTTTTTTATATGCGCGGTTCATGAGGCTGTCCACCTCTTCGGCCTGTTTGGCGAGATGGGCCTGGGGTTTCGGCGCGCAGCCGTATTCGGTAATAGTAACAAGAAAAATAAAGACGAGTATTCCAGCCAACAGCTTTTTCATGAGCGATTCCTCCGAGAGATCCGGTGAGTAAAAGTTCGTATTCATCCTGTCGCTACGCCCTGCCGCTATGCACATCCAACATCTTTGCGGCAGTTATTACCTGACAGATCCTTCGGCGCAAAAACCGAGCCATGACGAGCCAGGATCAATTTGTCTGCGCCTCAGGATGACAGTCCAGGAGATTTGTCTTTCTGAGGCCGGCGCTTTTGCCGGCCGAAGAATAAGTTGGAATGAAAGCCATCCTGTCGCTACGCGACGGAATTATCCGGCGTACAAGTCCAGGCGTTGAAACGCCTGGCTACCTTCGTGCGGTCGCTACGCGACCTGAAACAATATCCGGCAGCATGGTTCCGCCCGGGGAAAAATTCCCCGGGCGATCGTATACAAGACCACCCTACCGTGCACACGCGGAGCTGGAGCTCCGCGCTCCATTTTTTCTGAGAGCTGATCTCCAGATCCGCCCGGAATTGTTGCCGGATTTGGCTGGCCACACCTGTTTCATTATACAAATTTTTAACCATTTGTAAAAGAAAAAAATACCCGCAAAATCCGCACCAGAACGCAAGTTTTGGCCAAAAATCGTGTCAAATATAAAACAGCAAGGACAAACATAATGATAGAAAAAATCATCGACTGGTGCGTTCGCAATCGACTCATCGTCATTTTCAGCTACATTCTCCTCGCCGGCTTTGGCATCTATACCCTGCTCGACCTGCCGGTGGATGCCATCCCCGACCTCTCGGAAAACCAGGTCATCGTCTACACCGAATGGATGGGCCGCTCCCCGGAAGTGGTGGAAGAACAGGTCACCTTTCCCATCTCGTCCAGCCTGCAGGGGCTGGCCGGCGTCAAAGCCGTGCGCGCGTCCACCATGTTCGGCATGTCGTTCGTCTTTGTCATCTTTGAAGATGCCATTGACATCTATTTCGCTCGCTCGCGCGTGATTGAACGCCTTAACACATTGAAAAATCAGCTTCCAGCCGGCGTCACGCCCACCATGGGACCCGACGGCAGCGGCGTCGGCCACGTCTACTGGTATACGGTTGAAAGCGACCGCCACGACCTTGGCACTCTGCGCGCCATCCAGGACTGGTACATCCGCCTGAAACTCTCCGCCGTCCCCGGCGTGGCCGAAGTGGCAAGCATCGGCGGCTTTGTCAAGCAGTACCAGGTCGATGTGGATCCGTTCAAGCTGCAGGCGTTTCAGCTCTCGGTCAACGACATCGCGCGGGCGCTGCAGCGCAACAACAATGAAGTCGGCGGCAAACTGGTAGAGATCAACGATGCCGAATACTTTGTCCGCGGCCAGGGCTATATCCGTTCGCTCAGCGATATCGAAAACATCGTCATCCGCTCGAGCAACGGCGTGCCGGTGCAGATCAGGCAGGTCGCCGACGTCCAGATCGGCGGCGACATCCGTCGCGGCAGCCTGGAAAAGGACGGCCGCGGCGAGGTGGTCGGCGGCATCATTGTCATGCGCAGCAACGAAAACGCCCAGTCGGTCATCGATCGCGTCAAAGCCAAAATCAGGGAGATCGAGCCCGGACTGCCGCAGGGCGTTCGCATTGTCGCCTCCTACGACCGCAGTGAACTCATCTCTGCCTCTATTTCGACATTAAAGCGGGCCCTGCTGGAAGCGGCCATCGTGGTCACCCTGGTAGTGGCGATCTTTTTACTGCATGGACGAAGCATCCTCCGCATCGTCATTGAAATTCCCGTGGCGGTGCTGCTCGCGTTCATTCTCATGCGCCTGTTCAACGTCACCTCCAACATCATGTCCCTGGGCGGCATCATTCTCGGCATCGGCGTCATTGTCGATTCGTCCATTGTGCTGGTGGAAAACGCCTATCGCAACATCGCCAACGCCCTCAAAGAAAAAGGCTCGCTCACCAGTCAGGAATATATCGCTATCTCTGTCAACTCCGCCAAGCAGGTGGGGCGCGCCATCTTTTTTTCCGAACTGATCATCCTGGTCTCCTTCCTGCCCGTTTTTTTACTGACCGAACAGGAAGGCAAGCTGTTCAAGCCGCTGGCCTTTACCAAAACCTTTGTCATGGCCGGCTCCGCCATCGTGGCCATCTCGCTGATCCCGGTGCTGATGACCTTTCTCATGCGCGGCCGCTTTCGCTCCGAACGGGAAAATCCGGTGTCGCGCTTTTTCATCCGCCTCTATGAACCGGTGATCCATTGGGTGCTGCGCCATCGCAAAACCACCCTTCTCATCAACGTGCTGGCGCTGGTGATCACCATTCCCATGATCCTCAACACCGGCTCAGAATTCATGCCGCCGCTTGACGAAGGCTCGCTGCTGTTCATGCCGGTAACGCTGGCCAACGCCTCCATTACCGAAGTGCAGCGCATCATGCAGGTGCAGGACAACATCATCCGCAGCGTGCCGGAAGTGGCGCACGTGCTCGGCAAAACCGGACGCGCGGAAACCGCCACCGACAACGCGCCGCTGAGCATGATCGAAACCATCATCCTGCTCAAGCCGCGGTCGGAATGGCGGCCGGGCATCACTAAAAAAAATATCATCAATGAACTGGATCAGAAACTGCAGATCCCGGGCGTGCGCAACGGCTGGACCCAGCCCATCATCAATCGCATCAACATGCTCGCCACCGGCGTGCGCAC
>CAZISM010000137.1:0-13654 GCA_964541895.1 uncultured Cytophagia bacterium
GCGGATATTCAGGCGGCCTGCGGCCAACTGGTCGTGGAGGCCGAACAACACCCTGCATGAGTCAGCTCGCTGTCGTACCCTGCCCCTGGCCCTGCTTTTTTAATTGGAAATCCCGCATTTTTTTACTAGTATTAGCCGACATTTTTCATTCGAAACGATCAGGTGGCAGATACAGATCAGAGGTGAGGTATGGTCAGATCCATCGGGATTCGCAGAGAGGACAAGAACAATTGGGAACGCCGGGTGCCGCTGGTGCCGGAACATGTTCGAGCTCTGCTGTCCCGACATGCCGTCGAGGTGGTCGTCCAACCTTCGCCGCAGCGCGTATATCGCGACCACGAGTTTGAGCAGGCGGGAGCCCTGGTGCGTGAAGACCTGGAGGCCTGCTCGTTCATCCTCAACGTCAAAGAGATACCGCCTGAAAAGATACTCAGGGAAAAAATCTACGTACTGTTCTCGCACACGATCAAGGGGCAGCGATACAACATGCCCATGCTCAAGCGTTTTCTCGATCAGCGCTGCACGGTAATCGATTACGAACGGATTACGGATGACGACGGCAAGCGGCTGGTTTTTTTCGGCCGTTATGCCGGCATGGCCGGCATGATCGAAACGCTGCGGGGCCTGGGCCTGCGCTGGCAAAGCCGCGGCTTCAGCACGCCGCTGCAACAGATCCAGCCTGCGTTTGAGTATGCTTCAAGTTCAGAAGCGCGCGAGCATCTGCAGACGTTGGGGCGATTGCTGGCGCAGCAGGGATTGCCGGCAGCGCTGACGCCGTTTGTTATCGGCATTACCGGATACGGCCAGGTTTCCAGCGGTGCCCAGGAGATGCTCGCCGGCCTGCCGGTGATCGAGCTCTCTCCGGCGCAGTTGACCGCCATGACGGCTGCCAGGAACGATGTGATCTACAAGGTGATCTTTGCGGAACAGGACATGGTCGAGCCGAAGGAGAGCCGGATCGCTTTTTCCCTGCCCGAATATTACAGCCGGCCGCAGCTTTATCGCAGCCGGTTTGCGCAATTTTTGCCTCATCTCACCGTTATGATCAATGCCATTTACTGGGATGATCGTTATCCCCGTCTGGTGACCGTGAACGACCTGCAGGCCCTGGCGCGACAGGATCGACCAAAGCTGGAGGTGATCGGCGATATCAGCTGCGACATTCGCGGTGCGGTCGAATGCACAGTGCGCACGACCACGCCGGATGCGCCGTTCTATACATTCGATCCGCAAACCGCTACGGCCGTGGATGGCGTTGGCGGTGACGGCATCGTCGTGCTGGCTGTGGATAATCTGCCGACTGAACTGCCGCGCGATGCTTCGATAGAGTTCAGCACCGCCCTGTGGCCGTTGGTCAGTGCCGCGGTGGACAGCGACTTTACCGTACCGTTGCCGGACCTGGCGTTGCCGTCTGCGCTCAAGCGGGCGATCATTGTCTATCAGGGACAATTGACACCATCTTATTCCTATCTGGATGCCTATGTACAGTGAAAATGCGGCACCATCGTTGCACCGTGTCCTGGTGTTGGGCTCCGGTTTTGTCGCCGGTCCCCTGGTTCGCTACCTGCTGCAGCAGCCCGATATCCAACTGACCGTAGCCGGCGCAGACAAACCGCGGGCTGAGAGCCTGGTGGCCGGCGCAGCCAACGGTCGCGCCGTCGAGCTGGATGTGCAGAGCGACAGCGAACGTCTGGACCGTCTGGTGGCTGATGCCGATGTCGTGGTCAGCCTGTTGCCGTATACCTGTCACGTGCAGGTGGCGCAGCGCTGTTTAGAGCACAGCGTCCACCTCGTCACCACCTCTTATGTCAGCCCGGCCATGCGTGAGCTGGATGAACCGGCGCGCGCCAGAGGGATTTTATTTCTCAACGAAGTGGGGCTGGATCCCGGCATCGATCACATGTCGGCCATGCGCATCATCCGTTCGGTGCAGCAAAAGGGCGGGTGTATCATCGGCTTTGAATCCTGTTGCGGCGGTTTGCCGGCGCCGGAAGCGGCGGATAATCCGTTGCGCTACAAATTTTCCTGGAGTCCGCGCGGCGTGCTGCTGGCAGGACGCAATGCCGCCCAATTCCGCCGTTACGGCCAGATCGTCCGCATTGATAATAGTGAGTTGTTTCAAAGCCGGCAGCAACGGGAGATCGCCGGTCTGGGGATTCTGGAACTGTACCCGAATCGCGATTCACTGCAATATCAAGAGTTGTACGGCCTCCACGAGGCAGAGCTGGTGTTTCGCGGCACCTTCCGTTATCCGGGCTGGTGCGAAACCATGGCCGGGATCGTCAAGCTGAATCTGCTGGATGACACGACTGAGCAAGCGCTGCAGAACAAAACATGGCGGCAGATCATGACAGCCCGAGTCGGCGCGGAGGCAACGGACCTGCGGCAACGCACGGCGCACTTTTTACAGTTGCCGCCGGATCATGTTATACTCGACCGGCTGCAGTGGTTGGGAGTGTTTGACGACGTCCCGCTGCGGGCAGCCAGTGTGCTGGACGGCCTGGTGGTGCTGATGCAGGAAAGAATGTCTTACAACACAGGTGAACGCGATATGGTGGTGCTGCAGCACGATTTTGCAGTGCAGAATGTCGAGGGCGGCTGCGAGCACATCACTTCGCTGCTGATCGACTATGGCGAGCCGGCCGGGGATTCCTCCATGTCCAGAACCGTAGGTTTGCCGGCCGCTCTGGCCGTGCATCTGATTCTGAAAAAAGAGATCAGGATGACCGGTGTGCACATCCCGCTCAGCCCGTCGATCTATGAACCGATCCTGCACGGTCTGAGAGAAATGGGTGTGGTGTTCCGCGACATTATCGTTCAGGAATAAATATTAAAGCACGCCGAAGCAGGCGTGCGCCTATCTATCCAGTCAGTATATAGAGGAGTGTATGGCCCGTTTTAAAAAGTTTCTCATAGAGCTTGAAATAGCCTTGTGGAAGGCGCGCATGCCGTTGTCCTCCTGGTACTATCACCAGGGAGAAATAGACCCGCAGGAGGTGGGACGCTTTAACTACAAGAAATGCCGTCAGATTGAAACCCCGTATCTGTGGGGCGGCTATGACCAGACCGGATGGTTTTTCTGTGACGTGAAACTGCCGGCCAGCTGGCGGGAGGAAAAGGTTTTTTTCCATATTCAGGGTGTTGAATCGTTGCTCTATATCAACGGCGTGCCCTACCAGGGAATGGATGTCAACCATCCGGAATGCCTGCTGTCCGCTTCTCTGTTTGAATCCCGTCAGATGACGCTGGCGATCGAATGCTACGCCGGCCGTCAGCATGACAAAAGAGTGTTTAACAATGCGGAACTGCGGCTGCTGCATCCGGCCGGCTGGTCACTGTTTCACGGGTTAAAGAACGCCGTCGAGGTGGGTGACTTTATGCCGGCAGAGAGCCCGGAGTCGGTTTCCTGGAACCGCTTTATCGATGCCACCATTGCCTTGGTGGATCCGCGTCATCCCGGCAACGAAGCGTTTCTCGCTTCTCTGGAAAAAGCGCTGATCTTTTTCGAAAAGGGGCTGGCGCAGTTCCAGGCCAAACTGCCGCTCACGGTCTGGCCGGTGGGGCACAGCCACATCGATGTGGCCTGGCTGTGGCGGATCAAGGAGGTGCAACGCAAATGCGGTCGCACCTTTTCCACCATGCTGCGCCTGCTGGAAGAGTATCCGGATTTTCTTTTCGTTCAGAGCCAGCCGGCGCTGTACGCCTACACGCAGGAGCGCTACCCGATCCTGTTCGAAGAGATCAAAACGCGTGTTCACGAAGGCCGCTGGGAGCCGGTGGGCGGTATGTGGGTGGAAGCGGACTGTAACATCTCTTCCGGCGAATCGCTGGTGCGGCAGATCGTGCACGGCAAACGATATTTTGAAAAAAATCTCGGCGTCAAAGTCAACACTCTGTGGCTGCCGGACGTGTTCGGTTACTCCTGCGCGCTGCCGCAGATTTTAAAGAAATCTGAAATCGACTATTTCTTCACCTCCAAGCTGATGTGGAACGAGTACAATAAATTTCCCTACAACGCCTTCTGGTGGCAGGGGATCGACGGCACGCGGGTGCTCAGCTATCTGATGTATCATACGCAGACCTTCAACTGCCAGATGGAAACCAAACAGCTGGCGGAAATGTACGACCAGCTCCGGCAGCGGGGCGATGTGGATAATATGATCATGCCGATCGGCTGGGGTGACGGCGGCGGCGGCACCACACGCATGGACCTGGAAAGCCAGCCCTGGCTGGCGAAAGCGCCCGGACTGCCGTCGCTGCACAACGGCTCTGTAAAGGCGTTCTTTAAGGCGCTGAGCAAAAAGGCCAAAGCCCTGCCGGTTTGGGCCAACGAACTCTATTTTGAGAGGCACCGCGGCACCTATACCTCCAAGGCCTCTGCCAAACGTTGGAATCGCAAATGTGAAACCGGTCTTCGCGAAGCAGAAATCTGGAGTGTGCTGGCCGGCTGGCCCAATCCGTATCCGCAGGCCGAGATGGAGCAGGTCTGGCGGACGTTCCTGACCACACAATTTCACGATATCATTCCCGGCAGCTCCATTCCCGAGGTTTATGAAGACGCTCAGGAGAGCTATGAATCGGTGTTGACGGCGGCGGCCGCCGTTGATGGCGAAGCCCGGAAACATCTGACCGCCCGGATCGCCCGCCGCGGCAATGCGCTGGTGGTGTTCAACTCCCTGTCCTGGCCGCGCACCGATGTGGTGTCAATGACCCTGAACCGTGCGGATGACAAGTTTCATATTGTCGACGATCATGACGAGATCGTTCCTCTGCAAATCCTGCAATCGGACAAGAAACAGGTGCAGTGCCTTTTTCTCGCCCGTGAGGTGCCGTCCCTGGGGTATGCCACCTACCAGATCAAGGAGGGCCGCATCAACGCCGGCTTTTCCATGAGCCGCGTTTCGGCGCAATCGCTGGAGACGCCGTTTTACAAAGTGCGCTGGAACGACCAGGGCCACATCGAACGTCTGTTTGACAAAGAGAACAATCGCGACGTGTTCGGCAAAATGCCGGGCAACGTCTTTGAGACGTTTCTGGATTATCCCGACGAGTGTGAGGTTTGGGATCTTGACGCCGATTACAGGGATCATCCCATCACCGTGTTCCAGCCCGAGTCCATCAAGGTGGTCGGCGGCGGCGCTGTCTGCACGGTTGTGCGTCTGACTCTGGCCGGCAAGGAGTCGCGCATCGTCCAGGATATCTATTTCTATCAGCACCTGCGCCGCATTGATTTTAAAACCGTGATCCAATGGCATGAACGGCGCACGCTGCTCAAGGTCGGTTTTCCGGTCAACAACCACGCCGCGGTCGCCGCCTACGAGATCCAGTTCGGCGCCCTCAATCGCAGCCTGACCTCCGACACCTCCTGGGAAAAGGCCAAGTTCGAAGTGCCGGCGCAGCGCTGGGCTGACCTGTCGGATCACGAATACGGACTGGCGTTGCTGAACGACTGCAAGTATGGCTATGATGCACAGCCGGGCCGACTGCGGCTGACCCTGCTGCGTTCCGGGTACAGCCCGGATGCCATCGAGCCGCTCTGGCACGTGCAGTACGGCGCACCCACGGACGACGGCGAACACCAGCTGACCTACAGCATCTATCCGCATGGCGGCAGCTGGCAGCAGGCTGATGTGGTGCGACGCGGTCAGGAGCTCAACATACCCCTGAGCGTGTGCAAATCCGAAAACAGCAAAACGCCGGCGAAATCAAAGACATTGCCGGGCCGTTACGGTTTTATCGAACTGGCCAGGGGCGAATCCATCTGCATTGAAACCCTGAAGAAGGCGGAAGAGTCTGACGACCTGATTTTGCGGGTCTATGAAAGCAGGGGCGAATCCGGCGAAGCCGCGGTGCAATTCCATTTTCCGGTCAAGGGCGTGCAGGAATGCAACCTGCTGGAGCGGGATGCCAGGCCGGCGCTGTTCAAAGCCAGACTGTTGCGTTTCAGCTATTCGCCGTATGAAATTAAAACCTTCCTGTTGAAACGCGGATAGTTGTGGCCGCACCGTCCCGGTGCGGCTTCCGTTATATGCTCGGAAAACCTCAACCCGTGTAATCCAAATCTGGAACCAACTGTCGGACACCTCCGAGGTGTCCAACAGTTGTCGACCATAGAATAAAGGGAGCTCCAATGTCCCAGCAAAAATCTTTTTCGTGGCTGTCTGTTTTTTCCGTCAGGCCGGCGGGCCGCAGGATCGTTTTGCTGGCCGGTCTGCTGGCAGCTTCTGTGGTGTGGCCGGCCCAAACCCTCACCGAACAGCAAAGCCGCTGCCTGAGCAAGGCGCACCGGCATGACAAGCACGGCTGGATTTTTCTCTCTGTCAGCGGTGAGCCGTGGGAGCTGGGTTTTCAGCACGGCTATCTGCTGGCAACGGACATCCAGGACGGTCTGCGCGTCACCCGCAAGCAGTGGCATTATGAAAGCGGCATGGAGTGGGAGTGGCTGGTGGCGCAGGTCGGCAAGCGGTTTATGTCGCGCATCGACAAAGCGAACCTGGCCGAATTGAAAGGGCTGGTGGACGGCCTGCAGGCGGCCGGTGTCACGACCTCGCTGGCGGAACTGGTGACCTACAACGGCATCATCGAATGGTCTGGTTACTGGTGGCCGCAGGAAAAGAAAAAGATATCCGACATGCCGGCGCCGCCTGTGCCCGAGTCCTGCAGCGCCTTTATCGCTACCGGTGGCATGACCCGCGACGGCGGCGTGGTGTTGGGCCACAACACCATGTCCTCCTATGAAACCTCATTTCCCAACGTCATCATGGACCTGGCGCCAAGCAAGGGGTATCGCATTCTGATGCAGACCTCGGCCGGCTGGATTCACAGCGGCACGGATTTCTTTATCACCTCGGCCGGACTGGTGGGTGCGGAAACTACGATCGGGGATTTTGAAGGCTTTGATGGCAAAGGCATACCGGAATTCGTGCGCGTGCGGCGGGCGATGCAGGATGCGGCCGGCATCGCCGAGTGGTGCGAGATCATGAAAAAAGGCAATAACGGCGGCTATGCCAATGCCTGGCTGCTGGGTGATGTCAACACCGGCGAGATCGCCCGTCTCGAACTGGGGCTGAAATACACGGCGTTCGAAATCAAAAAGGACGGCTACTTTACCGGATCCAATGTGGCGGAAGATCTGAAAATTCTGCGCCATGAAACCTCGGCCAATGAGGTCGATATCCGCGATTCGGCGGTGGCGCGACGGGTGCGCTGGAAGCAGTTGATGACGCAATATGCCGGCCGGATCGATCTGGAGGCGGCGAAGCGGTTCGAGGCCGATCATTACGACGTGTTTATGAAGCAGGAAAAGCTGAGCGGCCGTGATTTGTGCGGACATTTTGAAATGGATCGGGAGCCGGCCGGCACCTGGCCCGGCGTGCCCTATGGGCCGGCCGGGACCATCGACGGCAAGGTGGTGGACAGCGCTATGGCAAAGAGGATGAGTTTCGCTGCGCGCTGGGGTTCTGCCTGCGGCACCCCCTTTGATGCCCAGCAGTTTCTGCAGGAGCATCCGCAGTTTGACTGGATGAAGGATATATTATACAGCCGGCCGTCGCAACCGTGGACCGTGTTTACGGCCGGAGAAAAGGACTCACACTGAGGGAGAAGGTGGCCGAAGCGTCTCGCTGCGGCTCTTTTATCGAGCTTGTGGCCGGTGAAAAAGAGTCGCATTACGGACTTTGGTCCCGCTTGGGCTCTTTTACGATTTCAGTTTTTGCCTGTTGTAGACCAGCTTTTCTTGAGCTGTCATTTTGCTGAAATCGGTTCTGTTTTTTGTCGGCATTGATCGACCCGCCACGGTGACCTGGCTTTTATTCCCTCCATAGGCCATGACCGGATTGGTCAGCTGCAGGTCCTCATCAAGAGGACGATAGGGTGTGATGGCCAGTTTCTGCAGCACGCCGTGATAGCCCTTGACCGCTTCTTCGGCGCTGATTTCGCCGTCGGCGATAAGTCGCAAAAACGAGATAAACGCCAGTTGATGTTCGCTGTTGTTGATCTTGCGGCCATAGAGCGCGATTTTGGCGCCGTATTTCCTGGCCTCTTCCAGCATCTTGAAGGCATCAAGGGTGGTCCCGGAGGCGCCGCCGAGAATGCCGGGAATCAGCGTCGGGTCATAGGCTGCCAGCTGTTCCATGGCTTTAGGACCCTGATAGACCATTTTCAGGAACAGGGGCCGTCCGGCTTTGGTGACGCCGGCCAGGCTGCGAACGATGTGATCGTTGATGAACCGTCCGAGTTTTTCCGGCTCCACCACGCCCGGCATGTTGGGATTGAACACTTCGAGAAAATAGCGAAAGCCCTTTTTCTCCGCTTCGAGGCGAAACTCTTTGAACCGTTCCAGGGTGTTCAGATCCGTTTCCAGGTGGTTGTTAAAGGTGACAGAGTAGAGGCCGAGGTTGGCGCCGAGTTTTCGCTCCTGCAGCGAGCATTCGTATTTGCCGCACTGGATGTGGTCGATGGTGGCGGAGCGGAACGGCAGCGCCGGTCGATCGATGTAATGGCCGCCGGTGATGACGTGCACGTCGCTGGTGTCGTTGGCGCGGGCCGCCGGTGTGACCGGGCTGTTGTCGAACAGCCGTTCTTCGATGGTAATAATTTCGTTGGTGGAGGCGGACATGAGCATAATGTCCACTTTGGCCTGGCGGATCACCTGGCGGATCTGTTCCCGATATTCGGCCAGGGTGCGGAACTTGCCCTCCTGGCCGTGGTATTCCGGACTCTGTCCGGGTGCGGCGATGCCAAAAGCCATATCTGCATCCTTGGCGTCAGCGAGCATAAAGTCCTTGCAGGACGAGTCAGCCAGAATGCGAGCGATTTTTTGATCCAGAGTTTTTTGCATAGGTCTCACGAGTTGGTTTAAGGAGTTAATATAGTAAATTCCAGAGTATTCAAAAAGAAAAAATATAGCAAACCTCCTGCGGGCGGGGATCTGGAACAGAAATCCGCACCCCGATTCCGATCGCCGATCGCCCGGGGAATTTTTCCCCGGGCGGAACCATGGTTCGGGCTTTAGCCCGAGATACCGCAAGGCCTTCGTTCAGAGTCCGCGCTTTAGCGTGCTTTAGGAGCGCGGAGCTCCGGCTCCGCGGGGGTGGCTGGGTGGTCTGGCATGCCCAAGTCGATCGCCCGGGGAATTTTTCCCCGGGCGGAACCATAGTTCGGGCTTTAGCCCGAGATACCGCTAGGCTCTCAGAACTCACAAAGTGTTACTTTTTACTTGATCTTGAGTCCATGACATGGCTATATTACTGCTATCTTGATCTTGACGATCGGCCGCCGGCGTTTGCTAAAAGACACCATCAGGTCAGGGACGGTCGGGATGTTCGGTTCCCGCAGGGAACCGGCGCGATTACTGGAGCACGTGATGAAAAACAGTGTGCAAGAAACGGATGAAGCGTACCAGCAGCTGCAGCAGGAATTAAAGTCCACCCGGGAGAACCTGATCACCCAGTCCAAACTGGCGGCCCTGGGCGCGCTCACGGCGGGCATCGCCCACGAGATCAAGAATCCGCTCAATTTCGTCAACAATTTTGCCGAGCTTACCAGCGGGCTGGTGGATGAACTGCGCGTCGAGCTGGAAAAAATTCGCAACCGGCTGGAAGCGGACGACCAGGCCAACATCGCCGAAATTCTCGACACCATTCAGGAGAACACTGCCAAGATCAAGGAGCACGGCAAACGGGCGGACAGCATCGTGCGCAGCATGCTGCAGCACGCCCGCGGCAAGGTCGGTGAACGGCAGTCCATTGATCTCAACGCCATGCTGGCGGAAGACATCAACCTGGCCTATCATGGCCTGCGTGCGCAGGACAGCAGTTTTAATGTCAAAATCGAAACGGATCTGGATCCGTCGATCGGGCTGGTGGAGGTGGTGCCGCAGGATATCAGCCGCGTTTTTCTCAACCTTGTCACCAACGCCTGCTATGAAGCCAATCGCAGGAAATCGACGGCGCCGGCGGGCTTTGCGCCGTTGCTGTCCGTTACCAGTATGAATAAAAACGGGCATGTTGAGATCCGGATTCGCGACAACGGCGCCGGAATTCCGGCGGCCATCCGCGACAAACTGTTTACGCCGTTTTTTACCACCAAGCCGTCCGGCCAGGGCACCGGCCTGGGCCTTTCCATGAGCCGCGACATCGTGGTCCAGGGCCACGGCGGCGAGCTGTTTTTTGAAACCGAAGAAGGTCAATTCACCGAATTTGTGATTCGTCTGCCCCGAAAATAGTTTTGCCGGGCGCCGGCGCAGAACGCAGGAGAACGTATGAAAGCGATGGTTGTGGATGATGAGAAAGATGTGGAAATGCTGTTTCGCCAGTACTTTCGCAGGGAAATAAACCAGCAAAAGATGGAATTGATGTTTGCGTTTTCCGCCGAAGACGCCCTGCAGCAGCTGCGCGCCATGGCGCAGCCGCCGGAGATCATGGTCATCCTGTCCGATATCAACATGCCCGGCATGAACGGCCTGGAGCTGTTGCAGTATATCAAGCAAGAGTTCCCCGCCATCAAGGTGTGCATGATTACAGCCTACAGCAACCAGTATTATGAAGAAGCGATGGAAGGCGGCGCCGATTTTTATTTGACCAAGCCGCTGGATTTCAGCATGCTGAAACGGGAAATTTTACACGTTCAATAAGTGTTGACTATACTTGGAGTCAACCGCCGGACGATAACGGGAGAACATTATGGCAGCTCGAATACTTGTAGTGGATGATGAGCCGGATCTTGAACAGATTATTTTGCAGAAATTCAGAAAGCAGATTCGCGAGAACCTGTACCAGTTTACGTTTGCCAAAAACGGCGTCGAGGCGCTGCAAAAGCTGGAAGAGGATGAGGGCCTTGAACTCATCCTGAGCGATATCAACATGCCCGAGATGGACGGCCTGACCCTGTTGAACAAAATCAAAGAGATGGAAAATCCGCTCTACCGCTCGGTCATCGTTTCCGCCTACGGCGACATCGACAACATCCGCACCGCCATGAACCGGGGCGCGTTTGATTTTGTCATCAAGCCCATCGATCTCAACGATCTCGAGATCACCATCAACAAGTCCCTGCGCGATCTGGCCATTTTCAAGGAGGCGTTGCGCTCCCGCGATCAGCTGACGGTGATCAAGCGTGAGCTGAGCATCGCCACGGAAATTCAGACCTCCATTTTGCCCAAGACCTTTCCGGCGTTTCCGGACCGGAAAGAGTTTGATATCTTTGCAAAAATGATCCCGGCGAGAGAGGTCGGCGGCGATCTGTACGACTTTTTTCTCATCGATAAATATCGCCTCGGCGTCATCATCGGCGACGTCTCGGGCAAAGGCATTGCCTCGGCCATGATGATGGCGGTCAGCAAGACCCTGCTCAAAGCCACGGCGTTGAAAGGGATTTCACCGGACACCTGCCTGAGCCTTGTCAACAACGTGCTGGTGGAAGAGGGCCTGCCCACCATGTTCGTGACCGTGTTCTATGGCGTGTTTGACACGCGCAGTGGCGCCTTTGAGTACAGCAGCGGCGGTCATAATCCCGCCTACCTGGTCAGCAAGAGCGGCGAGGTGCGGCAGCTGGAAAACAAGGGGGGCGTGTTTCTGGGCGGGGTCAGAGATATTGATTATGAATCCAATATGGCCATCCTCCAGCCCGGCGATACCCTCTTTCTCTACACCGACGGCGTAACCGAAGCCATGAACGCCAACGATGAGATGTTTAACGAAGCCCGCCTGGAGAAATCACTGCAAGCCTACAAGGAACTGCCCCTGGACGCCATGGTGCAGAACGTGTTCCAGGACGTGCAGACCTTTGCCCAGGGGGTGGAGCAATCGGATGACATCACCTGTCTGGCGGTTCGTTTTCTGGCAAAATAGTCCAGCCGATTATCGCGACCCTGTCGCGCCGCAAAAAAATTCCTGCGCTTGATGTGGCGCGACCAGGTTGGTCGCGCACCCGCGCTGCCGGAAAATCTATACACATCCCCAAAATCCAAACAGCTGCAAAATCTACATAACGCAGCGCTGTAGCGGCTCCATTCAATCCCGATTCAACCACGAATCGTAAATTCTAGATCCATGTTTGTGCAAAGAAAAAGTTTGTCCTTGCTCTTGAGCATGTTGAAATGCTATATTGCAAGGTCAGAAAACAACAGGAGACTGGAAATGACAGCCGTTTCGTTTCATTGCAGATGCAAGTATGCGATTCTAATTTCGTTCCTGGCTATGATCCCCGTTACCGCGCAACAGCAGCTTGCAAGTTCGTGGCCGGAAACCCTGACGACGGAAAAACAGCAACAACTTTATTCGCACTCTCTCAACGAGATCGACTATTTTGTCCGCTATTTCAATCCCTCCGATACAAACGCTGTTGATGTCGCCCGCTACAGGACCCTGCACAGCAACGGCACCCTATGCGATCTTCCGGTAGGTGTCTTTGATTCCGGCACCGGCGGTCTGGCGGTATTGGAAGAATTGAGAAAGACGCTGCCTGAAAACGAGCGTTATATTTTTTACGCCGACCAGGCCAATATGCCCTGGGGCGAATACCCCACCACGCCGCAGCGAACCGCCACGCTTCTTGAAATCATGATGGGCGTGTATCAGTTTCTGCTGACCGACCGTTATAACGTGTCGCCGCAGATGCAGACCGCTCGCAAACCAGCGGCGAAAGCGGTGGTGGTGGCCTGCAATACAGCCACCGCCTATTCGGTGAAACTGGCCCAACAGGTATTAACCCTGGGCCATGACCTAGTGAACCTGCCACAGATTCCGGTGTTCGGCATCATCGACAGCGGTGCGGAAGGCGCTCTGCGCGTTCTCGATCAACGCGCGCCAGGGAAAAACGAATCCGGGCCGTCCGTCAGCATCGCGGTGCTGGCCACCAGTGGTACAGTGGATGCCGGCGCTTATCCGCTTTCAATTAAAAGGCAGGCTGGAGAAAAGAACTGGAGGTCGATTGCCGTGTATCAGCAAGCCGGCATCGGCCTGGCCGGCGCCATCGATCAAATGCCGGAATATATCGATCAGCAGGCTGCGACCTGGCGCGCATCCTATAAAGGTCCCAACGCGAATGTGCTGGCCCAACCTCTGGATCGTGAGCTGTGGAGCCGGCTCCATTTTGTTCCAGGAAAAATCGGCAACGGCTTTTTTGTCCGGAAATCCGGCAGCGAGATTGTTGATTTTCAATTGAATTCTGTGGAGAACTATATCCGTTTGAGCGTGGTGATGCTGTTGGAGCAGATGCTGAAAAAGGACGAGAGCAAACCGCTGGCCGCGGTGATCCTGGGTTGTACCCACTATCCCTATTATCTGGGCACGTTTGAAAAAGTGTTTCGCGAATTGCGCCAGTATAAATCAAACGGCCGCTATGTCTATCGCCATCTGCTCGCGCCGGACCTTGCATTTATCGATCCCTCCAGATACCTGGCGTTGACTGTTAAAGACGGCCTGGCGCAGATGAATCTGCTGCGCAAAACTCTGCCCGGCCCGCAGGAAACAGAGCAGTTTTATATCTCTGTGCCAAGAGCGGGCCTGAGCCCGACTGTTTTTGTCGATCAAAATCCTTTGCTTGGTTTTACCAGTGACTATAAACACGGACGCACGGTCGACCACGGCAGACGGGTTCGCCCGGAAACGGTGAATGACATCGCCCGTGTGCCCATGGGACGCAACGTCATCGA
>CAZISM010000138.1:0-13616 GCA_964541895.1 uncultured Cytophagia bacterium
GTTCCACAGCGGTCGTGCAATGCTATTCGAACGGCAGCAAAAAATTATCCAAGGAGTTGATAAAAGTGTACGGTGGAGATCGAACGGCTGTCATCGACGATTTCCGCGCGCTGCATGTGTATGACCGGCAAAAGAGCAGAGCGCGCGTCAGCGCCGGCAAAGGCCATGCGGAGGAGGTACGAATGTATATCGATTCCTGCCTGGGACGGCGGCCGCCGCTCTTTAGCCGCGAAGAGCTGGAACTGGTGACTAGAACTACGCCGGCCGCGCAAACATCATTGACCACGAGAGAAGAACAGACCATCAGGTGATTCGGCAGCAAAGGTGGAACACGGTGTATGAATATAGCACCCATGAACAGCGTAATGATTTTTTTAATAATCCTGGTCGTCAACGCGATCGTGACCCGTATCCTGCTGCAAAGCCTTTCCGGCTGGTTGATGGATAGTGGGGTATATGGCTATGATGTCAACAAGCCGGAGAAAACCAGGGTGCCGGAAGAAGGCGGCGTCTCGGAAGTCGCCAACGTCCACGAGTTCAAACCCGACGAATCGGTGTTGCGATTGTTGAATCTGTCCAGCCATCATCCCATCATCGTGGTGCGTAGCGAGCCCCTGCTGGAGAGCTATCCGGGAAAAGTATGCCTGGAAAGTTCTTTTTTCATCTTTTGGCCGGAGAGAGGGAAAAGCAAGCTTAACCCAGTGCACCCCAGTTTCAGGTTTCGCTTGATTTTCAATTATTGATTTTCTAATTTCAGGTTGGAGGAGAAGAGAGAGTCGGATAAGAGATGACGTTTTGAAAACGGGTATGTGGCGGAGGCGGCGTAGTGACATTGATTTATTTTTTGCCCCCTTGAGATCAACTTTTCTATCACCCTGCTTAGCTTGCCCGCCCTAAGAATCAAATTTTCAGTCATTAAAACCTTGAACGGCCGGGAACGACCGCGGGATTGTATATTAATCCCGCCTCGCCCATTCTTTGTTCGAACTCCCATTCATTTATGTTGTCGAAAAACCACTTCATCGGTATACTCTGAACAGGGCAGGAGGTGTAACATGACAAAGTCGTATTCGCTGCAGATGTGGCTTTATCTAGTTGTATTGGTTGTTGCATGGCCTCTGGCAGCGGATCAACCGAAAATATCATTGAACCGCCAGGAACATATTTTTGCCTTTTTGGATCCTGACTCGATGAAATCGTCGTATGGCACCCCGGGCCAAACGTTTACTATTACCAATTCCGGTTCTGCACCGATGAGCTGGCAGGTTATTCCGCAAAATAAATGGATCAAAGCCACCCCGGTTCGGGGGATAAATTCAGGTACCGTCACTGTGACCGTAGATGCCGGCCAGCTGTTGCCCGGCTGGAATGCCGGCACGCTGAGGATCGAAGCGCCGGGCGCCGTCAATTCTCCGCAAACGTTTCATGTCAGCGCCAATCTGACGCAAACAGACGCTAATGCGTTTGGCGGCATCGATAATCCCGGTGCAAGCACCATTTTCAGTGGTAACATAACGATCACCGGCTGGGCCCTGGACGACATCGGCGTACAGCGTGTAGAGCTGTACCGGTATCCACAGCCTCAGGAGGGAACTGAGCCTGTTTTCCTTGGCAACGCTGCTTTCCAGGAGGGCAGCCGCCCCGACCTTCAACAGCAGTATTCGAATTATCCGCTCAATTATCGGGCCGGGTGGGGCTTTATGCTGTTGACTAATTTTTTGCCCAGTAAAGGCATCGGCATGTATACCCTCTTTGCACAGGCTGTAGACCAGAACAATGTACCGAGAAAAGTGGGCGTTTCCACCATCACCTGCGATAACGGTCATGCGGTCAAACCTTTTGGCGCCATTGATACGCCGGCGCCGGGCGGCCTGGCTTCAGGTGCACAATACGTAAATTGGGGTTGGGTATTGACGCCTTCGCCCAATCAAATCCCCGCTCAAGGCACCACCATTGATGTTTTGGTGGACGGCGTTAACGTCGGACATCCAACGTACAATGTCTATCGCCAGGATATTGCCGATCTCTTTCCCGGTTACGCCAATAGCGACGGCGCAGCGGCTTTTTTCGCGCTCAATACCGAGGTGTACCAAAACGGCGTGCACACGATTGAATGGATCGCCACAGATAACGCCGGCAATAAAGAGGGCATCGGCAGTCGGTATTTTACCATCCACAATTCTGCCGACATGGCAACGGCACAGGTCGACAAAAGCAGTTTGGTATTCGGAAAAAGCTCCGGTCAATTACGAAAAGTTGGTGTCAACCAGGCCATCGCTTCCGTTACGCCGCCACAATCCATCCTGGTGAAGAATGCCGGCGGGACGAGCCTGAACTGGCGCGCTGACGCTACAACGGCCTGGATCAAGCTGGCGCCTGCTTCTGGTAAAGGCAATGACCGGATCGACGTCAGCGTCAATCCGGCCGGCCTGGCGACCGGTGTTTATACCGGGACGATTGTAATCAGCGATTCTACGGCCTCTATGTCACCGCAAACGGTTATGGTCTCTCTGAATGTGCTCGACCGCAGCGAGCCACCAGTAGGCGCTGTCAGTCGGCCCGTCGATGGCGCTACGGTGAGTGGCACCCTTGCCGTCACCGGCTGGGCTTTGGACGATGTCGGTGTGGATTCTGTATGGCTTTGTCTGGATCAGGCAGGGGCGTTGACCAAATGGGCGCAGGCGTATTCCGTAGAGGACGCCAGACCGGATATCAGCAAAACCCGTTTTCATTATCCCAATTCCGACAGGGCCGGCTGGGGGTGCTTGCTGACGACCAACCTCTTGCCTGGTGGCGGCAACGGCGCCTATAGAATAGTGGTCGTCGCCAAAGATGTGGAGGGCCAAGAGACTATTTTGGGAAGCCGCACCATTCAGGTGGATAACCAACATGCACAAAATCCATTTGGCAGCGTCGATGTTCCCGTCTATGGAGGAACACTGTCTCCGGATCACAACTCCATCAGCGGGTGGGCGCTGACACCCTCTCCCAAGTCCATCCCGACGGATGGCTCTGGCATCAGAATATATCTGGATGGTGAGCCGGTGGGTAGACCGCAGTACAATATGTTTCGGAAAGATATTGCCGATCGGTTTCCTGATTTGAAAAACGCTCAAGGCGCAGCCTGGCAATTCAGTGTGGATGTGGATAAATATGCGGAAGGTCCGCATGCTCTCGTATGCGAGGTCACCGATGACGGCGCTAATATTTCTCGTTTTCAGCAGTACGTGGTTATATCACATCAGCAGAGCACAGGCGTAACCCGGGCAGCTTCTGACGTGCTGCCGCTGAAGCATCGACTTTTTCCAGCGTATCCCAATCCGTTCAACGGCGCTACGCAAATCGATTTTCTTCTGCAGGACAAGGCCGATGTGAAGGTGGTGGTGTATGATTTGCTCGGACGGCAAATTCAGCAGTTGGTTGGTGGGTTTAGAGATGCGGGCCGATACACGGTGGTCTGGGAGGGCAAGGATGGTTCTCATCGCGCTGCAGCCAGCGGCCTCTATTTTGTTGTGTTGCGCGCCGGTCAGGTGCAACAGACGCAAAAGATTTTTTTGTTGCGATAGTCCATTGCTTATCCCCTGGGTCGGACAAAGCAGAACCAAATGCCGGACATTGCGAAGGTGTCCTGCAACTTTTGGTCATTTTACGCGAAAAACCGCTCATAATAGAATCACTTCTTTTGATCGACTTCACAAGCCTTGCCACGCCGGCGCGGTCTTGGCTTTTTATGGATGAACCGATACTCGCTCCGTTCTGGACCTGAGGATCATCACGTTTTGTGGTCGCGGCCAATTCATGACAGCAGAGAAAGCGGTCGTTTCGGTGCCATTTGCCCCGAATCCTGAGATTGCCACGCTCCATTTGAGATCCATCTCTTTGGCCGTACCACTTCCTCCGCTCGCAATGACAGGGTGTTTTGCATTTTCTGTCATGGCGAGCGTAGGCACTGATATTTATTGGCGCCAAACGGCGCTCCAGACTGCTGCGTCCGGTGTAAGCAGAACACGTTCGTTTACGACCCGGAACTCTGCGCCTTGGAGGCTCTCAAATTTGCATTTCGTGCCCAGTTTAAGCGGCAGTTCGACCGCGGTGGGCGACGGGCCTCGGCCGCGCTCGAAACGGAGGCGCCAGCGGCGTCCGCCGGACTCTGGCGCGAGCGTCAGGCTTACGCGTCCGAATCGCGTGGGCGAGGCGACGATCTGAAGTGGTTCGCCTGTGGAAAGTTCCATATCGCCAATGCCCTGCAACAGGCGCAGTTCTGTGTCCACTTCAAGCGCCAGCATGTGGCGCAGATAGCGGACCATCTCACTGGTGGCCGAAATGTGCGGCATATCGCCCTGCTGGCGTGCGCTCACCGAATTGCGCAGCGGCTGTTCCTCTCGCCAAACATAGACCGGAGCGGCATGATTCAAAAAGCCCAGGAAATTGCGCCGCGCCAAATCCGGTTCGCGCAGCCAGAGGTGTATCTGCGCCTGGAACGCCGCCTGGTTGTTCCACAAGCCGCCGTGCTGTATCCACCCGGTCTCTGCCGGTACCTGCTCGCGAACGCACGATTGCATCAGCGCATTGTGCCCTTGCGTGATCCAATGGTCCGGATCAAACAAGAGGCCCGGGAAGATCGCGTGCGAGAGTGCCCATTGTGCACTTTGCGGCCGCGGTAGCGCCCAGCCTTCTTTCGCTTGCCATTGCGCATCTTCGGCGAGCAGCATGTGCAGATAGTAAAAGCCGTCGGCATGACGTCGCCTTTCCTGCTCTGCGGCTTTTAAGAACGATTGCCTGAGGTCACCATAGAGCCGGATCGCGCTGTCAAACCCTTCCAACCTGCGCCGCTCGACGATATCCGTCAGGGCTTTGAGTCCAGCCAGCACCCAAACCGTGTTGGTCAGCTCCGGCCGGATACCATCGATGCCTCCGTCGCAAAAGCCCTTGGCTAAAAGCCCATAGCGGCCGAGCGAACCGCCCTCTTTGACAGCCATGGTACGCTGACTCTCCAGGAACTTGACGGCGCGCAAGACACCAGGCTTCATCGTGTCGAAAAAGGTCCAGTCCCCGGCCAGTTCTGCATGCCGTATCAGGCTGTAAATGGCGATGCCGGTGTCTTTCCAGTGCTCACGTCCGGCGCCGGCAAAGAAGGCGCCGCTCGAGTCCTGGTTGGCCCATTCATCCTCAAGAAGGCGCTGCGCTTCGCTGTCAAATCCGAGATAACGGATAGCCTCCATCATCCAAAGGCCGTCCAGCACCCAGAAACCGCGGTAGACGGTTGGTCCGGCCTGCAAGGTGAGCTTGCCGTCCATTTTCTCGCGCATCTGGAACATGCTGCATGCTCCTGCGGTGAGAAAATCCTGTAGCGGCTGAGGCAATCGCCACGCTACCGCGCCCTCCACAGGGCTCCACTTTTTCCAGTGCGCGCGCACCTCTGCTAAAAGTCCCCAAGGGTCCTGCACACCGGCGGCGATTTTTTCGTACCCTTGACCTGAACAGGGCAGGCGCAGAAAACACCACAGAGGCTGGTCGGCTGTAACTTCGGCCGGACGGATGCGGAATACCCAACCTCTGCCGTTGGGAAACATAGTCACAAAAGGCCGTGACGAGGCCACCAGGAGCTGATCGTTTTTTCCTTCCGCAACGATGCGGTTGCGCTCGGGACAATCCAGAATGATGGCCTGCCGCCGGGAGTAAAAGGCCAGCGCAGGACCCACGACCAGGCTGGACACCATTTTCGGCGTCACTTTGAGAATCACATTGTCCACGCGTCCTTCGTCAGGACGATTGGTGGCGAACGAGATCAGTTTTATTTCCGCTTCGGCGCGCTCCAGGTGTGTATGGATGATAGGCACGCCGGGCGCGTCCAGCCACTGGCGCATCAACCGGTCCTGCTCCATTCCCAACAAAGTCGGCTGAAAAATCTCGTTCGGCTCCGGATGGCCATAGCGGAACTCGCCGTTTTCACCCACCAGCGTTTTGTGCGAATCATAGTCGGTGAAGCAAATGGTGGACTGCCACTGGAGAGGAGCAAAGCGGAAGTCGATCGCCGAGTAGAGATCGGGTGAAACGTCTGTGGCCATAACGCCCGTAATTCCCCGAGACACCTTGATATCTGAAATTAAGGGATCGGGAACAGGACCGCTCAAGTCGTTTAGTGTGAAATGGATGTTTGAACAAGACTGATCTGCCTTTATGGATGATTCCTCAAGGTATCTGTTGTCAATTTGTGATCGTGATATCCGAGGAATACAAAGAATCAAGCTGATCCCGATGAAAAATTTCAATCTTGTCATTTTTATTCCCTTCAGCGTGACAGCGGTCGAATCGGTGCTGTGGCGAGGCCGCGGTAGTGACAACATGTGCGATAGGCCAGATTTAACCGGGCCAAAAGAGCCGCTTTGCTCGCGGTATATCTGGCACCCTTGATAACGCAGTTATTGGGCCAATATATATATTCTGAGCCTTGTTTTCAATATTTTTTGCGGTTATTACGATGTAAATTAATTAGTTGGTTTGGCCTAACGCTGATTCGACAGTGTAACATTTAGGTGGAATGGTCCAAATCAATGTGTCGTTTAGGATAGGTTTGAAATAGTTGCAAGCGCGAAAATGATTCAATGATTCAATTTTATCGCCCTGCAATTGTGGAGTAGAGAAACTTGAGGAACAAAATGAAACCAACACCCAATCTCACTCGTCGCCAGGCCTTAAAAATCGGCGCCGGCGCTGCACTGATCCAGACAGGCGCATTGACCGGCAGCGGGCTAAAGGCAGCCAGCGCCAACGAAATACCGGATTGCGGTTCTGGGGAAGCACGTGCGTTCCCATTCCTGATCATCCGGCTGCATCCCCGGCACCATCGGGAGAGGTTGGCCATGCGGGTCTGGCAGCGCTACGGTCCAGAGTCGCTAATATTTTTGGCCCATATCCAAAAACACAGGCTTCTCCAGGGATCGGTCCGTCCTTCAGGCGTACACAATTCCGGTTCTCACAGTAAACCCCGCCTTTATAGATAAAAATTACCTCTGCCACTGGCCGCGTTGTGGCAACATAACCCTCCTGGCCAAGCAAGTCCACCGTTTTCCCTTTTGCATCGATCGCAGTGACAGCGTCTGCCCAAAGAGGCTTCCGGACTCGCAAGATGGCTGCCGGCGTGCCATTCAAACGGAGTCGTTGGCGCAGCACTCCGTCAGCACGTGTCGCCGGCAAGAGTTCAGACACCACCATTCTGGACCCATCCGTGCGGGTGAAATCCAAAGCAAAATGACAGGTGAGCACGCCATCATTCAAGTCAGCCAGATGTGCCGGCAAACTCAAAAATCCAAGCTGCCCATGAAACGAGCAGCACCAGGTTGACTCCTCGATGCGGCTCGCAAAGCCAATGATGCCCGCTTCATCGCAGCGAATAATACGATGCCCGAAACCGCCGGCCATGGCCTGGTTCTGTAAAAAATGGTTGTGCAGCGTGCGTTCGGCCATGGCAAAGTATTTGGCTTTTCCTGTCAGCCGTGCCAGCTCCAGATTGAGGCGCTGCCAGTCAGCAATGGCACAACCTTCGTCCCTTTCATATTTGACATGGCACTTTTCCAGGATGCCGCCAGCGGGATTGATATAGCCTCCTTCCACCAGCTCACTCCAACGCCGCGCTACCCGCTCGAGGTACTGCGACTCCCCGGTAGTTTCGTAGAGCAGCAACAGCGACACCTGGTTGCTGAGCATGCCATGGGCGTGATCGATAGGCAACCGATTAAAGGCTTGATAAAAGTCTGCCATGGTAAAGGCAGACTCCAGATATTTCCGCTCATCAGTCATCAGGAATAGTTTGACCAGACCCTCCATGGCCGGGAAATAGCAGATCACATACCATGCCGCATAACTATCGCCACCGTTGTATTCAGCCATGCGAGCAGGATTCGTAAATCGGGGGACGAGACCTACGTAAAAGTCGCCCAGTTTTTAGCAGCCGAAAAGAGCGCTGCATTTTTGAAAGCACGATTAGCCTCCACCAAACCGCACAGCATGCGAGAGTTACCCCACAACCCCGGCATCATGGTGCCACCGTCTGGTCCTTTAAAATCTAAGGGTTGCTGCCAGTTGATCGTGCCTGCGGCGGCAAAGTAGCCGCCTGGACGCTGGTATTTCGGCACCTCTGCCAGCAGTTCCTTGAATTCAGGATGTAGGTCGCAAGATCCGTGTGCGTTCTGCGCCATAATCTCGATGAAACGTCCCGAGATGTCACCTGAATAGTTTTTGAATGACCGGCATTGAATATGGCCCCACGTCTTGTCGAACCTGGAAACATACTCGCCAGTCAGATCGGCGCGCAGCCAGGCCTTGCTCATGGCATCTCTGACTCACCTTAACATATGAATCATAGAATAATGCAAACATTCTATTGCCTGCTTTCAACAAGTTTGTACGGTCATCACGATGGATATACAAAGGCTGATTTGGTCTGACCCCGATGCATTCGGTGCGCCAATGCGAGTGACGGACCTGGCTCTGTTGAACTAAACAATTGCGCGAGGTGGTGTTGAGGAAATAATCGCGGCCAGGCTTTTGGGCCGATCGACACATCCATAAAATGGCCTGGTCATTTGATGAACTTGAAGGAGTTAAGGTTGCCTTTTGGATTGATCTTTATTAAATTACTCCATATAGAAAGCGATTATTCCAGCCTGGTGCGCCCTCTTGTCCGAAAAGGCGTTGTAGCTTGACAAAGACCGGTTTCGTTTGATCACGGGTGCAATATCCGTGTTTAAGGGAGATGTATAGGTAAATTTCTAGCTTATTGGGGAAAAACGATGAACAAGATCGACTGTAATGTCCATCTCTGCGATTTTTGCGGCGCATGTGTTGCCGTGTGTCCGCAAGATGCCATTGATCTGGCAGAGGCAAGCTGGACCCTGATGGATCATCGCTGCACCCTGTGCACGAAATGCATCGATATCTGCCCGGTTCAAGCTCTGGCGGCCGCAAATGAAATCTAGATACGACATTGTGGTTGTGGGCGCCGGGCCTGCGGGCAGTACGGCGGCACGTTATGCAGCGCTTGAAGGTGTTTCCGTGCTGCTGCTGGAAAAAGACCGCGACATTGGCATTCCGGTGCGCTGTGCGGAAGGTGTAGGCGAAACTTCGTTGCGCATGCTGGTCGATGACATAAAGCCGCAATGGATTTGTCAGAGAGTAGCCGGCGCTTCCCTTATTGCGCCATCAGGCAAAGCAGTAACTTTTTACAGCTCTGAAGCAGGCTATGTGCTTAATCGTAAAGTGTTCGATTATGATCTTGCGCAAATGGCAGTGATGGCGGGCGCTGATCTGGCTACTAAAGCGTATGTGTACGATTTGCAGCGAGTCGGCGGCCGCCTTACCGGGGTAAAGGTCAGGCACTGGGGGAAAGATGTTTTCGTCAAAGCCGATCTCGCCATCGGCGCTGACGGCGTTGAATCGCGCGTTGGCCGATGGGCCGGTCTGAACACGCACACCGCCCTACATGATTTGCATCCCTGCGTTCAGGTAACGGCGGGGCCTCTGACCATCCCTATGGACATATGCAGATTTTATTTAAGCCAAAAAAGAATACCCGGCGGATATGCCTGGGTATTTCCCAAAGGTGATGGCATGGCGAACATTGGCTTAGGCATAGCCGGCCATTACTCCGCAGAATGCTCGGCCCGTGAGCGGCTTTGGCATTTTTTGCAGGAATTTTACCCCGGGATAGCGATCATCTCCTGTGTGGCCGGGGGCGTACCCTGTACGCCGACGCTGCAGAATATTATAGGCGACCAGATCATGCTGGTCGGCGATGCTGCGCATCAAGCCAATCCTTTGAGCGGCGGTGGCATCATAAATGCCATGATCGCAGGGAAAATCGCCGGTCAGGTAGCCGGGCGTGCGATCAAGGAAAAAAATCTTGGCAGGAAGCGGCTGCAGGAATACGCGGACCTCTGGGACGAGGCCGAAGGCGCTAAATTGCGTAAATTTTACAGGTTGAAAAAATTCGTGTTCAATCTGACCGATGACGATTTGGACAAACTGACTGATGCGGTTTTGAAAATTCCGGATAAAGAACGGACCATCCTGCAAACACTCAAGGTCGCATTGATGGCCAAACCTTCGCTCATACTGGACGCGATTCGTGCTTTCGATCTTTAGGGTTATCGCGTAGAGACCGTTTGAACTACGAATAGCCGGGGAGCGTTGCTATGCAGGCAGAATCAACGTGTGCTGTGGAGATCCGCGCACAATCCGTCGCTGGTTGATCGACGATGGACACCCTATCGCAAAATTCAGAGGCCCGGATCAAAAACAGAAGGAATACACATCAACCGCGGTCAGCACCACAATGGTAGACCAACCTAACCTGGCAGGCCACTTTAGTTTTCGTTCCACGGCCACTCGAGTAGATGCAGCGAAAAATATTACATAACCGAACGCTGGTAACAGAATCAGATAGTGAGATTGGGGAATGTGCGGTGTGGCTTGCTTCCAGATGAGGCCTGTTGCCATGGCTATAAATCCGCTGGTCAAGAACCAGCCGATGAAATTAGAAAGCGGTATGCCGGAATACCCCCCTTTTTTTCGCCATGTCCATAGTCCCTCATCCGCGGCAATGGGATCAGCCACCATATCGAACAGGGTAACCAAAAAGGGCATCAGCAACAAAGCAGGCACAGGGAGATCTGTTGTGGCCTGCACAAGGAACGACGCGATGATATAGGATTGCCAAAACGCAAGATAGGCGACGACGCACCACAAGAGCGAAATGGCAATGGGGATGCCAATTATTTTTGGACCTACCCGATCCGAGTAGCTATAGCTTCCAAACAACCAGCCAAATTTTATGCCCACATACTCAGCCGCTGATCCAGCAACCAGGCTGAAGAAAAACATCCATAACGTGTTCCATGGACCGATGACGGCCACACCATGGACGATCATCAAAGCGAGTGCAAGAACGATCTGTGCACCGCGGATAAAATTTGCGAGTGCCGGACGACTAGGCAGACACGCACGATACATGAAGAAGGAAAGCGTCAATAGCCCGAACCCGGCCAACAAAAGATGCTGCACTGATTGAGCTATGATCATGTCTCTATCTGTCCAGGGATTGGGATTCGGCTCAGGCAGAAAATCTCGTATTTGAAATGGGTAAATGGACTCACCAAAGGCGCAAACAGTAAGGCAAGTCCGATTTTTGCCAGCGTTGTTTTCGGATAATGATGAACGAGTTGTTTGAAATGCGACATGAATGAACGGGTCCACAGTGGAAAGGTGCGGCGAACTTTTTCCGTAATGTCTACCCGCCTTATTACCTGAAGACCTGCTTTGTCAAACGCCCGCTGATACTCTTCCGCACTGAAAAAATGCTCCGTGGCCAGCGCTTTAGCCATCCTGCGTGTCAGCCAGGAGCCTTTACCACTTGCCAGTAGAATGTCGGCAAGGATCAGCTGGCCATCAGGAGTCAGCACTCTGCGCCCTTCCCTTAAAAACGCCTCTTTATCCGCATAGTGAAATGCGCTTTCTATGCTGTAGACGCGATCGAAACTGCCGGCTTTAAACGGCAGGCACATGGCATTGGCATAATGGATCAAGGCCCGGTTTTTTCCAATATCACCTGGCGCGGCATTGGCGGATTGAACTTGAAAAGCGCCGGCATCAATGCCAATCACCTGACAGCCGATCTCTTTGGCGATATAGCCGGCAGGCCCACCGGCACCGCAACCCACATCCAGCAGGCGCATTCCCGGCCTGAATGCTCCCAGTTCAACAACCAGCCGTACCAGCTGAATTTGCGCTGTGCGGATGTCGATTCGTTGTTGTCCCTCGTTGCAGATGCCAAGATTCAAAAAGCGGGAGCCGCCCGACAATTCGGTGAAAAGGCTGCTCAGTTCCTGATAATAAGTGTTAATGTTGGAAAGACTGTTTTTCATGGGATCCAGATGATTTGTTTTTAGCATTGCCGTCTAGTATGTTTGTGACTAATTGATGTAATAAAGAAGTTTTCAGTGTTCCAGATTAAGCGGCCTGATCAAAGTGCTGTATAGCTCTGCCGTCGCAAATTCGGCTTTTATGTTATCGTCCGTGGGCAAAACGGAATAGTAGGCTGGTGATGCCGTTTCTTGGTCATGTGAAAAGGCCGATCTGTAATACAGCAAAAAGTTTTTAGCAAACGGTCCGGCTTGTCCGTCGCGGCTGATAAAACCGTTAGGGTCCAGTTTATTTTCAGCAATGATTTGAGCAGTGGTCGAATCGTTTTGAACGAAATACTTTTCCTGAATGGCTTTGATAGTGGGCATTATTGAAATGTCGCAGAAATCGGCTACCCCGGTTCCGCTCAAATGGGTGTGTGAAAACCCCGCTATAAAGTGATCATAGTATCTATAACCCCCGCTGTATTGCAAGTTTTGTCCGCCATTATCGGGGCTGAGCTGAATCATGCCGAACGGGTATGCTGCGCCGGGAAATGTGTTACCGAATCCTTTGTCGAGTTCACCACCTGTGCCGATAAACGGATTCACATAATCGACCGGCTGTTTTTCGATTTTTGCAGGCTGACAAAAGGCGGCGAGCAGCAATAAGGTGATGGCTGAATATCTCATTTATTTTTTGTTTATGAGTTGTATGAAAATTTCTGAGCCAAGCCTATTAATTCAATTCATCTCATCATTCCAGCAGTCTATTGGTGAAGGAGATGACATATCGCAGCGAACGCTGTGCTAATAACGATTCGTCTGTGTCTGTGGGAAAATTCAACAAGATTGTGCAATTTGCATAAAACCAGCGGCCCTCAGCGCCAACCACTGGCTGGGCGACTTTTATCGCTGTATTATGAAGAGGAATCATTTCGTCTAAAGCATAGTATTACAATTCCTTAAATATAGCTTTTTGTGAATTCGAGATCAAGAAATTTGTAAACCTTGAATAGCCTAACCTCTTGATCTCTTTGTATCGCGTTTTCCAGGAATGCTTTGACGATTTATCACACTTGAGGATGAGAAGATGATCTTTCTGGCCGGTGAAAGCAGATGGGTGAAATTTCCATAGCCTCGGGTTGACCGTCTCGGGGAAGGCATGGTGCGCAATTTTTAGGTATTTGATGAGCAGGAATTTCTGGTGGAGAAGACGCAACATACGCTGGATAAAAGCAAGACCTGAACTTGCCAAAGGGCGGCTGCGTCACAACAGCCGACAGCGGTTTGTAGAGTTGCAGAACCAGAGCTGAATTACGATTATTGATATATTGAGCGCGTCCGCTTATAAACAGTCCTTTCTTAATTTGGGCACAAGATGATATATCAGAGACATCGTTGAATCGCATGTTTTTAGTGTTATGGCTTGATTTTCAGACTCTGATTGGCTAATTTGCCGGTAGAGATACGGCAACGAATTGGCCTTGCATGTTCCTGTGTTCAGAAAAGGTATTGCAGACGGAGCAAAAGTTTTCTTCGAGTGCCATATATCAGGGCAGCCGAAAAATCTTGGATTCCTGTCAGTGCATTAACGATTGCGGTCATTCTCAAGAGAAGCATAGCAACGAGTTTCCTAAATTGTTTTAAAAAATTAGTACGTCGAATTATGCGTTCAAAGGCCTTTTTTAATATTCTTTGCAGGTATATTATTTTTTA
>CAZISM010000139.1:0-11448 GCA_964541895.1 uncultured Cytophagia bacterium
ATCGTCTGCGGTTATGTCGTGGGTAACGGCCAGACCAATCTGAAATCCATCGACATCATGAAAGCCTATGACAAATCGGCACAGACCGCTTATAATTTGAATTTCATCATTTCCAAGCCGGCCTCTTATCCGGTTGTCGATATCGGCCAGCTGAACAGCTCCATCGTGATGAGCTGGGACATGAGCGCTGCCAACTATCGTTCCATCGACCGCGTCGATGTGGACAGCACCGGTGCGCCCTCTTATTACGAGTTCGAAGGTTACAAGATGTACCAGGCGCCCTCTGAAGGCGGTCCCTGGACCCTGATCAAACAGTGGGACAAGAACAACGGCATCACCAAAATCTGGGACTTTGTCTTTGATCCGGTGTCCGGCGAATTCATTAATCAGGTTGTGGAAAACGGCAAGGATTCCGGTCTGAATTTCTCCTTTGTCGTGGACAAGGACTATCTGACCAACACGCCGCTGGTGAACGGCAAGAGATACTATTTCTCGCTGACCACCTATTCCTACAACCCGATCGGCATTCCCAAGGTGCTGGAAAACGCCATCAAGCCGATGATTATCGTCCCGCAGAAGCCGATGTTGGCCAACAAAGTGGTCGGCGAACCCGGCCAGGTGCTGGAAGTGACCCATTCGGCTGGTGTCAGCGATGGTATCGTCAAAGCCACGGTCATCAATCCGGCTGCGCTGAACGGCGCCGATTACCAGGTGCAGTTCTTTGCAGACGCTGAAGGCGTGATGAACTGGAAAGTGGTCAACACCACCGCCGGTGCCGCCGTGATCAACAATCTGACCCATTTTGCCGATGCCGCCACCATCGAAACCGACGAAGAGTTTCCGGTGGTCAACGGCGTGCAGGTCAAAGTCTCTGGTCCGCCCAACGGCTTGAAGGATGAAGGCTATATATACGAACCGGCTGCCAACCGCTTTCTGACGGCATTCAACGATGCCTCTGGTGCTGCGCCCCTGTGGCACATGGAAGGCTGGGCAGGTCTGTTTGGCTGGGCTGATAATTTCTTCGGCACAGCCCTGCCGGCCACGGCTCTGAAGAACGTCGAAATCCGCTTTGCGGCCTGTGATGAATTGGGTAATCCGCTTGATCCCAATGACCCCAACGCTTCCATGGCGTATCGTTATATGCGCGGTGTGGGTGCCACTTCTTCACCGGCCAAACCGGAATTTGCGCCGTTCATTATCAATAAAGCAGCTGGTTATCCGTACCAGGATATGCGACTGGTCTGTTTTGCCGCTTATGATATGGAATCCAAACCGCCCCGGCGGCTCAACGTCGGCTTCAATGAAAACAACACCACTGCCGGTCTGGTCAACGGTGTCTGGATGCCGGGCCGCTATGATACCCAGGGCGGTATGAATAATACGCGTGAATTCATGTTCATTTTCGCCAGCGATTATTCGACTACGCCGCAGGCGTTGTACACTGAAAATGACATGCTGAACACGGTCACCAATGTCGACCTGATGTACGTCGGTGTTCCCAGCCGTCGCGGTGATCGTCTGCCCAAGGCCGGCGATAAAGTCATTCTGTCGGCGAACCA
Source organism: uncultured Cytophagia bacterium (assembly GCA_964541895.1). GTDB lineage: Bacteria > Zhuqueibacterota > Zhuqueibacteria > Residuimicrobiales > Residuimicrobiaceae > CAZISM01. Next base: position 1,560 of record CAZISM010000139.1, read on the forward strand.
CCCGATTACTCCGGCTGACAAATACAGCTTTTCGCTCAAGGGTCTGGGCGTGGTTTCCAGCGCCGAAGTTGCCAAAGAGCGCCTGGAAGAGATCAATGTGTTCCCGAACCCCTATTTTGCCACCAACGAAGCGGAAACCGACTTTTTCGCGCAGTTTGTGACCTTTTCCAACCTGCCGGAATTGTGCACGATTCGCATCTTTTCGCTCTCTGGACAAATGGTGAGAACCATTGTGCATAGTGCTCAGACGCCGTTCGAGCGTTGGAACCTGTTGAATGAGCATGACCTGCCGGTCGCCAGTGGTATGTATATCGTCCTGGTGGATGTGCCGAACGTGGGCACAAAAACCTTGAAACTCGCCATTATCAACCGAGAGGCAAGATACCGTCACATGTAAGCGACCGGCGATGGCGCGCCGCTGCGGTGGCGGCGCCATCGGTTGCCCATGTTGCGGAATATCTTGAATGCCTATAAAAGGAGAAACTAGTATGAAATCAAGAACTCTTGTTTTCTTGTCTCTGATCGTATTGGCGATGGCAGGAATGGTCTTGGCCGGTAACCCGGAAAAGATCGGAACCGCCGGTGCACAAGAGCTCCTGCTCCCGGTTGGTGCGCGAGCCACGGCTGTCGGTGGCGCCTGTCTGGCCAGCATTTCCGGTGTGGACGCGATGTACTGGAACCCGGCTGGTATTGCCAATACCACACAAAATGTCGAAGCCATGTTTTCCCATATGCGTTATATTGCTGATATCAATATGACCAACGTCGGTGTTGCGGCCAAGTTGGGATTCGGCTCGCTGGCGTTTTCCTTCCAGACCCTCTCTTTTGGAGACATCCTCCAGACCACCGAGTCGGCTCCGGAAGGAACCGGTGTGACCTTCTCGCCGGAATATTTCACGCTGGGTGCCTCGTTCTCGCGCGCCATGACCGATCGTATTTATGCCGGTATCAATGCCAAGCTGGTCTCGGAGAAGATCATGGGCATGACCGCCTCCGGCGTCGCCTTTGACATGGGCGTGCAGTATCTGCACAGCTCGGGCATTCGTCTGGGCGTGGCCATGAAGAATTATGGCAACGGCATCAAATACAGCGGCAGCAATATCGAACGTCTGGTGGATATGCCCAACACCGAGCCGGCCACCCCGCCGCGCCGTCTGTCCGTTCCGACGCAGAAGGATGAATTGCCCTCTACGTTCGAAATCGGCATGTCCTATGACTATAAACCGATGGACAAGATCAACATGCTGGTGATGGGCAATTTCGTCAACCAGAACTTTGGCAATGACGAAGTCATCGGCGGCGTGGAACTGTCCTACGACAACATGCTGTTCGCTCGCGGTGGTTACACCTACGGCAACAACCAGACCAAGTACGAAGGCGAATCCGATTACATCTGGGGTCCGTCCTTCGGTCTCGGCCTGCGCTATAACCTGGGTGGCAGCACCAACGTGGTCATTGACTATGCGTACCGCGTAGCCAATCTGTTCACGGACAACAATATCTTTACGCTGAAACTCGAATTCTAATGCAAGGCGCGGCTAAAGGCCGCAGCGAGTGTTTCAAACGGGCTGGCCCTGCGAAGGGCCAGCCTTTTTTTTGAGCTGGAACACTGATAGTGTGACACCATAAGTTCAATTCTGTATAAACTTGGCCTGATTTATTCACCGAGTTCGCAGAGTTTCGCTGAGCAAAGAAAAACGTGAATACTCCCGTCTAAATCCCCTTTGGAGAAAAACGGGACTATAAAAATATTGCACCATAGCAAATCTTGTTGTATCTTACATGATACGACTATACTTGTTAATGGAGAGCTTATGCGACGCGCCATCGTCTTGACCTGTCTTTTAGTCATCCCGTTCGTCGTTTCCGCCAAAGTCGATATGGACTATGCCGTGTTCCGTTACGACAACGGCCAGGTGGACTGGGAAATATTTTATTCGCTGCCCAGAACCCTGTTGACCTATGCCCCTTCCCCGGGCGGAAGCTCCGCCACGGTCATCCTCGACCTTAAAATAATGCAGAACAATGCGGTATGGAAAGAGCTGACCTGGCAGCTCAACGATGTCATCCCGGCCGACCAACCCGGCAAAAAGGAGATGACCATCATCGACCGCGCCAAGGTTCTGGCCCCGCCGGGGACCTATGCGGTAGTCTTTTATATCAAGGATCCGGCCAATCCGGCGATGATCGATTCCACCTCTTTTACGGCGGAGCTGCGCGCCATTTCGCAGACCGAGCCGGCCCTCAGCGATCTCGAATTCGCCAGCAGCATCGAAAAGAATTCTTTGGAAACCGATAATCCTTTTTACAAAAACACCCTGAAAGTCGTGCCCAATCCCAACCGCGTGTACGGCCAGGAGCACGGTCCGCTGCAATTTTACATCGAAACCTATAACCTGATGACCCTGCCGGGCGAAAGCTATATCGTTCGTTACACCCTCAGCGACGACACCGGCAAACTCAAATACCGCAAAGCATCAGCCAGGAAGAAAAAAGTGGATTCCAGCGTCGAATTTGCCAGCATCCCGGTGGATACGCTGGTTACCGGCGCCTATATGCTGAAATTCAGCCTCGCCGATACATCCGGGAAAGAGCAGGTGCTGCGCCAGGATAAATTTTTTGTTTACAACAAGGACCGCATGCCCGGCAGTGGTGAGGGCGGCATGATGGCCGTAGCCCTGAGCACCGAATTGGGGGCTTTGGACGAAAAAGCCATCGATCAGGAATTCCGCTATGCCGGTTATCTGACCTCGCCGGAAGAGAAACAGCTTTATAAAACCATCAAGGAACTGGAAGCGAAACGCAACTATCTGCTGGCGGTCTGGAAAGCCAAGGACCGTCTGGGCGATGTCTCCAAATTCCGCGAAGAGTATCTGGCCCGCGTCAAGTACAGCAACGATCACTATGCCGCGTTCAAGAAAGAGGGCTGGCAGACCGATCGCGGCCGTGTCTACATTCTCTACGGACCGCCCAGCTACGTCAACCGCAATCCCAGCACCGAAGGCTTGCGCCCCTATGAAACGTGGGACTATAACGAGCTGCAGGGCGGCGTCGTCTTTGTCTTTGCGGATTTTTCCGGATTCAAGGATTATCAATTATTGCACTCTGACCTGATCGGCGAAGTGCATTATGAAAATTATATGGAACGCATCAAACGCGGTTATTAACCTGAATGACCATATCTGATTTGGGACCTCCTTTGCGAATTCGTATGCGCGTTTACCGGTTTTTTGTTCTGTTGCTTTGTGCGGCCCTGCCTGGTGGGGCCGCTGTCATATCGCCGCGTTTGCACCTGCAGAACATTCGCCGCCACGGCGGCGCCTTGTCCAAAGCCGGCGCTGAGCCCATGGTCGAGACGATCTTGACCAGACAGGCCGGCCTGCCTTTGCTTCTGCCGGCAGAGGCGAGGATCCGCTTTGCCAAAAGCGATCTGATGTTTGTGGATATGCCGCTCTCGGCGCTGGGTGCGGTCAGCCGCCTGGCGGCGGTGCGCTACATTGAGGAGAATGCGGTTTCGCATCTGTGCCTGGATAAAAGCGCCGTCAGCATTCAGGCGCCCCTGGCGCGGGCGCGGTTCCAGACGACGGGCAGGAATGTGATCGTCGGCATTGTGGATTCGGGCATTGACTGGAGCCACCATGATGTACGTGATGCCGCCGGCAAAACCCGGATCAAGTACATACTCGACCTCAGTGAAACCGGTCCCTATTACGGCGGCCGGATTTTTACCGAAACGGAGATCAACGCGGCACTGCAAACCGGTTCCGCGCTGGCCCATCATGATTATAGCGGCCATGGCTCGCACATTGCCGGCATCGCTGCCGGCGACGGCAGCGAAACCGCAGAGCCGGGCACCTATGCAGGTATTGCCCTGGAGGCCGATATCGTGGCTGTGAAAGCTACGCGAGATCGTTTGGGCTCCAATTTCAGGGTGCGGGACCAGATCATTGCCCTCACCTTTATCGATTCCGTCGCTGCGGTCCTGCAAAAACCCTATGTGGCTAACCTCTCGTTTGGCGGCCATAGCGGCGCCCACGACGGCACGGCGGTTGTGGAACGCTATATTGACCAGCTGGTGGGACCCAACAAACCGGGCAAAGCGGTGGTCACCGTAGCCGGCAACGATGGCGAGAAGGATATTCACGCCTTTGTTCAGTCCAGCTCAGCCGGCGGAGAAATGGATGTGTTGATCCCCGGATATTCGGCCCAGGCCGGCAGTGATAACGATTACGTCCAGATCGACGGCTGGTACAGCGGCGTCAAAAAAGTGGCCATCACCGTGATTTCGCCCGGCGGCGCGATCTATGGTCCGGTCAGCGCCGGACAATATACGGATAAAAAAGGCGGGGAAGGCAGCGTCTATATCTGGAACGGCTTTTACGAAGAGAAAGAGGGCTATATCTCCGGCACCAATCCGTTTAACGGCGACCGGGAATTTTATATCGAGATCGGCGACGCCGCCGGAGCGTCCCCGCCCCGGCAGGGCACCTGGCAGATCCTGTTAAAGGGCGACGCCACGGACGTTCATGCCTGGATCAGCAGCACCACCCTGAACGCCGGCTTTTCATTAGGCAGAAACGATAATTATAAAGTTTCCATCCCCGGCACCAGCAAGAACGGCATCTGCGTAGCCGCCTACACGACCAAAGAGGTGTGGGATGACATGGACGGCCACCATCTGACCATTGATACCAAAGGCACGATTCAGATCGGCGCCATCGCCTCTTTTTCCAGCCCCGGTCCGGCACGTTATAGCACTCCGCGCAAGCCGGACCTGGCCGCGCCCGGCCAGATTATCGGCAGCACCTTTTCCAGGGACGCCTTGCCGGACAACGGCTCCAGTATCTTTGTTTCCGGCAGCCGCGAATATCCCAATGCGTTCATCCTCGCTGACCGGGTCCACGCCTTGTCCAGCGGCACCAGTATGGCGGCGCCGCATGTGGCCGGTGTGATTGCGCTGATTCTGCAAAAGCACCCCGAAGCCTCTGCCGGGCAGATCCGCAGCATACTTGCGGCTACTGCTCAGCTGAACAGCGGCGACGATGTCAAACGCTGGGGATGGGGAAGGGTAGATGCTTTTGCCGCTTTGCAGGCCGATCCCAGCCAGGAGTCCTCTGCCGAGCTGCAATGGCTGCAGGCCTACCCCAATCCGTTTACGGATCGAACCCGTATCGATTTTCAGCTGCCCATCGATCGTGAAGGTTCGAAATCCGTACGCATCCGGCTGGTTAACACGCTCGGCCAGCATATCAAATGGCTGCTGGACGAAGTGCGCACCGCCGGCTCGTACAGCCTGTTCTGGGATGGCCGCGACGATCTGGGATATCGGCTCGCCAGCGGCATTTATCTGATTGAATTGGAATATGCCGGTAAACGGCAGGTTCAAAAGGTGACGTTGTTCAGTGCACCGTGACACGGGGCCTGCAGCAGCGCCGGGTGATATTCACTTGTATTGAACGATTCGTGCTCAAAATGCCGCTGTGAAACGCGTTCGCCACACGAATCGCTCCATCCAGGATTCAATTCTCATAGAGCCGAACCTTGACGGTCCGGCCACCACACGCGTTCATTTTAACAACCATGCAATTTTTGGAAAGTGGCCATGTCGACGTTATTTGAAGATTTGGGCAAGGGGATCAAGGACGGCGTCAGTTTTATCGTGGAAAAGACCGATGAACTGACCCGTATCGGCAAGTACAATGTTGAAATTCTCAATCTCAAGCGAGAGATGGAAAAGCGGCAGCTGCAACTGGGCAAGCGGGTGTACGAATTGATTCAGGAGCAGCAGGCTGATCGCATCAGCGATGATGCGATGGTGCAGACGCTGACCGGAGAGATTCACCATTTCCACGAGCAGATGCAGAGAAAAAACCAGGAATTGCAGGCGTTTCAGAAGAAAAATTAGCCCAACATTGAGCGATTGCTGCTCCGCTTTGCCGAACCGAGAGGGTCCGGCCACCTGCATCGCTCAATACTGGAAAACGTTATCGCCGTTTTCCCGGCCTAACATGGGGTGTGTGCATCCATGAGCAAGATCAGCGAGGCAGCTCGGGAAGGTTTTCTCTATCAGCTCTGGATCAACAAACCGTTTCCTCAGCCCTTACCCGGCCTGGACGGCCGTACCGTGCAGATCATTGAAAAGGGTATTCGAAATTTTGATGCCGGGCCGGACTTTATAAATGCGCTGGTGCGCATCGACGACACCCTCCTGCGCGGTGATGTGGAAATTCATCCGCTCGCCGGTGACTGGTACAGTCACCGCCACCACAACGATCCCCGATACAACAGCGTCATTCTCCATATCGTAACCCAACAGACCCCTGCCGGTTTCATCACGCTTCGTCAGGACGGTACGGCGGTGACCACGTTGAATCTCGATGACGCCCTGGAGATGCCGGCAGAGCAGATGGAGTGGGAAAGCTATGCTCTGGCGCCGGCGTTCCGGCAAGAGTGCGGTCTGGCGCCGCAGCCCTTCGCGGTCAAGGAGCGGATTTTGCGTCACGCCGGCGAAAAGCGGTTGCAGATCAAAGCGCAGCGGTTCAGCGAACTGCGCAGCACCGCGGATTGGCAACAGATCGTGTATGCCGCCTATGCCACATCGCTGGGTTTTTCGAAAAATCATCTGGCCTTTGCCCGTCTCGCCCAGATCATGCCGGTGGCAAAACTGTGGCGCTATCTCTGGAACGATCCGCCCGCCATCGGCCTGCAGAAATGCGAGGCCTATCTGTTCGGCGCCGGCGGCCTGTTGCCGGATGCCATCGGCAGCGACGTTGGCGGCGCCTCATCTGCCGACTATGTGCGCGATCTCATGAAGTGTTGGAATGATTTTCCCGAACGGTTGAAAACCGATTGTATCCGTGCCGGCACCTGGCAGTTCTTTCGCCTGCGGCCGATGAATTTTCCCACCCGCCGTGTGGCCGCCCTGGCGGGCCTGGTGCTTCGTTTCAGCGCCGAGGGCTTTATTGCGCCGTTGCTTAAAATAGTGGATCGGCCAAAGGGCCAGAGCAAAAACGCCGCCCGGGAGCTGGAAGAATTGCTGCAAATCGACAGCCATCCTTACTGGTCCTTTCATTTTCATCTGCACGCACAAGGGAGGCCGGTCCGGGAGCTGCTCGGGCCTCTGCTGGGAAAAGAGCGCAGCAGGGATATGATCATCAATGTGGCGTTGCCCGTGCTGCTGGCTTTTGGCAAGGAATGCGAGCACCACCATTTGGTGGCGTCGGTTCTCGATCTCTATTCTCGCTATCCCAGACTGGAAGAGAATGAAATCACCCGCTGGATGCGGCAACGGCTGTTCCCCGAACTTTTGTCCTCAGGCCCGTTCAAGCCGTCGGCCCTGTCCCAGCAGGGGTTTATTCATTTGTACAAGAGCGTCTGTACCGGCGATGGATTGTGCCGGCGTTGCCTCGACTACTAGGCAGGCCTGGGACCTTGCTTTTTATTGACTTTTATGGAAAAAATTAGTATAATATTGGGTTTATTACAATTGTCCATATTTTTTTATCGCGTTGAACCGCTTCGGTAGGATCACAACTGTTGTCATCAGATGCGAGCATGGTCGAGCCGGGTGTGTTGTATGTGGTCAGTACCCCTATCGGCAACCTGTCCGATATCACGCTGCGAGCCTTGCAGGTTTTGCAGCAGGTAGACCTGATTGCGGCCGAGGATACCCGCACCAGTCGGGTGTTGCTGCAGCATCACCATATCCCTACGCCGTTGTTCAGCTATCACGATTATAATGAAGCCAAAGCGGCGCCGATACTTTTAGCCCGGTTGCAGGAAAAGCAAACCGTTGCCCTGATAACGGACGCCGGCACGCCCGGCATCTCTGATCCGGCTTATTATATGATTCGAATGGCGTTGGAAGCGGGCATCCCGGTGCAGGCGGTTCCCGGCGCCACGGCCCTGATTCCGGCGCTGGTCATCTCCGGGCTAGCCTGCGAACGGTTTGTGTTTGAAGGTTTTTTACCGGCTAAAAAAGGGCGGCAGACCAGATTGCAGCAGTTGCAGAACGAACCACGCACCATCGTGTTGTATGAATCGCCCCATCGTGTGTTAAAAACGCTGGCTGATCTGCTGGCCGCCCTGGGGGATCGCCGGGTGGCGATTGTGCGGGAATTGACCAAGAAATTTGAGCAGGTCCTGCGCGGCTCGCTGGCTGAATTTGTCGCGCAACCTGCGCGGGTGATTTTGAAAGGCGAGTTTGTTCTGGTGGTGGAAGGACACCATCGTCGGTTAGCCAAAACCGGGCAAGACGAAAAGAACGAGTATGAAGATTGAACGGTTCCCCTTTATTATCAGACAACGCGCTAAAAGACTGCTGCAACCGCTTCTCCTTCTTTGCGTCCGGCTGCATCTGAATCCCGATTGGTTGACGACCATCTCTTTTTTTTACACGCACCATATCAGCATACCATTTTACCAAGGGTTCGATATGGGAGCTGGGAAACACCCTGCGCTGCCGGCGCATTAAAGAGGTATGCTTCCCTCCAGGCAGGCATATTGCAGCTGAGATTTGACGAACGGGGGAATGGCAGATGCCGACAAGCTAGAGAATGACACTATTGCAAAAGCCGTCACACATAGCCACCATATTGAAAACGTCGCTTCCCGCCGTTATCGATCTGGCTTCTCAGACCATCATGTGGACCATCGAAGCGATTTTTATCGGCCGTTTGAGCGCTTCGGCCTTTGCAGGTGTGGGACTGGCCATTCAGATCATACTGGTGTTCTTTTCCATCTTGTTGACGTTTGTGGTCGGCGCCAGCCTGATCATCAACCGGCAGTTGGGGGCCCGCGACTTTTACCAGGCGAATCACATTTTCGGTCAGGCCATGATGATGGGCATCATCATGTCGCTGGTGTTCGCCCTGATCTGGTACTCGGGCGCGATTCATATTTTCAAACTCATTCAGGAGGGCGGCACCCGTCTCGCCCGCGAGTCCGGCGTGACCTATTTGCGCACCGTGGCGCTGTTTGCGCCGCTGCTGATCACGAACTTTGTCGCGGTCGGCATCCTTCGCGCCATCGGTGAAACACGCACCTCCATGAAGATCAACGTGACGATCAATTTGATCAACCTGCTGTTGTGTCCGACCCTGATTTTCGGCTGGTTTGGCTTGCCTCGACTGGAAGTGCAAGGCGCCGCTCTCGCCGTCGGTATAGCCCACAGCATCGGGTTTAGCATGACCTTTTTAATACTGCGCAGCCGCAAGCTGCCGCTGGTGCTCTCGTTCCGCGAACTGACTACGCCCAACTGGACGAGCACCAAAGAGCTGTTCAGGTCCGGCCTGCCGACGACCATCGAGCAGCTGACCTGGGCGTTGGGCCAGTTGGTGGTGACCAGTTATGCCGCCAGCATCTGGGTGGTGGTGTTGTCCACGCAAACCCTGCTCATGCGCATCCAGGCGGTGCTGTCCATGATCTACATGGGCTTTAGTCTGGCCGCCATGAGCATCACCGGCAAAAACGTCGGCGCGGCCGAGAAAACCCTGGCTGTGCGCATGGCGCGGACCGCGCACCGCGTCATGGCGGTGTTTGTCCTTGCCATCGTGGCCCTGATGATGCTGTTTTCGCGGAGTATTGTCAGCATTTTTACCACTGATATCGACACGTTAAACCTGGGGCAGAAAGCGATTTTGATTTTTGCCGTAGCCCAGATCCCCAAGGCGATCAATAATGTGGTCAGCGGCAATCTGCGCGGGGTTGGTGAATTAAAGTGGCTGATGTGGAACACCATCCTCTTTGTCCTGGCGCTGGAAATCGGTCTGAACTATGTCGCCGCCTTTGCCCTGGGGTGGGGATTGTATGGCATTTGGGGCATTCAGACGCTGGATGAAACAGTGCGCCTGAGTTTGAATTTCTGGCGTTTTCACCGCGGCAAGTGGCA
>CAZISM010000139.1:11548-13565 GCA_964541895.1 uncultured Cytophagia bacterium
GAAGCGGCGCGGGCGCAGATGGTGGAAGAGGTGATCAAGCCGGCGCTGGCGGCGGGAACCATTGTGCTTTGCGACCGTTTATATGATTCGACCACCGCCTATCAGGGGTTTGCCCGCGGTCTGGATCTGACCATGGTCGCACAGGCGAACCGGATCGGCGCCTGCGGAGTGGTGCCGAATAAAACTTTTTTGCTGGATGTGGACCCTGCCGTCGCCTGGCAGAGAAAAAAGCAGCGTGGTTCCGAATCCGATCGTATCGAACAGGAAGGGCTGGCGTTTCAGCGGCAGGTGCGCGCCGGCTATCTCAAGGTGGCGGAAATGGAACCGGACCGCCTGACGGTGATCGACGGTGCCAGGGATATCGCGACGATCGCTGCCGACATCTGGCAGCAGGTCCGGCCGCTGCTGAACCTATAATTTTATACTGGAAGTATCCTTATGAAGAAACAAATGTGGTTTTTCCGAATCGTGGCAGTGAGCATCGTTCTGTTGTGGAGCGGTTTTCACACCAGCGCCTGGAGCAGGCCGGAAGACGATCCCTACTATGAAGCCATCAAAAATATAAAGCTCTTTGGCCAAATCTACCAGGAGATCAACGATCGGTATATAGAAGAGATCGATGCGGAGAAATTTATTCGGGCCGGCATCGACGGCATGCTGGACCGGCTCGATCCCTACACCGTCTACCTGGAGCAGGAAGGCCGTGATGAACTGGAGATCATGACCAAGGGCAAATACTATGGCGTGGGCATGCGCATCGTGCTGCGCAACGGCTATGCCACCTGCGCCGAACAGCCGTTTCCCGGCAGCCCGGCGTTTCGCGCCGGCATTCGGGAAGGCGACCAGATCATCGAGATCGATCAAAAGTCCACCAAGGGCGAGCGGCTTTCCGTCACCGCGTCGCGCTTGCGCGGTGAAAAAAAAGGCAGTGAAGTCACTATCAAAATCCGCCGCCTCGGTGTCCAGGAACCGTTGACCTTTGTGCTGGTGCGTGACGAAATTGTTCCCACCGATATCCAGTACAGCGGTATGGTTGCTCCGGGCATCGGCATGGTAAAACTGACCCGTTTCAATCGCGGCGCCGACACCCAGATCGCCGAAGCCATCCAGCGATTAAAGGATCAGGGCCTGCAGGGCTTTATTCTGGATCTGCGCGGCAATCCCGGCGGCCTGCTGGATCAGGCCGTGGCCGTGGCTGACTTGTTCGTGGCCAAAAACGAACTGATCGTTTACACCGAAGGCCGCGGCGAATACAAGCGTCAGGAGTTTCGCGCCGGCAAGGATCCGATTCTGGGTCAGCTCCCCATGGTGGTTTTGGTGGATGGATACAGTGCTTCAGCCTCGGAAATCGTAGCCGGTGCTATCCAGGACCTAGATCGCGGCGTTATCGTCGGCCTGCCGAGTTTCGGCAAAGGATTGGTGCAGACCGTCATTCCGTTGGACCGGCGCGGTGAACAGCAGCTCAAACTGACCACGGCCGCCTATTTTATGCCCAGCGGCCGCGGCATACAAAAGCCGGATATTTTTAACCACGGTCCGCTGTCGGTTTTTAGCCAGGATAAGGACAAGGCCACGGTGTCGTCGGTGGACGATGAAGCGGAAGAGGAAGAACCGGTTGAAGAGGCAAAACCGGCGGTGGTGGACAGCAGCAGGATCAAGGCGCAAAGCAAGCCCTTTTATACCAAGAACAAACGCACCATGTTCGGCGGCGGCGGCATCAAACCGGATGTGGATGTGAAAAGCCCCGACTATACCCGTTATGAGCTGGAGCTATTCCGCCGCTCCATGTATTTCAATTTCGGCCTCGACTATGTAGCCAAGCATCCGGACACCAAAAGGGATTTCGAGGTCACCGATGCGGTCATGGCCGAATTCGATGCGTTTCTGGCCGGAAAGAAATTTACCTATCATCCGGATGGCTGGGATCACCTGGAAAAGCTGGATAAAACCGCCCGGGAAAAGGGCTTTATCAACGAAATCGCCAAATCCCTGGAAGCGGTGCGCAACGAATTCGAAC
>CAZISM010000140.1:0-13498 GCA_964541895.1 uncultured Cytophagia bacterium
CCATCGCTTCCCAGCCAGGATCGGTCTTGATCACGATGTCACCCGCATTGCCGGAGGGATAACCCTGCTCGTCGTAGAGCCACAATTCCAGACCAGCCTGTCGCGCTTTGCGGCAGAAAGAGGCGAATTCCTGCATGGCCTCAGGCTGTAGATAATGCTCAAAACTCACGTTTATCGTGAATCCGCCATATCCGTTTCTCAAATAATCCGCAATCAACGAATCCTGGAGCCGGGGAGTCCTGGGAATATTATGGAGGTTTTGATTCATCCTGAATTCCAGCGGAGGATTTTTAAATTGTGCCTCCAGCAGCACGCGATCGGATCCAAATGCATTGAATGTTAAAAAAATTGACATTACCAGGATATTCAGGCGTTGCACAATAACCTCCGCTAATTCAGACCATCTGGAAAAAACTGTTCATTCAAGCTCGAGCTTGTACACCTGGCCGCTTCTCTGATTGGCATAGAGGATTCGGTTACGCCAGTCCCAGCCAAAGCTTTCCTTGTAGCCTTTGGGCTCATTGAAAACGATCGGATCAAATTTTATCTGCGGAGGAAAGCCGGCTATCTTGTCAAAACGCTTTCCGCCGTCGCCAGTCTGGTAAAATCCGTCCCTGAGAATCACAACATACGACTTGTCGGATTCGCCAAAATATGGTCCATAGTAAACCATCGCATTCGTTTTGCCGGTCAATTTCCAGCTTTTCCCTTTATCGCTGGACCTGATCACGCCTTCTTTGGCAGCCCAATATATTTTTCCGCTCTGATGGACCGGTAGACAGGCCACTGGGGTATAATCAGACACGCGTTTCCAGCTTTTCCCGTCATCGTTTGAACGCACGATCCCGTCATATTTGGATACCAACAGAATCCCTCCTTCGGCAATAGCCATGGGACGGACCATTCGAATTACCGGGAATCCCTCTTCATGCCATACCATGGACCAGTTGGCACCGCCATCTCGGGTCAACCACAGGTCATTGGCATGATGTTCCTTGGCAAAAAAAGTCTTGGGAATCGGGTCAGACCAATCAACCACTCCATAGGTCCAGCCATCATGTTTTTGCACTCCTTTTGGCAAATGGATGGATTCGATGGTTTTCCACCCATCGGTAGTCAGACAACTCATGGAACCGATGGAAAAAACCGCAAACTGCCCTGCTTGCTCGCCGGCATCAAAACCAAACTGAGCCCAATGGCGGCCGCTCTTCATGTATCGATCGACGCGCGTAAAAGTTGCGCCATGATCCGAACTGCGGTAAACGCCATATTCCGGATTGTGCATCGATACGAATAGCTCCCCTGTCTGCCGGCTCACATGAATGCCTCCGGGACCAGTGCCGCCATCATGGTAGGGAACAACATCATAATCCGGAATGGCCCGGTACAAGCCGGTACTGACGCTCTGCCAATCCTCCGCCTTGCTGCCTTTTTGCGCGAGTTTGTTTTCAAACCAAACCGGACCGCCCCATTTGCCGTTGACCAGAAAATCTAAATCTCCGTCGCCGTCAAAATCAGCAACCGGTATTTTCATGCCTGCGCCAATCTTCTGATCAAAAGAAATAATATGTTTCTTCCACAGCTCTTTTTCACCTCTTTGCAGCTCGTACCAATAAACGCCGAGAGGCGCATCCTCTTCCGGATCTGCACCATTATGCGCCCGGAACCGCTTTCCTGTGATCAGATCCTTATCGCCGTCGCCATCCACATCCGCGAGACATACGGCCTGGGCCTGAGTCCAGGATTGGTCAATTACATGCTGCTCCCAGGCGATCTCTTGGCCCTTCCTGATCTGCTTGTACCAGAAAATTCCATACTTGTGGGCTGAACTGGTGATCAGATCGTTAAAACCGTCCTGATTGACGTCGTACACCTTGACCAGGGACACCTGATCTGCCTTGCCGTCAAGACCGCCGATCTCGAGCGGATGTTCCTGCCAGCCGGCTGCGTTTCTGGGATCACTTGGCGCCTGGAACCAGGCCTTTGACCGGATGATATCCGGACGGCCGTCACCGTCAACATCGCCGACGCCACCGCCTAAAAAAGGATGTCGGTCAGCTGATACCGTATAGCTGACCGGCTTAAACATGTCCAAGTTTTTGCGAAATTCAAACCACAAGGTCGACCATGTGAACGGCATAACCTCAGCAATAGAACCATCGCCGTCGATATCATAGATTTCACCGGTTTCATGATTACCCATCTCGGTGCTGATGACATGCTCCTCCCACAGGCCAGCCTTCCCTCCAGGGTTGCGGTACCAGGATATCTTTTTATCAAACCAGCCGCTGCTTACAACATCCAGCCAGCCGTCTTGATCCACGTCAAACGGTTCGTCCATGAATACATCGAGATAGCCATTGCCGTCCTCGCCGATAGCGTCCAATTCATATTGCCGGACCCCACCGGTTTTTAAGAACTCTAAACCGACGGTGGCAAATGTTCTGATCACCACCGGCGTGAAATCCGGAGCCAGATAAAGCCTCTCCCCGGATATGATATCAAGTCGGCCATCGTTGTTAAAATCGCTGAAATTACATGACTCACAACGATACTGGTCGATGCGATGGGCGACAAAACCGGACGCTGCCGCACGCAGGTCCAATTCGTTCATTTCCTGTGCCGGTGAGGAGAACGCCCAGGCGACCAGCAGTAAAAAGACAGCATACCCTGCCGGCCGCTCCTTATCAACCTCATTTCTTGAATTGTGCAAAGCCATATCCTGGTACTTTCGCTTTAGGATCAGGTTACGATGACCATGCCACGGATCTAGTTTTCCTGCAACAAGACTACCGGACCCAGCAACCCGGACGGCAGCAGCACGGTGCCCAGTTTTCCGCCATTATAGGTGGTAAAGGTATAACGCCCGGTTTTGTATTCTTTGCCGGCCAGCAAGCCCGAATCCCAACGGACCGTCCGCACATTAGCATCCGGTGCTTGCTGATCGCCGATGAGCCGGTTCGGCCATAAATTAGCGACACTGATTTCGAGATGATTATCGCGGGCTTTTACCACACCGCTGATTTTTACCTGCCAGGGGGCCGTCCACACAGTGCCGACCTCTTTGCCATTGAGCAGGACCCGGGCGAGATTTTTCACAACGCCGAGATCGAGATAGATGTCACGATTCACGTCGACGCCATCCGGCAGATCAAAGGTTTTTTCATAAACGGCAATGCCAGAATAATATTTTATACCCCGTTCATCGCGCTTTGTCCAATCCACCAGCGTATCAAACATGATCGTTTGCGGTCCGCCCATGGTTGTGTCAAAAGAGAGGTGCCAGGCGCCGGCCAGGGTGAGCAGAGGCGTCTTTTCCGGAAAATTCGGACCGGACATTTTGGCAGCCTCACCTTTCCCCAGAGCATTAAAGACGACGAAATAACTCTGAAAGGAATCGAACGGCATGGGTATGGTTGTCATGCCATCATGGCGGCTGAACTGCGCGATATTCCTTCTTTCTCCGTTAACCGGATTCCAGAGTTGCGGCTGACCCTGGTCGACCCTAAAGGTACATTCTACCTGAATTCGGTCTGATGTCTTGTTGGCTACGAAATAGATCTCCCGCTCATTGGTATGGCGATGGCCATAGCGCACCGGTCCGGTAGCGGTAAAGTCTTCCTTCACGCCCATTTGCTGCAAGATATCCGCTGTAACGCCATAGTCCGGATAGAGAGACGGATCTGTTGTGGTACAGGGGGCTCCCCAAAATACTTTACCCTTGCCAAAGGGACGCTCTGCAAGTTGGGCCGGGACCTGTTCTCCTCCCCACAGTTCTTTCACCAGGGCGTTAAGGTCCTGATCGCATTGTGGATAATTTACCAGACTGGGAGACTTTTTCGGCGGATTGCCCAGCAGGGTGGCGCCCTCTTTTACCAGGTCTGTAATTTTGCGCAACAACTCTGGGGTCATGGTGGCGACATCGGGAAGCACCAGCAAGCGATAGCTGGAACCTTCGGAAAACTGGATAGTTCCGTCCACTGTTTTAGCCCGTTCCATGAGGATATTGGGCGAACAGCCGTCAAAACCGTGGCCTTTTTTATCGA
The DNA here is from genome assembly GCA_964541895.1 of uncultured Cytophagia bacterium. Lineage (GTDB taxonomy): Bacteria > Zhuqueibacterota > Zhuqueibacteria > Residuimicrobiales > Residuimicrobiaceae > CAZISM01. The sequence goes on from CAZISM010000140.1 coordinate 4,047, forward strand.
CCAGTGTGCCGCTGCCTTTTTGTTGTTCGAGGCGGCCATTGTCCAGCCAATACTCCTCTGCATGAGTCAGAGTGCTGCTCCGATCCAGAGCACTGGCCGGAGCACGGAAAACATGCGGGGCACCTTCCGGTGTCAGGTAAAGAATGTCCGATACAGTGGAGCCCTGACGCAACATATGCGAACAGCGGGATACATAACGATGGTATTCGGCAGCCATTGGCCACCAGGTTTGCCGGCGATCCCAGTGAACACCATAAGGTCCCATGGTCATGCCGGGCAGATGTTCATCGCCCAGCGGCTGGTGCGCATAGGTATGATATACGAACCGGTTGACACCGATGCAAAACGCCCAGTCACCCTGATTTTTCATAGACCCTGGATGCTGCCGCCATGCCTCTTCCGGCAGGGCGGTAAACGCTTCAGCGCCGACGATGGGCCGGCCCATGGTGTGGGCAATGGAGGCTGCTTCGATACAGCTGAACGCCGCATCAAAACCCAATCCTTCGCTCCAAAATTCACACATCGGCACATCCGCCACAGCGCCGAGTGCCAGGTCGCTGCAGGGATTCATATCATAGGGTTCAATGGACAAGCCAAAACCATAGCGGCGACCGAGCGTTTTGACATAGCCGGCATGATAGTCGAGAACCAGTTCCTGCCCGGTCTGGCGAACATCCCAGAGAAATCGCTCCGTGATTTCCGGGCTTTCAACGATATAGCCGGCATAGGCTGGAAAAAACGGTTGTGGATCATAACCGCGACGTCTGCGGAATTCGTCACGAAATTTAGGCGTCCAGTTTTGTGCACCCATCTCCCAACTGTCGATGTGCAGCATGGTCCAGCCGACATCCTTTTTGCGTGGGCCGATCTTGTCGAGCAGCTTGGCGGCATAATTCTCAAAATGGCTGTAAAACGCTGCCGTATCAAACTTGTCGCACTCAAAGCCAAAGCCCGGATCCGGCGCCGGCCGTGTGGTCGCACCGCTGTTACGGCTGACAAAACGCAGGATCGTCCATTGGCCTGAGGGTATTTGCCAGTTTAGCGTTCCATCGGCCTGCAGGGCTGCCGTCAGATCGACGATCTTGTCCCGCAGGATGGCCTGGCCGCTGGACAGGGAGGGATAGTCGGCCGGCATCAACAGATACGGCTTGACCCCTTTTGCTGATGTATAGGGCGCACGGTCGTAAAGCGCTTTTTCGACGATATCCTTTATCCGGGCATCGTCCGTGGGAGTGGGAAACGCCAATACGGCCACATCACGAAAATAATCCTGGCGCTGTTGTTTCAAGCCAGGCGAAAGGGCCATATATGGAGTTGGCGGCATGGGGTCAGGAACAGGCAACAGCGCATGAAATGTGCCAGGACCTTTTACATTGGTCGCACTGGCTACTAAATGTTGCATGGACAGTTCCGGCGTGACCCAGGGGCCACCGCTGCCGCACCAGCCCGGGCCTGTACCCATGAACAGTTCAATGCCCAATCGCTCTGCTTCATGCACGGCGTGACTGAACAGATCTTGCCAGGTGTCGCTCATAAAATCGATCGGGCCGCGCGGTACGCCGACATTCACTTCTAAAAACAGAACATTGCCGATGCCGGCTTTGGCCATGGATTCAAGATCTGCCGTTATTCCTTCTCGGCTGATGTTGCCGTCCATAAAATACCAGTACACGCCCGGCCTGGCAGAATTGGGTGGATTTTGAAATTCCATTTCCAGATTGCCAACTTTCACTGGCGCCTTTTTATCTTTTCCTGAGCACATGAGCAGGGAAAAACAAAATGTAACCATGATATTTAAAAAGAAGAGTCGCTGTCTCTTGCTCGGCATTTTTTCCTCCATGTTCGCAGTTAGTCTGATTTCTTGCAACTGAAAAGTACAAACTTGTTATTGGTAAGGTACGGTGCCGTTTTTATCCACGTTGTAGCCCCACTTTTTAATATATGTCTGACCAGGCTGAAAATCATCATCGGTCTTTAACAACAGTTTTTGCAATTCCGCGTCCAGATCAGCTTGCAGCCGGCGGTGTTCGGGCTTGTTGATCAAATTGTCCAACTGGTACGGATCCGTTTCATTGTCATACAGCAACCAGGGTCCATCCAGATCACGGACAAACGTATAGCGGCGCGTACGCACGCCGCGGTATTCGCGCCCGCCTCTATCACGCACCCACTCGCCAAAGGGTGATGGGCATTGGATCAGCACGGGATTGTCCTCAGGAGCAGCCGCACCACGGATCAGATCGGAAAAGTCATCGCCCTGCACAGAGGCGGGACTCTGCACGCCACTCAGGCCGAGCAGAGTCGGCATAATATCCGGTGTGTTAATGGGCATGTCGATCTTTCGGCCTATGGCGGCCGCTTTTGGATAGCGCAACAGAAACGGCACACGGATGGATTCGTCCCATGGTTTTTGTTTACGGCTCATGCCATGTGACCCCAGCATATCACCATGGTCAGCAGTAAATACCAGGATCGTGTTGTCGCGTTGGCCGCTCTCATCGAGTGTTTTCAAAAGATCACCAAGACACGCATCCATCGCCGCAATGTGCGAATAGTATCCGGCCAAATCCCGGGCAAACTCGGCCCGAGTGTTCGGCCGCAATGTCAATTTTCCTGCATCGAACATTTTTCGGTAAGGCTCTGGTGCGGTTTCATAGGGATTGTGCGGCGGGCCCCACGAGAGAACGAGCAGAAACGGCTTGTCGTGGCTGCTGTGCTCCCTGATGTAGGCTTGTGCGTCTCTGGTTTGCGCCATGACATCATACTCGGGCCAGAACCGTTGCGTCGGATCGTGGCCGGCATAATAGGCCGAATGATTATAGTCGTGGGTGCATTCCAGCGCCTTCCAGTACACAAAGCCCTGCCGCCGTTCCGGCGGAATATAACTGGAGCGGCCATGTCCGTCCAGATGCCATTTGCCGATATAAGCGCTGGTATAGCCGGCCTGGCTATAGGCCTGAGCCATCGACGTCGCACGTGTGCCAAGACAGAGATCGTTGAGAAACAATCCGTGCGTCAGCGGGTACTGACCGGTGAGCAGACAGGCCCGGTAGGGCGTGCATACCGGGCAACACGACACCGCGTGGGTAAAGTTTACACTTTCGGCCGCCAGCTGATCCAGATTCGGTGTCCGTCCTTGCAGATTAGGATCACCCGCATAGCCGCACGCCTGGGCCCGCCACTGGTCGGCCAGTATAAAAACCACATTAGGCTTTCCGGCCGAGCCGCTTCTGGCGCCGCCGGCCATCAAGCCGGCGGCCGCTGTACCTGATGTCAGCAAAAAGCGGCGACGATTTATGGTCTCAATGCTCATGTTCCGTCTCTTCTATCTCAAAACGAGGCACTTTATGAACTCGCTATGATCACCGGCTTTCATTTTGATAAAATAAAGGCCGGAATGTCCAGATCTGATTTTCCAAACAATCCTGTGGGTTCCGGCGGGTTGGAAGCTTTCTGTCAATAACTCAATAATCTGGCCCTTGCTGTTGATCACCTGAATCTGCACAAAGCAGGGGCTGACCATATCGTACGTGACCTCTGTAGAACTATTGAAAGGATTAGGATAGTTTTGATGCAGTTTAAATGCAGCGGGTCCGTTAACGGACGATGCAGCCGGGCTCCTGGTCGTTGACGCGTCCTGCAATACAAGAATCCAGTCTTGTTGATCGGGCGGAACCGGCAGGACCAGTTGGCCGTCGTCTACCGACAATCTGCTATTCTGGTAAGATATTTTTTCTCCGGCGCGGGGATCGAACCACTCGTATAGATAGTCATGATTGGCCGGCAGCCGGGACAGTCTCACCGTGTCCAGTATGGAATGACCGCCGCTATAATAGAGTGCAAAAAATTTATCATCCTTTGACAATACCGGAATGGACGTTTGATTGACGGCATCATAAGGCGCCAAAGTCCACCATTCGATGGATTCATAAAATCGCCGCAAGGTGGTCATTTGATAGCCGCCGGGACGTTCCAAAGCTCGCCACCAGGGAATCGATTCGCCCCAGTCCCCATCAAAAGTATGGTCATCATCGTTTTGGGTCGGATACCACAACCCCTGTGCACCGTAACCAAAACCGCAAAAACCGCATTGCAGGGTGTTATAAGCGTTATAGCGGACCACCGTGTCATCATGCGGCCGTAAAATACCTTTTGGCTGTATGCCCTCAAAGGTCACCTCTTGCAGCATGACCGGTTTTTGTGGTTCATGATGATAAGCCTGGCGATACATGGACAGAGGCGGTCCGATGAAAGGAGTGCCTGGCGGATAGGTCGGACCATTGTGTCCGCCCTGCAAGGTGATAAAGTCATGCCAGGGATCGTCCCAAACCTCGTGGCCATCCAGGTGCGTAACCCAGGGCATCACGGTCATGGCTCGCTTATAGGGATCAAGATCTTTAATATACTGTCCAAGCAGCTTGGTCAGCCGGACATTCCCCAAAGGCAATTTAGAGTCTGCGTTGTACTCAATGTTGAAATTCCAGGTCATCGGATAAGCGCCATAGCGGGCGATAAAATATTTCCAGATGATTTTCCACTGCTCCAGGGTGTTTTCCACCCGCCACTGCAGACCTACTACCGGCAGGATGCCCTGATGGGTAATATAGTCAAAATGGCGATCCACCTCCTGCCAGTAGGCCGGCTGAATCTGCGGAGATGAATAAAAATAATCCGGATTGAGATATCCTTTTAGAAAACCAACAAAGCCAAAGTGAACGACGGAGAAACGCTGTGACTTTCTTTTGCGCACACAATAACGAAAACAGGATGGAATGGAAGGATTCGACGATCCGTCCATGGGCATATAGTCGCTGGTGCCGAACCACCAGGTGTCCGCCAGCCAGAAAAATGGCGTGCCGTCCGAATAGGTCAGGTAGCGCTTGTTGTCGCTGACCTTTAAAAAACCGCCGTTTCTGAACAACGGATTTTCGCCAGAGGCTGCGGCCACGCTAAAGGAACCAGAACGACCGTGCAAACCGGCATCTTGCGGACAAAATGTACGATAGCTCCATGCTCCCGGCGATGGCGGCGCAAAACGAATTTTCCAAAAAAATCCACCATCCCAGAAACCGTTTATGGTAAATGTGGTATCACCTGGTCCGGTAAATTCCGCATAAAAGTCTACGTCCCGCCAGGGTTCGGCGAATTTTTGCTGCGCTTGAAATTCAAACTCCCGGACGCGAAAACATTGCGACGACTGCGCAACCGTAAGCATTACCGGCGAACCCGCAGGCCGTTGAACACCGGACCTGGGTTCCTGATCGATGACGGTCCCCTCCGTATATTCGTCCGTCGTCCACCTGCGGACGAAAACGGCAAACCCCTCCTGTTCAAGAAATTCGATAGCCTGGTCTTCGTTCATTGAAATCACATCAACAACAGATCGGGGCCCGCACGAAGCTGTTACGTCCTGCGCCATCTGGCTCAAGGCCGGATCATGGCTCGCAGCAATCCAGTCGATCTCAAATTCCGCCTGGTCAAACGGGAACAGGGCCGGATATTGCGGATAACTGGTGGGCAATCGCAACTCGATGCGGCCCATGACTCCTTTCCATCCGCCCTCATTGCTCAAGTCGAGCAGAATTCGGGTATCCTGGTAACCGAAGGAAAAAGAGCGCCATACCTTTACCTGATTGTTGGCATCCCAGGCGACAAAATGGGCAGGATAAAAGGCCGGCACCTCCAGCCCATGAATGTTCATCGACACAATGATGTATTTGTTGGCGTTGGCATCGACGCCGCTGTTGGCCAGAGCGAAAGCACAATAATCGGTGGGTGGATTGCTGAGAAAGCCGCCCACCAAACGGCCGTTGGAGTAATCCGGCCCCCTGAATTCCTGGTGTACCGCCATGCGCACGCCGGTCCATCCCTCGCTATTACAATCAAATGTCCAGACGTTCGAGGAGGCAAGGCTATTGGATAAAGCCAGCACGAATGATGAACAAAACAAGAATCTGCATAAAATGTTCATAGATGAAAATGCCCCAAGCAGCCGAATAGAGAAATAGGATAATGCTCTCTATTCAAGTACGACAAATATAACGGTGCAAGTCCGTTGCCGGCTCGATGATTTTCGTCACGGTTTTTCGGTCAGTGCGGATCCGTCCCCGTGGTCCGCTTGAGGCTCTCCATAAAAGCCTTATTGACCGGATATTTCCACAAGGCTATTATCGCAAGAAGCGCAAACAGCACGCCGGAAAAAAAGGTTGCCACTGCCAGAGAATAGATCGCCTGGGGCGTTTGATGTTCTGCGCTGGTGACGAAACCGATCGAGCTCAGGACGTTGCCGACAATCAGCAATCCCAACGAAGACGCCAATTTTATCAAAAAACTGAACATCGCCGAATAGCTGCCGTCTTTGAGAATACCGGTTTTCAACTGGCTGATTTCAGCCGTGTCTGCAACCATCGAAAAAGCTATCGGCGCCAGAATGCCATTGCCCATCCAGTACATGGCGTGAAAAGGCACAAATACGATGACGGCGATGGGGAGTATGGAACCGCCGACGGTGAGCGTGGAGGCGGGATTCAGTATCCCGGGCAAAAAAATGAACGCAAGACAAAGGTTGCCGATCATGGATACCACGGCGCCGGTGATGGCGGTCAACCTTTTATCGATCTTTCTGGCAATGAGGGGCGTTAGCATCGAACCGATGGCAAAACCCACCATCGTCGATCCATGGGCGATGGACTTTTGTCCTGATCCGAATTTCATGAAATAGATGTAAAGATACATCTGCAACGTCGCTACCAGCACCATACCCTGTGTGGCGATGGCATAAAAGGTATAAATGATGAGTGAGTATTTGTCCTGCAGGATATCTCTGGTACCCTGGAAAAAAGAGGTCAGGCTGCCTTCTGTCGGCAATCCCTGCCGCGAATCGACCCGATATCTGCCCGTGACAAAGGTAACGATCAATACCATGATCAGCGTGGCCACACTGAAGGCGGCGCCCATGTGCACATAATTTGCAGGTATGTTCGTGCCCGGTGTTGGCCCGGTATCCTTGAAAAAAAGCGACCAGGCCAGTGCGGGGCCGAACAGATTCGCGGTCATATTGATGACGTGACGGGCGCCCTGCACTTTTGACCGTTCATGGTAATCCCGACAGATTTCAAACCCCAGGGCAAGGTATGGAATGTAGTAAATGGTCACCGCGGCTCTGATCAGCAGATTCATGACCAGCAGGTACCAAAAGAGCCATTTGCCCTGCTGCATGGCCGGCGGAATGGCCCAGAGGAAATAAAAACTCAGGGCAAGAAAAATTCCGCCGAACAGAATGTACGGATGGCGCCGGCCGAAACGGCAGCGGGTTTTGTCGCTGAGGTACCCCATCACCGGATCGGTGATGGCATCCCAAAAAACGGATATGGACAGGGCCAATCCGGCCAGACGATAGTCGAGCCCCAAAGCTTGGGTATAAAAAAGCATTGAAAAAGCCCATATACCGTTCATGGTCAGAGAGAAGGCCCCATCTCCCGTCGCATAGGCCAGGATATCAACCAAAGGCGTTCCTGATTTTTTGTTTTCAACGCTGGATCCCACTCGTCACTCCATTCTGGTCCGAGACAGCCGCTTTGAATATCGTTTTTACTGTTTTCCCAGGCTATAGGAATTTGGATCGTTTTTCCTCAAAATGTATAAGAGAAATCCTCATTATAATTTTGCAGGTTCCCATTGATGAAGGTAAAAGGTACGTTCATATTCGTATGCCTGCCCGGAGCCGTAATTTGGAATACTCCGTTCACGACGGGCTCAGTGACAGATTCACATCGGAATTCAAAGTTGATGCATTCCATATTCCCGCGGAAGCCAGCCCCTCTGAAATAGGATGCCTTTATCAATAGTCTCCCGCTTCTGGACGGCAACACGTGCATCTTTTCATCACACCAGACCTTGATGTCCAACGCTTCAACGGTCTTGTATGTGTTCACAATTCTCAACAGCACTTTTTTACTCTCATTGTTTTTTAAAGCCGGCCCTCCCTCCAAGATCACCTGAACATCAAAGAAATCGAATGAATAGACCGGTCCTTTCGCCCTCTCGGCAAACAAGCTAGAATCATCACACTTCAAACTTCCCGGAATCGCAGCTTTGATGGGTTTGCCGTCCGTTATCTCCACGCCGCTCTCATAGGCAAGCCCGACCTGCATACCGATTCTGGCTACTCGATCGACCAAATGGTCAATGGTTGCAGGAATCTCCGAGCCATATCCGCCCAGTTCACCCAGATTCAGACAAGCGGTCTTGATGGACCTGCCAATGGGATCAAGCCATTTTTGCGGGATGCCTTCAGCGCCGTGAATAATTCCATAGATCGCTCCAACCGTTGCGGCCGTGCAGTCGGTGTCCTCACCGCAATTAATGGTCACCTGCATGAGCCTATCAAAATCCCCCTGTGAATAGAGCAATCCGATAATAACTATCGCAATATTGGATGGAACGTCAAAGCCCAGGGTCCCGTCAAAGTATCCCTTTTCATAGTCCTCTTTGGAGCCCATGTCAGGATTTGCCCCTAACACACAGCCCCGATATCTGCTCAGGACCTCGTCGCGAAGCTCTTTATAGTCCATGCCCTTCTCATAACACCCCACCACGAATTTGACAGCCTCAGCGGTCACACAATCCGCCGGTATGTAGGACAGCCCGATCTCGATCAACTTGCGGAAATCACTCTCGACAAACGCCGCACTTTCCAGAGCAGCGGTAAAGATTTCGGCAAATGTTCCCTCGCCGTCGCCATGGTCAAGGATCGCATCTTCATACGCGTATCTGGCCGCGATGTGGGGCGCCCCGGGAGCAATGGCAGCCCATATTTCTGAGCGGATGAATGCACCGCAGCTGTGTTTATATTCGTTATAATGTGTTCCGCAGATCGGAGCAGGCAATCCGGAACGCATATTTATTTTGCCGGTACCGTATTCGGCCCAATGAGGTGTAACATAGGTGAGCCAGTATTCTCCCAGTGTTCGGGAATTGATATTCAAACCACGCTCCTCGAGCGCGATAAGCCAGAGCAGTTGAATATCGAGGTCATCATTGGGCAGCGGATTCCCATCCAATTTCTGTACATAGAATGTGAAATCATTTTTTTGTCTGATCCACTCAAAGGGTGCGCCGGCGGTCCCGCCAATATTCTTTCCCAAAAAGCAACCCGTCAGCTTGTTGCGATAGTTTTCAGCGGACATCCACCCCAGTCGTGTCGATTCAGTTCTTGCCCAATCAGGTTTTGAGGTAATCGGCTTATATTCACAGGCATCAAGTTTCATACCTATTTGACCTCCACTACGTATGCACCCGATTCCAATCCGTCAAAATAAACATAAAACTCGTCCTGATGCTGGCCTGATATTCCCTTCAGCGGGATAAATGTGCCCTGGCTGTCGATCACCGTCGTCCCATTAATCAATATGCGATGGCCGTTTTTCACCATGCTTCTGGGCACGCCCACC
>CAZISM010000141.1:0-12972 GCA_964541895.1 uncultured Cytophagia bacterium
ATCATCGTCAACGCGGCGTCGGCAATGGCGTGGATGCCGTAAAACGCGAAGAAACCAACTTTCTGCTGAATCAATATGCCGTAGAGCCCCGGGAATATGCCTTTAGCTACGTGCTGCGCCCTCTGCAGAGCAACGGGCAAGCCGTTGAGCAGATCGCGCGCCTTGAGCTGCCCGCTGCCTCTGAACCGCTGGTGCAACGCAACTCCAGCGGCCAGGTGGCCATCCGTTCCTTTTTGCCGGGAGACAAAATCATGTATACGGTGAACGGCCGTGGCAGGGGCAGCGGTGCGCCTTACCAGGACACATTTTCGTTTTCCGGCAAAGGAGAGATCTGGGCGCAAACGCTGAACAGTCAGGTGGGCCCCAGCAGAATGAATCAAAGAGCGTTCGCCCAGTTGGTGACCTCCACGCCGAAAATCACTCCCGGGGATGGTTACTTTTTGAAAGCCTGCCAAGTCACGCTGCATTGCCATACCGAAGCGGCCAGGATGTATTATACCCTCGACGGCAGCGAGCCCGGGACAACATCGCGTCTATATAAGGAACCGCTTACCGTCAGCGAAGACACACAGATCCGCGCCATCGCCATCAAAGAAGGGTACAAAGCCAGCAGCATAGCTAGCGCAGAATACAAAAAAGTAAACCTGGCCGGTGGAGTGCGATACAACTATTTTGTCGGCGAGTGGGGCTCTGTACCCGACGTCATGCACCTGACGCCTGACAAAACCGGAACTGTGAAACAGATCAGTTTCAGGGATATCGAAACCAACAAAGACCACTATGCCTTGCAGTTTTTTGCCATTCTGAACATAGCCGCTGCGGGCGAGTATACGTTTTACACTGGTTCAAACGATGGCAGCCGCTTGTATATCGATTCGCAGGAAATCGTCAGCAACGATTTTCCGCACGGATACCAGGAAGAAGCGGGCAAGATCTTTCTCGATCCGGGTGAACATCTGATCGAGGTTCGCTATTTTCAGAAAGGCGGCGGACAGGATCTGTTCGTCTATTACCAGGGCCCGGGCATTGAAAAAACCGAAATCCCGGCCTCGGCGTTCAAATAAACAAAGCGCTGACAACATCCTGGTGGCCAGGTGCTGAGTGTTGCCATATTTTGACTATGCTTTAATACCTCGACCGTGCGATCAGTGTTCATCTTTTGCTAATCGGTTTGCAGCTTTTTTCCAGGCATACAGGGTGCTCTCCCTGATGATAAACCAGGCTTTTTGAGCCGCCGTCCTGCGATAGCAAACGGTGATTTGCAGCTTCTGATTGATTTTTTTTGTCCAGTGCGACTCATACTTGTCGCAACCACCCAAAAAATCGGATTTTCTATATCCGTTTTCAAAACAGTATTTGAGCAAATAATACTGAATCACTTGGCCTGGGGCCAATTGCCTTGTTTCCGGATGATTGTAGTCAACGGCAAGCTTGATAAAATGGAATGTGCCTTTAAATTCCATACCATAGACCATGGCGATTATTTTCCCGCCATAGCGCAGCGAACAGAGCCGGAACAGACCTCGCTCGGCAAGCAGCTTGGCCAACTCCTTGAAGTATTTACCATAGAGAGAATTTCTGTTCAAAGCTGCACCGCTCACATGTTTCCATCCGGTATCTTCGATTTCATAAAATCGCTGCAACGATGCGGGATCAAATGCCTGTTCAACGGCAAACTCGATCTGGCCTCGACGGGCCATCACATTGTGTATGTATTTTCTGTTCTTGCGAAATACGGCTCCCAATCCGCTGAAATAGTCGGCAAAACTTGCGTCGATATCGATATAATAGGACCCGTTACGTGCCTGCCACGGTGAGACGAAGGAACAAAGTTTGCCACCCGTAAATCCCTCTGCTATGGCGTTCACAGTCCCGCTGTCAATCGGAACATTATTAAAAACCAACTTGTCCCATGGTTCGCCGTCGGCCTCCAAATGGGTACGTATAGCCGCAAGCACTTTCGGCAGCCTATCCAGGCGGCAGATGAGGTTGGAAGGCAGGGTATGGTGGCTCGTGAGCAAAACATAGCCCGGCCAGTGAAATACTTTGAAGCGGCGGAAAAAAGTGCGGCGGAGGGGCAAGATTCCAGCCAGTTCGTCATTTTCCCAGACCAATACAATGTACAGCGAATCCTGGTTGTGAAAATGTTCCCACCAGATCCGTATCCATGCATGGGTGAGAAACATAGAGGGCTGTTCCATGGCGTCCAAAAGAGCATCCCACGATTTTTCCAAGGTCAGGAATTCGGAAAAATTCTTTATTACAGTTATTTTCATCGCTTCAATCCCCAAAAACCACAAAACGTGCATCCCAGTAATGTGCAGAAGCAGCTATAGTTTTCCTTTGCGATTCTTCGCCTGCTGCAGCGGCGGACGAACCCGGTGATGATACGGATCATCGGTTTCCAATTGGCAATGATAGAGCTCGACCAGCCGCAGCATCGCCTTTTCAGCAACCGGACTGGTCAGGCCGGCACCGACGAATCGTTCGTGGTCCAGTATGGCGCGCAGATAGAGGATTTCCCAGCGCCAGTTGCGTCGGACCCAATCAGGCACGCGGGTCTGCAGCGTCTCAGCCAGCTCCATTCCTCGTTGAACAGCAACTTTATCCATTGGCTGCTTGCGAAAAGCACACACGGTGTTCTCTTCCAGAATATCAATAAGAGTCAGTACCTGTTCGCTAATGCCAGAGCCAAATTCATAGTCGATGTACTCGGCCAGGGTCTCCCGGCCGGAACGGTCTTTATCCCAGTAAAATTGCGCCACCATGGCTTTGTTCATATCTTCATAAATGCCTTCGCTGTATGGAAATCCACCTTTAACCAGATGCTTTACCTGATCCCACAGACGCTGGAATCTGGCAGGCAGAGGATGGGCGCCAACGCCGCCCCATGGCCAATTGCCCCACATGCTGATTTCCGGGAAATTGATCAGGGGCAGTTGGCCGGGAACGCCGACGTCCAGAGGATAACGGGGAAAATCTTCGTGCGAGTCGGCGAGAATATAATCCAGCCATTTTTCATCTTTTGCCAGCGCCTCACGCAGGCCTTGCCACTCTCCTTCCATCGGCGTGTCAAACATCCATGTGCTCATGATCGTTTTTAAATTGGGAAAGATGGATCGCCCCAGCCGGGCCATATCCCGGGAGAGTTTGTAATAGCCGTTTGAACCCCAGGGCCTGCATTTTTCACAGGCGCAGCCGCCTTCGTCATACGGCCAGAACATGATGGCATCCAGACCCACATCCGCGAGCTTTTCAAACAGCTTGCGCGTATTCTCCATGATATAGGCATGTCCTTGCGGATGGCTCGGGCAGATGGGATGGCCGCTGTTGCCCCGCCTGCCGGTCGGATCCGGCAGTCGCGCCGCCCGTATGTTCTTTGGCGCACCGATGAACAGCGCATTGTTCACACCGGTGACCAGCTGCATGCCTAAACTCCTGGCGGCGTTACCGTATTGCCGCATCATATTCATGGCCGGCTCCGCCTGGGGATCATCCCAGCCCTGCAGGTTGATCATGGGAAAAATGACCATCAAGGCATTGACACCCCAAAGCGCCAGGTCTTCCAGGTATCGGGATAGTTCCGATTCCGAGGCCTGATGATACCAGTTATGAAAATGGCTCGCAAAGTAGATACCGCGCAGGGTTCCATTCGGCGCAGAAACGCCGCGCCACGCAGAAGGAACAAAGGCGCCATCATAGGTGCTGGTGCGCAAAAATTTGCCGACGCCGTACATCAAACCGCGCGCGGAGCCGCCACTGATACGAACCGCTTTTCCTTTGTCCTCGATGCGAAACGCTTCGATCGGCAATCGCGTATCAATGTCCAAAATGGCCTGAGCGTTTTTGTCGGATTTCACAACTTGCGTTGCGCAACGTTGCTGTATGCGATCCTGCATGATCATAAAGATTCTGGCGCACAACGGATCCTCTGTACGGTCAAGCTGTACGGGTAATATCGCGCTGGCCGTCCCCGCGCCATTCGCGGTCGAATGCGATTTCGAGCCCAGGTGGCTGCAGCCGGCCAGGCCTGCGCCCACCGCGGCGATGCCGGTACGCTGTAGAAACGTTCTTCGGTTTTGTGTAGCCATGGCGTGTGGTATCCTCTTCAAGATGAACTAGCGGGCTGATTGTTCCTGCAACACCAGCGGCACATATTTTTCATACAATCGGGATGAAATGGCAATGGCGTTTCCGGACGGGTGCGCAGGGAACACATCGCCCTGTAGCGTCCACTGCTCCTCCCATTTGCGAATATCCTGTTCAAAGGCAGCTGCATCAAAAGTCTGACCATGGCGCAGACTCGTGGCCAATCGTTCACAGAACTGTTGCCAGCGCGGCAGGTAAAAATGACGGATCAGGCCTGACCACTCCTTGCGCGCATAGTCATGCAGTTCACTGTCACGATTGCCCCAGAGCGTGAGCACATTGCGCGCGTTCCACTCGCAACGACGCCGTTCCTCTGGCGTATCTCCCCAGCGTTTGGCATCCTCGAGCCAGGCCCCGAGCAAAAATTCACGGCGGGTAGCCAGCAATTCGTCCACATCCAGCGCCAGAACACGCAACTGCTCGGCCAGGGCTTCCACCCTCTGCGGATTGCTCTCGTGATAGGCCGCAACCATTTTATTGAACAGCAGCGTAGAATAGCTGACCAGGACTTGCCGGGACAAGTTGACCAGATCGAATTGATAGGTGTCTTTGTCTTTTAAAACATCTGAGCAGTGCAGCAACAACTCCCATGCACCGGCCATTTTGCAGGTTTGGGCCAAATGGGTCGTAGGCCGCTTTAACGCGAGGCTGGGCCGAAATGGCAGAGCCGGCGTCATGCTGCCTGCTCCGGAGTAAGCCGTATCCAGGAGGATCTGCCACGCCTTTTCCGCATCGGCCAGCGCTATGCCGTACCGTCGATGACTGTATTCTTTGATCCATTGCGTCAGATCCACCGCTTGATCGCGCCAGGCCATCTCGGTCATGAAATCAAAAACCACCGGATTATAGTCCAACCCTTCCTGAATCATGCCCATGCCGCAGAGCTTGCCGCGCTGCGGGCTGGCCATCACATCGAACAGTTCCGTATTGATTTTTTTCAGTTGGCCGTGCAAACGGACGGTGTTGCCGAAATTCTGCAAAATGCACCAGATCCAGGGCTTGCCGTAAAACGTGTTGGTTTTGTTCCACACCGGATTTTCATCACAATACAGATCCAGCAGCAGCATGCGCTCGTCGGGAACAGAACGCAGGATCGCTTCAGCCTGCGGCGGCTGCCAGAATTTGGCGTTGTTGAAAAACACCCAGCCCTGCATGACCCACACCGCCTGCTCATCCACCGCAGTCATGGCCTCGCTGATGGCCCGGCCGATGCTGGCCAGGAAAGCCGGATCATGGCTGGGCGGTGTCATCTCGATGAACGTATCAGCGGCATAGAGGTGATCGGTGCCGAATTCACGGTTTTGCCGTGCCACAAAGGCGGAACCGATCTGCTTAAAGAGCGGGTCCTGCGGTTCCAGAAAATAGGTATCCCACTCCACCCAGCGGATTTTTTGCATTTTGGCGTGGGGAAATTTTTCTCTGATGGACGGGGGTACATGGCCGGTAAAGCCCTGCAAAACCGGCGTCATGCCCAGTTCACGTTGCCGCTGCAGGATCTTTTTCTGCAGCTCGAGGTGGCGGTCCAGCCATTTCGCCGGCAGCGGCCCGCCCCAGCCGTCCAGACAGCCCATCCAGCCAAAGGGAAGATACGGCGGACCGGCGAGAAAATCAGCTATCGCGGTCTCGCTGATTCCCAGATCGAGCAGGACCATACGCCAGATGGCTTCAGAGCCGGTGACGGCCAACGGCATATTGACGCCGTTCATCGCCATCCAGTCGATCAGCTTTTCCCATTGCGGCCAATCCCACCAGGCCAGCGAATAGCCGAAACAGCAATAGTTGAAAAAGTAGCGATAGCGGAACGGACTGACGCGCTGCAGCCGCGCCGGCGGAAGCGGATCCGGAAGATTGATCTGCACTCCGGACCACGAGATATCACAGTGGCAGTAATATTTGAGATACCAGTTCAAAGCCGAGCAGATGGCGATGCCATTTGAACCGGCCAGCACGATTTTGCCGTTGCGCGTGTCGATTTCAAAAACATCTTTGCCATCCACCGTCTGGATCGTCTCCAGAAGAAACGATTGCTGGTGCCCGGGAATCGTTCTGGACACCACCTGCCAGAGCGGATGGTCGGGAGATAGAGGTACGCCGCTCCGGCTTTCGACGGCGATCCCAAGGCCTACGATCCATGCCACGACACTCATCCATGAACGCACGAGCGATCTTTGCATATCAGCTCCTCCATCGCCTTTTTGATCAACAGGGGCACGCCAGGGGTAGAAATAATGGCAGCGGTCCAATATTCGCTAAAATAGCCATTCACAGCATGAAAAGCAAGCGTTCAGCAGAAAGAGTGGTAATTGTTCTAAACCGGAGCCAAAGGTCGAACATCTCAAAGGTTCGCCATTTTTTGCCGCCGTCACTGCAAATATATATCTTGAAAATTCGGAGACATTTCTTATATTAGTTGCAAATGACCAAGTTTTCTTGAGACACTCTGAAAGCAGGTTTTCGTGGCCGGTAGTACGTCAGGCTATGGCGGAGCGGGCGACGTCCTGTTCACGCTATTCACTAAAGCGGTACGACTAGAGGGTTGATGAAGATACATCATCTGAGAAATGCAACCTGCGTTCTGGAAACCAAAAAAAGCTGCCTTTTGGTCGACCCGATGCTGGCGAACAAAGGCGAGTTGCCGCCGTTCGCCTATGTTCGCTTCAAAGCAAAGCGTAATCCCACCGTATCCCTGCCCGATGAGGCGGCTGCCATCCTGGAAAAAACCACTCATTGTCTGATCACCCACAGCCACAAATGGGGAATTCGGGCGCTGCAGCACACCGATCATCTCGACCGGCGCGGCGAGGCCTTTTTGCGCGAGCGCCGCATTCCGGTCATCACGCCTGAACGAGATCAAGCGCATTTGCGCAAGGCCGGTTTGCAGGTGGTCGCCGGATTAAGGTACTGGCATGCGCAGCCGCTGCTGGGAGGGCGAATCACGGCCATACCGGCCCGGCACGGCCATGGCTGGATTCACCGCGTGATGGCGAACGGGGCTGGCTATCATATCGAGCTGCCTGGCGAACCATCGATATATATCAGCGGCGATACGGTGTTCACAGCGGCAGTAGAACGCGCGCTGACAGAATTCAAACCGGAGATTGCCATCATGGCATGCGGCCGTGCCGAACTGGATGTCGGCGGCCCCATTCTGATGTCTATGGCTGAATTGATCAGGTTCGCTGAAAAGGCGCCGGGCTGTGTCATCGCCAATCATCTGGAGGCGTTGAATCACTGTCCTGTCACTCGCAAAGAGTTGCGGGATGCTCTTGTTGAAAACGGCTTATCCGGCGTTTACGTGCCAAGGGATGGAGAAACCATAACAATAGATGGAGACAAGGCGGAAACGCACTAAACCAGCAATGGGGAGAGACATGGAGACGCTGATCCTGAATCCAACACCCGAACAATCGAGCAGAAAAGCACCAAACGATCAAGCCGCAAATTCAACGGTTTGCACAGGCCCATGACGTGGCTTTACGATAACACCGGCGCCTTTGGATCTGGTTTTATGCCAAGCATTGGGCGAGCATTGCCTTTTCTCCAGCCTATTTAATCAGCGCCATGCGCAACGTTTTTTGCATCTGTTGCGAGCGCAACACGGCAAAATAGATGCCACTGGGAACGGGCTGCCGTTGCTCATCCGTTCCTTCCCAGAAGAACTGATATTCGCCGGCGGTCAACTCGGCTTGCGCCAGTACTCTGATTTTTTCTCCTCGCATATTATAGAGTTCAAGCGTCGTATAACCGCGCTCGGGAAGAGTAAACCTGATCTGAGTGGTGGCATTGAACGGATTAGGATAGTTTGGAAATAAATCGAACCTCTCCGGACGAATGTCCTTGTACGCTTGTACACCGGTCTGTTGAACAGAACATGAAGTTGTCTGCAACCGAACAGGGGATCGATCGGCTGATGTGTAATAGCCGGTGAACCTGGCGACTTTTTCGGTCTGATATTCGCTCAAATCCTGCGCAAAACGGGGCGTAATAGTCTGAAATACCATTTCAGCCACAACGGTAAACCCGGTGCCGGCCCCCGCTGCAGGTACTTTGTAGTGAACGCAATCGCTTCCGGAGCCTTCCCTGCCTGATGCATCGCGGTTAAAATCAGGATCAACGGCCGCAGCGCCGACGATGGCGATATCGGCGTACTGGTCGGTGTTGCTGCTAAAACCGGCCGGAGCAAGGCGGTTGTCCTTTCGGTAGCTGGCGCCGCGCAACAGCGTATAGGTTACTTTTTCATCGACATCCTGCATGATCGCTTCATAGATCTGTACCTGTCCCGAGTTTGTTATCAGCTGATGGTGAGGCTCGCACTCTTGATCCAGGCCGATGATTTCTCCGTACGCATCCCAGGCTCCGGATTCAAAAACCAGATCACCCGAATGATCTGTGACCTGAAGATGGAGCCAGGCCCGTCGGCTGGGAAAACCGGTGGGGAATTTATGACCTGCCAGGTTGGTGACGGTGACGGCCACATTCAAGGTATCATCCGACAATTCGGCCACGGCTGTAAGCTGGATCGTTTTCTCCTGAAGCATGTGGCGATTGTTGTTGATGGATTCATCAAATCGGGAAGCAGCAGCCGTCACGCCCAACTCACCGGCATAGGTCATGATCATGCTGTTCATGAAAACATTGCTGCCGGAAAAACGGTGTTCCCAGACAGGCGATCGATTGGAGGAAACCCAGGGCGGTTGTGTGGCGATCTTCATCGGCTCCGGTATAGCCGGCATATGGCAGCTCTGACACTCTTGTGATGCAGCCGGATAGCGGCTGTTCCGCCACTCTAAATAGGGCGTCTGTTCGGGGAAATAGCCCGCTACAGCGCCTTGATTATTGATATAGGGTGTGTACAACGTATGGCAGGTAGCACACAGTTCGGACTCTTTCACGTGTTCAGCATATTTCGGCATATATCCGCTCTGATTCTGCATCGGAGCCGTCGTCGGCGCTGTATATGGTCCGAAAATTTCATGGCTGGCTGCAATGTAGTAAGCGCCGGAAAAACTTTCTCTCGTCCCCAGTCTCTGGGACTGGATCTGATGACAGAGTGTGCAACTGACGCCATCCATGCTTAATGGGTCGGCAAAGCCGGTGGCTACAGGAAAATGAGCCGCACCATTGTGCACCGCTTCGGTTTTGCCCATTGGCATATGACAGGTGGTGCATTTGTCTTCAATTATTTCCTGCAGAGCCGGATGCGCCGCCACTTCGGCTGAAACTTTGGCCTGCCATAATGGATCCTTGGCCGAATGGGCCATCATGCTGGCCTGCCATAACGCAACCGGACTGATGTCCCGGCCCGTACTGGTAATGAAGGTGCCGGTACCGGCGCTATGACAGACCGCACAGTTCCCTGAACCGGAAAAAAGAGTTGATTTGGAGGTCGGCAGATTTTGTGCGTACAGCGCCATGCCAAATGATAAACAGGTGATGTTGAACCAAACCAGGATCCCTCTGTACCAACGAATTTCCATCACTCCTCCGCCAACATAAAAGTCACAAAATTCTGTAAACAACTATTTATTTTGCAAGGTTCATGCCAGTGTTTCATTTCGGGCGCAATACTGTTTTTTCATCGTTTAAGCTCGGTTAGTCATGAAAAATGCCGGGAAGAATCGACCATATGGTCGTACCAGCCGACTATATCGTCGATTTTAAGCCGACTCGGCGGCTGATCAGGAGATCAGGCCGGTAAAGATCCCTGGATGTGCCGCAATAAAACAAAGTAAAAACTGTGGGCTCTCGCAGGACGACCCGCCCAGCCATCGCGACGCGCCTGGGCGCTGCCAACAGTTGCTTAAAAATCATATCTTCCACCTTGGACTAAAAATACCAGTTTGAAAATGTGCCGTAACTGTTTATATTTTCCAAAAAGCACTGTTCATAAGCCATAGGATGATATCATGACCTTGAGCATGTTCTCCATCATCGGCTGTGCGGCGCTGGTCGTTGCCGCACAGGCCAGCGAATTCCACGTCGCCGTCAACGGCGACGATGCCCATGCCGGTACGGCCGATGCCCCGTTTCGTACCATTCAGCGGGCAGCCGATCTGGCCCAACCCGGCGATATCATCACCGTCCATGCCGGTACCTATCGCGAACGCATCACTCCGCCGCGCGGCGGCGAGTCTGATAGCAAGCGTATTGTCTACCAGGCCGCCAAAAACGAAAAAGTAGAGATCAAAGGCTCCGAGGTGGTCAAGAATTGGGCGAAGGTGCAAAACAATGTCTGGAAAGTGAGCCTGCCCAATTCGTTCTTTGGCACGTTTAATCCATATGCCGATCTCATCCATGGAGACTGGTTCGAGCGCAAGGGTCGAGATCATCACACCGGCGCCGTGTATATCAACGGCCACTGGCTGACCGAAGCCGCGGATCTCGACGAGGTATTGAAACCGGCAGGGACCGATCCGTTATGGTTCGGCCGCGTCGGACCGGACGCCACCACGATCTGGGCGCAGTTTAAAGGCGTGGATCCCAACCAACAGCTGGTGGAGATCAATGTACGTCGCACGGTGTTCTATCCCGAAAAACCCGGCTGCAATTATATCACGGTCTCTGGATTTACTCTGCAGCACGCAGCCACGCCTTGGGCGCCGCCCACAGCCGAACAGGTCGGCCTGATTGGCACGCACTGGAGCAAAGGCTGGATCATCGAGAACAACATCATCAGCCATTCGGTCTGTTCGGGCGTTGCACTCGGCAAACACGGCGACCAATACGACAACACCTCAGCCAATACCGCCGAAGGCTATGTCAAAACCATCGAGCGCGCACATGCATTTGCCATTCCGTGGACAAGAGAAAACATCGGCCACCATATTGTCCGCAACAACGTCATTTCCCATTGTGAACAGACCGGCATCGTCGGCAGCCTGGGGTCGGCGTTCAGCGTCGTTACCGGCAATGAGATTCACGACATTCACGTTCGTCGGTTATTCAGCGGCGCCGAAATGGCCGGCATTAAATTTCATGCCGCCATAGATGCGGTTATCAAAGGCAATCACATCTATCGCACCTGCCGCGGCCTGTGGCTGGACTGGATGGCGCAGGGCACCCGCGTATCCGGAAATCTGTTCCATGACAACCTCTCTGAAGACCTGTTCATGGAAGTGAACCATGGCCCGTATGTGATCGACAACAATATATTCCTCTCCCGCGTCAATCTCCTGGATATGTCCGAGGGCGGCGCGTACGCATACAATCTTTGGTCAGGAAAAATCATAACCATGCCGGAAAAGGGTCGCGAAACGCCCTATCATCCGGCGCACAGCACGGTGGTGGCTGGACTGAAAAACATTCTGGGCGGCGAAAACCGTTTTTATAACAACATTTTTATCGGCGACGGGACCAGTGGCGGTGAGCCAGGCAAAGCAGACGCCAATCATTCACCGCGCGGCGATGGCTTTGGCTTGTGGGTGTACGATGTCGGCAAAGCACCGCTGCAGACCGGAGGGAATATATATTACAACGGAGCAAAGCCGTATATTAAAGAGACCGATGCCGTGAAAAATATCAGCCAGAATCCTCAGATAAAACTTTTACAAAACGGGCAATTCACGCTAACGTTGAGCCTTGGCGCCGAATTGCAAAAAGCGGCTACCAAACCGGTCACCTCCGCTCTGCTCGGCAAAGCCGCGGTACCCGGATTAGGCTATGAGAATGCAGACGGTTCACCCTTGAAAATCGACAGTGACTATTTTGCCAATAAACGAAGCGCCGACAAACCCGTGGCCGGGCCATTTGAACATGTAAAGGCAGGGCTTCAGTCCATAAAGGTGTGGTAAGCAGGCGATAAACGCGATAATATGACCGTCAGCGCAACAGGATCAATTTTTTCGTCGACTCGATCGTCTTGCCGGCTGTGGTAACGGTGAGTCGACACTAGTACACACCAGCGGCGAGCGTCTGTCCGGAGAAGGTGATGCGCTGCACTCCTGGCTGTCTCTCGCCATTTATCAACGTGGCGAGGTTGAAATTTTTGGTATAAAAATCACCATCGCCGTTGGGAGAGATCCAGGCCATTGAAATTGGGCGATGCCGTCTTCGTATGTTACCCAGTTGATCGCTTTCTGTGCATCGTGGTTGCCTCCCTGCCCGGGACAGATGCCGTTCAGATCATAGCCCATCAAGGCCGGCGACTTGCCGCCGGTGTGTTGCCGGATATAGGACAGATAGCCATCATCCATTTGACCGGCGATGATCCTTTTGCCGTAAACGGAATCCAGAAAAGTTTTCAACTGCCGGGTTTCCAATGAAGCGTTGGGATTGACCAGTTGGCCAAAGAGAGCAGGCACGGCTAATACTAACACGACCAACACGATACAACTTACTTTCGGTTTCATCAACGATCCATGTCTCATAACATGACAGAATGCCGATACGCAGCTGATTCCAAACTGATGCGCCAGCCGCCTGCTTGCGCCCCAAGACACTGAATGAAAAGCTGGAGATGTGCCCCGGATTACCTTTCGATCCAAATTACAGAACGATGCCATTAGTTTAGTCAAACTGCCGCGTAAAAATAAGAAATATAACCCGAGCAACATCAGGCATCGATTCATTCAAATCCTGGCAAGCCCGATATACGATCCGTAATGGTCTATAATCGCCATCAAGCCAGAGTCTGTCGCAGAGTAGGCCGGCATGGACAAAAAGTAAAACATTCTGTAATTTTTTATTACTTTTCGCCGTACATTTCTATTACATTCAACCTAAAGCCGAGGAGCCTGGATATGGCAGACATTCAGTGCGCAGAGTGCCGTTTTAGAGCCAAATACGACAACAATCCCAAATCCTTTCTTGGTCGGCTTTGGCGAT
>CAZISM010000142.1:0-12959 GCA_964541895.1 uncultured Cytophagia bacterium
ACACGGTCAAGGCGGCGGTGCGCTTTGCCAAACGCACCCGTTTGACCTCTACCCAATTCATGATTCTGACGCCGTTCCCGGGCACCCGCTCCTACCAGCAGCTGGAACAGGAGGGGCGGATCAAGTTTCGCGACTGGTCGCTCTATGACGCCCATCACGTTGTGTTCAAGCCGCGCCATTTTACGTTCTATGCCCTGCAGCGGGCGCAGCTGTACAGCCACCGGCAGTTCTATTCGATCCGCGAATCCGTGAAAAAACTGCTGCAACGGCGCTGGATCGCCGTCGGCTTGGCCCATTATGCCCGTCGACTGCAGGCCGGATGGAAAAAATATAACAGGAAATATCTGCAGGTGATTCGCCTGTTGACGCCGTCCAAGCACGAAAAAGTCGCCATCGATTACCGCAAAGAGATCGTCCTGGAATAGCCCGTCCTGTTGATCGGGCCTATGCCCTGTACAGGAAGTGCCGCGCGAGCAGCCTGCTCGCGCGAGAGCCTGAAGGTGAGAAAGGTGTGGAGTCATGACTCCAATGTCGCGCCGGCTGCGGGTGATTGGTGATACCCTGTTTGCTTTGGCATGTCTGGCCCTGGCCTGGTTGGTCGCCGGCTTGCGTGGCGGTTGGTCGTTTGCTAAAAGATCGAACTAGAAAAAAAAAGGCCCTGTGCAAACACAGGGCCTTTTTTAAAACGGAACAAGGATCAATCGATCTTGGCCGGTTCCAGTTTGGGGGAGAGCAGTTGGATGACTCCGAGCGCCGACAGATAGGCGACGCCGGCCACGACGAACATGGGCAGATAAAAACTGGGATTGGTGTTGAGAACCTGTCCGGCAAATTCCGCAACCATGATGCCGCCGATGGCACCGGCACAGCCGGCAATACCCACGACCGAGCCAACGGCTTTGCGCGGGAACATATCGGAGGCCAGGGTGAATATGTTGGCCGACCAGGCCTGATGACAGGCCGCGGCCAGGCCGATCAGAAACACGGCCGTCCAGGCGCTTTTGGTTTGGCTGGCGATGATGACGAACGGCACCAGAGCGGCGAAAATGCCCATGGCGGTTTTGCGCGCCTTGTTGACCGTCCAACCTTTTTTGATCAGGTAGGAAGAGACGCCGCCACCCAGCATGGAACCGATATCAGAGATGACATAGACGGTGGTCAAATAGGGGATCAGCTCCACACCCTTGATGCCGTGATTCTTGAAGAGGAATTTGGGCAGCCAGAACAGATAAAACCACCAGATCGGATCGGTCATCAGCTTGCCCAGCGCCACCGCCCACAGCTGCCGATACCCCAGCAGCTTTAGCCACGGTGTTTTTTCTTTCAGCGGCTCTTCCTGGCCGTCCTGAATGTATTCGTATTCGCTTCTTTCCAGGTGTTTGTGTTTTTCCGGGCGATCATACAGCCACCACCAGCCGAACAGCCAGAGAAAGCCGATGGCGCCGGTGGCGATAAAGGCGCCCTGCCAGCCCCAATGGGCGGCGATCAGAGGGACCATGATGGGAGCGAGAATGGCGCCGATGTTGGTGCCGCCGTTAAAGATGCCGGTGGCGAGGGCGCGTTCGCTTTTGGGAAACCATTCGGCAATGGTTTTAATGGAGGCCGGAAAATTGGCGGCTTCGCCGATGCCGAGGAAAAAGCGGGCGACGCCAAATCCAAAAGCGCTTTTGGCCAGCGCATGGGCCATGGCGGCCAGCGACCACCAGACGATGGCAATGGCGAAGCCCAGTTTTGTACCGATTTTATCGATGATGCGTCCAGAGATCAGCATCATGACGGCATAGGCGATCTGGAAGGCGATGACGATGCGGCCGTAATCCAGTTCGCTCCAGCCGATTTCGGTCTGCAGATCCGGCGCCAGGATCCCCAGCACCTGGCGATCGATATAGTTGATCGTGGTGGCGAAAAATAATAGTCCGCAAATATACCAGCGCAAATGTTTGATCTTGAATCCCGATTTCTCTTCTAAGGGCAAGCCCGTTTGATCTGCCATAATAATCACCTTTCGCTGATTCGATGAAGCTGGACAGGGTCAATTTTACGAATTTAGCAGCATCGAAGGATAATTGCAAGCGTTTTTTCATCTCCGCGTCCGGCTGAGTCGATTGATTTTTATTGACAAAATGGCGTATTATTTATATTTTAAACCGGTTTAAATAGGTGGCGACCGCCAGGGATTCGGCTGGTTTGATTGCAGTTTTTTCTGCCCGGACGTGCAGCGCGCGATCGCAGCCCGTTTTGATTATCTAAAAATAATATAACCAGTTACGGCCGAGCCTGGTGGCATGAGGCGCCGCAAGCCGTACAAGCTGCTGGGTGCTCCGGCTCCAGGTGCCGATCGCATCCGTATCAATTATTTAAATCGGTTCAAGTTCTTGGACCGGACAAACCAGAGCCCATGGCCGGCCACCGCAAAGGGACCTGACCATATTTGACTATATTGCGCGAAAAGTAACTTTTGACAAACCAATGACCATTCAGGATATCGCTCGATTGGCCGGGGTGTCGCCGGCCACAGTTTCCGGCGTTCTCAACGACAGTCCTCTGGTAAACGCCAGAACCAAGGCGCGCATTCTTGCCATCATCGAGCAGCATAAATACAAGCCCAATCAGGTGGCGCGAGCGCTGGCGCTGCGGCAAACCGGCATCATCGGTTTGCTGGTCAAGGATATCTCCAATCCTCTGTACAGCAGGATTGCGCTCGGCGTCGAACAGGTCTGTGAACAGAAAAAGTACAACGTTATCATCGGCAACACCCACAAAGAGTGGCAGCGTGAAGTCGCCTACGTCAACATTCTCAAACAACGGCGCATGGACGGACTGATTCTCTTTCCGCTGCAAAAGGGTGTGGATCTGGGCCACATTCACGAGTTGAAAAAAGATCACTATCCCTTTGTTCTCCTCGCCGAGGTGGCGGGCATTGACGCGGATGTGATCCGCAGCGACGACGAACACGGGGCCTTTCTCGCCACACAACACCTGATTCGGCAGGGCCGCCGTACCATCGCCTATATCGCCGGCCCGGCTTCGGCGCTGGCCAGCGATCGTCGACGTGACGGCTATCAGGCGGCGTTGACCGGCCATGACCTGTTGCCCAAGCCACAGCTGGTCTGGCCGGGCGGCTGGTGTGTGGAAGACGGTTATCGCGCCGGTATGCAGATGTGTCGAACCCCCGGCTTTTGTCCGGACGGGGTGTTATGTTATAACGATTCGGTCGCGGTCGGTTTTATCCGCGCGTTGCAGGAACGAAATCTGCGCGTTCCGGACGACGTGGCCGTGATCGGCTTTGACGATGCCGGTTTTGGCGCTTTTCTCGAAACCGCACTCACCACCGTAGCCCAGCCGGCCCAGGAGATCGGACGCCGGGCTGCTGAATTGCTCCTGCAGCGTATCAGTGAAAAAGGCGGCGGCGCAGAGGTGCAGAAAGTGTACCTGCCGACCCGATTGATTGTGCGGGAGAGCTGCGGTGCACTCGCCAAAGGCACCTTTCACAGTCAAGTGCCGCCAGAGTTGCAGCAACATCATCCATACATACATAACGAGGAGGTATCATCATGACCTATGCTGAAGAACTGTTCGGCTTGAAAGGTCAGGTGGCAGTGGTCATTGGCGGTGGTGGCGTCCTCGCCGGCGCCATGGCCCTCGGTTTGGCCAAGGCCGGAGCCGACATCGCCATCCTGGATCTGTCGCAGGAAAAAGCTCAGGCCGCAGCGGACCAGTGTGCCGGCCAGGGTGCACGCACGCTGGCGATCGCGTTGAACGCGACGTCCAAAAGCGGTTTGCAGGACGCCCTGGCACGCATCCAGAAAGAATTGGGGCCGCCGACCGTGCTGATCAATGCGCCTGGCATCAACTCCAGCACGCCGTTTTTTGAAATCAGCGAAGAAGAGTTCGAACGAATCCTGCAGGTCAATCTCAAGAGCATGTTTCTCGCCTGCCAGGTGTTCGGAGAGAAAATGATAGAGAACGGCCTGCCGGCCAGCATCATCAATATTTCTTCCGCTTCCTCCGGACCGCCGCTTTCGCGCGTGTTCACCTACAGCGTCTCCAAATCTGGCGTCAACAACCTGACGCAGTTTCTGGCGCGGGAGTGGGCCACTAAAGGGGTTCGCGTCAACGCGATTGCGCCGGGCTTTTTTCCGGCGGAACAGAACCGGAAAATTCTCACGCCGGAACGGGTGGCGGATATCATGAAGCACACGCCCATGAATCGCTTCGGCGACGCCGAGGAGCTGGTGGGCGCCACGGTGTGGCTGGCATCGCCCAAAGCATCGTCGTTTGTCACCGGCGCCGTCGTTCGCGTCGACGGCGGCTTCACCGCCATGACCATCTGAGCGTTCTGTTGTTTTGTACTCTGTCCTGATCCGGACCGCCCGGAGCCACCGCTCTGGCGCAAGTGCGGCCCGGCAGGTTTGACCATTCTGCGCGAGATAACTCGTATCGCACTAAAAATAACAAGGAGCACGTTATGAGTAATTATGACATCGGCCTTATCGGCCTTGCCGTAATGGGTGAAAATCTGATTCTGAACATGGAACGTAACGGCTTTTCGGTTGCCGTGTACAATCGCACCGTCAGCAAAGTGGATGATTTTATCAATGACCGGGCCAAAGACAAAAACATCAAAGGCTGCCATTCCATTGAAGAGCTGGTGGCCAGCTTGAAAAAACCGGCCAAAATCATGCTGATGGTCAAGGCCGGCAAGGCCGTGGATGATTTCATCGAAATTCTGTTGCCGCACCTGACGCCGGGTGATATCATCATCGATGGCGGCAACAGCCATTTTCCCGACAGCATTCGCCGCACCCAATATCTCGAGAGCAAGGGTTTCCAGTTTATCGGCACCGGTGTGTCCGGCGGCGAGGAGGGGGCCTTGTGGGGACCCTCCATCATGCCCGGCGGTTCGGCCAATGCCTGGCCGCATGTAAAGCCGATTTTCCAGGCCATCGCCGCCAAAGTGGCGGACGGCTCGCCCTGTTGCGAATGGGTGGGCAACGACGGCGCCGGCCATTTCGTTAAAATGGTGCATAACGGCATCGAATACGGTGACATGCAGATGATCTCCGAAGCCTACTGGATCCTGAAGAACCTGGTGGGGCTCAGCCAGCGTGAACTGGCGAGTGTGTTTACGAAATGGAACAAGGGCGAACTGGACAGCTACCTGGTGCAGATCACCAGCGAGATCATGGCGAAAAAGGACGAAGAGACCAACAAATACATGCTGGATCTGATTCTGGATACAGCCGGACAAAAGGGCACCGGCAAATGGACCAGCGTAGCGGCGCTGGATCTCGGCATTCCGGCGCAGACCGTGGCCGAAGCGGTGTTCGCCCGCGCCATGAGCGCCATTAAAGAGGAACGGGTGCAGGCCGCCGCTATGCTCAAAGGACCCAAAGCCAAATTTTCCGGCGATAAAAAAGCCTTTATCGAAATGGTGCGTCAGGCCCTCTATGCTTCCAAGATCTGCTCTTATGCGCAGGGTTTTCAGCTGATGCGCGCAGCGGCCGCCGAATACAAGTGGGACCTGAAATACGGCGAAATCGCCCTGATGTGGCGCGACGGCTGCATCATCCGCGCCCAGTTCCTCGGCAAAATCAAGGAAGCCTTTGACCTCAACCCCGGCCTGCAGAACCTGCTCCTCGATCCCTATTTCAAGAACATCATCGAATCGAACCAGAAAGCATGGCGCACGGTGGTGACCAAGGCGATTCAGGCCGGTATCCCGGTGCCGGCGTTCTCCAGCGCGCTCTCCTACTATGACGGCTATCGCAGCGAACGGCTGCCGGCCAATCTGCTGCAGGCGCAGCGGGATTATTTCGGCGCCCACACCTACGAACGGGTGGACAAACCGCGCGGTCAGTGGTTCCACACCAACTGGACCGGTCGTGGCGGCACCACGGCGTCCTCGACCTACAACGCGTAACGACGACATCCCCCGGTCCTGCCCGGGACCGGGGATTACTTTTGGAGGCGTGTTATGATCGGCAAAGGCAGCACAGCGACCGTATTGCAGGAATCGGATGTCTTTCAGCTCTGCAAAGAGGCGTTTGCAGATTCTCGCTTTGACGGTAAAAAAATACTGTTCATCATTCCGGACCACTCGCGGACGGCGCCCATCGATGTGATGTTCCGCACCCTGTACGGCATCCTCGCCCATCGCGTCGATCACCTGGATTTCCTCATCGCCCTGGGCACCCATCCGCCGATGAGCGACGACGCCATCAACGAGCGTGTAGGCATCACCGCATCACAGCGCACCTCCGTGTATCCTCAAGCCCGCTTTTTCAACCACCACTGGAAAGATCCGCAGCAGCTGCGACACATCGGCACCATCAGCGAACTCGAAGTAGAGGCGCTCTCCGGCGGTCTGATGAAACAGCCGGTGCAGGTGACCATAAACAAAATGGTGTTTGACTATGATCTTCTCGTCATCGTCGGACCGACTTTTCCCCATGAAGTGGTGGGATTTTCCGGCGGCAACAAATACCTGTTCCCGGGCATTGCCGGCCAGGAGATCATCGACATGTTTCACTGGCTCGGCGCTCTCATCACCAACCAGGGCATCATCGGGCAAAAGTACACTCCCGTTCGCGCCGTGGTGGATCGGGCGGCGGCGTTTCTGCCCATGGAACGCATGTGCTGCAGCCTGGTGGTCACCGGCCACGATCTCGCCGGCCTCTACATCGGCACGCCGGAAGAGGCCTGGAGTGCGGCATCGGATCTGTCCGACAAGCTGCATATTTTGTACAAGGAGCGACCGTTCCACACCGTGCTGTCCTGCGCACCCAAAATGTACGACGATTTATGGACCGGCGGCAAGTGCATGTACAAGCTGGAACCGGTGGTGGCCGATGGCGGCACCCTGATTATTTATGCGCCGCATATCTCCGAGGTTTCGGTCTCGCATGGTGAGATTATCGAGCAGGTGGGGTATCACGTCCGCGACTATTTTGTCAAACAGTGGGACCGGTTCAAGCACCTGCCGGCCGGCGTGCTCGCCCATTCGACGCACGTGCGCGGCGTCGGCACCTTTGAACAGGGTGTGGAAAAACCGAGAATCAACGTGGTGCTGGCGACGGGTATTGCCAGAGAGGTGTGCGAGAAAATCAATCTCGGCTATCGCGATCCGTCCACGATCCGCATCGAGGAGTTTAAGGATCAGGAGGAAAAGGGTATTCTATACGTCGCCAAGGCCGGCGAGATGCTCTATCGGCTGAAGAACAAAAAGTGAACAGACGGCCAACTTGAATTATGCGACACGATACTGCGCTTTTTGCCGACAATGTTTCTCAACATGATGTTCTGATTCTGTTTGATTCGGACGGTACCGTTTTTGACACCGTCCGCGTCAAACAAATAAAGTGCTTTATCCCCACCACCATTCGCTTCTGGAACCTGCAGCCGATCGAAGAGCCGGCGCGACAGACCGCTGAATTCGTCAATATGTATTCGCGTCATCGCGGCGTCAATCGGTTCCCCGCCCTTTTACTTTTATTCGATCTGTTGCGCGAACATCCATACGTCAAGCAGACAGGGTTTACGATTCCGCACTACTCCTCGCTCAGGCAGTGGCTGCAAGAAGAGGCGAACTGGAACCACCAGACTCTGGCGCAAAGAATAGCAAGCCATCATGACCCGGTGCTGCAACGGGCTCTGGAATGGAGCCAGGCGATCAACGAGGCCGTTGCTGAAAACGTCAACGACATGGCGCCGTTCCGCGGGGTCTCAGAATCGCTCAAGTTCTGCTTTGATCATGCCGACCTGATGGTGTGCTCTACAACAACCGAATCCGCCCTGCGCAGGGAGTGGCAACGGCACGGGCTGCTGCCGTATGTCCGCCGTATCGCCGGCCAGGAAACGGGCAACAAGAATGAAATTATTCGCACCATGACCGCTCGCTACTACCGTCCGGACCATGTGCTCATGGTAGGGGACAGTCCGGTTGATTGGCGGGCTGCCCACGATAATGGCGCCCGCTTTTTTCCCGTGCTGCCGAATGGGGAAGAAGAGTCGTGGAAAACGTTTTACGCTGGAACAGCGCCGGCTTTTTTTGCCGGCACGTACACCATGGACGATGAGCGTTTCGCGATTGAGCAATTTTTGTCCCTATTGCCGCCAAACCCGCCCTGGCAGCCCGGCGCGTGACCTGCAGCTGGTCTGGCTGGTTCTTGCAGCACGATCCGTCTGCCTCGGTTCTCCACAGGCCGGCAAAGCCCCTGGCTGCCACGTCCTTTTACATTCCCTTGATCTCCTCCAGCTCCTGCCATCTGGCGTATAGCAGCGGCAGGTCCTGTTCGATCTCCTCATAACGCGCTTTAGCCTGCGCGATGGCGGCGGGCTCCTCGCGATAAAAGGTCGGTGAGCTGAAACGCAGCAGCAGCTCCTGATGCTCCGCTTCCGCCTTCTCGATCTGTTCCGGCAACGCCTCCAGTTCGCGCTGCTCCTTAAAGGAGAGCTTGCGTTTGTCTGCCGGTTTTTCCCGTTTGGGCTTGTCCACTGGTTTTGCTTTGGGTTCCGCAAGCGGTGGTGTCGGACGCTGCCGCAACCAGTCGTCGTAGCCGCCCACATATTCGCGCACCACGCCGTCCCCCTCCAGGGAGAGAATGCTGGTGACGACGTGGTTGAGAAAATCGCGGTCATGGCTCACCAGCAGCACAGTGCCGCTGTACTGCAGGAGAAGCTCCTCGACAAGTTCGAGGGTTTCAACATCCAGGTCGTTGGTGGGCTCATCCAGGACCAGCAGGTTGGAAGGTCTGGTAAAAAGCTTAGCCAACAGCAGACGGTTGCGTTCGCCACCGGAGAGGCTTTTCACCGGGCTTTGCGCCCGTTCCGGGGCGAAGAGGAAATCCTGCAGATAGCCATAGACATGCCGCGTGGTCTCGCCGATGGTTACCATGTTGTTGCCATCGGCGACGTTATCAAAGACATTTTTATTTTCATCCAGCTGATCGCGCAACTGGTCAAAATAGGCAATTTCCAGGTTGGCGCCCATACGTACCGTACCGGCTTGTGGTGTGACGTGACCCAATAACAGGCGGAGAAGCGTCGTTTTGCCAATGCCATTAGGACCGATGATGCCAATGCGATCGCCGCGCGCAATGATGGTTGAAAAATCTCTTATCACCGCCTTTTCCGCATAGCCAAAGCCGGCCCCGATCACTTCGCAGACGATTTTGCCGCTGAGGCCGGCGTCCACGGCATTCATCTGCACCATGCCTGGCGTGTACCGGCGCTCGCGGCGCTGCTGCCGAAGCTGCAAAAGTTTTTTTACCCGGCCTTCATCGCGCGTACGCCGCGCCTTGACGCCCCGTCTGATCCAGACCTCTTCCTGAGCGAGTTTTTTATCGAATGCCTCCCGCTGGGCCTCTTCTACCGCCTGCTCAGCCTCCTTGCGCATCAGATAGCTGTCGTAATCACCGGGCATGCTTTTGAGTTTGCCGCGGTCCAGTTCAACAATTCTGGTTGCGAGTTTACGCAGGAACATCCGGTCATGGGTTACGAAGAGGATGCTGCCTTCGAAGCGCAGCAAAAACTCCTCCATCCAGCTGATGGCGTCGAGGTCGAGATGGTTGGTCGGTTCATCCAGCAGCAGCAAATCGGGTTGGTTGACCAGGGCCCGGCCCATCATAGTGCGTCGTTTCAAGCCAGCGGATAAATTGGCAAAACTGGCTTCAGCGGGAAGGTCGAGGCGTGAGATGATGGCAGCCACTTTTTGTTCAATGTGCCACCCGCCTTCAACTTCCAGGCGGTGTTGTATGTCGCCCAGCTTGCGCGTGAGATGGTCATCGTGTCTGGTCTGCATGAGCACGCTTAAATCGTGGTATTCTGCGACCAGAGCGCCCAAACGACCGAGGCCGCCGGCGATGACATCGAAAACACTCCCCGGGATACCGCCCGGCACTTCTTGCTCCAACAGACCGATGCGCACGCCCTGCTGCCGCGAAATCTCACCCGTGTTGAATCCGATGTCCTGGTTGATGATTTTGATCAGGCTCGATTTTCCCTCGCCGTTACGGCCGAGGAGACAAATACGCTCGTCAGGTTCGATGACCAGATTGATCTGATCCAGAAGCAACGGTCCGCCGAAACTCAGGCTGATATTTTTCAAGTCGATCAGGGGCATTGCGATCCTTATGATAAAGCGATGTCCAATTTTTAGTCATCAAATTAGCTATTCAGGGGGCTAAAATCAAGGAGTAATCAGGTGAAGGTGGCACCGGGTTGATGATCAAGGTGTATCACGTGCAGCAGCTGTAATCTGAATCTGTCAGGCACGCCCCTGCACGTGAACCCTGGAAAAATAACAAAAAGTGAATAATTTTGATTGATCCTGTGTTCTAATCTCTGTTTAAATCCCCCAAATCGTGCTGAACCAAAAAACAAGGAGGTAGTAATGAAACGAAACGGGATACTTTTTTTGGTCATGATCACCATGACAGGGGCTGCTTTTTCGCAAGGCAACACCACTCTGGCCATCACAACGGGTTACACCATGTCGGCCTATGAGGATCAGGACGATGCAGCAGGCACTTTGCCTATTGGATTGCAGCTTGGCTATCTGGCAAGCCCCAATGTGCAGGTCGGTCTGGAGGTCAACAATGCTCTGGCCGGTTTCACCTGGCAATTAAAGGACGAAGGTATTAATATCGAATCTACGTTCAACCAGACCATTATCGGCGCCTATGGCAAGCTGTTCCTGGGCAGCGGCAAGGTCAAACCGTTTGCAAAGGCCGGCGTCGGCTATTTCACCGGCGACAACGAAACCAAAATCGAGATATTTGATGAAAAGGCGACGGAGAAGGTGAAAATCGATCCGGCGGTCGGTTTCACAGTAGGCGGCGGTGTGACGCTGAGCAAAAAGCTTTTTGTCGAATTCAACTATAACCTGGTGTCGCGCAAGATGGCTGACAGTGAAATCGAAGATGACATGCTGGACGATTCCAGCAATGAAAAAATGGGTATGAATACCTGGTCGGTTCTGGTGGGCTATTCGTTCGGTTTATAATGCATGCGTGAACCGAATCCGAGAATGGAGAACCGGCGTTACCTGTCGGACCTCCTAGACCGGCCATCATTAAAGACAGCTGAGTTGCCGCCTGATGGGCGGCAACTCCGGGTCTCCCTCCCCATATAGCCACTGGTTTGGTAACACCCGGAGTTAAGAGACCTTTTGCACCCGCATGCAAAAGTGTCAGACATCCCCCATACAATGTTAAACTAGCCGATTCTTGCACGTTGCTGTTCTCGTCATGGCCGGCAGCCCGAGGTCGACCAGCGACGGCAGGATTATTTGATCAATTGCATTTTTTTGTGGATGCGCTGGCCGTTCGCTTCCAGGGAATAGATGTACAGGCCGCTGGCCAACGGCTGACCGGCGTCGTCGCAGCCGTCCCACACCGCCATGTGCAATCCCGCTCCACGATCCTGGTTTATGAGGTCACGAACACACGCTCCGTTCAGGCTGTAGATTTTCAGGCGCACCGGCCCACGGTTGGGCAATGTGAAATAGATCCGCGTGGTGGCGTTAAAGGGATTGGGATAATTCTGTTCAAGATGAAAGGCTTCCGGCGTCTGCCGGCCGGCAACCACGACCCCATGAAGGTTTTGGCGGCCCTGCAGATCGATATCGGCGATTTTGTAGTAATAGCTTTTGCCGCTTATGGCTGAGGTGTCACGCCAGGTATACCAGCGCAGCGACGACGAGTTGCCGGCGCCGTCGATGATCTGGTCCGTGATGGCGAGAAACGGGCCGCTGATGGTTTCTGAACGATATATCTTGAATCCCAGGTTGTCGCTTTCGCTGGCCGTAGCCCAGCGCAGGTTCACCCCTTCCGCATCCTGAACGGCGTGCACCTCGGCCAGCTCTACCGGCAGAAGCACATCGTCGCTGCCGGTGATGATCAGGGCCAAATCCTGTCGGCCTCCATGCAGCTGATGTTTGTGTCGCACGATGATGGTGTACCGGCTTTGTCCTGGATCAGGAATAGAGATCTGTTCGACATTGTCCGTGCAGTTGTCGCCGGATTGCGCCGGTGCATCGGGGCGATGGGGATTGAGACGCCACGGATAATAGACCCGGCCGTTTTCACTTTTGATGATACGAACATCCAGATCATTGACAAGTTTTGCGGTCGCATCGTCCAACGACGGTTCGGAAACGGGACCTGGCGGATCGGTCCAGGCAATGGTTACCTTGAGCGGTTCAGCACCGGTGGTGTGTGCAAAACAGGTGATGGAATCTCCCTGCTGCAGGGTGGTTTCCTGTATAGTCGTGGGATAGAGCAGGTCCTGTTGAACAAGAGCGGCACAGCGTTCGGCATTGAACACGCCCCATCCGAAACGGTAGTCGGGTCCCGGTGCGGCGCCGGCTTCATCGGCCCCATGAATGGCCACGGCCTTTAATGCAGCCGATCGCATAAAGCAGGCATGGGTGCGCTGATGGAGTTCCTGCAGCAGCGCCAGGGACCCGGTCACGACTGGTGCGGCCATGGAGGTGCCGCTGTATACGGCATAGCCGTTCCTGGTCGAATCGGCGCAGGAATATAATCGGAAACCGTTGGCTGACAAATCGGGTTTGATGCGGCCATCGTCGGTCGGCCCCCAGGAGCTGAAATCGGTCATGACCGCATCCTCGGGAGACGAGCAGCCGTTGACCATATCCATGATGGCGCCGACGGTCAGACCATTTTTGGCGACACCGATGCCCTCCAGTCCGTCATAGGCGCAGGCGCCGTTGCCATCGGGCGGACGTTCAGCGGCTTTTTTGAGCAAACGGCGATAGGGCGGGCAGCCCTCTTCGTCATAGAGGTATTGCCAAAAGTATTCACCGTCCGCCGGTCCCTGATTCTGCGCCTTGTTGCGTTCGTTGCCTGCGCTTTTAACCACAAGATAGTATGGGGCGCGATACATGATGTCGTCGACCGTAGCCGCATCCTGATTATAAAAGCCGCAGAGATAGT
>CAZISM010000143.1:0-12784 GCA_964541895.1 uncultured Cytophagia bacterium
GAATCGTCCTGGGCTCTCGCACGATAGCAGAGATCAGTTTTGACATCGAACAGGCGCTTTATGCGAAAACCGGCCCTGCGCTGCCCGGTCATGATCAACCGGTATTCGTCAGCGGCCTGGCCCGGAGCGGTACTACGGCCCTGCTCCGTTGTCTTTATGAAACCAGGTTGTTTGCTTCGCTGACCTATGCCGATATGCCTTTTCTCCTGGCCCCCAACCTCTGGCGTTCCCTGTTCCCAGGCCGGAAAAACACAGTGATGAAAGAGCGGGCGCATCAGGACGGTATTTTCGTCAATGCCGAGAGCCCGGAAGCATTCGATGAAGTATTTTGGAAGGTGTTTTTGCAGGACCGCTACATACACCAGGACCGCCTGGTAATCAACGACATACCGCGAGACGTGTTGGCGGCCTATGAACGCTACATCGATCTGGTCATAAAGAGAAATTACCGGGGCCAGTCCCTGCGCTATCTGTCAAAAAATAATAACAACATCCTTCGCTTTCAAGCCATCATGGACCTGTTTCCCCATGCGGCGATCATTATTCCCTTTCGCGAGCCGGTGCAACATGCCTTGTCACTGCTGGAGCAGCACCGCCATTTTTGTCGATTGCAGGCTGCTGACTGTTTCGTTCTGGAGTACATGAACTGGATCGGTCATCACGAGTTCGGAGTGAACCAAAAGCCCTTTGCTCTCGCCGATCCGACCTTGTTGACCCGATTGGCCCAACAGGACCGGTCTCACCTGAATTACTGGTTGTTGTCCTGGTTGAATTACTATTCGTATGTGCTGGAACACGCTGCAAAAACTTGCTTTCTGTTTTCCTACGAAAGGTTTTGTCAGGCTCCCACTCTCGTCATGCATGCCCTGTTTGAACGGATCGGCTTGCCGAATGCAATATCTGATGTAAAGCCTTTTCAGGCAAAGCCAAGATCGGATGACAGTGCCGACGAGAGGATACTTAAAGAGTGTTGTTCGGTTTATCAGAGATTGCTTGATCAGGTTATGGACTAGCCCCTGCCCTGGTACGCGCCGGCAATTTTCGATTTCAAATCGATCAATACATTTTTGGAAATAAACGGACATGCATCCAGCAGGGCAGAGATGCTCGGCAGATTGCCGATCTCTGGCGGCCACAGGGCCATCCTGAGGATCTCTGGGACCGTCTCCGCTTGCCTCGGTTCGGGAGAGTCCAGACCTACTGAGGAGAGATAATCGTGATACTTGAAGCCGTCCCCGCGCGGGCGCGCAGAGAGCCGCAGCCAGCGCGCTGGAATCCCATAGGCATGGGCGGTGATGAGGCCGTGTAACGAACTGGAGAGGATCTGCCGGCAGGAAAGAATCTCGCTGCAGAACTCTTGCAGACCGCCACAGACATCGATTACTTTACACTCTTTGTGCCGCTGCAACGATCGGACGACCGGCAGATCCAGTTCGCGAAAATGTGGAATGATGCCGATTTCATGCAATGGTTCCTGAATGGGTTTATAAAGCAGCGGCATCAGCAGGGCCGGATCACCCACCGGTATATCATGGTGGATAAGCCCAAGTTGCTTTAATTTGTCTGCCGACCGGAAGCCGCGCACGGCATAAACGGCCCTGGGCTTTACCGCTATGTTGTCATCGGCATTAAGAAAACCTGCTCCCCAGACCACGGCGTTGCAGTTGCGGATGCGGCCTAAAGAGCTGCCGATCACCCAGTAGACAACCGGCACCCAGGAGCTGAACACCTGGGACTGATGGAGCACCTGTCTCGTGCTCAATTTTGCGATCAGGCAGGGATTCAGTTTGTCTCCCCAATTGTCGGCCACCTCCGCCTCGGCCGACCACTTGGCGACCAGGATCCGATTCCGGTTCTGTGCTTTGATGGTATTGTGGAGCCGTTTTGCTGCGCTAACTATTCTCGCGTGGATTATGTGCATCCTATGCTCCTGGCTACCCGCATGGTCACGCCCCTTGCTGCCCATGATATTATTTTCGTCAAAAAGTAGCTTTTCGAGGCGCAAAAATCAAGAGGAAAGTAAACAAGGACTGAACTGTGAGGGCAAGCAAGATGCGGTCATTGGCAATATTGGGGGGGGCGCCGGCTTTTGGTTCCACCATGCATGTAGGCTGTCCCAACATGGGGGATCGCAAGATTTTTCAGGCTTATGTCGATGAAATTTATGAGACACACCGGTTGACGAACCGTGGACCGCTGCTGCGCCAGTTCGAGCAGGCACTGGCCGATGTACTGGGAGTCAAACACTGTATAGCGGTATGCAATGCGACGATTGCCCTCGAGATTGCCATCCGTGCCCTCGGCATGAAAGGGCAGGTTATTGTTCCTTCCTTTACGTTTGTCGCAACCGCCCATGCCCTGCACTGGCAGGGCATAACGCCGGTCTTTTGTGATATCGATCCGCATACTCATATGCTGGATCCCTGGTCTGTGGAAGCGCTCATCACGCCGCACACCACCGGCATACTTGGCGTGCATCTGTGGGGCAGGCCGTGCGCCATAAGAGCCTTACAGGACCTGGCTGCTTCACGAAATTTGAAATTGTTGTTTGATGCCGCGCATGCGTTCAACTGCTCCCACAATGGGGTCATGATCGGAAATTTCGGTGATGCCGAGGTATTCAGTTTCCATGCGACCAAGTTTCTCAACACCTTTGAAGGGGGCGCCATAGCCACCAATAGCGACGACCTGGCCGCGCGAACGCGGCTGATGGTTAATTTCGGTTTCGCAGACTATGACCAGGTTGTCAGCATCGGGACCAACGGTAAGATGAGCGAACTATCGGCTGCCATGGGCCTTACCAATCTCCAGTCCATGGATGCTTACATTCACTGCAACCAGCGCAATTACCGGCAGTATCAGGAGCAGATGGCCGGGATCCCGGGATTGACGTTGCTGCCTTTCGATGAAGATGAAAAATGCAATTTTCAGTATATTGTCGTCGAGGTCGACCCGGAAATAACCGGCTTGACACGTGATATGCTGGTGAAAGTATTGCATGCGGAAAATGTGCTGGCCAGACGTTATTTCTGGCCAGGCTGCCATCGCATGGAACCTTATCTTGCTGCTTCTGCAGAAGCAAACCGATATCTGCCTAATACGGAACGCATCACCGAGCGCCTGATGGTTCTGCCTAACGGCACGGCGGTGCAAAAGCCGGATATCGCGGTCATTTGTGATATTTTGCAAACCGCTGTGGCGCATGCCGGCATCTTGCAGAGCCTGATGCTTCCGGCCGTTGCCTGTCCAAACAGCTTGCCGCTTTAATAAACAAAGACCTGATTTGAGAGATTGTTGTAGCCGAGGTGCCTTGCTTCAGCAGCATTTTGAACACGAGTCGCTCAACTTTGGAAAGAGTTTGTACTTGGCCTGTCCGTATCATCAGCAAAGGAGAGGATATTATGATGACCCAGACCATCACCATCAGGCTCATTCAGGATATTCTAAGAAAGAACGTTGCCGAACAACCCCAGAAACTGGCCCTGATTTGCGGCAACGAACGGCTGACCTATGCTCAGATCGATGCGGCGTCTGACCGATTGGCCCATGCGTTGCGAAAAAACGGCGTAGAGGACGGGGACCGTGTCCTGATTTACTTGATGAACAGCGCCGAGTTGGTCATCAGTGTTTTTGCGGTATTGAAAGCCAATGCCGTTTTTGCCGCGATCGATTACGCCAATACCGTTGATACGATGCATTATATTGCCGGCGATTGTGAAGCCACAGCCCTGATAACCTATGCCGATCAGGCTGAAGCAGCAGGCCAACTATTGCAGCATCTGCCCTCCATGCGCGCCATAGTGTTGACCGGTGCTGTGCCGGAGCGATCCGACTCGCGGTTGTTATCGTTTGATGATATTCTGGCCAATGAAGCGGCTGAACGCCCGCAGGAACGGGTGATTGATCGAGACCTGGCTTATCTATTATATACTTCCGGCAGTACAGGTAAGGCCAAGGGAGTGATGACCACACATAAAAGCTCCCTGTTCACCACAGAGAGCGGTATTGAATACTTTGGATTAACGGCAACTGACATTCTGGCCAGTCCCTTGCAACTGTCCTTCAGTCCGGGGATGAATCAACTGCTTAAAATCTTTCGCACGGGTGGTACATTGATCCTGGAAAAATCATTTGCCTATCCTGCCATGACTCTGAAGAGATTGGCCGAAGAACGTGCTACGGCACTAGCCGCTGTTCCCACCATCATTACGCTATTGCTGAATTTGGATCTGCAACGCTATGATCTGAGCGCGTTGCGGTATGTGAGCAGCGTAGGTTCCGTTCTGCCCCCGGAGGTCATCCTCCGGTTCCGAAAGAAATTTCCCAATATCTCCCTTTTTTCTTTTTATGGCATGGCGGAAGCGGCGTACTCATTGGGTCTGGATCCGAAGGATCTGGATAAGAATATCGCTTCGGTCGGCAGGCCGTTCCCAGGTACACAGGCGTGGATCATCGATGACGACGGCCGTCGTATCAGCGCGCCGGATCAGATCGGTGAGCTGGTTGTACGTGGTGGCCATGTCCGCAGTGGGTATTGGCGGGATCCGCTCCTCTCTTCGCGTCGCTTTCAAAGCGGCCCGCTGCCTGGTGAACTGGTGTGCCATACGGGTGATATGTTTCGCCGAGACGAGGGAGGATATTTTTATTTTATTGGACGCAACGACGAAATCATAAAAAGCGGCGCCAAAAAGGTGGCGCCCAGAGAAATAGAAAATGTGTTATGTTCATTTGCCGGCGTGGTTGAGGCCGCTGCCATCGGGATACCGGACCCGGTCCTGGGGCAGGTTATCAAGGCGTTCATCGTGCTGAGCGAAGAGGCCAAAAGCACCTTGGCAACAGAAGAGATCTTGACGTATTGCCATCAAACGCTGGAAGAGCACAAGATACCCCGGCAGATAGAGATCAGGGCAAGTTTGCCCAAAACGCCGAGCGGCAAGATACAGAAAAAGGACCTAGCGTAAAAGGAAATGCCATGAAAAAAATTATCATATTTGGGACGTCGGCTGCTGCAGAACTGGTCCATTTCACCTTCATGCATGATTCGTCATACGACATCGCCGCCTTTACGGTAGACGGCCACTACTTGAAGGAACAAACCTTTTGTGGATTGCCCGTTGTGCCTTTTGAGGATGTAGAATCGTTCTATCCCCCCTCTGAGTATTCGATGTTCATCGCTGTTTATGCCAGCCGAATAAACAGGACCAGGGCAGAAAAATTTCATCAGGCCAAAGCAAAAGGGTATGAACTGGTCAGCCATGTCAGTTCAAAAGCGGTGATCTCGCCCGGACTGGCTATGGGGGAGAACTGCCTGATCAGCGAAGGGGTTATCTGCAAGCCTTTTTTAAAGATCGAGGATGACGTCATCATCCTTTCGGGTGCGAACCTTGGTCATCATTCGGTGATTAAAAGCCATTGTTTCATCGCCGCTCATGCCGTCATTCTTGGTAGGGTCACTGTGGAATCATTTTGCATTATCGGGGCGAATGCAACCATCCTGGATTCCGTGACCGTGGCAAGCGAATGTGTAATCGGTGCAGGCGCCATGATTAATGAAAATACACAAGCAAAGGGAGTCTATGTCACAAATCCGCCGACCCTGCTTTCGATGTCGAGCGATAAAATGGCCAAATTTTTATTTTCGAGGTGATGATGATTGAGAAAAACGTAATCCGTACTTTTTTGGCTACACTGATCCGAAAAGAAGTAACCATTGGCGATGATGATTCGCTCATGGTATCCAAGATCCTTGATTCGTTGAAAACCATCGAGCTGATTACATTCCTGGAAACAGAGTTTAAGGTGACCTTCGAAAGTGAGGATTTGTCTCCTGAAAACCTGGACTCGATCAACGCCATCGTCAAGTTGCTGGAACAAAAGCAATGAGCCGTACAGTTCCCCAGATCCGGCCTGCTGAAAAAGGATCCCGAGCAGACAAAATGACCGGCCTCAGGCCGGTTTATCGCGGCAGGTTGAAAAAGGCGACGGCGATCGAACTGGTGCAAACGGCCAATCGGTTGGAAGTGGCCTATGCCGCAGCCCTGTACAAGGGTTTGAGCCTGGCCGACCTGGCCCATACCGTAATGTTGGCTGAAGCCGGCATCATTCCGCGACGGGCGGCGGGCAAACTGCTAAAGGTTCTTTTGCAGGTGCACGGCATTCCTTTTCAAAATTTTCATTTTGATCCGGTTATTGGAGATGCCTATAAGAATCGTGAACATTATATTCTTGACCTGGCGCCCGAAGCGGGCGGCTGGTTGCGGACAGGTCGGGCACGTCGTGAAGCGACCAATCTGGCCTATCAGATGGCCGTGCGGGAGCGCCTGCTGGACCTGGTCGGCGCTCTGATCGATCTGGCCCAGGCGCTTCTGGCTCTGGCTGAAAAGCATACCGCTACCATTATGCCGGATCTCACCTATCTTCAGCATGCCCAGCCGACGACACTGGCGCATTATGTGGTTTCCTTTGTCTATCCGGTTTTACGGGACCTCGATAGATTGCAGGCCGGATTCAGTCGAGTGAATCAGTGTTCAGGCGGTATCGGAAGTGTTAACGGCTCGCGCTTGCCGTTCCAGCGCCAGCGTCTGGCTGATCTATTAGGATTTGAAGGCGCCATCACCCATACCCGCGATGCCATGTGGCAGGCGGATATGCCGGTTGAAATCATGGCCTGTGTGGTTGCGCTGGCCATCAATCTGGACCGGCTGAGTGAAGACCTGCAGATCTGGTCTACCCAGGAATTCAACCTGGTTGATCTGGCAGATGAATACTGCCGCGACAGCGTCATCATGCCGCAGAAAAAAAATCCATACAGTCTCGCTTTTATCCGTGGAACGGCAGGAGTACTGATCGGTCGATTAACGGCTATGGCGAACATTGGAAAAACCGTATCCGGTCAACCGGATAGTCGCATATTCGCCTATGGTGAAGTGCCTGATGCCATGGACCTTGCCGTCCGTACCGTCAAGCTGATGACGGGCGTAATGAGCACGTTGACTGTCCACGCAACAATTATGGCCCGCCGTACGAACGAAGACTATGCACAGGCAACGGATCTTGCGGAAGTTATCATGAGCACAGCAAGCATACCTTACCTGGA
Source organism: uncultured Cytophagia bacterium (assembly GCA_964541895.1). Taxonomy (GTDB): domain Bacteria; phylum Zhuqueibacterota; class Zhuqueibacteria; order Residuimicrobiales; family Residuimicrobiaceae; genus CAZISM01. The sequence goes on from CAZISM010000143.1 coordinate 7,097, forward strand.
TGCACACCACATCGTCAGCCAGGTAGTGCGCTTTGCTGCCGAGCAACGGATACCGGCAACGGGGATCACCCGCACCATGATTGACAGGGTGGCTCGTCGAGTCATTGGCCGGCCGCTAAAATTATCTAAAGAAGATATTAAACAGGCGTTACAGCCCAAACAGATCATCGCTACCAGAACCGGTTTGGGCGGAGCCGCGCCGGCAGCGGTTAAAACGATGATTGCGCAATCTTACACGTGCATTAAAGAAACGAGCCGTTGGAATCGCCTCCGGCAACGCCATCTGGCTGACGCGGAGAGAAAGCTGATAACACTCGCTCAATCTCTGGTTTAGGACGCGGTCTGGTTGCAAAGCCCATTCATTTCGCATGTCCACTTCGTGGAACACGTTTTGTTCCCATGCATCCCTTGAAAGGAGAGCCTATGTTGGATTTTCTTGACGTTGCCAGGAGAGCCGCCAAGCCTCGTCAATCCGGCCTAACACATGTGTTGGATAAAGGCCTGGGTCTGCGCCAAATGTACGATATGCTGGAAACGGCCGGTGAGTATATCGACATCCTTAAACTGGGATGGGGTACCGGTTTTGTTACCTGCAATCTGCAGGAAAAAGTCGCGGCCTACAAAAAGGCCGGCATTCCGGTTTGCTTCGGCGGCACCCTGCTGGAAGTCGCCATCGTGCAGGAACGGTTTAAAGAGTATTGTGCGATGGTGCGAAAATTGGAATTAACCCATGTGGAATTTTCGACCGGCGTCATCGAGATGGAACTGGAGCGGAAAGCAGAGTATGTAAACAGACTGGCCCAGGAGTTTACGGTGCTGGCTGAAGTGGGTAGAAAGGATGCGGCAGCAGAAGTAATCCCCTCCCTCTGGATACATGAGATTGACCTTTTGCTGCAAGCCGGAGCCTGGAAGGTGATAGCCGAAGCCCGCGAAAGCGGTACGGTGGGACTGTATACCAAAACCGGGGAGACTCGCGAAGGATTGATTGACGAAATCACGGCCAGGTTTAGTCCGGAACAATTGATTTTTGAAGCGCCGCAAAAATCTCAACAGGTTTGGTTTATCAAGCAGTTCGGACCTTTGGTCAACCTCGGCAACATCGCGACGGATGAGGTCATCGCTTTGGAAACTCTGCGACTGGGGCTCAGAGGCGATACCATGCCGGTTTTTCATTTGCGCGGGTGAGGACAGGGACGATACATGGTTAAAAGCAGATCAATCCATAATCCAAGTGACATCGTGCAGAAACGGGAGTTCTCAATTATGTCCCAGGAATGTGCGCGCCTGAATATGCGGTTTCAACAGGCCAAGCCAGAGGAAATTTTGGAGTGGGCTATGGAAAACTATTGGCCCGATGTTTGTATGAGTTCATCGTTCCAGACACAAAGCTTACCACTGATTCATATGATCACCCGTATCAAGCCGGATTTCCCGATACTGTTTTTGGACACGGGATTTCATTTTCCGGAAACACTGGCATTCAAGGAGTGGTTGGGTCATGAGTGGCAATTGAATATTGTCGATATCAAACGTGTAACGCCCGAAGATGGGATGGCGCATTCGGAACAACCACCGCCCTATCAAACGGACCCGGCACGATGTTGCCATATGAACAAGGTCGAGCCGTTGCGCCGAGCACTGCAAAGCATGCGCGCCTGGATCACCGGTATTCGACGAGAACAGACCTCTGAACGAGCCCGGGCGAGCCTGTTGGAACTTGAACCAGATGGATTAATCAAGATTAATCCACTGCTGCATTGGACAAAACAGGATCTGATGCAGTACATACAGGACTATGATTTACCGAGTCATCCTTTGACCACTCAGGGCTACCGCAGCATCGGCTGTGCACCTTGTACCCGTCCAGTGAGCGGTTACGAAGACGATAGAGCGGGCCGCTGGGCAGGTACGAACCGTGAAGAGTGCGGTATCCACACCCTGCTATGGCCAAAAGACAGCAAACAAAAATAGAAGGTGAATGGACGATCAAGATAACTCACAGCGAATGGCGCCTGCGGTTAAGCCCGGGCCATGCCTTCGCGCATCATTCAACCTGTCATCTTTTCTTCGTGTCCTAAAGCTATTCATGCTATGAACTCCAGTACCTATTCAAATGAGCCGGGATGGAACGGTAAAAAGCTTGCCATCATGCAGCCTTATTTTTTCCCCTATCTGGGCTATTTCCAGCTGATCCATGCTGCGGACAAATTTATCCTGTACGATAATTTGAATTACATAAAATATGGTTGGGTAAACCGGAACAGGATTATCATAAACGCGGCACCCTTTTTCATTATTGTTCCAGTACTATCCAAAAGTTCATTCACAAAAATACGTGATATTAAGATTGCTGAAGATACTCGATGGAAGCCGAAATTAAAAAAAGCGCTCTATACTAATTACAGAAAAAGCAAATACTTTGGCGAGGTATATCCGGTAATCGAGGGCCTGCTTGACGTGGATACCGAGTATCTGGCTGTATTGAACAGCGTCGCCATTAAGCGTATTACCGAGTTCCTGGAGATTTCGACTGAAATCGTCCCCGATTCAACACCCTATGACCAATTGGAGAAACAACTTGAACAAGCGGATCCGGAAATAGCCCTATTGTCTGCACACGGTGAGGAATCCTTGGATACCAAGACCATCCGCGCGTTATGCATTTGCCGGAATGAAAAGAGTCATACGATGATCAATCCCATCGGCGGCCAGGCTTTGTATGATAAACAGGTGTTTAAAAAAAACGGTATCGACCTGTTCTTTATCCATACGCTTCCGTATTCGTACCCGCAGCTGGCAAAAGAATTTGTAGCCGGCATGTCCATCCTGGATGTGCTGTTTCACTGCGGAAAAACGGGAACGCAGCGACTTTTAGACGAATACGAGCTTTTATGAGAGAGCATCCCCTGCTCCGCATCGCCGATCGTGCCGCTGGCCTGCCGGCACAAAAGGGCATGTCCTGAACCTGGCCGCGAACCAGGACGACGATCGCAAGATCGCCCAATATTCCGTATCATCGCCCCCTCCGGTGCAAACACCGTTCCTGTTTTGAATTCGCCAGGGAACCAAACGGAGCGGCGCTGGACGGCATCCAATTGCCATCATGAAAAAATGCGGGTGATGTCATTCAACTGGAGCTTGAATGCGAGAAAAAATGAAACGTAAGGAGTCTCAACATTGAAAACATCAGTAACCTTCGCAGGCAAATTGGCTTGGTCGGCTCGGTTGTTTGTAAGCACATCTCGTTCGCTGGGCAAGAATAAAGTGTTTTGCATCGGCCGCAACAAGACCGGAACTACCTCTCTCGCCCTCGCATTACGGGAGATGGGCTTTATCGTGGGTGAACAACGGCTGGGGGAACTGTTGTTACAGGACTGGGGTCGTCGAGATTTCCGCAGACTTTTCTGGTATTGTCGTACAGCAGAAGCGTTCCAGGACGTTCCCTTCAGCCTGCCATTTACCTACCAGGCTTTGGATGGCCGTTTTCCGGGCAGCAGGTTCATCCTGACCGTTCGAGACCATGCCGAACAGTGGTATAACTCCCTGATGCGTTTTTATGCAAACAAAATCAGCCACCGCCGTATCCCAACGCTAGAAGATCTAAAAGCTTACACGTATGTATATCCCGGCTATTTGTACGAAGCGAATCGGCTGATGAACGCTACACCTGAAAATGATCCATTTAATAAAGAAGCCTTGATTGCAAGCTATAATGCACACAATAATGCGGTCAAGGAATATTTTCGTCACCGGCCAAATGATCTTTTGGTGCTCAATGTGGCCGAAGATGGGGCGTATGACCGATTGTGCCGATTCCTGGATAAGCCGGTCATTGGCCGGTCGTTTCCGTGGGAGAATCGTACCGACGATATTGAAAAGAAGCTGGAACGCCATGAGGGTTAACTCTTCGAATTGGGCGTGTTGAATGAATCTTGCCCGGCGCAGCGTCACCTCATCCATTTACAATATAGCGGCTAATGCGATCAGCACGGTGGTGGGCATAACCGGATCCATTCTCCTGGCCCGTTTGCTGGAACCGGAAGCGTTTGGCCTTTTCGCATTTGTGTCCTCGACTGTAAACCTGACCACAGCTTTACCCGCCTTTGGCTTCCCGGCCGCGTTTATGCATCGGACCGGCGGCGAAAACGGTATGAACGAGGAAATCCTGCGGGTCTATTTCACCCTGAGGCTACTATCCGGCTCTCTCTGGGTTGCAGGCATGGGGGTGGCTGTGGCGTTATTCGCCCCGGAACATTTGCGTTTGATTTTCGCGATTCTGATCGGGGCGGCCTTTATCTCTCAACAGACGACTACGATCGATGTGATGTTGACACGCCGCGTGCAGTTTCAGCGCCTGGCGATCATGCAGGCGGTGGTTGCCGTAATTTCAACAGCTGTTTCGGTGCTGTTGGCTTGGCAGGGGTGGGGACTGTGGGCGTTGCTGGCCGGACGAATCACCTCCGTGCTTGTTGAAGTGGTCATTTTATATGTCATCCGTCCTGTATGGCGTCCGCATCTGGGTTGGTCCAAAGAGCTCGTGAGCTATTTTGTACGCTTCGGATCGCAGGTTTTCGGCTCATCGTTGCTGATGCAGATGCTGGATCGCGTAGACGATATCTGGACGGGTTTGGTGTTGGGCGATCGCGCGCTGGGATTTTATGATAAGGCGTTCGGTTTTGCCGTTTATCCGCGACAGTTGCTCGCGGCTCCCATAACCCAGGTAGCCGCCGGAACCTTTGCACAATTGCGCGATGACCGGGCGCGGTTATCGCGGACATTTTCGCTGGTCAATATTCTCATGGTGCGGGCCAACTTTGCGGTAGCGGCTTTAATGTGGTTGGTGGCGCCGGAATTCATTCATCTGGTCATCGGTGATAAATGGCTGCCGATGCTGGCGGCCTTTCGCCTGATGCTGGTATATGCCCTGTTCGATCCCATTAAGGGTATGATCGGTTCGCTGTTGATTCTGTCCGGTGTGCCGAAAAAAGTGCTCAGAACGCGTGCGATTCAGCTGTTGGTCATGATCACCGGCTTGATCACTCTTGGTCCCAGATTTGGCATTGCCGGCGTAGCAACCGCCGTGGATGTGATGCTGGTCGTAGGCATCGTTATTTTTTATCATGATGCACGACGGTTTGTAGATTTTTCACTGCTGCGGTTTTTCAGCATTCCGACTCTAGCCATGGGACTGGGCTTTTTGTTTGTCCATGAGTTGCTGCGGTGGTCCGACATCGCAGGTTTTACCTGGTCAGCAGCCGGCGTGAAAATTGCCGTCTTTGTGGTGACTTATGCCACCGTTCTGATTTTGGTGGAAAGGGCTCTGTTGAAAGAAATGCTCGATGCATTGTTCGGGTCTATGAGAGGGGGCATGAAGCATCCCGATTAGATGGGTCAAAATGCTGATTCTTGCATCCCAGTACGGGATCAGCTGCGTTTAATGCAAACGGTGATGCCCTGCACGCCGCGTCAGGGAACGACGTTTTCTTGAATTGAATCACCGGCGTATGACACCATGGAAATCATTTCGATGGCGCTCCGGCGCATTGATGGTGGTATTAATCGAAACTGTCTCCGAACCGGTTCCAATTCACCGGCTGCTGCCCGCCTGGTGTGCAGGTCGGCGCGGTTTTGTGCCCGCATTCACGCCGTAGCGCAGAGGCGGAGTGTTTCGCTGGTGGGCGCCGATGT
>CAZISM010000144.1:0-12715 GCA_964541895.1 uncultured Cytophagia bacterium
CCGTACGGCAAAGGCCGATTTATCATTCACGCCAAAAACGTCAGCGCCCGCAACAAGTACATCCAATCGGCTCATCTGAACGGCAAAGCCCTGAATGAGCCTTGGCTTGTGCATTCAGATATTGTAGCTGGAGGGACGCTGGAATTGGAAATGGGGCCGGAGCCGAACAAGAGTTGGGGGAGGACAAATAATTCTGAATGATTAACTGATAACAACGATTCGTTTGCGTATTTTATCGAGATCCGACGTGGATCAAAGGTATTATGTATGTACTGCGAATTGATTTTTGTGCAACAAGATCGAAAAGAGAAACCGCTAATAAATGCGAAGGCATGCGAATTTAAAATTGGCGTTCATTAGCATCCCACGGCTAATAATCCTTCTTGGTTTCGGCCTGACTGCGCCAGCGATGCTAAAATGAAAACAGGTGCAAGTAATCCATAGCATTTACCCTTCTGTACATTTTAGGGTGCCCACAAAAGCCGCTTAATTTACAATAGCCCACTGCTTCTGACTGGAGGTTTTCGTCTTAACTGTTTTCGTAACTTGCTATATTACCTGGGGTTTAGTGATTCTACACCATCTTTATACTTTCTTTATCTTTTCCCCTCCGTATCATAATGGATTATTTATAGCGTTTCTTTTATTTTATGGCCATAATCTGCCTGTAAAGGCATAGCCTTGGGCGGAAAGGGCGAATAGTACTAAAATCCATGGGCAAAAGTATGTCGATGTATGATCTTTTACAGCTGCTGATCTTTTTTCCCGTTGTCACGGTCATGTCAGCCTGGCTGGGCAAATTTATGACACGGGTATTCAACGGCGAACACCATCTCCTGAAGCGTCCTCTGGGCTGGTTGGAGCGTCTGCTCTGTGGGCTCTCCGGCGTGGATGCAAAGGCAGAAATGACCGCCCGGGAATACGGCAAAGCGCTGCTGTATTTCAGTCTGGCGGGATTTGTATTTCTGATGTTGTTGCAGCTGCTGCAATCTCATCTGCCGTTGAATCCACAAAGCCGGCCGGCTGTACCATTCCTTCTCGCAATCAACACCGCGGTCAGCTTTGTCACCAACACCAACTGGCAAGCCTACAGCGGTGAAGTCACCATGAGCCATTTCGTTCAGGCCTTTGGCCTGACCGTGCAGAATTTTCTCAGTGCTGCAGCAGGTCTGGCCGTACTGCTGGCCGTGATTCGCGGCTTTGTGCGCACCAACACAAACGCGATTGGCAACTTTTGGTCGGATGTAATCCGCTCTGTTGTATATGTGCTGTTGCCCTTATCCCTGGTTCTTGCTCTGATTCTGGTGAGCCAGGGCGTGCCACAAACCTGGCAGCCGAATCCGGTGGTACAAACCCTGGATGGATCCTCACAGATTATCCCGTCAGGCCCTGTGGCCTCCCAACTGGCTATTAAGCAACTAGGGACCAATGGCGGCGGTTTTTTCGGCACAAACAGCGCGCATCCCTTTGAGAATCCCACGCCGCTGTCCAATTTTATCCAGATGCTGGCGATCATTCTTTTGCCCTCCAGTCTGGTGTTTATGTACGGCGGCATGGTCGGCCAAAAGCGGCAAGGGTATGTGATTTGGCTGGCCATGATGAGTATGTTGCTGGCCGGATTGGCGGCTACCTTGTATTTTGAATTCAGTGCCAATCCCGCTCTTCCCGGCGGGCCATCCCTGGAGGGCAAAGAGTTACGCTTTGGCATCATGAACAGCGACCTGTGGGCGGTGCTGACTACATGCGCCTCCAACGGTTCGGTCAACACCATGCACAGCAGCTTGTCTCCCATGGCAGGCGGTGTGGTTATGATGAATATAATGCTGGGTGAAGTTATCTTTGGCGGTATCGGTGTAGGCCTGACTGGTATGCTGGTGTTCGTTCTCATCACGGTTTTTATGGCCGGATTGATGGTCGGTCGCACACCTGAGTATCTTGGTAAAAAGATAGAGGCGTTTGAAATAAAAATGGCCATGATCGCCATGCTGGTTCCCAATGTGCTCATCCTGCTGGGCAGCGCGCTGGCTGTCGTCCTCTCCGCCGGATTGGCGAGTCGCAGCGCTGCCGGTCCGCATGGATTGACAGAGATACTTTACGCCTATGCGTCGGCCGCCGGCAACAACGGCAGCGCTTTTGCGGGCTTGAATGCCAATACGGCTTTCTATAATACCACCCTGGCATTTGCGATGATGGCGGGCAGAGCGGCCGCGCTTTTTCCACTTATCGCCATGGCCGGCCATCTGGCCAACAAACAACAGGTACCCGATTCAGCCGGGACGTTGGCCACAGATAGACCACTGTTTCTGGGCCTGTTGATTGGGGTGGTTCTCATCGTTGGCGTATTGACCTTTTTCCCTGCGTTGTGTCTGGGCCCCGCGCTGGAACACACGCTGGTTCACCTGGGTATCTCTTTTTGAGGCTATACATGCAAAAGCCATCGTTTCATACGTTCAATCGACGAATCCTGATCCGCGCCGTGATCGATTCCTTTCAAAAGCTGGATCCGCGAGTTCAGATCAGGAATCCGGTGATGTTTATCGTCTATCTGGGCGCTCTGTTTCTGACCGTGTCTCTTTTTATAAATCAGAGTATTGCGTTCACGATCCACATCACCAGCTGGCTATGGTTTACGGTTCTGTTCGCCAATTTTGCCGAAGCGGTGGCGGAAGGAAGGGGTAAAGCACAAGCTGACAGCTTGCGTCGAAGCCGCAGTGCGATTACGGCGCGGCGACAAAGTGGCGTCAGCGAAGAGCGGATATCATCTTCCGAGTTGCGCATCGGTGATCTTGTGGTTTGTGAGGCCGGCGACATCATTCCCTCTGACGGCGATGTCATCGAAGGCGTGGCCAGTGTGGACGAGTCGGCCATAACGGGTGAATCGGCTCCGGTCATACGGGAAAGCGGCGGCGATCGTAGCGCCGTCACCGGCGGAACGGTTGTGCTGAGCGACCGCATCGTCGTGCGCATCACAGCTGAACAGGGGGAGACGTTTCTCGACCGAATGATCGGGCTCATCGAAGGCGCCCGGCGACAAAAGACGCCCAACGAAATCGCACTGTCTATTTTGTTGACAGTGTTATCCATCATTTTCATCTCCGTCACGGTCTCGTTGTATGCTTTCGGCAGATACAGCCTGGCTTCGTCGGGCCAGGCAAACTCCCCGCTGCTCAATGTGGCAGCGCTGATCTCCCTGCTGGTGTGCCTGATTCCCACCACTATTGGCGGATTGCTTTCTGCCATCGGCATCAGCGGCATGGACCGGCTGCTGCGTCACAATGTCGTCGCTACCAGCGGCCGCGCCGTTGAAGCGGCCGGCGATATCGATGTGCTGTTGCTCGACAAGACCGGCACCATCACCCTCGGTAATCGTATGGCCGTTGATTTTATCCCGGCGCCCGGCATCACACGGCAGCAGCTCGCGGAAAACGCACAACTGGCTTCCATGGCCGACGAAACGCCGGAAGGCCGATCCATCATGGTCCTGGCAAAAAATGAATTCGGCTTGCGCAACCGTGAACTCTTAAACGTGCAGTTTATTCCATTCAGCGCGCAGTCGCGAATGAGCGGCGTGGATGTGCTGGCGGACGACGGCAGCAAAAAGCAGATACGCAAGGGCGCCGTCGCCGCCATCGAGGAATTTGTTCATGCCCGGGGCGGCCATCTGCCAGAAGAAATCGTTCTGCACGAATCAGAGATTTCCAGCCGGGGCGGCACCCCACTGGCGGTAGCGGAGGACGGGCGCGTGCAAGGGTTGATCTTTCTGAAAGATGTGGTCAAGGGTGGCATCAACGAACGATTCGCTCAGCTGCGCCGCATGGGCATCACCACCTATATGATCACCGGCGATAACATCCTGACGGCGGTAGCCATTGCCGTGGAAGCCGGGGTAGATGATTTTATCGCCAACGCCAAACCTGAAACCAAGCTGGATGTGGTGCGCACAGTGCAGGCACAGGGGCATAGGCTGGCGATGATCGGAGACGGCACCAACGACGCGCCGGCCCTGGCCCAGGCCGATGTGGGGGTGGCCATGAACACCGGCACGCAAGCGGCCCGTGAAGCCGGCAACATGGTGGATCTTGACAGCAATCCGACCAAGCTGATCGACGTGGTCGAAATCGGCAAGCAGCTCCTGATGACGCGCGGTGCCTTGACCACGTTCAGCATCACCAATGATGTAGCGAAATATTTCGCCATCCTGCCGGCGTTGTTCGGCTCCCTTTATGCGACGGCGGATCGCCCCGGACCCCTGGCTGCGCTGGATATCATGCATCTGCATTCACCGCTCAGCGCTGTACTCAGTGCCGTCATGTTCAATGCGCTCATCATCGTGGCGTTGATTCCTCTGGCCATTCGCGGGGTGGCTTACAAGCCGATGGGAGCAGCGGCCATACTGAAGAGAAACCTGCTCCTGTACGGCCTGGGCGGATTGATCATACCGTTTATCGGTATCAAACTGATCGATCTGATATTGACCTGGCTGCGCATATTCTGATTCGTTCACCCCTAATGAAAGTGGATTGGATATGAAAAAACGTTCATCCGGCGTTATCGCCATCCGTTCGCTGCTGGCCCTGACCCTGCTCTGCGGAGGGATATATCCGGCTTTGATCACCGTCCTGGCCCACACATTTCGCTCGTCATCAGCTGCCGGCAGCATGCTCTTTTCACAGGGACGGCCCTCAGGTTCAAAGTGGCTGGCGCAAAACAGTACGGCTGACAGATATTTTCATTCGCGGCCCTCGGCTGGCGGCTATAACACCATGCCGGGAGCTGCCAGCAACCTGTCTCTTGCCAGCGCCGCGTTTCGTGATTCTGTTTCAGCCCGACGAATTCGTTTTCTCAGAGAAAACGGCTTGCCGGATTCGACAGCTGTCCCGACAGAGATGTTGTGCAGCTCAGCCTCCGGCCTGGATCCACATATTTCTCCGGCAGCGGCACGCCTGCAAATGGACCGCGTCGCCTTGGCCAGGCAGCTTGATGCACAGCAGCGACAACAATTGCATATGAGGGTGGAACAGGCGGTGGAGGGCAGACAATGGGGATTTCTCGGCGAGCCGCGGGTGAATGTGCTGCTTCTTAATTATCAGTTGGACAATCCAATTGGATTTGATACCTTTAAGCAGGCTTTGGCACCCCTATCAGGACGATAACGAGGAATGCGCGATTCGCACGACAAGCGGCCTAATCCGGACGATCTTTTGGCAGCCATCAAGGCTCAGGGCCGCGAGGTCCGGGAAGGCCGGTTGAAAATATTTTTCGGCATGTGCGCCGGCGTCGGCAAGACCTATGCCATGCTGCTGGAAGCCCGGCGGCTGCAAGCAGAAGGGCACGATGTGGTGGTGGGCTATATCGAAACGCACGGCCGGCCGGATACGGAAGCGCTTTTGACAGGACTGGAGATGGTCCCGCGGATGTCGAAAACACACCGCGGCATTTCCATCAGCGAGTTCGATCTTGATGCCGTATTGCACCGCAGGCCGCAGATCGTTCTGGTGGATGAACTGCCGCACACCAATGCGCCCGGCTGTCGGCACCCCAAACGGTATCAGGATGTCATTGAGCTGATTGAAAACGGCATCGCTGTTTACACGACCATGAATGTGCAGCACCTGGAAAGTCGCGCCGGAACGGTGGAAGAGATCACCGGAGCGCCGGTACGGGAGACCATTCCGGATTCGTTCCTGGAACGGTCTCATGATATCGTGCTGGTCGATCTCGCTCCGCATGAGCTTTTTAAACGCTTGCAGGAAGGCAAGGTCTATACGCCGGAGGGGGCGAGTCGAGCCATGAGTGGATTCTTCCGGCACGGCAATCTGGTCGCCTTGCGGGAAATGGCGTTGCGGGTAGTTGCTGAAAAAGTCGATTCGCAATTGACGGACTATATGCAGCAGCGACGCATTCAAGGGCCCTGGAAGAGCGCAGATCGATTGCTGGTTGCCGTGGGGTGGAGCCCTTTTTCGGCGCAATTGATCCGGTGGACCCGGCGCATGGCCACGACCATGGAAGCATCCTGGATCGCGGCCTATGTGGAGACACCGCGTCCTGTCACAGAACAACAGACGTCGCAATTGATGAAAAACATGCGACTGGCTCAAGAGTTGGGGGCTGAAGTGGTAACGGTCCGGTCTGAGGATATTGTTACCGGGCTTTTGGATCTGGCGCGTCAGCGCAACATCACCCAGATCGTGGTGGGCAAACCCAACAGGTCCTGGTTGAAGCTGCGCCGACATCCGGCTTCATTTGTGGAACGGCTCATTCGCGACAGCGGCCGTATTGATATCTATGTGGTGCAGGGGGACCAGGAATCGGACATGGCTCAAAACCCTCTGCCGCCATTTTCTTCATCGCTGACATCCGGCCGCCACTATGCGGCGGCCACGGCTGTGGTGCTGGCTGTGGTCGCGCTCCTGTTCAGCTTTTCTTCCTACCTGGATTATCTGTCCATTGCCATGTTTCTGCTTTTTACCGTTACCTTGTTGTCGCTGTGGCTGGGCCGCGGTCCGGTGCTGATCGCCGCTGCCTTGAGCGCGCTTTGCTGGAACTTTATGTTCATCCCGCCGCTGTTTACGTTCTCAATTCATCGCATGGAAGACGTGCTGGTCTTTTTCATGTATTTTATCATCGCCATGGTCACCGGAACCCTGACCGCTAAAATCAAGCGCAAGGAGGAAACGGTACGATTGCGCGAAGCCCGAGCCGTGGCCCTGTACAACATGTCCCGCGAGCTGGCTGCGGCAGATTCGATCGACAGCATAGCGCGGATTGCCATTGGACAGCTGGGAATGGTTTTCAACGCCGATATTGCGCTGTATCTGCAGCAGGAAACCGGACTGCTGCCGCACGGTGATGGAACGTGGCAGGTGACGGAAAAAGAGGAAAACGTTGTTCAGTGGGTGATGAAGAACCGCAAGCCGGCCGGCCGCTTTACCGACAGCCTGCCCATGGCCGAAGGTCGCTTTGAAGCGCTGGCGACACCGCGGCAGGCCTATGGAGTGGTTGGGGTCCGATTCCGTCAAACCGCCGTTTTTACACTCGATCAGGAATCGCTGCTCGATAATTTTGTCAGCCAGATTGCCGCCGCTCTGGAACGGGAATCGTTCAGCGAATTGCGCCACCATGCGGAGCTGGCCGCTGCGTCAGAGCGGCTGTATCAGACCCTGCTCAACTCAATCTCGCACGAGTTTCGCACGCCGCTTTCGATCATTTCCGGGGCTGTGAGCAGCTTGCTGGATCCAGAGTCGGGTTTGCCTGCAACAAGTCGTATCGAGCTCAAACTTGAAATTCGGGAAGCGTCCAAGCGACTCGATGCACTGGTGGAAAATCTTCTCAATATGTCCCGTCTGGAATCCGGCAACATCCAGCCGCACCTGGACTGGTGTGATGTTACGGATCTCTTCAGCGCCTTGCGTAGACGATATCCGGAAGATATGGCCCATCACCTGTTTCATTACGATATTGCTGAAGGGATGCCTTTGGTGAAAATCGATGAAGGTTTGCTGCAGCAAGCTATGGATAATTTGCTGCAGAACGCCGTGCAACATACCCCTGACGGTACAGAGGTCCTTGTCGGCGCGCATATGGAAGGCAAGACGTTGTTGATTACGGTGCGGGATCAGGGGCCGGGATTCCCGGAATCAGAGATACCACATCTTTTTGAAAAATTTTATCGTGTGACGGGGACGCATTCCTCTGGTACGGGGCTGGGGCTATCTATTTGCAAAGGACTTGTGGAGAGTATGCAGGGCCGTGTGTCGGCGGAAAACGTCGCCGCAGGGGGTGCGCAGTTTACCATTCGAATCCCTGTCGCGATGCATTCTGCGAGATTGGAGTCGACTCTTGACGAATCCGGTTAAAATACTTGTAATAGACGATGAACGACAGATTCGTCGTTTCCTGCGCATAACCCTGGAGTCGCAGGGTTTTGCCATAACCGAAGCGACCAGCGGGCAGGAGGGCCTTGTGCAGGCCGCTATGGTGCGTCCGGATGTTATTATCCTCGACCTGGGTTTGCCGGATCAGGACGGCTTGGAGGTGCTGCAATCGTTGCGTGCGTGGAGCAAGACGCCCGTTATTGTATTGACCGTGCGGGATCGGGAAGAGGATAAAATAAAGTTACTGGACGCCGGTGCAGATGATTACCTCACCAAACCTTTCAGCACCGGCGAATTGGTCGCACGCATCAAGGTCGCCCTGCGCCACAGCACGCCGGTGGCCGGCGAGGCCATTTTTCACAGCGGTGACCTGGAAGTGGATCTTTCGCTCCGGCGCGTTTCGGTCGCAGGACACCCGGTCAAACTAACGGCTACCGAATACGATTTACTGCGCCTGTTTATTTATCATGCCGGTAAGGTGTTGATCCATCAACAGATCATACGTGAAATCTGGGGTTCCTCAAGCGGTGATGAAATGCAATACCTTCGGGTCTATATCTCCCAATTGCGGCGTAAGATTGAAAGCGATCCCTCTGATCCCAAATTGCTGGTCACTGAAACGGGGATCGGCTACCGCTTGCAAGTATTGGACAGTTAAAATGCAATGAAACTCCTCCCGCTGGTGTGAGCGTCATCCACTGCGATTCGGGTTCCGAATCCCCGGACACCGTTTTGCAAATCTTACTCCAGGGGAATACGGCTCTTGTTTTCAGCCAGCCACCTGTCAAACGTCAGCAGCGATGGATTCAACGATCGTGTGATGTCGACGCTGCGGTTGGCACAATAGACCTCCTCAAAATCGCGTTTGAATTGGAACATATTGCCCATGTCTTCTGCGCCTGGAAAACCAAAACTACGATAGACGTCTGGAGAGACTTCATTATACAGCACTTCCTATCCCAACGCTTTGCTGAGTGCCTCAGCCATCTGCTTGCCGCTCAGATGTTCTCCGGCCACGCCGACCGTTTTGCTGATAAACTCTGGACCTCTTTTAAATATTCCATAAGCACTTTTTCCGATATCCTCGGAAGAGATTCCCGGCAGCTTTTTATCGCCCATGGGATACGTCAGGTACAATTTGCCGTCGGGACCTTTTTTCGGCCCTGCACCGAAGTATATGAGGTTTTCCCAATAGAACGAGGTGAGCAGAAAAGTGGTTGGAACCTTCAAGTCGGTAAAAACCTGATTGGCTTCACTTTTGGCATCAAAGTGAGCGACTTTGTATTTGCCCATCAGGGTCGGCATGCGATTATCACTGAGTGGTATGTATTTGCGGGTATCTTCAAAAGTGGACCAGATGGCATGTTGTACGCCGGCCTCTTTGGCCGCATGGGCCATGGCTGTTGCTTCCGCTATTTCTTTCTCTGGAGAAAAATGATCCCAGAAAAACGTGACACAATAGACGCCGTAAGCACCTTTGAAGGCTTTTTTCAGACTCTCCGGATTATCCACATCGGCGGCTACCACTTCAGCGCCCAGTTTGGCCAGCGATTTTGCTTTGTCTGAATTAACATTTCTGGTAATGGCGCGTGCCTGAAAGCCGCCTTTGGGATCGTTCTGGATAGCTCGAACCAGGCCGCCTCCTTGCGCGCCGGTGGCGCCAACTACGGCGATAATTTTCTTTTGAGCCATATGATTTTCCTTATCGATGCAAAAGATGAGTGATGAGTGCTGCACCTTTACGAACGTTGCAGCTGCAGCTTGATTTATCTTGAAAGGACCGAGTTCCAGCCGGAACCTTCTGTCCTGCCATTGCTGTAACCATTACAACACGGCGCCTGCTTCTTTATTCCTTGTATTCGAGTGGATCTATGCCGGGTGCCCGTACATGCGGCAGTCGAATACCAGGAGTTCAGAGAGCGCCCTTTCTTGATCGTTCTGTGGCGGATGATGGACGAAATCAGCCAGGCCATCCTGGACTAAAAGTGGGCCTGGAACATTCAACTCTGTTTGCATGACTTTTTCCGTTGTCAATGACGATATAATTCTTTACTTTCTGTTTATGTGCACTTTGCAGGCCTCCGGATTCACTCACTATGGTTCATGGAACGGTCGTTATCAATGCCAGAGATAGTGCTCAACATGCTAAATCTGACGCAGCCTGAGATGATGTTATGACTGATATCATTCATGTATTCATTGCAGATGACAATCGATTGCTTCGCGAAGGTCTCGTTTCCATGCTCAGCGAAGAGGGCGACATCGTCGTTACAGGTACTGCCCCAAGTGGTGATGAAGCAGTTCAGCAAATCAAAAACCTGCATCCGGAAGTGGCGCTCATTGATATTGGCATGCCGGACAAGGATGGTATTGAAGTTACGCAAGCGCTGCATCAGGAGATGCCGGAAGTTAAAGTGATCATTCTCGGGATGATCGATCTGACGGATGAAATCATGTCCTGTATCGAGGCCGGAGCCGCCGGCTATGTTCTGAAGGAAGCCTCCTTTGAAACGCTGGTGGAGACCATACGCTCCATTCATCGTGGCGAATCGTACTGTTCGCCCCGGATGACGGCTTCATTATTTACCCGGATCGCCGAATTGGCCTATGAGCGTATGCCAAAAGTACCGAACGATTCGGTAAAACTGACGAGCCGGGAGTTGGAAATTATCAGCCTGATCGCCGAAGGCTTGGCCAATAAAGAAATCGCCCAACGCCTGTTCATCGAAACCCAGACGGTCAAAAATCATATTCATAATATTCTCGACAAACTGCAATTGTATAATCGCTTCGAAGCGGTGCAATATGCCCGCGAGAGAAACCTGCTCAACAAGCCGTAACGGTACCAGTACTTTGCTGCCAAAGTACTGCCTGGTATGACGTCACACGCCCGACGCGGTCTCCTGTCGGACTGGTCCCTCCTATGGATACTTTTTGAACCCCTCGGTCCATTGTATGTCCGCTCCAGATTGACTATACTGTTTACGTCATGAAACCACACCATTTCAAAATTAAAATCATGCTGGCGAGCCGGCCCCAAATGCTTTCCGAGGTAATCAGAAGGATGATAGAGCTGCAACCGGATATGGAGGTGGTGGGAGAAGTGATCGACCCCATAAAGCTCCTGGTTGCGGTTAAGGGCGTTTTGGTGGATGTCGTGATTATAACACCCATCAGGTCCAACGGAGATCCAAAAATCTGCCGTCAATTGCTGGGTGAACATCCTTTATTACGAGTTGTGACCCTGTCGGCAGAAGGTGATGAGGCCTTTTTGTACCAGTCGGATGCCCCCAGAATCCGCTTTGATAAGCCCTCTGCGCAGACCATTCTTGGCGCTATCCGGGAGCACCTGTGCTAGCTATATTATGTTTTTCGAGAGTCATAGGAGTGTTTATCTTCCAGCCCAAACTGCGGGAACCCAAGAGGTGATTATGCCGAGCCACGGATATACGATGTTTGTGGGTATAAAAACCAATGAAAGGCTGCGCGACCTGCTTGACTCCAGCAAAAACTCTGTAAAGCCGTTCTTCAGAGATAATAATCCGGAATTTCTTCAAGTCCTGCAAATTGATAATGACGAGTACATCGGCAAAGTCATGGAGAGCGGCGTCTCTTTGGAGAGCATAAGCAATATTTTTATGAACGTGAAAACGATGATGAAGTTGATTTGTCCCGGATTTATCTTTGCGGACGATGCCATCAAATGTTTTGCGCTCACTTCAAACCATCGAGGTATGTATAGAGAATGAGGTGTTCCGCAGCACGGCTCCAGAGCTGTCAACCATCACTAAACTGCGCCCAAGGCGGGTCTGCAACGAAATTAAAAATCACGTAAAACAGAAATATCATAAAGGAGTACCCAATGAATATTTATGTTGGCAACCTGTCACCGGACGTCGATGAAGACATGTTAAGACAATTGTTCGAAGCGTTCGGTCAGATCCAAACCGTCTCGATTGTGAAAGACAAATTTAATGGCCACTCTCGTGGTTTTGGTTTTGTGGAGATGTCGTCACAAAGCGAAGCGCAAGCGGCCATCGCGGGATTAAACAGCAAGGATCTGAATGGGCAAACACTCAGTGTCAACGAGGCCCGTCCACGATCCGAAGGCCGCCGCGATGGAGGTAACCGACGCTTTTAGTTCTTTTCCCTGGGGCTTATCGCCCCTGCCAGGGGCAGTGCGACAACCTGTAAGGACTATCGCGTTACTTCGCGATGCCGCTGATAAAACGATTAACCGATACAATGGTCCGGCCATACCTGTTTGGCCTCTATCTGAGCAAAGCCTTGTAAACCAGCAGGGGGGCTGGTTCAAAGGCGCCGTTTCGCATACCAAATGGTCATCATACCTCGTGACATCACCTCCACGCCTGTCGGAAAGAGTAGCGCGTTGGCAGCCATTTGATACAAGGCACGCCAGGCATGTCAGGAGCTTGTTAGGTCCAGGCTGCCCTTCATTCAGCGACTCCCTGCCGAATACCCTTTCGAAACGAAACCTTCTGTAACGAAATTTTCCTGCCCGAATGGATTTGCTTCATCCCTGGAACCCTTTACAGCGAAATATTTTTCTTGCCGTAAAGCGCAAAAATGGATATTATACAAAACAAGGCGATCTCCTCAAGGTTTACAACTGCCGTAGTTGGGGGTGAGCTCGCCTTTACAGGTACGATTGACCTGAATGGAGTGCATATGATCAAGAGCTCTGTTAGAAACGCAGTTTTGGGGGGCAGCATGCTTTGGCTTTTTATCGTCCATGCCGGAAACTGCCAACCGGTTGATCAACGGCTGACCTGGTGGCAGGAAGCCCGCTTTGGCATGTTTATTCACTGGGGTGTCTATTC
>CAZISM010000145.1:0-12597 GCA_964541895.1 uncultured Cytophagia bacterium
TTTAGAGCCAAATACGACAACAATCCCAAATCCTTTCTTGGTCGGCTTTGGCGATGGCATATCAACTGGTGCCCGGGCTGGAACGCCTATATGAAATCGCTGCCCCGGGAGGAACAGACCCATATCCAGCAAAAATATCAGTGTAAAAGCTGAATGAGTCATTAGCCGGTCAAAGGGACGCCCGTATACGCGAACAAGACATTGGTGTATATCAGCGGTTTCCATTCTTGACCGTTTTGCGTAACAGACAACCCGTCATACCATACTATTAATAATTCTTTGAGGCCAATCCTTGACTTCAGCCACTCTCTCCGATTCCCTGCAGCGTTTCCGCGACGGCTCCAACTGCGCCCAGGCCGTGTTGGCTACCTATTTTCGCTTGCTGGGCTACGATGAAAGCCTGGCGCACAGAATGGGCGCCGGCCTCGGCGGTGGCATCGGCCGCAAACAATATGTATGCGGCGCGGTCAATGCCGGCGCTATGGTGCTCTCCCTCATCTATGGCAACGCCGATCCTAAAGACACCGAGCGTAAAGAGGCCACTTCGCTTCTGGTAAGAGAATACATGGAAGCCTTCGAAAGGGAGTTTCGTACCAGTCAATGCCGCGACCTGCTGGGCATGGATACCAGCACGCCGGAAGGCAGAAAACAAGCCGCAGCCGCAGGCCTGTTTGATACGGTATGTGTTGCGTGCATTACCAGGGTATGTGAACTGGTCGATAAACACGTGCCTGTGTGAAACTGCGACCACAATAACCTCAGAAGCAAAAGCATTTAAGAACAATCGCAAGAGGTAAAATCATGAAACGCGTAACCGGTATCGGCGGTATTTTTATCAAGGCCAAGGACCCGGAAAAGCTGCGGAACTGGTACCAGGAGCATCTCGGCATTGAGGTAAAACCCTGGGGCGGCACCGCCTTTCTTTGGCAGGACGACGATTCACCACAGCGGCAAGGTGTCACCGTTTGGTCCATTATGCCCATGGACACCCCTTACTTCAATCCATCTACGGCACCTTTTATGGTCAATTATCGCGTGCAGGAATTGGCGCCGCTCCTGGCTCAACTTCGCAAAGAGGGGTGCTCGGTGGATGACCATACCGAAGAATCTGCCTATGGCAAATTCGGCTGGGTGATGGATCCGGAAGGCAATCGCGTCGAATTGTGGGAACCGCCGCCAAGCCCCATGCCGGAATAGCGCCACACATTCTGCGAAGCAACCGATCGGTCGCGCACATTCAAAACCTGGAGATGCCAAAGATGAACCTGCTGAAATTCTGCTTCTGGTTAGAAAGAGTGTACAAGCCGGGTTGCTTCGCTTTTATCATCCTTTGCCAATCGCTCATGCCGGCGCATGCTGCCTTGAACGTCCAGCTCGTTGTCAAAGAAAACGCAGGCGTCAATTCAGTCGGCTTTCCCACCAGTGTGGTCGTCCCTTTAGCCAAAGGACAATATTTCAGCACAACCGGATTGGGCATGGCGGAAATTCCCTCCCAGGTGGAGGTGCTGGAGCGATGGCCTGGTGACAACAGTCTTCGCCATGTGCTGGTGCATTTTCAAGCCAATGTTAACAGCAATGCAAATGCACTTTACACCTTTGCCGCCAATGGGCAGCGCTCAGTGACCACACCCGTGACGGTGCTCGACAACACCAACGAGGTTCAGGTAACCACTGGCTCTCTCAAGTTTACTATCAACAAGCTCTCTTTCACTATCATCGATCAACTCTGGCTGGATCAAAACGGCAATGGCCTGTTTGAATCTGGCGAGCAAATTATATCCTCGCACCCACAGAACGGCGGGGTCTTTGTACCGCGCAGCCAGGCCGGCGCCACACAGTACGATGCGGCACAAGGCCGCGTGCAGGTCACCCTGGAAGAGAGCGGACCGCTGCGCGCCGTTGTCCGCGTCAGCATGCCGGCCCGCTTTGTCTCCACCACAAACCATCTGCATGGGTTTGCCGTTCGTATCTATGCATATGCTGGAAAGCCATTTATCAAAATAGACTATCAGCTGCAAAACTCGGATAAAACCGTGGTTCGATCCTGGCCGCTCTATTTTGAAGAAATGGATCTGGATTTTCGCCTGAATCTCGACAACAATGCCACCATCAAATTCGGCATCGGTAACGGATCGATCAGGACAGCGTCGCTCGCATCTGGCAGCCGCCTCGCCCAAGAGATGCATAATCGATGCAAGATTTACAATCTGCAAACAGGGGCGGCCACCTATGACTCCGGCACCCTGAGCAGCGGCACCGGACCTGAAGGATTTGTGGACGTCAGCGATGCCCAGCGCGGTGTTTCCGCTGTAATCCGCAATTTCTGGCAAACCTGGCCTAATGGCCTGCAAGTAGATGCGCAGAAAAAACTGTCTGTACAACTCTTTCCTTCCTGGAGCTGTCAATGGTATGACCATCGCTTCTCTCCCACCGGTTTGTACTGGCTGGAAGACATGCAACACGTTTACAAAGAAGTGTTGCTGAATTTTCATGGCGCTGACGTGCCGGACCGGGACCTTGTCAATCTGGCCAATACCTTTCAGCTTCCTCCTGTTGCCTGCGTGCCGCTCGAATGGTATCGCAACACCAAAGCGACGTTGGACCTCGGCGGTATGATACCGCCGGATGCCGCCATTCCCGACCACGAAGATCGTAGACAGCCTGATTATCAGGCAGACGGATTTGATCCGGCAGACTGGTTCAACGCTTCAGGTCCTTATTATGGCGCCGGATGGGTCAACTTTTACGACCCGGAGCCAGGCTATCGCTCCTCCGCCTGCGTTCCGGGTGGCTGGCCATATAGCGGCGCCGACTTTGTCGCCACAGGCAATCCTGCAGACTATTTTATCGCAGAAGCTCATGCCATGGCTGAGCTCAATTTGCGTCCGCAATGGATGGCCGATTATTCTCATAATTCAGACTGGGCTCTGTTACAGTTGTCTGAAAATCCATATTGTGGCGGAAGATGGCGTATTTTTGATGGAATGGTCGGAACGGTCTTTGCCGCTCCGCCTTTGCCAGGCACCATGTCCGCAGATGAAACGCCGGTCTATTACGCACGCGACGACCAGCACGGCTGGTTCTATCATGTGGCTGAAGCCTATTGGCTTACGGCCAATCCCTGGATCAGGGATTGGTATCGATTTGTCGCCGAGTTCCGCAGAGTACGGCTCGAACGGCTGGACCCCTATCCGGATTTTTCCAGTCGAGCCACAGGCCATGCCCTGAATCACGTGCTGCAGGCCGGTCGCGTGGTCGGTGATCAGCAGATCCTGAATCGTTTCCGCAATCATATTGCCAATTATCTGCGCCCTGAACAGGATCATTATTTCGGCGATCAGAAATTGAGTGTTGAGGATGCCGGCGGCGGATTTCAGACCGGTTACCTGGTGCGCACCATTATCGATTACCTTGAAGAGATAAAAGCCAAGGGCGACTGGCAGGCCTATGCTGAGGGTTTCAATTATTTATCGGGATTTATGGAATGGAACTATAACTTTGGCAATTTCCCGTACTATTTTGATGCCCGCAGCGGTGGCACCGGCATATCCAGCGGCACTGGGTTGAGCATGATTGATCCGCAATCGTGGTACTATTGGCACACCGGCAGGTCAAAATACTGGCGGCACATCAATGCCTTCATCAACACCGGTACTCATTGCGGCGGCGATCCTCCTTGCGAACAACCTTATGGCAACTTTGACGACTGGTCAGGCCAATTTGAAGGACGCTATTATTTGTATGTCAAACATTCTTCCCGGCCAGATACAATTCCACCGGCCCGCGTCAACGACTTGAGCGTGATAACAGAAGGACCTGGCGTGCGTTTACAATGGACAGCACCCGCTGGTGCCGAGTCCGGACGATACCATATTGTCTGGAGTAACAAGCCTGTTGTCGAACAGCACTCACTGGACACCACTCGCTGTAACTGGTGGGCCGCTGAAGTGATCGGGCCAGATCTGGCGCCGACGCCTGGTAATCGGCAATCCCTTTACGTCAGCGTTCCAGATCACTATCGTGGCAAGCGCTTATATTTTTCGCTGTTCACTTTTGACGCTCAGGATAATATGAGCACAATGTCCAATATCGCTTCACTGGTTTCAACATCGGTAACCGGCCAGGAGGAGCAGGCGCCCCTGCGCCCTGCTCTGCTGCAGAACTATCCCAATCCGATGAACCCTGCTACCATCATTCGCTATTCCTTGTCCCAAGCTGCCTGGGTGCGCATCACCATTTTTAATGCGAGCGGAGCCATGGTGCGCACACTGGTTGACGCGGATCAGCCGGCCGGCGAGTATGAAACCAGCTGGAATGGAAAGGATGATCGGGATGTCGCTGTCGCTGCAGGATTGTACTTGTATCGCATGCAAACCGACTCTTTCGAAAAGACGGGCAAAATGCTGCTGGTTCGTTGAATTTTTGATTGCGATCCGAATACGCACCCGGAGTGCACAGTCTGGAACAACACACTGTTAAATTAAAAGCGACAAGAACCATCCGCGCCCTCGCGTTCGACGTGTTTGGCACCGTGGTGGACTGGCGATCATCGATTATCCAGGCAGGCCAACGCCTCACGCTGGAAAAGGGAATACAGGCCGACTGGAACAGGTTTGCTATTGCCTGGCGCCAAGGCTATTCACAAATCATCAATCAAGTGCGTAATGGCACGCGACCCTGGACCAATATAGAGGATCTGCTGCGACTCGTTTTAAACGATTTGCTTGTGCAGTTCAAAATCCAGGGGCTCTCTGAAGATGAGATAGACCAGCTCAATCGCGTCTGGCGCAGATTGCAGCCGTGGCCTGATGCGGTGGTCGGCCTGACCCGGTTGCGCAAGCGCTACATCATCGCAACCCTTTCGAACGCCAACATTTCACTCCTGGAAGAATTGACCAGACAATTCGCGCTGCCCTGGGACTGCCTGTTATCGGCAGAGCTGTGCCGGCGCTACAAGCCGGACCTTGAAGTGTATCTGATGGCCGCGCAGTTATTGGACCTGCCGCCGGACCAAATCATGATGATTGCTTCGCACCAAGGTGATTTGACAGCCGCACATCAGGTTGGTTTTGCCACCGCTTTTGTGCACCGGCCTCGCGAATTCGGCGCCGATTACATACCTGGAAAAGATGCTCCTAACACGGCGGATATACTTGTGTCGGATTTTATCGATCTGGCCCGGCAATTGCATGCCTGAGTTATATTCTGCAGAATAAAAAGTCAAAACAGGATTAATGATGACCATGTCGGAACCTCTAAGCCGTAGAAAATTTTCTGAAATCCTCACACTTTCCGGCGCCTCGGCGGTATTGGCATCTGCTTCTCCCTCTCTATCCCGGCCGGAAGCTGAAAACACGGCGAGCATAAAGAACGATTATTTCACCCTTGTCTTTCGCCTGGGTGCAGGCAGGTTCGATATCCTCCGCCGAGACGGCACGCCACTATTGCGCAATGGCACGGTCCGCGTTAATCTGGATTCCGGCAGGCGGTCCATAGCCGACTCCGCCTTTATACACACGGCCGATTCACGATCCGTTCGCGATGAGCTCGGCACAGGTGCTCAGTTCATCGTCACTTCCCGCGACAAAAGTGCCAAGATTTATATCGAATCGCGTTTTACGTTCTATGACAACAGCAGCGCCATTACCATCGAAGCCAGATACCGTAACGACTCCTCTCGTACCGCTGTCTTGAAAAGCATTGAACCACTGTGTCTGCGTGAATCGGAAGGCGGTATGTTGTACTGGGCCGGTACATCCAAAGTGCTAACGAACGGTGCCATGTATTATGACGCCGGCCAGCTACATGAACTCGGCACACCCTACAAAGCAGCCGAACCCTATGGGCCAACCAAAGGCGGCAGGATCACTCCGGATTTCCAGTTTCCGCACCCTGATCGCGTCCACAGCTGGTGGAACATCGGCCTGTTTCGCGGCTATGATACAGAAGGGCTGGTTTGCGGGTTCATCGAAAACGACAGCGGACTGGGGCAGATCATCCTGTCCCGATGCGCGAGCCGGGATCTGTCACTGTATACGGAAGCGGTGTTTGCGCCGATGACGCGCCTGGAACCAGGTCAATCCATCAGCTCCGGCCGTTTTATGATAACCCTTGCCGCAGATCCCTATTCGGCGCTGGAGCAGTATGCCGATGCCCTGGGAAAGCTATATCCACGGCCGAACCGCTCCATTGTGAACGGCTGGTGTGAATGGTTCTATACCTATGAATTCATAAGCGAAGAAGAGGTAATCCGAAATGCCGAATTTGCAGCAAAATATTTAAAACCGTTCGGCTTTGAATATATTCAGATCGATGAGGGCTATCAACGCTATCACGGCGACTGGGAAGGCAACGAACGGTTTCCGCATGGCATGAAATGGCTGGCGGACCGCATAAAATCGGTTGGTTTGCGCCCCGGCCTGTGGCTGGCTCCCTATGTTATTTCCGAACCGACTGAGGTTTTTCAAAAGCATCCTGAGTGGCTGTTGCGGCACAGCGATGGTCGATTGATGCGAGTGGGTCCCTGGCCGAGTGAAGACACCGATTGGGCGCGCAACGAGAAGCCAAAACGTTATGGACTGGACATCACTCATCCGGGTGCGGCGGCCTGGCTGCACACTCTGTTTGACACCGCAGCGAACCAGTGGGGCTATGAAATGTTTAAAATAGATTTTGTCGCCTGGTCGCTGCTCTCCGCCCACCACTATTACGATAAAACGGCCACGCCGGCCCAGGCGTATCGCAAAGGCATGGATATCATTCGCCGCGCCATCGGGCCGGACCGTCACCTCAATGATTGCGGGCCAGGGCCGGTTTCTGTTGGCTTGATGGACAGCATGCGCATCGACTGCGATCAGAATTATGGTTACGCCAAAGCAGCCTGGCAGCAGTATTTCCCCGATTCGTCCAGCAGCGCCTCGGCAGCAGCCAAACGGTACTATTTTCACCAGCGGACCTGGATCAACGACGCCGATCACGTCTGTCTCCAAAACCTCTCTATTCCCCAAGCTCAGGCCGCAGCCAGCATCATCGCCCTGAGCGGCGGCAACATCATCAGCGGCGATCGCCTGCCGGATCTTGATCCTGTCCGACTGGAAATACTAAAAAAAATATATCCTTCCGCCGGGCAGGCCAGCCGGCCGGTAGACCTTTTTGACAGCGATCGTCCGACTGTTTTCAGCCTGCCGATCAAAAAGTCGTTCGGAGAATGGAGCATCGTCGGCTTTTTTAATCCCAGCCTTTCGGATACAAAGCGATACCAGTTCCCGCTGCAGCGCCTGTGGCTCAATCCAGGCAAAACCTATCTGGCCTATGACTTTTGGCTGGAACGATTCATCGGCGAGATCAGCGGCCATATAGACCTTGACGTCCTGCCGGGACACGCGACCGTGCTGGCGTTGCATGAAAAACGGGATATCCCGCAGGTCCTTGCAACAGACCGACATGTCCTGCAGGGAGCGGTAGAGCTTGAGGACGTGGCCTGGGATGCCGCCACGCGTACGCTGTCCGGAGTTTCGCTCGGGCCTCTGCATACGGCCCACAACGTGGCGGTCCATCTGGTGGAAAAAGTGGACTGGGTGCAGGGCAAGAGATCCATCCATCACGATTTTGACGGCTATACTCTTAAATTGATGGATGAGCATATTCTTCGCGTGCACGTCCGTTTTGAACAATCAGAACGGGTGTCCTGGCGTATCGAATTGGACGCCCTTGCGCGCTAGTGTGGTATGAAGTGCTGTTCGCGCCATATGGCAAATCGGTTGTACCCTTTCGTGATGTCCGAGGTTCGGCAATGGGGTCTCTGTATCGCATCGTCGGCATCTCTTGTCTCGCAAAATCCACATCGGCTATTCCAATTTTCAGGTACGTATCAGAGAGGAGCAGAAATGGCAAAGAGATTGACGCGGCGGAGTTTCATTCAACACACTCTCTCCACAACAGCGACCATGCCGCTTCTTGGCAAGGCCCTGGCTTCAACCCCTGCATTCCCGGCCCAGCCCAATATCGTATTGATACTCACCGATCAGGAGCGGTTTACCCGTTATTTTCCGGAGCAATGGGTCGAACAGAACCTGCCCAATTTTATGCGCCTCCGGAACAAGGGTATGTTCTTTAGCAACAACTTTTGTAACAGTTCCATGTGTTCCCCAAGTCGGGCCACATTGTTCACCGGGCTCTATCCGGCACAACATCATGTGGCGGACACGCTGCCTGAATCCACAGGCGGCGACAAAACGGACAAAATCCGCGACCTGGACCCGAACATGCAAAATATGGCCAAGGTATTGAAATCGGCCGGGTACCAGGTTGTTTACAAAGGCAAATGGCATCTGAGTCGGCCGCAGGGAACGGAATGGACGGTGGATGATGTAGGTCGGTTCGGTTTTGACGGCTGGGATCCACCGGATGGCGGTGAAGACAATGCTCCGGAAAATTTTGGCGGTGGCCGCAGCAACCATGACCAGCGCTTTATGGAAGACACCCTGGCCTTCCTCAAATCAGTCGACACCTCCAAACCGTTCGCTCTGGTGGTTTCCCTGATCAACCCGCACGATGTTGCCGCCTATCCCTCCACCTATAGCGAAGATTACAGCGCGGACTTTCTGCAGGGCTCGATCGAGCTGCCGCCGACCTTGAACGAAGATCTCGAACAAAATTTCAAGCCCAAGGCCCATGCCGAGCTTTTGAATCGCCTGGCGTTGGGATTGGGGCCGCTGCTGACGGACAAGCGACGAAAAGAGTATCTGAATTTCTACGGCAATCTGTTGAAACATGTGGATGGCCAAATAGGCCAGATACTCGATGCGCTCTATGCACCGCGGGATTCTCAGCCGGCTCTGGCAGAATCGACGCTGGTGATCCGCACCGCCGATCACGGCGAAATGGGTTTGGCGCACGGCGGCCTGCGCCAGAAAATGTTTGTCACCTATGAAGAGATGATGCACCTGCCGCTGATCATATCCAATCCGGTTCTATTTCCCAGCGCCCGCACCTGCAACGCTCTGGTCTCGCTCATCGACCTGCTGCCGACCATGGCCGCCATCGCCAAAGCACCCCAGCGAGAGCAATGGGCGTTTCGCGGTATCGATTTCTCCCCGCTGTTGACCAATCCGGAGCAAAACGTACAGGATGCCATTCTGTTTACCTTTGACGACATCAAAGCCGGGCAGGAGAATATTGAGCATATGGTCAATCCGCCCAATCGCATCCGCTGCATCCGCGAAAAGAACTGGAAATATGCGCGCTATTTCGACGGCGACGGCCAGGAAGCGGAAGAGTACGAAATGTATGATCTGGTGAACGATCCGCAAGAGCTGCAAAACCTGGCTCATCCGCGGCACCCGCGCTACAACGAAGCCGGCATCGTCCAGGAAAGAAACCGCCTGGCAGCGAAACTGGCACAAATGGAAAAAGAGAAACAGAGTCCCCTGACCAATGAGGTGCAGCAGGCGACCCACATCCCGCAAACGTGCGAACTGGCTGCCAATTTTCCCAATCCCTTCAACGCCGCGACCCGGATCCGCTTCCGGTTGGCGAGCGCCCAACAGGTTACCCTGGAGGTACATAATGAAAAAGGCGAACAGATCGTTCGCCTCCTTGATCATCGCATGACAGCCGGAGTTCACAGCCTGATTTGGAACGGCTGCGATGCGAAAGGACGCCCTGCGGCTTCAGGGATCTATTTTTGTCTGCTGCGTGCCGGCGGTACCCAACAGCGCCAGACCATGACCTTGTTGCGCTAACGAAAAATAAAATAACAGACCAGCAAGCCGAACTGCAGCACCATGGCGATCAGGTTGGTGCACCAGACGGCAATTCGCTTGAAACGAAAGCCATAGGCGCACCAGAAGGCATAGTTCAACATCCACATGGCGATGTTCAGGTACGACAGCGAAATGGATGTCTTTGTCTGCACCAGATGGATGATCTGAATCGCAATGGCGGCACAACCCAGCATGCCGAAGGCAATGCCGCCTGTCTCCCAGAGCCTGTCGGCCTTAGCGAGAGTCGAGACTATGGCCGTTTTCATACAGCTTTGAGCTTGAATGTTTTAATTTCGAACGCCTTTAGCTCGATGTCCATCGTCTTTTGCGCAGGAATAGCTTTGCCATCCTGCCATTCCATCAGATCCGTCTCTATGCATTCCATCGGACGGGCAAACTGGATCGTGCCTTTCGAGCTGCGGCCGTGACGTTCGACGAGTCGAATGACCCAGCAGGACTCTTTCTCCGCTCGTTTCAATACTTCCAGAGAAATGCCGCGACTCTCCAACCGACAGGGAAACTGAAAAGAGCCGGCTTCGTATCCCGGCAACACGACCATACCCTGGTTCAGCGCCGCGGCCTCCATCATAACGTCCGACTCCACCAGCGAGCCTTTGTGCGGCAACAGGCTGTAGGTAAATTCATGCTCGCCCTGATCGGCATCATAGTCCGGATAATTGGTGGAGCGCAGCAAATTCAGATCGAGCACGTTTTCATGCACCTTGTGACCATATTTGCAGTCGTTCAACAGCGCCACGCCGTAATCCTGATCGGAGAGGTCGACATATTTATGAGCCGCCACTTCGAAACGGGCCTGATCCCACGAAGTGTTGCGATGGGTGGGGCGACGGCAATAGCCATATTGAATGTCAAAGCTGGCATGGTCGCTGCGGACGTTGGCCGGAAACGACACACGCAGCATGCGATGTTTCTCCTGCCAGAGCACGCGGGTGTGAAAGTCCAGCCGCTTGTGATGGCTGGCCAGGTAGATGTGCTGCTCGATGGTTGACTGGCCGATCTTTAGGGTAAAACACAATCCCTGTCGCACCGGGCCATCTGCGCAACGAAATACGTTCACGGCCGTCGCCGTCTGCAATTTGCTGGTTTCATAGTGCAGATCGATATCCCAGGCGTCCCAGTCGTTCGGCCGGTCTTCGTAAAGCGCCAATTCGTTGCCCTTGCAGCCTTCCACCTGTACAGTGCGATTCAATTCCTTATCCAACGCAGAACAGAGTTCAGCGCGATCGTTGAATTCGTAACGGACCCATTCATTTTCCAGTACAAGATCAGTGCGATTGGTCTGTTTGGCAGCAGCGGCCTCTGACTTTAACAGCGTGATCGCACTCATCGCCGGTATCGACACCAGCGCCAATGCTGTTTCCTTTTCATTCTGAGTAGGCACCGGTTTCTGATTAACCAAAGCAGCGCTCCATCCCTTGGGCAATTCTACTACACCGGTGACAGGAGTGGAAAGCGAATTGACCACGACCATGGCATTGCTATTTTCTCCGTAAAGCCGTTTGGCGGCATCGGCGGTCAAGGCTTGACAAGCCGCCATGGCCTCGTCATGGTCCCGATGGGTATCCTCATAGGTCAGGTGAATGCTCGACCCGGGCAGGATATCGTGGAACTGGTTCACCAGCACTTTTTTCCAGATCGCATCGAGCGCGGCGATGGGATATTGTTGCAGCGGCAGCGCCGACCAGAGCATCTCCACCTGGCGCAGGGCCAGCTCCAGTTTGCGATTCATGCGTTTGACGCGCGCCTGGGTGGTCAAGGTGCCGCGATGCAATTCCAGGTACAGTTCACCCTCCCAGGTGGCTACCTGGTCCTGGTAGGCTGACAGCCTGCTGAAGAAATCCTTCGCACGGCCGAACCGCAATCTCGGTGCGCCTTCCATATCCGCCATGCGTCTGCCCCATTCGATGTTTTCTTCTTTGGGGCCGCCGCCGCCATCGCCGATGCCGTAGAGGCTGATGAACTCGTCGATGAAATCCTTTTCTTTAAAGCGATCCCGTCCCGGCACCATATACTCGGTGTTGAGCATGCTGTTATAGGTATTTTCCGGCGGAAAGTGGGTGAGCACCTCGCTGCCGTCAATGCCGCGCCAATTAAAGGTATGGTGCGGGAATTCATTGATCTGGCTCCATGACAGTTTCTGGGTGAGAAAATATTCCATGCCCGCTTTGCGCAGGATCTGCGGCATGGCGGCGGAATAGCCAAACACATCCGGCAGCCACAGCATATCGACCTTGATGCCGAATTCGTCGTTGAAAAAGTTTTTACCGTGCAGGATCTGCCGGACCATGGATTCGCCGCTGATGATGTTGCAATCCGCTTCCACCCACATGCCGCCCTGGACTTCCCAGCGGCCTTGCCGCACCAGCTCTCTGATGCGCTCATAGAGGGCCGGATACACCTCTTTGGTGAATTGATAGTGCTGCGGTTGAGAGGCGCCAAACACGTAATCCGGATAGCGCTCCAGCAGCGACACCTGATTCGAAAACGTGCGGCCGCATTTCCGGATGGTTTCCCGGATCGGCCATAACCAGGCGGTGTCGATGTGGGCATGGCCGACCGCCAGCACGTTCAAATCGGACGGTGCCGCCGGCTTGCTCAATTCTTGCTGCAGAACAGCACGGCTGGTTTGAGCGCGAGCAGGATCGTCGGCAAAAACGTCGATGGCTTTGTTCAGGCAGCGAATGATGCGACTGCGACGCACGCCATTGGCCGGCAGTGTTTTGATCAGGCCGTTCAGGGTGACGCTATCGAGCCAGAGATGCCACAGTTCGGATTCAAACATGCAGAGTCGCATGCGATTGGCTTTGCTTTC
>CAZISM010000146.1:0-12548 GCA_964541895.1 uncultured Cytophagia bacterium
TGGGGCTATACCACCCTGCAGACCGGCGTGATGGGACTGGTGGCCGGCTTGCTCAGTCTGCCGCTGGGCAACGTGCTGGCGCTGATTCTCATTTATGTCATCAACAAGCGCTCGTTCGGCTGGACCCTGCAATTCCAGTTTCTGCCCCATTGGCTCTATCAGGCGGTACTGCTGGCCATATTCGCCTCCGTCGCCGCCGGGCTCTATCCGGCTTTTCGCATGTCCAGATCAGCGCCTGCCGGCGCGCTGCGGGAGGAGTGAACTATGTATCGCCTCTCTCTCATCATGAGCGTGCTGATATTGCTGGGGATTTTTCTGGCTTGGTTGTGGCTGCAGGAGCCATTGCCGACAACGGCGCTGCCGGCCATCAACCTGCAGGATATCCTGGCCACTGCCGGCGCTCAGGATTTCGACCGCGCCACCGTTGTACGCCCGTTTCAATTTCCCCAGGATCACGGACCACACCTCTCGTTCAAAAACGAGTGGTGGTATCTTACCGGGAATCTCGTCAGCGCGGACGGCCGGGAATTCGGCTACCAGTTTACTCTTTTCCGCGATGGCCTCGTCAAGAGACCGGTGCAACGCCCATCAGACTGGGCGACCGGTCAAACCTATATGGCCCATTTCGCCCTGGCCGATATCTCAGCCGGCCGTTTTTTCAGCTTTGAACGATTCAGTCGCGCTGCCATGAACCTGGCCGGTGCTGAAATTCCCCCAGGCCGGTTCTGGCTGGAGGATTGGGTCATGACCATCGACGGCCACAGCCAAAGGCCCACCCTCACCCTTTCAACCGGGGAAGGGGATATTGCGCTATCGCTCACCCTGACAGTCGAAAAACCTCCGGTGCTGCATGGCGATAACGGTCTGAGCCGCAAAGGCGACCAACCGGGACAGGCCACCTATTACTATTCCTATACCAGGCTCAAGACAACGGGACAGCTGGTGTTAAATAAAAAGACCGTTGCTGTACAGGGCAACTCCTGGTTTGATCGCGAGTGGGGCACCGACGTCATGAGCCGCCACGTCAGCGGTTGGGACTGGTTCAGTCTGCAATTCGATGACGGCCGCGAATTCATGTACTATCAATTGCGCACACAGGAAGGTGCGCCGGATCCCTGCAGTCGAGGTTCGTGGATCGAGGCCGACGGCTCCTGTCACGGCGTTGGTGCGGACGAAATTCAAATAGAGATTCTGGAAGAGTGGCAGGATGAAGCGGGCAATCGCTATCCAGGCGCCTGGCGGATGCGCTGGCCGCACGAGTCGTGCGAGCTGGTCATTCAACCGAAACTGAAAGACCAGCTCTTGCGAACCAGCATTCCCTACTGGGAAGGCGCGGTGCGCTTTGCCGGCACCAGAAAAGGGGTCCGGGTCACCGGTCAGGGTTATGTTGAATTGACCGGTTATACCAAAACGGTTATGGCAGCTCCGAATGAATAAAGGAATTTGCCGTTATATTAGATTTGCGACGCGCCTCTCTGCCGGGTTGGAAAGGAGCCGCCGCAAGCACCGGTCGTTCATGGATCATTTGGTTCCGCCATCCATAGACGTAGACGGTTATGACCGTGTCGCTTTTTATTTCCAATTCAATATTATTAAAGGCAGCATCACGATCGACCAGCGCCGCCAATATGCCATCCCGGCATGCGAAAGCCGCTCTGACGTGGCTTAAATCATGCGAGCGCAATCATGGTAATGGCTCGTGGCGGACAGACCAGAGCACAGGCCGCGCAGCCGACGCAGCGGTTCGTCATGATTTCCGGCCAGGCCTGGACGCCACCCGTTGCATTGTGTATCACCACGGCATCGTACTCGCAATAACGATGGCAGAGATCGCATTCTTTGTGTACGCTCAATAAACATGCCTCACGGTGCAGCAGGACGGTTGCCATGAACAACCGATGTTTGTCGGCAGTGGAAAATTTCCCGATGGCAGCGCTCGGACATACATCTCCACACGCAGTGCATCGGGGCAGACAATAGCCTTTGTCAAAGTCGACGGCGGGGCTCAACAAGCCAGCCAGATCATGAGCATCGAACGAAGAGCCTATGATATCCGTCGGGCAAGCTTTGGCGCAGTTGCCGCAGCGAATGCAGACCTCTTTGAATCGATCCTCACGCAGCGCACCAGGCGGACGTATGGTCCGATTTGCCGGTATCGGGATTTGCGCCAGCGACCATTTGAGCCCAAAGCCGAACAGCATCCCCAGGGCCAGTCGCCGGCCGGAAGGGTAAGCGGAGGTCGGGGCTGTCCTGCGCCAAAAGTTTTGCATGGAGTTCAGAATATCCTGCATCCCGCCCAAAGGACACAGCCTGGAACACCAGAGGTGGGGAATGGCAAAACTGATAGTGATGAGCAACAGCAATCCGCTAAGCTTGGCCGCAGCTGCAAAAGCGGGCTGGCGGCGCAAGCCGTCAAAAAATGCATGAAATAGGGCGATGGGATCCAGGACGCTCAGCAACGGCACGCCGGCCAGCGAGAGCACCATAGCAGCGATAACCAGAGGTTTATTCAAACGTGGAATTTTGGCCGACTTTATCCGCAATCGAGAGATTCCGGATGCAAATTCGCACAGCACGCCGGCCGGGCAGAGCCAATGGCAATACCAGCGGCGGCGGAAAACCGCTGAAATCAGCACCAGGATGGCTAAAATGTGCAACAGCCTGAAACCACCTCCGGCGAGAACCGTATTGAGCATGATGAACGGACTGGTCCAGAGATAGAATCCGGTGAATGGGCTGAATGGTATCGGCAAGGCCAGCAACAGGGCGACGAGCAATGAAGCGATCCGGACGTGCGCGGCTGTGCTCATCCCAGATTTGCCCCCTGTTGTTTCAAGATCGACTGCACCTGGCGAATATTCACTTGTTTTGCCGAAGCGTTTTCCTGACAAGCGACTGCCGCAGCAACGCCCGCTGCATGTCCGGTTACCAGGCAGGTGCCGATGATACGCGTATCTTCAACCAGGCCCTCCTCGAAACAGAAGCAGCGACCGGAGACGATCAAATTCTTTACTTTTTTGGGGAGGAGAGATCGATAAGGTATTTGCCACAGCGGCCGCTCGCTGGTTGCTATCCGCTTGCCCTGGTATAATATGTTGGTCCAGGCGCCACTGATGCCGATAACATCGGCAAAGGTTTTAAACGTCATGGAATCATCGAGGGTCAGGCGGTATTCGCCATCCAATATACGCGACATGCGCACGCCGATTTGCGAGGCCGTATCCAGCAGAAAGACCTGTTCGTAACCGGGTGTGGCGCGAATTTTTTCCGTGTTCTCCCAAATCTGTATGCGGTATTTCTGCTGCAATTCTGAAAGCGCGTACACATCGAGCCCGTCTTGATCATTGTCGCCGTGCATGTTGAACCAGTTAACGCTTGCGATCGGCGTCGGATCGCCGATGGGCCGCTCCTGGAACCCGGGCCTGGTCCTGTCAATACGATCGATATTACCGAGGCGGTGCACCAGGCCGATATGATATTTAAAATTGGTGAATGTTTCCCCGGCCAGTGCCAGTATATCGCCATCGCCGGTGGCGTCGATCACCATCCTGGGTGCAATGGCAACGCGCCCGGATTTGGTCTCTAGTATCACGGCTTTGATCCACTGGTTCTCCATAATGACATTGGCGGCCCAGCAGTGATAGAGCGTTTTGACCGAAGCCTCGGAGGTCATTACGTCGAAAAGGTATTTGGCGGCCTCTGGATCGACGACCGGATTGACGTCGTGAATGGCCATATTCAGTTTTTTCAGGCGTTGCGCCATTTCGTCGCCGATGCCGAATATAACCTGCTGCTGTTGGCCGTTTCCGGCCAGCGCGTGCGTTGACAGCAGCGGCAGCACCAGTCCGCCGGTCCACAAGCCGCCGAGATGGTTATAGCGCTCCACCAGAATAGTCTTGGCGCCGGCCCGTCCTGCCGCTATGGCAGCCGCTACACCAGCCGGACCGCCGCCGACCACCAACACCTCCGGCTCCTCGATGATGGGAATCTCACGGGCCGGCTCTGTGATGGTTCCAGCTGATGTTGTTGCAGGCGACGGCATACCCTTTTTTGCAGATTCCTGGTCCCTGCACCGGGCGCCACCCATCGCCGCTGCTGAGGATATGGTAAGGGTCGACAAAAATTTGCGACGGTCCATGCTTCCACTCCTTGTGTTTATTACTACTGTGCCTTTCGTACAGCCCGGCCTCAGCGGCAGTGTACAAGTCCTTCCCGCACCGCCGTGCAGGCTGTCTTCGAAAGGTTAACGCGTCCTTTGATTTTGTTCGATCATTACGTTATTCATGCATCAGCAGGCAAGTTTTCGGAATTCTTTGATCCGGTGAAACGTAATGATATTGGTATCATGCGGTGTCCGGGACTGCGCATCCCCGGAACGGCTCAATACCACCAGGTCTTCATCGTCAATGGCCATGGAAATTGATAGGAATTGATAAATTGATAGGAATTGATAGGAAATTTGATTTTGCTGAGGTCAACGAATCATCCTCTGTCAAGCGTCGGATACCCAGCCATTTCCCTTTTTTCAGAGCGACAAGCCATATCCGGCATCCTCATCGCTTCTAACCTGCCGGCAAATTAGCCAGACAGCATCTGAAAATCAAGCTAAATTTCTATAAGTATGTAATCTGGCCATATCGCTGCCGGATCAATTCGACACGCGTAAAAATTGAGGAAGGACTCTTTAAATGCAGACGCGCTCAAAATAACCGTAATCATAGCCCGGGCTGATGATAGATCAATGGTTCCGCCCGGGGAAAAATTCCCCGGGCGATCAAAGACCAGCTGTTACGATCAGGTATTCCCTGCTGGGAAGGCGCGGTGCGGATTGCAGGCAGCAGAAAAGGCGTTCCGGTCATCGGCCAGGGTTACGTTGAACTGACCGGTTATACCAAAACGGTTACAACAGC
This sequence comes from uncultured Cytophagia bacterium, assembly GCA_964541895.1. Lineage (GTDB taxonomy): Bacteria > Zhuqueibacterota > Zhuqueibacteria > Residuimicrobiales > Residuimicrobiaceae > CAZISM01. The sequence continues at coordinate 4,911 of CAZISM010000146.1, forward strand.
TCCACGCGCCCGCGTTGGGCGCGACATGATTTTGAGGTAGAGTTGGAGATTCGCTCTCGTTCCCAAGCGCGAGAGACTGGGTGAAAGAGATCATGCGCGGAAATTCTTGCATTATAGCATAAATCAATCCGCGTGATGATCACCCACTCTCGGTGCTTGGGAACGCACTTGTCAACAAAGCTCTGCTTTGCGTTCAAGCGCGTGACAAGAAGCAGTTTTTTATTCTATAGCTGCAACATAATCTATTTGCATACGGAGCTGCAACCCAGGTTCGATCCGAAACGAGTGGAAGCGAGCCGGCCAGGTACAGGCCCCAGCGGCTTATTCGAAGGGGTATAGCGGCAGTCCGATGATATGTTGAAAATGGAGATCAAAGGTCGCCAGGGTCGAGGCGCTCTGCAAGGCGTGCGCTGCAATCCAGACATCGTTGAGCGGAAGGGGCCTGCTGATAACCTTTAGCTGCTGCTTAAGACGGCCAAAGTATGCCGCGGTCTCGGCATTCGCCTCCAGCAGCACCACAGTCGGCTTGTCGATAAGCCGCTGCAGCAGTTCGCGATTCTCCCGCTCCCGGCTGCCGCCGGAGAATCCTGCATAAAGCTCGCCAAGAACAAAAACGGAGAGGTAGACATGCTCAGCCTGCATCAGCGCTGCCAGCACGCGCTGGTCACCTGCAAAAAACCGGCTGAGCGCATTGGTATCAACGAGCAGTCTCATAGCCACTCCTCGCGCCGCACCTCGCTCAATTCAGCCGTCTGACTTTCAAATTGCATCAGTTCATCCTCAGACCAAACGCCACAAAGATCGCTGAAATCAACACTGTTTTTCTTTGTCCGCTCCAATCCGAGGGCCTGACGCAGCAGCTGCTTGATCGTCTTATTCAGGCTCTGGTTTTGCTCCTCAGCGCGCTGCTCAAGCTTGCGCGCCAGCTCTTCATCTAACTGATGCACGCTGATTGATTTCATTACGGCTCCATATTGATTCATACTATGGTTCATTATCAATCCAAATATAGTTCACAAATGCGCGCGAGTCAAGCTCTTTTTCCTGACTCAATCAATCACTGCCGAGCACACACGAGGGACGCTGAGAGAATAGAACATGAAATAATCGCGCTCGGATTGAGAGCGGAAAATGAAAATTTTTTAGTCGAGAATTATTCTCCTGAATTGAACGATTGGTGTGGCCGAAGCGTCTCGCTTCGGCGGCTTTTTGAGCACGAATCGCTCAGTTAAGGATTCCATAAACATTAAAGAGCAACTCCGCGCTCTCGACTCACTCAGTGGTTTATGAATTAGTCAGGTTAGAATGCAATTTGCAGGCATAATTATGGATTGTAAGGCCTGTTTTTAAGGCATTTCTATCGTTAACACAATGTATATAAATGAGTTGATTTGGTCCGACCCCAATTGCTTTCATGTCAAAGTTGATTATCATACTCGTTTAGTATAACTTTAAAAAGAACCTGCATCATCTGAAAAAAATCTTGTATATTACTTTTAAAAGCCGACTTGTTCGCCGTATATTAAGTCAAAAGACTACGACGATTCCCCAAACAACGCTCTTTTTCTTTCCGAGATCGACTTTTTTTTAGCTTGCAAAATGACTGCGGGTTTCGCGGAACGTAACCGGTGTCGCAGTGGTTGGGATAAGGGTGGAGGACCGGCCTCCGGTTAATACCTTGGTTCTGCCCGAGCGGAGCGAGGGCACAGGCACTCGATGCTCAGCCGATTGTTAGGCCACCGCTGTAAGGGCATAGTATTGCATCATTTAGTACCCAAACCATGGATATTTGTAGGAATCTGTATTCTGAGCATCCGGAGGTTGTTTAGAGGATGAGGTAAAAAGTGATACGGAGGAAATAATGATGAATAAATCACGTCGACATTTCATAAAGACAAGTCAGGGCATTATTGGTCTGGCAATGGCGGCAAATGCTGGCGTAACTGGAAAAGCATTGGATGCTAGTCAGAATCAAGAAAGTGCAGCGGAATCATCATCTTGCCCTGTCGATCCAAGCAAAGTGATTTTAACGTTCACATGTTCACAATGGTACAATATGCCAGATGCGATGCAGCGCATGGCCGAAGTGGTTCATGCAGAAGGCGTTCCGGTCAATTGGCAGCTTGGATTGGAAATAGCCAGAAAGCAACACGAGATCTTGACGGCGTTCCATGAAAAGTTCGGTGATGACATTGTCGTTCATGGTCATGGCATTATACCTGACTTTGCAGAGTGGCGGAGACTGTTTCCGTGGTCGAAAATCAATATCGCAGGTGTTGCCCGTCACAATAGCTCTAAAGAGCTTTCCCGTCGTGCGAAAAACAATATTGAGGGAGAATGGGGATTTTGTGATCAGCAAATTGGCGTCGATGGCATCACCCATTGGGGATGTCCGTGGGGGATGTTCTATCTTTCGGAGAAGACCGAATTTACCCCAGCGCAGGGCAAGGCCGATATGGTCGGCATTCCCTGGACATTGCGTGATCTTCATAAGGTATATCACACAGGTCAGGCCATCAACTTTGCTTTTGACCCGATAGAAATGATTCGCTCCCGGAACCTTGACTGGGGCAGGAACATTACCTACTTCCAGAAAGCTTTTGATGAACTGGTGGCCAATACACCCTGGAACGAACGTGTTTATTGCTGTTTGCATGAGGAAGCCAATGGGCCGTTTATTTTTCCAGGGAAACAGCGTTCTGACGAGGGTGCGGATAAGCGTGAGTCTGAGGCAATGTATGACATGATCGCGGCATGGCTTCGCTTTGCTAAACAGCGTGGCGCAACCGTGATGACGCTGCCTCAAGCAGTGGCCGATTATAAGGCGCAAAGCGGTGATCGGGTCATGCCGTCCACATTGTTGACGCGCGACAAATTCCATGGCCGCATTCGATATTATATTCCACCATTTCCTCCCGGAGTCAGAGCAGACGAATTTGGCACCGCAGGTCATCAGCCTGATACCCTTTTTCACTTTGATCAGGATTGCCAATTGGTTTTCGTTCATCCCGAAATACTGCCGCGTCACGTTCTCAATTATCAAGCTGAGCACGTCGTGGATCGATCCAAACCATATCCCAAAGAACAGGTATTGCCTGCTTTGCTGGATTGGAAATGTTCTCGTAAAGATGATTTGCAACTGTATGAATATGTGATTCAAAAGTGGTATAATATGCCTTTTGGATTGGTTGAATGGGGGGATTTTGATGATTGGGAAATTGTGGAGACCAATGGGATTTCAGCAAAAATCATTAATCGACGTGCCCTCTTTTTGCGTGTCAATTTAACCATTCAAGATACATCTAGGCAAAAGGCAAATGAGCAGGCGAATAAAGGGCAAGAGTTCTTTGTAAAGCTTCGCCGGACAACCTAAATTCGCCGTTCTGCTGGATGCGCTTGTTGGGCAACCACTACTGGCAAATAGAACTCCCGCTACATATGAGCAACCCGGACTTGTGGTTCTGTGACCGTCATAAACTGGCCAGCCAATCGCACCGCATAACCTTCGAGCAATCGCTGCACCGTTTCAATCTTTTTGCTGGCCCGTTCATCGTCTAGACGTAGACGAACGACACCCTTGTGCGGATGCCGTTCCCGGTATACCTTCTACGCAAAACTTTTTTTTCGCATTTGCACGATGGTTGTCCTTTTATCATATTTTCGGATATTCTGATTTTCACAGTGGAAACCTGACGGCAAGGCATAGGCACAAGCGGCTTATGCGAAGGGGTATAGCGGCAGTCCGATGATATGCTGAAAATGGAGATCAAAGGCCGCCAGGGTTGAGGCGCTCTGCAGGGCCTGTGCTGAAATCCAGAGGCCTGTTTCAAAGGTTTTTTTCTTTAACACAATATATATAAATGAGTTGAGCTGGTATGACCCCAATTCCCAACCCGCAATTTTATTTAGCCAAATATCCAGGTCCGCTCCGATCTGATCCGCGCTATTTGAAGACAATAGCCCTGATTTGTTTTGATATGGATTGATATGCAGTATCTTCACAAAATCCAATAGAGAACTTTTGGGGTACAATTGTCAAATTTACCGTTTGGAGCACCTTCATATGAAAAATAATAATTGCTGTCAGCTTTTATAACCTCCATTGTTGCATGATCAGGAAAGAATGTCCAGGTACACTCATAGCCATTCTTTTCTCAGGATATAATCAGTTTATCATCATCACGGCTCGGCTGGTTTTGTATCAAGTATACGAAAAAGAGGGCCTTCTGTTACTTTTATAAAATATCAGTGCGAGGAAAAACAGAAAAAAGAATGTTTAGAAAATTCAGTGTTCTACCTTGCCTCTCTCGTTCAGAAACTGCTCCACCGCTTGCTCGATAGTCGGAAAGAACTTTTCCATACCGAATTTGCCGAACAGGCCATATTGTTTCAACCGATCCTTGACCGGATCCTTCATTTCTGCGAAACACAGTTCCACACCGGCTTGATGCAATTGGTTGTCCAGCTCTACCAGCATGTCCGCAGCGGTCAGATCGATGTCCGTGACCGGTTCTGCCGCCACCACAATCCGGCGAGTCGGTGTTTTGGCGTTGGCAACGGCCGCCAGTACTTTTTCCAGAAAAATTTCTGCATTGGCGAAAAACAACGGCGCGTCCCAGCGAAACAGCACCAGGCCCGGTATCTGTTGGGCTTCAGGGTAACGGGAGATATCGTGGTAACCGGACACTTTAGCCGGCCTGCCGAGGATGGCATGATACGGCCGCCAGGCGCGCCAGATGAGGCCCAACAGCGCCAGCGCCACAGCGATAAAAATTCCCTGAATCACGCCGAGAAAAGCCACGCCGACAAAACAGATCAAGGATAAAAAGAATTCGCTGCTGCGCATGTGATAGAGCCGGAGCACACCGCGAATATCTACAATGCCCAGGCAGGCCGCGATAACGACAGCGCCCAGAGCAGCCAGCGGCAGGTTGCGCAATAGCCCTGGAGCAAAGATCAACAACAGGGCAATGCACAACGCGCCCACCAATCCGGTGATTTGCGATTTGGCGCCGGCGGATTCGGCCACCGGTGTGCGTGACGAACTGCTACTGACCGGAAATCCCTGGAACAAACCGGTTGCCACATCCGCAATACCCAAAGCGATAAACTCCTGATTCTCGTCACAGCGGTAACCGGCGCGCATGGCAAAGGTGCGCGACAGCACGCTCATCTCGGCGAACGAAACCAGCGCAATGGCTGCAGCGCCGAGCAACAACGAGCCCCACTCTTCTACAGGTACAGAGGGTAGAATCAATGACGGCAATCCTTGCGGCAGAGCGCCGACCACGGCAACGCCGTTTTGTGCTGCTAAATCGAACCATCCAGTTGCCAGAGTAGCCGCGACCACGGCAAGCAACACGCCGGGAATCCGCGGCAGCCATTGTTTGCACGCCAGAATGACGATCATACTGGAAATGCCGATCAGTGCACTTGCACCATGAATGCCGTTCTGTACCAGGCTTTGCACCAGAGCGACCATTTCCTCAACCAGGCTATCTGCATGGACCGAAAATCCCAATAGTTTGGGCAATTGGCCGATGATTACCGTGAGGGCAATGCCGTTCAGATAACCGTAACGCACCGGTTTGGAGAGCAGATCGGTGATGAATCCCAATTTGAGCAAGCCGGCAGCAATGCCGAGCAACCCGGTCATGATGGAGAGCATGCCGGCCAGCGCAATGGCGCGCTCCGGACTGCCGGCGGCCAGCGGCAACACCGTGGCCGCGATCATGGCAGCCAGTGCCGAATCAGGGCCGAGAATGAGAATGCGATTGGGGCCGAAAATCGCATAAGCGATCAGCGGGACAATGGTGGCGTATAAACCGTATATAGCGGACAAGCCGGCTGCCTGGGCGTAGCCCATGCCGACAGGAACCAGAATGGCGGTAAGGGTGAGACCGGCGACGAGGTCTTTGAAAAACCAGGACGGCCGATAGCCGCGTAAATTCTGAACAATCGGCAGCCAACTCTTATTTTCGGATGCAATCAATGCGAAATCCAGTTAAATGGATAGGAATTTTGATTTATCCCAGATTGCAAAAAAAAGGCAAACACCCTCGCCCATCGCCATTTCCGGCCACAAAGCCATCCATGAGGCCCTCTTTTCCTCTCACGAACCAGAATAGTAGCATTTTAAGCGGACAAAATCAAACAAAAATTCATAAAGATTGCAAATAGGCGAGAGCGCTATGGTGAGACATGGCGCAGCAGCAAAACGTGATTGCAAATAAAACGGGAATAATCAGATACAGTCGCGGTCAAAAAACCATCCTCTGTCAAGCGCCGGATACCCAGCTCTTCAGAGGGTGCCAATCGCCAGCATCGTGCTGGACGAGCGCATGTCGCACTCGCAGCCGCCGACCAGCCCTTCGTTATTCAGTTCATAAAAACCGAGGCACGGGTAGGCGTGAATGTGCCCGCCGTAAAATCCGCCGAGGCAATTGATGGTAATCCCGCTGGCGCCGTGTTGTTGCAGCACGGATTTCATGCCGAGATACATCGCCGCCGAGGTTTCCAGCGTCTCGCGCGAAACATCGCGAATGACTTTGGCGCGGGCTTGCCAGGTATCGGCAACCGCTTTGGCGGCATCGCGGTCGGCGGCGGCCCAGGCTTCGTTTACTTCGCTGAACGGAATATAGTCCACCTGAATGCCCATCGTTTCGCTCTCGTTCACAAGCTCGAGAGACTGGGTGAAAGAGATCATGCGCGGAAATTCTTGCGTCATAGCATAAATCAATTCGCGTGATGATCACCCGGTCTCGGTGCTTGGGAACGCACTTGTCAACAAAGCTCTGCTTTGCGAGCAAGCGCGTGACAGGAAGCAGTGCTTCTGACCACAATGGGGTTCCCTGGCCAGAGCTTGGGAACCAGAAGAAAAGGGCCGGCGTGGTGCCGACCCTGTTTCAATGACTCACTGCGTGGCTGACTTCGCTTACGCTTCTTCCACCACCTTCCAACCGATGGCGTCCGCAAAAGCGTAAACGGGTTCCTTCAGATCACCGTAAAACGTCACGCGGTGCCAGCCCCACTGGTCCCATTCCCGGAACAGCTTTTCAATATCGCCCACCGGCTCGGCGCAAAGCTTGGTGCGGCAGGCGCGGTCGTCCGGATCATTCGCCACGGCTTTGCCGCGATGAAGCAGAATTTCCTGGCGCTTGTAGTCGCACTCCACCGTCGTGGTCATGTATCCCACTGGCATCAGCGAACGCACTGAAGCCCCCTGGCGATCTTCGGAGTGGGTGAGAATTTCCATTGGATTCGTGTTCCCCTGCGGTCCAAACACCTTGTCCGCGGCCACACAGTGGGCGTAAATGATTTGCCTTTTGGCTGTGTCAATCACCGGGTCGGAAATGTAGCCGGGGCGCCCGCCGCTGAGGGCGCCAATCGCCAGCATCGTGCTGGCCGAGCGCACATCGCACTCGCAGCCGCCGACCAGCCCTTCGTTGTTCAGTTCGTAAAAGCCCAGACACGGGTAAGCGTGAATGTGCCCGCCGTAAAATCCGCCGAGGCAATTGATGGTAATTCCGCTGGCGCCGTGTTTTTGCAGCACGGATTTCATGCCGAGATACATCGCCGCCGAGGTTTCCAGCGTCTCGCGCGAAACATCGCGAATGACTTTGGCGCGGGCTTGCCAGG
>CAZISM010000147.1:0-5915 GCA_964541895.1 uncultured Cytophagia bacterium
TTTGCTCATCCCCTGAGCTTTTGATAAAGAGCTGTGAGCCTGGTTTCCATCGCAGTTTTGATGGTTGATTCATCCTCGGCCATGGGCTTTACCGGAATGAGATCGATAACCTGATCGGGTGTCAGGCCAGATGCAAAGTATGTTTGAACTGCTCCATTCAACATGGCAGGAATGCCGGCCTTTAATTCCTCTTCGGATAGCCCAAAGCCTTTGCCGAGCTCAAAGAGCTTTTGCCACTGAAACCAGAAATAGGTAGGCCCCATAGCAATAATCATCGCGTACGCTTCTATCTTTTCTTCCGTTACTCTGATACAATCGCCGACACTCGAAAATAATGACGACAGCTCTGCCTGTTCAACCGGCGAAAGGGATAAAGAAAAAGCACAGGGATTGTGGCCATGACCAATGCAGGTGGCTGCGTTGGGCAACCAGCGTGCGACGCGAGCAAAGCCGGCAAGCCCGCCAGTCAACTTTTCTATCGTGAACTTTGGCGCAAGAGAGATGACTATCGCGTCTTTATTGAGAACATTCCTTACCGCATCCATACCAGAATTCATCGCCGGCGGATGAAGCGCCAGGAATACATAGTCCTGTTGTGCAGCCTCTGCCGGGGTGTCAGCCATTGCAATACCGGGGTACTGGTTCTGCAATTGAATCGTTACTTCGGGGTTGATATCATAGACCACAATATGTTCCGGCAGTCGGTCGGCCCGCTTGAAACCTTCCAGCAGGATGCGCGTCACTCTGCCCGCTCCAATAAAGCCCCATGATTTTGTCGACATGGTCATCTCCTTTATAATATTTTTCTGATAGAGATGGAGGAATTTCATCCTGATCTCATCCCGAACGTTTCGGAATACACTCAAAATATACTCGTCGCTGCCTGAAGCGGAAGCGGGATCTGTAAATCCGATATGCAGTCTGGTCCTTACAGAACCGGTAAAAACCGGGCACGTTTCGTTGGCGTCATCACATACGGTTATCACGTAATCAAATGATTGGTTGAGAAATTGATCGACGTGCTTGGGGCGGTTACCGGAGAGGTCGATTCCCAATTCTGATATGACCTGGATCGCCTTTGGATGGACGATCTCTGCAGGAGCAGTTCCGGCTGAGAAAACTTGCAACCGAGAGTCGAATGATTTCAGCAAGCCCTCCGCCATCTGACTGCGGCAGGAGTTGCCGGTGCACAGAATGAGGATTTTCATAAATATATTTTCCTTTTTAGTTCAGAAAGGCTGTAACCAGAAAATATACACCACCCAGCAACACAAGTACGCCGGCAACTTTTTTGACCATTCTTGTCGAACGTGAGTGGGAGCTCCAGTTCAGATAATTTTGCACCCATTGGCCGAGTCCGCCGGCCAGCGCGATCACTGAACAATGGCCGACGGCAAAGGCGAGAATCAATAGCAATGGTTTGAGCCAGCTGGTCTGGGCCAAGCTAAACACAATACCCAGCACCGGCGCCAGATACGCAAAGGTACATGGACCGAGTCCTATTCCAAATAGCAGGCCAAGGCTGAACGCTCCAAGATAACCGCCCTTTTGTGAACTGATCGCCGTGCCTCCCCAGTTCAGGGAGATGACATCGAGGAGGTACAAACCCATGACCAGGAAAATCACAGCCACCAGAATGTTGCCCCAGACCCCCACATCACCGATCAACCGCCCGAGCGATGCGGTGATAACACCCACAAGCGCAATAGTGATCAAAATGCCAAAGGCGAAGACCAGAGCCAATGAAAAGGAACTGCGTGTGCTTTTATTTTCGCAGCTTGTGATGTAGCCGATTATCAGGGGGATGCTGGAGAGATGGCATGGGCTGAGCAGGATGCTCAGAATGCCCCAAATCAGGGAAGCCAGCAAGGCCAATGAAAAACTGCCCGACAGTAAACCGCTGAGACAGCTAAATAAGGTATCGATCACGATTCATTTTCCCGTTTGGCCGGTTTCAATCCATGCGACTGTAGCAGTGTGTCAATCTCGGTTTCGGGGAAAAATCCCTCGTGGCGCAAGATCTCTTTGCCAGTACTATCCAGAAATACCTGCGTGGGAATGAGGCGGATCTTGTACTCCTGGGCATACTTTTTCTGATCGGCTTTCCAGACGTCGTAAAATACCACTTTGATCTGATCGCCGTATTTTTCCTCAATGGCTTTCATCACCGGCTGCATGGCTTTGCAGGGGATGCAATTGACCGATCCCAGTTCGATAAAGGTTATTTTTGCAGGCGGTTCGGATTTCTTTGAGCTGTCCGGCACGCTTTTATCCGAGCCGTTGCATGATGGCAGTACAAGCACGGACACAGCGAGGGCAAACTTTATAAAATTCCTTTTCATGACAATCCTCAGTTTTATGATAGCGCTGCCGGTTTACGTGGCCGGAGTTTAGTGCGAAAAGTCAAAAAGACTGAAATTTGTGACGCAGCCGCAGCGCGACATTGACCAGGGCGATCAGAACCGGCACTTCCACCAGCGGGCCGATGACAGCCGCAAAGGCTTCGCCGCTGTTGATTCCAAATACGGCTATGGCGACGGCGATGGCCAGCTCGAAATTATTGCTGGCCGCGGTAAAAGATAGCGTGGTCGTTTGCCGGTAATCAGCACCGGCGCGCCAGCTCATATAGAACGAAACCAGAAACATGACCACAAAGTATATCATCAAAGGAATTGCTATGCGCAATACGTCCAGCGGCAATTTTACAATATATTCACCTTTGAGGGTAAACATGATAAAAATAGTAAACAGCAGTGCGATCAAAGTAATGGGACTGATTCTGGGGATAAACCGGTCATGGTACCACTCTTTATCCCTGAGGCGAATCAACGCAAAACGGGTGCCCATACCGGCTACGAAGGGTATGCCCAGATAGATGAACACGCTTTTCGCAATCTCCGCAATGGTGATGTGCACCTCCATGCCTTTCAAGCCCAGCAGCGGCGGCAACAGGGTGATGAAAATCCACGCATAGAGCGAATAGAAAAAAACCTGAAAGAGCGAATTGAGCGCAACCAGACCGGCACAGTATTCTGTGTCCCCCTGGGCGAGCTCGTTCCAGACGATGACCATGGCGATACAGCGGGCCAGGCCGATGAGAACAAGTCCGGTCATATACTCCGGATAGCCGCGGAGAAAGATGATCGCCAGCAGAAACATCAGCAGAGGACCCACCAGCCAGTTTTGTACCAGCGAAAGCGACAGCACTTTCCAATGGCGAAACACTTTCGGCAACTCCTCATAGCGCACCTTGGCGAGCGGCGGATACATCATCAAAATTAATCCGATGGCGATTGGGATGTTGGTGGTGCCTGACTTGAACCGATCCCAGAAGCCTGCCATGGCCGGATAAAGATATCCCAGCAGGACGCCGGCGAACATGGTCAGGAAAATCCATAACGTCAGATATCGATCAACAAGCGATAATTTTTTCGCTGTTCCCATCTTGCCTCCGATTAAAAGCCATTAAATGATGAATAGAATTGCCGCGATCTTGTCCTGAACCATAAATTCGTCCAGTAATTATTTGCCGGGCTTTCTCGCCATTATCACAGCGGACAAGATATACTCTTCAAGGTTTCGGCCGGGCACCCAATCCTTGATAAAACTGCGACTTTCGTCCTTGGGTTTGATTTTTATGTCAATGAATCCCGCACGATCGAGCAATGATTCTATTTCACGGATCGATAGAGCACCTGCCGCGCATGCCGCGTAAAGATCGAGATTGCCTCGGATCTCCTGTGGAAGCTCGGCCGTGGCAACGACGTCCGAAATGGCAAGTCGCCCTTCCGGTTTCAGCACGCGGAATGCCTCTGCAAAAACCGCCCCCTTGTCCGGAGACAGGTTGATCACGCAATTCGAGATGATCACATCAACTGTATCATTTGCGACGGGCAGCGCTTCGATCTCACCCAATCGGAAAGAGACATTTTGATACCCGTCCTGTGCAGCGTTGGCCCGGGCTTTTGCCACCATATCCGGCGTCATGTCAACACCTATAACGCTCCCCGTCGGCCCGACCTGCTGTGCTGCGAGAAAACAATCGAAACCGGCGCCGCTGCCCAGGTCAAGCACCACCTCGCCCGGCTGGAGTGCTGCAATGGCCTGCGGATTTCCGCAGCCGAGTCCGAGGTTTGATCCACTCGGAACGCTGCTCAATTCGGCCTCAGAATAACCCAGCTGTGCAGAGGTCTGCATATGGTCAGCAACCGGTGTATCCCCGCTGCAACAGGAAGGCGCGCATCCACAGCACGAACTATCCTGTTTCGCTGCATGGCCGTATCGCTTCCTGACGGCCTCGCGAATTTCTTCATCTGACCTTTTTATCATCTCTTTGCTCATCCTATCATTTTTTTTAGTTCTTCGATCCCGGGAACCCGGCCGTATACCTTGACGACACCATCGACAGCCAGAGCCGGGGTCATCATCACGCGAAATTTTTTTATTTCATCAATCGTATTTACTTTTTCGACGGTATATTCGATGCCCAGCTCCTTCGCGGCCTGTTCCGCCATCTCCGTAAGCTTGTTGCATTTCGGGCATCCCATGCCGAGGATTTGAAGTTGTTTCATATTTGTTTCTCCACTGTTTTAGAAAATCAGTCCAAACAACAGGCCGGTCATTGTGGCCATGACCACCACGAGTGAAATAAAAACGACAGTTTTTTTGGTTCCCAAAACGGACCGCAATACCAGCATGCTTGGCAACGAAAGCGCCGGCCCCGCCAGCAGCAGCGCCAGTGCAGGACCTTTGCCCATACCGCTGCCAATTAGTCCCTGAAGGATGGGGACCTCGGTCAAGGTAGCGAAATACATAAAGGCGCCGGCGAGAGCTGCGAAGAAATTGGCAAAAAGTGAATTACCGCCAACGGCCGTGCTGACCCAGTCCGAAGGAATCACCCCTTCCTGTCCGACTCTGCCAAGAAGCATTCCGGAGATGAATACGCCGATCAACAGAAGCGGCAATATTTTTTTGGCAAAATCCCATGTAGAGGCGAACCAGTCGCCTGCTTCGCCTTTATCGACAGCGGTAATGACAGCGAGCCCGATGGAACCAGCAGCGAAAAGCAGGACCGGTTCGGCAGGAGTAAAGAGCTTTAATAGAATCACGGGCAACGCTGCCAGCGAAAGGCGAAGCCAGCTCATCCCGAACCATAGCCCCAAAACGATCGCGAGTCCAAGAGCGCTTGCCCCGGTCAGGTACCATTTGATGGAGTACATCGAGTCCCAGAATCCACCAGCATCCGTGGGCTTGCCCCAGTTGGCGAAAACAAGGATGGCAATCATGAGGAAAAAGTATATGATGGTCTGCCAAAGCGGTCGCCCTGCTTTTGTTTCATCCAATAGTACAGGTCCGTCTGAGGCCTCTCTTTTTTCCTGCCTGAATATCCAGTGCATCAGGAGACCAATTACGACGCTGAACACTATAGCGCCGACTGCGCGGGCTATACCGATTTCCACGCCCAGCACCCTTGCAGTGAGGATGATAGCCAACACGTTGATGGCAGGCCCGGAATAAAGAAATGCCGTTGCCGGCCCAAGGCCGGCTCCCATTGTATAGATCCCGGAAAAGAGCGGCAGCACGGTGCAGGAACAAACGGCAAGTATGGTTCCCGATACGGAAGCAACTCCGTAGGCAAGCGCTTTGTTGGCGCGGGGGCCAAGATATCTCATCACGGATTCCTGGCTGATGAACACGCCGATAGCACCGGCAATGAAGAAAGCGGGAATGAGACACAACAGAACATGTTCACGGGCGTACCATTTGACAAGATAGAACGCCTCCATGACGGCATTGTCGAACCGTTTCGTGCCGATGGGCAAATAATAAAGAAAGATAAAGACTCCGATAATCCAGAGCAGTGATTTGTATTCCTTCTTCCAGTCCATTATATTCGATATCCTTTCGAAGCGATG
>CAZISM010000147.1:6015-8984 GCA_964541895.1 uncultured Cytophagia bacterium
AATAAAAACTATCGTAATGAAATTCGGTCCTGCCTATCACGCCTCACTTTCCAGTGCCGCAAATAGTAGAGCGATCAACGAATCGAACTTTATTTTTATCTCCGGAGACTATAGGATCTTCGTCAAGACGCTTTGAGATAACCGGCCACAACTCGGCAAAGAACGGTTCGGGATTTACATTCATTCGATAATTTATCCACTTGCCGTCCTTTTCGTCTTTGATGAGGCCGGCATTTTTCAGGACGTTGAGGTGCGAAGATATGGTCGATGTTGCCAGTCCGATCACCTCTGTTATTTCGCAGACGCAGAGGTCTCTTATTTCCAGTATTTTCAGGATGCGTAATCGCCCGTGATCCGAAATGGCTTTAATAATGTCGATTGGTTCTGCCATAGCAGCCTCTTTTCATTTCTATATTTTTAGAAATGTAATATTGTTTAGCCATATATGCAAGAGCTTTTTTAATCCCATCCCGGGTTTTGGCCTCGACCACGGCTATCTGTTCACGGTTATCTATACTCTCTTCCTGGCCCTGCTCATGACGGCCCTGACCGCAAAAATCCTTTTCATGGCAAGGGCAGGCGCCCCGGTCATTCCGGTGATTTTCATCATACCAACCATCAATGGTATCGCTGTTCTGTTTTCCGTTGCACTGCTAAGAAATGTGAAAACCCTGTAATTACTGGAGGGACTGCATAATATATTTTGTACTGAACGATGAACCATTTTTCGACCACCATAGATCGTCCTGCGGCCGAGAGGTATTCGCTAAGTGACGGGCTGTTGGCCTATTCATGTTTTGTTATTCGCCATGGATTGTTTCAGATAATGGTGCCATTACTTCTTTGGTTGTGAAAAGTTCACCCTTCTCTGCATCGTCGATGCCGCGAGGGAAAGGTCGATTTAAAATTCGCTTGATTTTCAGATGCTGATTGGCTACTTTTTCGATGGGATGATTAGAGTCCGGCAAGGCCTTGCTGTGGCCAGATTTATAATACCATGCAGATTCAAGTATTCTTCTCACGCGGCAGGCCAAGGCTGCTGAAATAATTTAGAGTCCTTTCGATGCATCAATAATCTACCCGATCGTTTACACTGATACCCACTGAGCCAACCCCTTTCAGGAGGTGAGACTCATGAGCAATCAAGACCTGCGTTCAAAAGGCTCCACGACGATCCCCTGCTTTCTTCGTATTTTTTCCTTCAGCATCGCTTTCTGTCTCTGCGCCGCCCTTTTCTGGTTCCGCCCGGCCCCCTCAACCATGTCAACATCCGGCCGTCCTCAATCACTGGCTGTCATTTTCGCCTATTTTGAAAAAAACATGGGACAGGCTGCTGCCGGAGTCGATTTTATCCACCGCAGTAGTCGGCTGATGTTGCAGCTGGCCGCCTCGGAGGCCGTTCTGTACCTGGCGCCGACATCAGCAGAGACGCAGCCTGCCGCACTGTCCATCAAGCTGGAAGGGGCTCAGCCGGCTGCGCCATCACTGGGCGGCGATATGCTGGCTTCGAAATCCAATTATTGCATCGGCAACGATCCCGCCCGCTGGCTGACCGCTGTCCCTCATTACCGGCATGTGAAATACCAAACGGTATATCCCGGTATTGACCTGATCTATCACCTGAAAAACGACAACATTGAATTCGATTTTGAAATCGCGGCAGGAGCGGATCCGCGGGACATCCGTTTCCGGTTCCACGGCGCGGATCAGGTGCGGAAAAACCGCGACGGCAGCCTCGTTGTGGCCACCAGCGGCCATGAATTGCACTTTCGCCAACCTCAGGCATGGCAGGAGAGGGGAGCGGATCGACAGACTGTGGCAGCGGAGTACACCCTGACAGCCGATCAGGGGGTTCAATTCGCGCTTGGATCCTACGATCACAGAAGGCCGCTCATCATAGATCCTGAAATCATCTACGCCACCTATCTCGGCGGTCGCGACACCGACACCGGCCTGGCGGTGGCTGTTGACGCTCGCGGATGTGCCTATGTGACAGGCTCTACGGTGTCGACCGATTTCCCCGCCATCAACGCCCATCAGGGCGCCCTATTCCCCGGCATGTTTTCCAATCTCTCTGACGTTTTTATCACCAAAATCAACCCCCAGGGCACTGCCATTGTTTACTCGACCTATCTTGGCGGCCGCTGGGACGACAGCGGCAACGCCATCGCTGTCGACAGCCGCGGCCGCGCTTGCATCACCGGCCGGACCAGCTCGAACGACGATCCTGCGACCGCCGCCGTCTATGAGGGATTTCCTTTTAAAAACGGCTTTCAGTCAGCGATGACCGATCCCAACAAATCCGATGCCTTTGTCGCGGTCCTCGATTCCTCCGGCCGCCTCTATTATTCTTCTTATTTGGGCGGAAAACAGGAAGACTATGGCCGCGGTATCGCGGTGGACGCTGCCGACCGCCTCTATGTCACCGGCAGCGAATTCTCAGCCGATTTCCCTGTCAAGAATGGCTTTCTGCCAAATAAGCCTGGTTACTATTTCGACGCCTTTTTAACCAAAATCGATCCATCCAGATCAGGCGCCGCCTCGCTGCTCTACTCGACCCATCTGGGCGGCCTGGCCGATACCTATGGCAATCAAGTGGCCGTGGATGGGAACGGCTGTGCCTATGTGACCGGCAAAACCAATGCTTCCGGTTTTCCCACCACTGCCGGAGCAATGCAACGAACCTATCAGGGCAAAGGGGATATCTTTGTAACCAAAATCGATCCGGCCAAGTCAGGCGCGGAATCGATGA
This sequence comes from uncultured Cytophagia bacterium, assembly GCA_964541895.1. Taxonomy (GTDB): domain Bacteria; phylum Zhuqueibacterota; class Zhuqueibacteria; order Residuimicrobiales; family Residuimicrobiaceae; genus CAZISM01. The sequence goes on from CAZISM010000147.1 coordinate 8,768, forward strand.
TCTACTCGACGTTCCTGGGCAACGACGCTTCCAATGAAGGACTGGATATAGCGGTGGACGCCGCCGGCTGCGCTATTGTCAGCGGTTACGGCCCGGTCCCCACCACGCCGGGCGCTTTTACCACCAACGGAAGCGCCTTTATCAGCAAGCTCAACGCCGCTGGCAATGGCTTTGTCTGGTCCGCCCGTCCTTTGAGCGCCAACAAATTCGCCATGGA
>CAZISM010000147.1:9084-12532 GCA_964541895.1 uncultured Cytophagia bacterium
GATGCCTATGTGACCAAAATCAAGACGGCCGACATGATGATCGTCAAATTGCTGGCTGATCCGCAATTCTATGCAGAGCAGCCGATCCGCAATATAGTCTTTACGTTATATCATATCGATCTGGCCAATATCGTCAATCCCCTCACCTTCATCGAAAATAAATCGACCGATGACAAGGGGTTGCTGCGACTGCCGGTCGGGCGTGTTTATCATCCCGGCATGCCTCTGTTCATCCGCGCCACCGCCGCAACTGAGCCGGCGATGAAAAGCAACCGCACCGCCAAAACGCGATTCATGCACAAGATACTTGTGGACAATCTCCATCTGGATCAGAACGGCAGGGTCATGGCAGCCACGTTGGCCAGCGAAGCTGCCGACACCACGAAAATGTTCCTCAAGCACACTTCTGTCGGCTTCAGTCTGATCGCCAGCATCGAATGGCTGGCCTCTCCGGCTTATATCGCCAACCTGCAATCCGCTTTTCGGCGGGCGAGCAACCTGCTGTACGATGTGACCAATGGCCAGGCCTTTATCGATTCGGTGGCCATTTTCGACAATGGCGACCGCTGGCAAACAGCGGATATCCGGTTCCACGCCGAAAACACATGCTGGCCTTCTGCCATTGCCAACGGCATCCGGTACGCCAGTGACAAGGCGATCCAACTGCCGCCCGCTTTTTACTCGAACCAGGCCGGCGGCGTCGTCCAGGCGCAGCGTCTCTATGATGACGATACTATCAATCCCTCCATCCCGGTCACGGTCGCCAGCCTCGTCCACGAATTCGGCCATTATGCCCTGAATTTTCGCGACGAATATGAGAACCTTCTCCAGGAAAGGATATTTCCCAATATCAATTTCAGCTTTATGGACAATCAACTCGACTTTAACGATCCCTTTAGCTCGGAAATGGCCGATTATCGTTCCACGGATCAGCGGTTCAACGATTACCGCTTGACCGAGCATTATCAATCCCGCAACCGCAACGGCTGGGATCTTTTTAAGTCGAATTACGACAACTTCCAGAATGACCTGATCGCGGTCATTCACCGGCCCCGCGATCTTGGCATTTTGCCCAATGCGGTGATGGAAGGGCCCAACGCCGACTGGAACAGACCCGATTTTTCCGTGGGTGACATGATGGGATTCGATCTTCACGCCACCACGACGACGCGGCCGCGCCTCGATTTTCACTTTACCAGGGAAGCCCGGCCGGTGCAGGGCGCCCGGGTGAGCCTGACCAAACATGGAACAGGGAGAATCCTCAACCACGGCATAACCACGGCAGCGGGACACATGAAGCTTTTCAACGCAGAGGCAGGCGATGTGGTTTTTGCTTCCCATCAGGCGCACGCGGATTGGCTGTTCGTCGAACATATCATAAATGCAGCGCTGGCGAAATCAAACACCTCGGCTGCCGCCATTGAAATGAAGGCGGTCAACGGCCGCTACACGCTCGTTCCGGACATTGGTTTTACCGCCAACGGCGCGCCGGTTTATCGCTGTCTGGCAGAGCCGAGCTTTTCTTCCTCTCCGGCCATCCGTATCAGCGATTCCACCGGGCTGTCACAAAAACAGGCGCTGACCCTGACCACCGGGCTGTACAGCGCCGCGATGGCGAATCCGGCTTTTGCCGAAGGGTACATCTATTTTTCCGCGCCCGACCGCAGCGGCGAAGAGTTTTTTGTCGTTCAGCCGGCTATTGTGATCGATAGAATGACGCTGGGAGAGATCTCTTATTTTACCAACCTTCCCATCGAATTGATTTTGAACCAGGGCAAAACCTCGGCCAGCAAAATAGCCATCCTCGCCTCCGATTTCCCGACACCGACCAAAGGTCTTCCCGATTCCATGCGCCGGGTCTCGGCGCTTATCGCCATGAACTATTACCCCGCCGGCCGGGTTTTTAAAGGACAGGTGCAGATCCGCTACGATGCCGGCTATCAGGCTGCCACGGAATCCGGAGCGATTAGAGTTTACAGGTGGCAGGATGGCTGGACGCCACTGGCAACGGGTGTGAATCTGGATAACAACACCGCGGCGGTGGAATTCGACGGCGCGGGCATCTATGCCGTGTTCCTCGACCTCACCCGCAGCAAGACCGTGCAGGTCGGTTATCGTGAGGATCCGGCGACGCCGGACGACTGGCGGCTGCATCCCGCGTATCCCAATCCCTTCAATGCCGGCACCCGCCTGACTTTTGAAATACCTCGTCCGGCGCGCGTGTCCATCGAAATTGTGGATCTGCTCGGTCGGCGTGTTCGTACGCTGGCGGACAGAACCTATCCGGCGGGCTCTCACCGGGTGGATTGGGACGGATGCGACGACACCGGCGTCAGCGTGCCAGCCGGGGTGTATCTGTGCCGGCTGAAATCCGGCAGCCTGGTGCGCATGCAAAAGATGACGCTGCTCAGATAGCCGGAGCGGAGATTTTTGCTATGGACGGCTCGGCAGCGATTTCGTATAATAGGCCAGACCAATGAACTGAGATAGGTGCTGAATTATTGACACGATGGCTTGACGTGTTTGCTCCTGCGGCCGGCCTGATCGTTCCACCACAATTTGCAGCCAACCGAAAACGAGGTTCGCGATGAGAGTACGACTTTTAATCATGCTCCTGTGTCTCCTTTCTGCGTTCGCAGCCGCTCTGGCTCAGAACAAATCCGACGCGCTCGTCAGACTGGGCGTGCCCCTGCCCGAGGCAGGGGATCTGGTGCTGGACGCGCTCCAGTCCGGCATCACCTACAACGACCATGCCTATCAGACCTTCAAAGCCATGATCGCCAATGACCGCGCCCTTGTGGTCAGATCGGGCCTGGCCTGGGTCAAAGAGTACACAGCCGGTCCGGAGTTTTCGGCCAAATATGCGGCGTACCGGATGGAGCGCAAGCCCAAACCCCCGGAAACCGTGCCCACTGTGCAGGACTATTTTGCCAGTCAGCGCAAGGACATGGAGGCATCCGTCGCCGAATCGCGCAAGGCCTTGGCCGGCGCCAATGCTGAAACCAAAAAAACGCTTGAGGCTAGCTTTAAGCAGATGATGGATCAGATCGCGGCGATGGAAAAGGATCCTGGCCAGCGTGAAATGATCGTGCAAATGCTCCAGGTCCAAAAGGCCGAAAACCAAAGCCGATATGAAGAGTCGCTCGCCGAATGGACCCGGGTTTATCCGGAAAATCTCAAGTTGGTCATTGCCGGCAGGATACGGGAATTCCTGGAAATGAGCTCGGACGTCGATTTCAGCGCTAAACTTGTCCAACAGGATGGGGTGATGCGGTTCGCGAATCAAGAGTACGAAGCCAAATCTGCCGAATGGAAGCTATGCTTCAGGGCCGGGAAGGAGGCCGTGACGGCGGCGCGGACTTTTATGCAGGTGTGGCTGGGCGAACTGGAAAGCAAATGACGGTTGGAGTGGCGGCAGGATTCATGCTGTCGATTATAATCTGCGGGG
>CAZISM010000148.1:0-12488 GCA_964541895.1 uncultured Cytophagia bacterium
CATCGCCAAATCGATGGCGGATGCCTGACAAAGATGCGGTCTGAATGCGGATTCACGGTTGCCAAAAGTACGATGCTGAACAAAGGAGCTCTATCGCCATCCAATTTGGCTTAATTCACGGTCAGCAATTCGCGCTTGGCGATTATCTTTTCAGTCGCCTCGACGATGTCGTGCGTTTCACGATGGTCGCGCGGCCTGGAGGTCTGAAAGGTGACCCCCTGCTCGGCGGCGACTTTGCGGATTTGAAACGTGATATCGTCGGCCAGCATCACAACCGGCATGCGAGGGCGCAACCGGCGAATCACCGGAATGACATCCACCCCCACATTCCCCGTCATGTCCAGATCCACGATCATCAAATCGACGTCGTGATCCAGCATCTCTGTCACTGCTTCCAGGCCGCGTGACACGGTGAACAGTTCGTAATGCAGCTCGCTGAATTTCTTGCGCAGGGAGTCTTCGACTCCCCGGTCGGACGTAGCCAGTACGATCCGTTTCCTCCTTTTCAAATCTTTGTTTGTTTCCATGATGACTCCATTATGCCTGTTACTTCGTATCCACCTCTCCCATCATTACCAACCCAGTTCCACTAGTTCCGTTTGTATGCTGTCATGGATGAGTTTGAAAGCAGGTTTAATAATGGCTTTTGCTTCACATCTGCTTTAACAACATCCATGCCACTCGTTTTCAATAGATCTCCTAATTGTTCATTATTGTTTTTTATACATTTAAACCAGTAATACCATTACTGAATTAATTATTTAGTTAACAGTTTGATTATATTGTGTTACCATTTATTGTCATTTTTTACAAAAGCTGCTCAGTATATTATTTTTTATAGATTTATATAAATATCAAAACCGACGCTCCGCCATTGGACTGCAACTTGTTTGTTACAGATCCCGGTCTGTATGAGCGGCGTGAATAGGGAACGCATGGTCGAGCGCATTTTTTTTTACAGCAAACATACACGGACGCGCAGACCACCGGCACAGCCAGGAGTGCACCTGACACGCTGTGCCGGCAGCCTGGATTGTTCGATGCCAAATGGTAGCTCCATGCCATGCAGGCAGATGGGTCGTGTCGAAGCATAGCCAGGAATGTCCGGGGCGTTTTTTTTGTCACGAAAAGGAACAACGCATGGTGCGCGAGCAGGTTGGTCGCGCTGTTATGGTTCCTGGCAGTGTGATGGCGAGATTGAAAACAACAGGGCAACGATGTTGAGGTTGGTCAAGGGGGGAGAACACATTTCGACCCTGCAAAAGCCGGGTGCCGTTGCAGGGTCGCTGTTCATGAAGCAGAGCGGGCCTATTCCGATTCTCCGGCATGGCGTTCGGTTTTTATATCATGGGCCTCGATGCTGCGATACACGGTTTTGCGATTTATGCCCATGGCTTCCGCCACCTTGGAGATGTTGTGGTTGTACTTGACCAGCATGCGTTCGAGATAGTGCTTTTCGAACTCTTCGATCAGCTTGGCCTTGGCTTCCTTGAATCCCAGTTCCGGGTCCGGAGAGGGGATGAACACTTTTTTATTGGCAGGCCGGATATAGTCCGGCAAATCCGCCACCGTGAGTTCCGGCTTTTGCGCCAGCGCCACCATGCGTTCGATGGTGTGCTGCAATTCACGCACATTGCCCGGCCACTGATATTGCTGCATCAGCAGCAGGGCATCGCTGTGAATCGATTCCACTTCGACCAGGCCCGAGAAACGGTATTGTTTGAGAAAATGATAAGAGAGCGTCGCAATGTCTTCGCTGCGTTCGCGCAGCAGCGGCAGATGAATGCGAACCACATTGAGGCGAAAATAGAGATCGTCACGCATTTTTTTCTCGCGCACGAGTTCCTCCGGATCCTTGTTGGTGGCGCTGATGATGCGCACATCGATCTCTTTTTCTGACAGGCCGCCGATGCGGCGAATGGTGCGCTCCTGCAGCACACGCAGCAGCTTTTGCTGCATATCCATATTCACTTCACAGATTTCATCGAGAAAAATGGTGCCCTTGTCCGCCGCCTCGAACAGGCCCATTTTGTCTGTGGCGCCGGTGAAGGCGCCCTTGGTGTGGCCGAACAGCTCCGCTTCCAGCAGGGTCTCCGGCAACGCACCGACCGCTACCGGCACAAAGGGGTGTTCACGACGCGGACTGTGGCGGTGCATGCCGCGCGCCAGCACCTCCTTGCCCGTGCCGGTGTCACCGGTGATAAAAACCGTGGCGCTGGTCTGGGCCACCCTTTTGGCTTTTTCAAGCACCTCCTTGAACGCCGGGCTGGTGCCGATGGCACCGAGAAATCCGGAATCGTTGGCCAGATCCAGCTGGCTGCGCAGATATCGGTTCTCGCGCTGCACCTTGGCAAAACGAACCGCACGCTCCACGGCCTGCACCAGATCCTGGCTGGAGACCATTTTCTGCACATAATCAAACGCCCCCCGCTTCAGGGCATCCACCGCCTGCGCAATCGTGCCTGGGCCGGAAATCATGATCACCACCGCTTCCGGATCCATGCGGCGTATTTCATCGAGAATGACAAACCCCTCGGTGCTGCCGAGCTCTTGCCAGAGCAGATCGGTCAGCACCACCAGCGGCCGTTCCTTGGCATAAATCCGAATCGCCTCGGCGGCACTGTCTGCAGAAAAACAGTGGTACCCTTCGCCTTTTAACAGTTTGACGGCGGCATCCCGCACCTGCTTTTCATCATCTACCACCAGAACGGTGCTCTTTTTGCTGTTCATTTTTTCCATCTCCGACCTACCTCGTTATGCTTGCCATGATTCGACCGGCAACCGGATCGTAACGGTCGTGCCTTCGCCCGGCGTGCTTATCAGCTCCATGCCGCCGCCGTGTACGTCAAAAATTCGGAACGCCGTGGGCAGACCCAAACCCAGGTGATCGCCCGGCTTGGTGCCATAGAAGGGCAACAGCGCTTTCTCACACTCCTGCCGGCTCATCCCTTCGCCCTGATCCCGAATCACAATATACAAAGTCCCTTCTGATTTCTCCAGCCGGCACTGTATGGTGACCACACCGCCATCGGGCATGGCCTCGGCGGCGTTGCTCAGGATATGAATCAGCGCCTGTTCCAGGGTGATGTCATTACCGCGCACGCGGGCGCTGCTTGCCTCTGCCGCCAGGTGAAATTCCACCGCTTTTCTGCTGAACAACATGCGCACCACATCGACTGCTTTTTCCATGGTGCGGTACACATCCACCCGCTGCCGGCAAAGTTCCGGATTCTGGATGAGACGCTCCAGCGCCGTGGTGACCTGATTCAGCCGATAGATCCCTTCCTGTATGGATAAAAGATCATCCTGCAATATGGCCGGCGAACCGGATTGCAGGGCCATGCTGAGACGGTTCATTAGGGAGCTGAGCGGAGCATGAAGCAATTCCACCAGCGGCGCCGCCAGGGTGGAGAGTATTTCGACGTTCGCGCGGAGCTGCCGGTCCGAATGAACTTTTTTTTCAGCGGTGAGATCCTGCAGCGTCACCAGCACGCCCGCCACGCGGCTGCGGCGGACCAGGGGTTCCACTTTGATCCGCAGCAGGCAGGGCCGGTGCAGTCGTTCCTGCAGGTCGGCCTCCACCGTCAGGGTCTTGCCGCCGCTCAGGACCGGTTCACAGAGCCGTTTCAGGTGCAGGCCGGTCCATTCACGCAACCAGGGCGCCATGCTTTCACCGGCCGACAGGGGCGCGGCCGCGATCCTTTTCAGCAAATGGCCCTGGCTGGATTGCACCAGCAGATCCCGATCCAGAATGAGTTGTTGTACAGCTGAATCCAAGATAAGCTCATTTGGCTAAAAGTCAGTCAGCATACTTCTGTCCGGCTAGTAATGCTTCTCCTCCCGGGCTTGGTACTGATTTGCCGTGGGATGTCCCGGAAGGATCACCATAACGTGCGTGCCCATATCCCGTTCCGTTGACAGGCGGATCCAGCCGCGATGCTGATTCACCACCCGATAGGCCACGGCCAGACCCTGACCGGCTCCGGCGCTCGCCTTGGTTGTAAAGTAAGCGTCGAAAATCTGGGGCAGGAATTCGGGACGTATACCCGGCCCGTCATCCTGCACTGAAATCAGAAAATGGTCCGGCTCCGGATTATAACAGAGCGTCACCGATACCCGCCCCTCCTTGCCTGCTGCTTCCAGGGCATTCAACAGAATCCGCGTCACCGCATCCTGCAAACCTTGAAAATGGCCGTAATACTCCGGCAGATCAGCCTGAATCTGAATCGAAACCGGGTGCTCTGAGCCGGGATACTGGAATTCGGCCATGTTGCGACTGGCGTTGAGCAACGCTTGCCAGTCTATCGGGATAAAACCCGGCTCGTAGCGCTCACACTGCTTGCCGGACTCGAGCAGAAAGCTGCGCAAGGTCAGGATCTGCTCCTCCATGTTCTGCAGCAGCGACTGGATCGGTGCCAGAGAGTTGCCGTTGCGACGCTCCAGCAGGCGGATGCTGTCCAGAGTGCTCATCAGGGCCCCCACCATATTGCCCATGTCGTGGGTATACCGCCGCACAACCCGTTGAATCGCTTCCTGTTTCTCGTCCACCATCTTCCACAGACTGCGCTGTTCGTAAAGAATGGCCGGATCCGCGGTGAGTAAAATGGCCACCTCCGCCTGGTCACCCATGGTGATCCTGAAAAGAGAGAGCTGCACCGAACGACTGAAAAAACGGTCCCTGGCATCGGGGGCATATAAAAACGTCTGGCTGGTGCCGCTGCACAACAGGGCGCTGAACCGCTGCAACCATTCTTCGTGCTCATCCGGATGAACCAAAGTGAAAAAAGAACGCCGCAACGCCGCTTCCTGGTATTGAAAAAGAGATTTAAAAAATTGATTAAAGTGCAGGAGATGAAAATCCTTGCTCAGAACTGCAACGGCAAAGGGGAAAATATCCAAGGTGGGAATGAAACCATCCGGCATTTCTGCGGCGTAACGCTCATTAGCATCCATAATCACCCTCACATCAATCCCAAATCTGACACCGTGGGAGCCTGCCCGCTATGGATGCACGTAACGTACGCTGCGCGACATTGTAGACTTGATACCCTATAATATACAACAATTGTCCCACGAATGCAACAATTAATTAATTATTTGCCATTTCTTTCGTTTTTTTTCAGTAAATGAGACATTAATGCCACATGCGGATTAAGCACTGTAAGTAAATCAAATATCATTGCTTATTAGATTTTTTTCCAGTACATTTTGCTCATGATCGCAAATCATAAGAATTCTACACACACACCGCTCAGAAGTTGCTGTAGCTGTAGAAAAAAGGGATCGCCCGGGCAATTTTTGCGCGTCACCTGCAGCGCGACCGACGGCTTGCAGCTGGATGAAACGTTCAAAAGGCCGGGCCGTGGTGCCTATCTTTGCCGCTGCACCGCTTGCATCGAGCAGGCGCTGAAAAAAGGATCCCTGGCGCGCAGTCTGCGCCTGCCGTTGGCGGCCAAACAGACGACTCGTTTCCTGCAGCAGTGCCTGACCAGAATCAGCGAGAACGCAGATGCCGAAAAATAACAGCGCCTCTGTTCGCAACGTGGCCGCCATCACCCGGCTGCTGGCGAAACACTTTGGTGAGCCGATACGTCCACCGGGAGCCGATTTTCTTCAGGACCTGATCTGGACGCTGCTTTCGCAAAATACCAACGATAAAAATGCCGAGACCGCCTACAAACAGCTGCGCCAGCGCTTTCCCGAGTGGCAGAGCATCACCGATGCCCGGCCCGCTGCCATCGAAGCCGCCATTCGCCCGGCCGGGCTCGGCCGGCAAAAAGCCGGCCACATCAAGTCCATTCTGAAATGGGTGCGGGCCACCTTCGGCGGCTATGATTTGAATTTTCTCTGCGAACGGCCGCCGGATGAGGTGCGCGATCTCTTCCTCGGCTTGAAAGGCATCGGCGTGAAAACCATCAGCGTAACCCTGATGGCTGCCTGCGGACATGACGTCTTCCCCGTCGATACCCATGTCCATCGCATCTGTCGGCGCCTGCAGCTGGTCCCGGACAACGCCTCGGCTGAAAAAACACACTGGCTCATGCAACCGTTCGTGCCCAAAGGCAAAGCCTTTTCCCTCCACATCAATATGCTGCGCCTGGGGCGCACCATCTGCAACGCCCGCAAACCCGATTGCGCACGATGCCCGCTGCAAAAACGGTGTCCTTCCGCTGCCACTGAGAGACAATACATGCCACGACAGGATTCGCTATGAAAAAATTGATTCTGCTCTTCCTGGCCGCGCAAGCCTATCTTGCCTCGGCCCAAATCATCACCTCCATCCCCCTCTTTCCGACTGCAGAAGATACGGTCACGATCATCTTTGACGCCGGCAAAGGCAACCGGGGCCTGGTGGGCGCCTCCGAAGTGTATGCTTATACCGGCGTATTGACTGACAAGAGCGCAACGCCTGCCAGTTGGCTTTACATTAAAACCAAATGGGGCGTGAACACTCCAGAGACCAGATTGACTCCACTGGGCAACGACAAATGGCAGATACGTTTTCACATCCGCAGCTATTACGGCGTACCCAATACGGAAAGAATCACCCACCTGGCGTTTGTCTTTCGCAATGCCGCCACCACCAGCACAGGCAGAACCGAAACCGGCGGCGATATCTTTATGCCGGTTTATGAACAGGGCTTGCAGGTGACGGTGTTGCGGCCGGCGGAGCCCTTCACCTTTATCGCACCCGGCGACAGCATAGCCGTGGTGGCAGCCGCTACCGGCTCGCAGGATTTAAGCCTCTACATTGATGAACAAAAAACTGTATCCGTGAATAAAGATTCACTGCGCTATATGGTAAAACCGCTCACGCTCGGAAAAAAAACCATACGCGTCACCGCCCGCAGCAGCAGCGGCGCGGAAAAGTCGTCCACGTTCTATGTCATCGTTCATAACTTGAACGCCACCGCCGATCCGCCGTCCGGCGTCCGCGACGGCATCAACTATCAGGCGGATGGCAGCGTAACCCTGGTGTTGCATGCCCCCAACAAACAGTTTGTCTATGTGCTTGGTGACTTTACCGCATGGGATATTCTGCCGGCCGGCCAGATGAACCGAACAACCGACGGCCAGCGCTACTGGCTGAATCTAAGCGGATTACAGCAAGGCAAAGAGTATATTTTTCAATATCTTGTCGATGGCAAAATAAAAATCGCCGACCCTTACTGCGAAAAGATCAGCGATCCCTGGAACGACAGCAGCATCAGCTCGTCCACTTTTCCCAACCTTATCCCCTACCCTGCCGGCAAAACCACAGAAATCGCCGGCGTGCTGCAAACCGGCCAGATCCCCTATCAATGGCAAGACAATTCCTACATCAGGCCTGCCAAGGAGAATCTGGTGATTTATGAACTGCTGCTGCGCGATTTTTTAAGTCGACACGACTTTCGCACGCTGTGCGATACGCTCAACTATTTTCAACGTCTCGGCGTCAATGCCATCGAACTCATGCCGGTCTCTGAATTTGAAGGCAATTCGTCCTGGGGTTATAATCCCTCCTTCTATTTTGCGGTGGACAAATACTATGGCCCCAAAGCCGATCTGCAGCGCTTTATCGATGAGGCCCACCAGCGCGGCATCGCCGTGATTCTGGATATGGTGTTGAATCACAGCTATGGCCAGTCGCCACTGGTGCGGCTGTACGCGGCCGACATGGCGCATAATCCCTGGTACAACGCCCAGTCGCCCAACACCACTTACTCCTGGGGTTATGATTTCAACCACACGGCGATCGCCACACAACATTTCGTCGATCGCGTGACTTCGTTCTGGTTATCCGAATATCACATGGACGGCTTTCGTTTCGATTTCAGCAAAGGCTTTACCAACACACCCGGGGACGGCTGGGCCTATGATGCAAGCCGCATCGCACTGCTGAAACGGATGGCGTCCAAAATCTGGCAACAGGATGCCAAAGCGTATGTCATACTGGAACATTTTACCGATAACAACGAAGAGCGGGAGCTGGCCGATTATGGCATGCTGATCTGGGGCAATATGAATTACAATTATAATGAAGCGACCATGGGCTATCACGGCGGTAAATCGGATTTCAGCCGCGCCTGTCACACGGCCCGCGGCTGGGGACGGCCCCATCTGCTCGCCTATATGGAGAGCCACGATGAAGAGCGGCTGATGTTCAAGAATCTGAGTTACGGCAACAGCGGGCCAGGCTATTCCATCAAAGACACCACCACCGCCTTGAAACGCATGGAGCTGGCAGCGGCGTTCTTTCTCACCATTCCCGGGCCCAAGATGCTGTGGCAGTTCGGCGAACTGGGCTACGGCTACTCCATCGACAGCAACGGCCGCCTCGGCGAAAAGCCGCTGCGCTGGAATTATCTCGACGAGCCGCGGCGGCGGCAGCTATGGCAGGTTATGTCGCGACTGATTCGGCTCAAAACGACACAGCCGGCGCTGTCGACGACGGATGTGTCGCTGGCCCTTTACCCGTCCGTCAAACGGATCAACCTCAACCACAGTTCCGCCAACCTCTCCATCATCGGCAATTTTGACGTGACCGCCACCCAGATCGATCCGGCCTTTCAACACCCGGGCCGATGGTACGATTATATGAACGGAGATTCCCTGCTGGTGCAGAACGTGCACGGCCTCATCACCCTGCAGCCGGGCGAATATCGTATCTATACCGACCGTCGGCTCGCGCAGGAAATGCCCACACAGGTCATCCCGGCGCCATCGTCAACCATACCGGACCGTTTTGTGCTGCTGGGCAACTATCCGAATCCGTTCAACCACGCCACCACCGTGCAGCTGACCCTGCCGGCGGCAGCCCACGTTGCCTTGCAGGTCTTTAATGTGCGCGGCGAAGAAGTTTCCCGGCTGCTGCATCGCCCTATGGCCGGCGGCGTTCACGAGGTGAGATGGGATGGACAAGACAGCCAGGGCCGCCCCCTGGCTAGCGGCGTCTATATTCTGCAGGCAAAAATCGGCGAGCAGACGACCTGGCGGCGCCTGCTGTTGCTGCGCTAATCTCCAGATTTTGACCAGGTGAGCTCCCGGCGTCATCGGGTCTTGCGGTGTTGTCGCAGCAGGTCTGTGGCAGAAGCTATTCGCCGCGTTCGCGTTTCCGGTTTCCTGGCGCTCTCTATCCACATAATCCATTCCTTGCGATGGGTGAACGACAGCGAATCGAAAAATGGCCGGGCCCGGCCGGCCTGATCCAGCGATTGTGCGAAATCGTGTGGCAGCGCGATGTCGCGCGGTTCGGTATCAACTTCGACCATTACGGTGACCGTATCGCCGACATCCTTGCCGATCTTTTTCCTAATGCCCTTTAAAACGACTAAAATATGATTCGGACCTCCCATGCGTACCAGGGAACCGCGATACGGCTCCCCATCGATCATAGCCTTGATTTTGACCCGTTTTTGGCCAAACACCCTTTCAACATCAAAGGGCACGGTCACAAAAGCTCCCCCGGCCAGGCCCGCCTCTATAACCGCTTTAAATTTTTTCTGCATATCTCTCCGATCAGTTCAGCTTAAAAAGTTCAGACAATTTTTCAATGGTAACCTTGAACTCACCAGGTTCCAGCACCGGCTTGCCCCGTTCATTTATAAACGAGAGATCGGCTGAAGAGAGCGTGAATGTCACCCGGCGGCTTTCGCCGGGCTGCAAATCTATTTTCTGAAATCCTTTCAATCGCCTCACTGCCGGCAACACAGAAGCGACCAGATCGCTCACATACAACTGCACCACTTCTGAACCGGAACGATCACCGCTATTCGTGACGGTCACCTCAATCTGCACCGGCTCTCCCCGCTGTACCTCCTTGTGCAAAATTTTCAGATCAGAGTATTTGAACGTGGTATAGCTCAACCCGAATCCGAAAGGCCATTCGGGATCATAAGAAGCCTCTTCACAATACGCATGATCGTAAAGAGTAAAATTGTTAACGGAACGGGGATAAGTGAAAGACAGTTTGCCGCCGGGATTGACGTCGCCGAACAGAATATCGGCCAGAACCGCTCCCCCCTCCATGCCGGGCAGATATGCCATCACGATGGCCTGGCAGTGATCGACAATACGGCTCACAATACGCGGACGGCCTTCGCTCAGCACGAGCACGATCGGTTTGCCTGTTTTGGCCAGAGCTTCTACCAGACGCAACTGCGCTTCCGGCAGGGTCAAATCGTTGATGTTACCCGGCGTTTCACAATAGGCCTCTTCGCCGAGGCAAGCCAGGATCACATCGCTCCGAGCCGCGAGCGCCACGGCGTTATCGATGTTCAGTTCCTTATCATAGGAAACGGCCGGTTCATAGAGAACGTGCTCACTGCCGAGCTTGCCCGCCATGGCGGCTTTGATCGTCTTTTTATCTTTAGGATACAACTCTTCGCGATTGCCTTGCCAGGTAATGGTCCAACCGCCGTTCAATACCGAAAGACGATCGGCATTGGGACCGGTAATCAGCACGCGAGCGGTTTTGGCCAGGGGCAAAACACCGTTGGCATTTTTCAGCAGTGTAACCGATTGTGCAACCGCCTGCCTGTTGATCTTTTCATGCTCAGCGCTCGCGGTCCGGGTCAGGGAGCTGTCCGGATACGGATTTTCGAAAAGCCCCAGATCCGCCTTGAGCTGGAGAATGCGGCCCACGGCTTCGTCGATGCGGCGCACCGGCACCCGACCTTCCCGGACCAGTTGAATGAGGTCGGCGTAAAAGCGATAATCGAGCGGCACCATGCACATGTCGATACCAGCCATCACCGCCATAAAGACCGCTTCTTTGTTATCAGCAGCCACATGATCGCGTGTATACAGGTTGCTGATATCCGCCCAGTCGGACACCACTATACCCTTAAAGCCCAATTCATGGCGCAACAGGTCGGTCAAATAATAGTGGCTGGCGTGTACGGGCAGGCCGTTGACCTGGCCGGAATTGGCCATCACTGTTTTGGCGCCGGCGTCGATGGCGGCTTTGAATGGCGGCACATACACCTCGGCGAGCAACTTGTCCGGAATCCAGGCGGGAGTGCGATCCTTGCCCGTCCAGGGCAAGCCGTAGCCCAAATAGTGCTTGAGACAGGCAGCTGCTTTTTCCCGATCAATCGTATGGCGGCCGTCGCCCTGCAATCCTTGCACATAAGCGGCGCTCATTTGCGAGGCGAGATAGGGGTCTTCGCCCAAGGTTTCCCAAAAGCGTGGCCAGAGCGGCTGCCGCGCCATATCGAGCATGGGATTGAAATTCCAGGGAATGCCGCAGGCACGCACTTCATACGCCGTGATCGCTGCACATTGTTTCATCAGGTCGACATTCCAGGTGGCGGCCATGGCAAAGGATTGTGGAAACAGCGTGGCGTCTTTGGTATAATTGGCGCCATGCACGGCATCGATGCCGTATAACACCGGAATCTTGAGCCGGGTCTCTTTTGTGGCTACATCCTGGATCGTGGTGATAATTTCACGCCAATGCGGAACCGGATGAGCGGAGGTAGCCACATTGAGGATTGAGCCGACATGATAGGTAAGGAGCGCTTCGTAAAGTCTGGCCGGGTCCATCCGGTGCGGATCTTTAACCTCTGCCGCCCCGCCTTCAGAAACCAGCTCCAGCGAAACCTGGGTCATTTGCCCCACTTTTTCTTCGAGCGTCATCTGCTTCAGCAGCATCTTTATATTGGTCGCCGGCAAGGCGGTTGTGACCAACAGGAACCAAATGGTCCATACGGCGAAAAAATTACCTGCAGCGGATATTGCACATTTCATAACGCATCCTTTTTAGTCCGATTGGGCTGTTTATAACGCTCGCACCTTTACCGTCATCTTTCAGGACCTGGACATCGACCGGACCAGTCTAAACGCACGGTGTTGGGCCATTGTTCAGGTTCATATTAGCAAAAATCCGAAAAAAAGGCAAGGAATGTATTGAAACATTCGTATATTAGCAACTACAACCAGAGGAAAAGATGAACAGGTTTTCCATTACAACACGCCGGGGTGACAGAGGCCGGACGGCGCTGCTGGGTGACGATCGGGTCGCCAAATCGGACCCACGGCCGGAGGCGTTTGGCACGCTGGATGAGGCCGGCGCGTGTATCGGCGTCGCCCGCAGCCAGGTAACAGACGCACGTCTGCAGCAGGAATTGCTGCAGATCCAGAAGCATTTATATCTGATCAACGCAGAGCTGGCCTGTCCAACCGACAAATTACAGCTCTTGTCCAAAAAACTGCAGAGTGCTCATCTGGAATGGCTGGAGCAGAGCAGCAAGGCGGTTGAAGCGGAACTGGAGCTGCCGCGCAAATTCGTCGTCTATGGTGAGAGTGTGGTTTCGGCCTATCTCGACCTGGCGCGCGCCGTGGTCCGCCGGGCGGAGCGACAGGTCGTTCAGCTGCATCAGGCAGAGCCTGTGCAAAATCCTTTTCTGCTGGCCTATCTTAACCGGCTGTCGGATTACCTTTTTCTGGCAGCGCGGTGGTATGAAGCCCAAAACGGCATCCCCTTCCGCCATCCCGAATAGTCCGCC
>CAZISM010000149.1:0-12469 GCA_964541895.1 uncultured Cytophagia bacterium
TATGCCAATGACCGCACCTACATGCGCCGTCTGCGCAACATCTGGATCGAAAACGGCATCAGCGGTCCCTTTTTCACCGGCGACGGCGCCACGCCCTATATGCTGGAAGCCGGCTCACTGGCCAACGCCGCTATCGGTTTGGACTCGGGCTCTTCGGCGGCAGATTTCGAGCAAGCCAAAAAGCATAATCCGGATGTCGTCGCCTTTAGCAGCGAAACGTATCCCGGCTGGCTCACACACTGGGGCGAAGCGTGGGCACGACCCGACACGGCCGCGCTGCTGAAAGAGGTGCGCTTTTTGATGGACCATAAAAAATCATTCAACTTTTATGTGCTGCACGGCGGCACCAATTTCGGCTATATGGCCGGCGCCAACTCGGGCGGAAAAGGCTATGAACCCGATGTCACCAGCTATGACTATGATGCACCGGTGGATGAGCAGGGACAGGCCACGAAAAAATTCTACGCCCTGCAGAGACTCTTGAATTCGTATAAGCCGAAAGGCGCTCGACCGGCCGCTGTTCCCCCGGCCATGCCCGCTATGGATGTTCCGGCTATTCCCATGCAGGTCTACACCGATATCTGGAGCCATCTGCCGGCACCGCTGCAGTCGGTGCAGCCACGCCCCATGGAAGCCTATGGCCAGGATTATGGCTTTATTCTCTACAAGACAAAACTGATCGGCCACAAAAGCGGCAAACTGACCATAACCGAACTGCACGACTATGCCACCGTGTTTCTCAATGGCGCCTATATCGGCACTCTGGACCGACGCCTGGGTGAAGAAACCATCGAGCTGCCCAAAACCGATGTCGCAGACCCGGAGCTGGAGATACTGGTGGAAGCCATGGGGCGCATCAATTACGGCCCGCACCTGATCGACCGCAAAGGCATCACCGAGCGCGTCACCCTGAACAACATGACACTGATGAACTGGTCGGTCTATAACCTGGCCATGACCGAGGACTGGATATCCGGTTTGAAAGCAACCACCGGGACCGCCGGCAAGCCCGGACTCTATTTCCAGGGTGACTTTACAGTGGCAAAACCAGCCGACACCTTTTTCGATATGAGCAACTATCATAAGGGCCTGGTCTGGGTTAACGGCCATCATCTGGGCCGCTACTGGAACATCGGCCCACAAAAGGCCCTCTTTTGTCCGGCGTCGTGGCTGAAAACAGGCGAAAACAAAATCATGATTTTTGACCTGCACCAAACACAAGCCAGGCCGGTTCGCGGCTGCAAAACGCAGATGTAGGGTGACCAGTTTGGTCGCCCGTTCGCCGCGTTCCGGTTTTTTCACGATGTGCATCACCTGGAACGTTATCTTTGCGATCCTGAAACAGTTCGAGATTTATATTTTTATCTGTAGAGCACATAATGGAGACAACACGATGACATCAATGGACCTACCCACCTGTCGCTGCAGCAAAATAGATCGGCCTTTGCGACTCGACGGGACTCTGCAGGACCCCTTGTGGGAGAACGCGGTGGCGCTGCCGCTCTATGATATCCACGGTCGTCCGGGGCGATTCAAAACCAGCATTCGCACGCTCTACAACGACACCTATCTCTATCTGGGCTACGAGTGTGAAGATGATTATGTGTGGGGCACCATCACCGAACGCAACGGCTCGGTGTGGGAACAAGAGTGCGTGGAGGCTTTTCTGAATCCCGGCCACACGATCCACCAGTACTATGAAATCAACGTCAGTCCGCTCAACACCGTGTTCGACGCCTGCATCATCAACGGCCGCAACGAGGCTGATCCGGAAGCGCCGTTCATCGGCTTTCCGGACTGGGACGTCAAAGACCTGCATACGGCCGCGCATGTGGACGGCGAACTGCAGAAACCGGGTGCCGCCACGCGCTGGAGCGCCGAAATGGCCATACCGTTCGCCGAACTGTTCGGCGCCCGGCATATCCCGCCGCAAAAAGGCGATACCTGGCGGGCCAATTTTTACCGCATCGATCAACCGTTTCAGGGCGAACCGGAACATTATGCCTGGAGCAAAGTGGACAAGGTGGCGTTCCATCTGCCGTGGCGCTTTGGCATTCTGGAATTCGTCTAAAGGGTTGCGGAGGAAAAGATGAAATTATATCACGTTGATGCCTTTACCGACAAGCCCTTTCACGGCAATCCGGCTGCGGTCTGTGTGCTGAGCAGAGCTCGCAACGACGACTGGATGCAAAAAGTGGCCATGGAGATGAACCTGTCGGAAACCGCGTTTGTGCTGCAGGAGGCGGACGGCTTTCGCCTGCGCTGGTTCACACCCAAAGTCGAAGTGGAACTGTGCGGCCATGCCACTCTGGCAAGCGCCCACGTGCTCTATGAAACCGGCCTGCTGGACAAAAAGCTGACTGCTCGCTTTTTCACCGCTTCCGGCGAATTGACCGCCACCTGCATGGCGGATGGTATTGAACTGGACTTTCCGGCTACCCCGGACGAACCGGCAGCGCCGCCGTCTGGTCTGGTGGACGCTCTGGGCCTGCAGCCGATCTATGTGGGAAAAAGCAGATTCGATTATCTGCTGCAGGTGGAAGACGAACAGACCGTGCGGCAGATGCAGCCGGATTTCACCCGTCTGGCGCAGGTCACGGCCCGCGGCATCATGGTGACCAGCGCCGCGGACCATGCGCCGTTCGATTTTGTGTCGCGATTTTTTGCGCCTGCGGTGGGCATCAACGAAGATCCGGTCACCGGCTCGGCACACTGTTGTCTGGCGCCGTTCTGGAGCCGCCATCTCGGCAAAACCGAATTCCAGGCCTATCAGGCCTCTGAACGCGGCGGAATTTTAAAGGTGACTTTAGCCGGCGATCGCGTCAAACTGCGCGGCAAGGCCTGCACTGTGTTTGAGGCCAGGTGGATGGCCTAGGGGTTCGTGATGCGAATCGGGCCGGCGGGCTTGCAGGTGCGAAGGTTGGCCTCAATTTGAATTATTCACCGCGAAGAACGGCATGGATTCACTCTGAACAACTCTGGCGATTAGAGTGCGCCTGCCGTGTTGGCACATCGTGCTTTGGTGGTACGGCATGGCTGTTATAAGAAACCTCGTCGATTTCCAGTTCGTACCAGGTGAAATCGCCCTCCTTAAACTTCCAGGTCACACTGGATTTTGCCGGCATGCGAATGCCCTGAAACTCTTTATAGCTGCCCTCTTCCATGTGTATGTGCCAGGTCTCCAGCGTGGATCCCTCCTTGCGGAAATAATAGCGCTGCGCCTCGAAGGCCGTGACATCGCCGGCTGTGTTGTATCGGAACACACCCGTCGCCGAAAGGCCTTTGCAGGTCATGGTGACCCGGGCGGAGGTGCTGTCGATTTCCTCCCAGGCGAGATACGGCTCCAGCGCGGCCGAAGGCGCCCAGATGATTTCAGCGAGAAAGCGCAGCATGGTGCCCTGATCGATCTCTTCCCCTTTGCTGTCCACCACCGGAATCAGCGACAGCAGCTTGATGAGCATGTGCCCGTGACCGTCCATATATTTGTCCCGGCCGGCCATATGAATTCCCGGCGCCATCCGCACATCGGCCAGCCAGATAAAACCCGGTTGTGTGTAAGAAAAATATTGTTCGGCCGCCACCGGCATCCAGGCGCCGTCGGGCTTACTGCGCATGCGGCCTAGCTGATAAAGACGCATGCTGTGGGCCGCTTCTTTATTGAGCACGTTTGTGCGCACCAGCCATTTCTGCACCACCGGCGGCAAAGAGACGATTCTGTCACTGGTCACCCTGTTCGCCGTGTGCGTCCCCGGCACCAGCAGGGCCAGCTCTTTTTTCGCCATGACTTCAAAGGACCACTCCCCATAAGCCAGAATGCACGCCAAAAGAAGTATCAGGTTGGCCACGGAGCCGAATTTGGCATCCTGCCAGTACACGACGATGAGCAGCTGCGACAGAATCACCGCGACCAGCCCGATCATCCACCACCACTCTTTGCGCAGCAGAAAGGTGACGGTGACAAACAGCAACAGACCACACGCCAGCAACCATAACAGGCCGACAGCCCGGGCCAGCACACCTGACAAAGGAAGCAAGGTCGCTCCCTTGAGCTGGCTTACCGGCGCCAGTTGCCACTCTTTGACAAAACCCAACAGATGAATAAGGCCGTGTACGGCCATGAGGAAGCCGAAAATAATTTTCAACATAACAATCCCGCGTCAATCATTCAACATGTGTTACGATATTTTTGTAAAGGATTGAAGATACTAGATAGAGAAGGCTTGGCGACTTTTGGCAAAGCTGATACAGGTTCTGGCAATGTGTGCAGCTGGTTTTTGAAAGTCAACATTGTTAGCAAAAACAACATGATCACAAATTATCAAACTCTTCCATAGTAATACCTGCCTGACGCAAAATACTCTTTAATGTGCCCAATGGCACATCTTTGCAGTGCATAGCCACATACGTTTGCCGTCCGTCTGCATGGCGCAAAACAATATGGGAACCGGATTGTCGTCTCTTCTCAAAACCGGCACGCTCAAGCTTTGCCAGGACTTCTGCCGCCTTATAAGGCATCGCTTAATTCCAGCGTTGAGACTAAAATTTCAGGATTGGCAATGTCCTCATGATTCGCTTTTTTTTCAGCGATCCAAATCTGCAAAAGATCGTTAGCCGCTTGGCGAGCGCCATCGATGCCGAGTCCATGAGTCGTTAAGCCCAGAGCAGGAATATGTGCATAGTAATAGTCCGGCGGGAACGATTGATCTGTGATTTTTTCAAAGACAACAAGGTAGCTCATATGTTCTCCGAACATCATACAAATGATATTAACCAATTTAGATTTAATTGTCAAGCTGGTTGTTGGATGTAGTGAATGCTAATGAGCATCCATGGCGACCACTACGTTGGAAGGCTCGTAAAGGGGGGCGCTGTAATATCGTTGCTCTATTTCATGAGGATCATTGTTCCGGTTTTGTATTGATCCAGCCACTGCACCCGGTACAAATAGGTGCCGGAGGCAGCCGGCCGGCCATCCTGCAGGCGGCCATCCCAATGCAGGGAATAGGAACCGGCAGACTGCAGACCGAGCTGCCATTCATAAACCACCTCTCCGTGCAGGTTGAATACACAGAGGTGCACCGTGCCGGCGTCCGGAAGGCTGTAGGTAATAAAGGTACCGCCGTTGAACGGATTGGGATAATTGCCGGCCAGGGAAAAAGTCATTCGCGCAGAGCCCTGCACGGTCAGCACCGGCGAATAGTGAAACTGGCCGTCCGTGTCCAGCTGCTTCAGGCGATAGTAGGATGTTCTGCTGTTGTCATGCAGATACTGATAATTCCGGCTTGTGGAGGTGGTGCCGTGACCGCTGACAAAGCTCAGGGTGGCATACGAACGACCGTCCAAAGACCACTCTACTTCAAAGCCGAGATTTCGTGTCTCACTGGTGGTCTGCCAGGTCAGCAGCACGCCCTCCCGGGTTCTGGCGGCCACAAAAGAGACCAGCTCAACATCCAGGACCTGCGCATTGCCCTCGAGGACCCGGACCAGATTATCAGCGCTGGCGGCCACCACTTCCGGAATGGCGTTGCCGCGTACATCCGGCAACAGGGCCAGACTCTTGATATCGCCCACCGCCTGCCAGGTCCAGAGTGCATGGCCCGCCTGAGCGCCGCCGCCGCTGAGGCAGACTATTTTATCGTCTGCCGTACCTGCTACGATATCCATTTTCCCGTCCTGATTCACATCGGCAAAGGCCATCAGACTCAAAATATCGTCTGCAAGCGCCGTGGACCAGAATAGAGCTCCGCTGTTGCCGTCCAAAGCGTACACCGAATTATCCTCCGAACCGGCAACCACATCGGGGAATCCATCTTCATTGATATCATCCGTCAAAGCGACACAGGCCACGTTTCCCTGCGCCGTATATTTCCACAGTTCGTTGCCGGTGGGATATTCCCGCCACTCTACGGTCCGATTGGCTGTGCCGATGACACAGTCCGGCATATCGTCTCCATTCACGCTGGGAATGGCGATGACGGACAGAACATCCGCACTGACAAAACGGCCCATGAGCGTGAATTTGCCGCCGTTTTTTCCTGCGCCGGAAAAACAGTAGACAAATTTATCCCTGCCGCCGACAAAGCATTCCGCAATACCATCACCGTCCATATCAGAGGTGACGTCTATGCATTTTACCTCGCCGCCGATGGTTCCGGCCCAGATCGTGGCGCCGGTTCCGGACAGACAGGCTATGGTTTTGGTAACGGTGCCGACCAGCAGATCCTGCACACCGTCGCCATTGACATCCACAAACGCTTTCAGAACACTGACATCACCGCTCAATCCTCTCGACCATAACACCCGTTGTTCCGCCGCAGGTTTGCCGGAGAGACAGTACACCGAATCGTCCGCCGTACCGACCACACAGTCGTCTATGCCATCGGCATTGACGTCCTGAATGGTCACCATGGATAATATGGAACCGCCGGTATTGTGCGACCAGAGCAGCGTGCCCGTGCCGGGGCCATAGCCCTGCAAACAGTAGACCATGGAATCCTGCGTGCCGGCAAACACATCCGGGAAACCGTTCGCATCCACATCCGGTCCGGCAGCCACACGGTTTACCACCGCTTGCGTATTAAAAGACCATAAAAGCATTGTGCCGGCATCCTGGCTGTAAAGTCGGCAATAGAAAAGCAGACTTGCAATGATGAGCGTCCGGATTAACCTGCTCATGATGCCTCTCCTTGTATTGATGCATGATGGTATGTAATATACGGCGTTCGAGATACGCGGTCAAGGGTAAAGATGACCAGGCGAGGCGGCAAAAAAAACTATGCCGATTTGCATCTGCCGGCGTTGTTTCACCTTGAGGCAAATGATCTGACCAAAGTCAGTCCCTGGCGGCGCCACCGCGGCTAACTTGTTGTAATTCAATTCGGCTGAACAAAAAGCGTTTCAACCGAATTTAAGACGCAAATAGCGTACCAATATGAATGGCACGTGCTTCCATAATTTTCTTTATCGCCTGCGGCGGCTGGTGTTTTCTGTTGCAGTTGCGCCTAACATTTAATAAATTTTATAGCTGCAGACATTTTACTATCGAGGAACGGAATTTGAGCACAATCGGATTTCAATCACTGGGTGTGGCACTGATACTGACCCTGTACGCCATGATCGTCTATGGCTGGTCTGCCTCGCGGCGCAAAGCATCTCTTCTGGAAAGCGCCTATCGTGCGACCTATGCATCTCTTTTTCTCACCACCCTGAGCAGCATAGCCCTGCTGTATGCGTTGCTGACGCGGGATTTTCAAATCGAATATGTGGCCCACTATTCCAACCGCAGTCTATCGTGGTTCTATACCCTGGCCGCTTTTTGGGCCGGACAGGACGGCTCGCTGCTGCTCTGGACCTGGCTGCTGACGCTATTTTCCACCATCATCCTGGTGCAGAATAAAAAACGCAATCCGGAACTGGTGCCGGTGACCATGGCGGTCATGTCGTTCACCACCCTGTTTTTCATGTATCTGGTGGTGTTGAAAACCAATCCCTTTGCCAAGACGCCCTTTGTGCCTGAGGACGGGACCGGCCTGAATCCCCTGCTGCAAAATCCGGAAATGATCTTTCATCCGCCGACGCTCTATATCGGCTTTGTCGGATTCACCGTGCCCTTTGCCTTTGCTCTGGCCGCCCTGGTCAACAGGAGGTTGGATGAAAAATGGATTAAAAGCATCCGCCGCTGGACCCTCTTTTCCTGGCTGTTCCTGACCATCGGCAACATCCTCGGCATGCAATGGGCCTATGTCGAACTGGGTTGGGGCGGATACTGGGCCTGGGATCCGGTGGAAAACGCCTCGCTGCTGCCCTGGCTCACCGGCACCGCCTTTTTGCACTCGATCATCGTGCAGGAGCGCAAGGCGATGCTCAAGGTCTGGAACATGGTCCTGGCGGTGTTGACCTTCAGCCTGACCATCTTTGGCACCTTTGTCACGCGCAGCGGCCTGATCTCGTCGGTGCACGCTTTTGGCGTCTCCGATATGGGCCCGATTTTTCTCACCTTTCTGGCCATTGTGCTGGTGGGTTCTTTTTATCTCATCGTCAAGCGGTTGCCGCTGCTGCGCAGCACTATGGTTATCGGCTCCTGGACCTCAAAGGAATCCAGCTTTCTCATCAACAACATGCTCTTCGTAGCCATGACGTTGGGTGTTTTTATCGGCACCATCATGCCCAGTCTCAGCGAATGGCTAGCCGGCAAAAAAATGAGCGTGGGCGCTGAATTCTTTAACCGTTTTTCCACGCCTATCGGCATGGCCATTTTTCTCCTCATCGGCCTCTGCGCCCTTTTTGCCTGGGGAAAAAGCGACGCCAGGCATCTGCTCAAGAACTCGCTCCTGCCCGCCGGCTCAGGCCTGCTGGTGGTTCTGATCCTGCTCCTGGCCGGCATCCGCCAGCCGCTGGCGCTACTGGCACTGTTCATCGCCCTCTTTGCCATCACCACCACTGTCATTGAATTCATCAAAGGCGCCCGCGTGCGTCAGCGGACGGATCAGCTCGGCTTTGGCAAAGCCCTGCTCAGCCTGGCCCTGCACAACAAACGCCGCTATGGCGGCTATATCGTTCACCTCGGCGTGCTGCTGTTCTTCCTGGGCATCATCGGCTCTTCCGCCTTTTCCATCGAAAAGACCGCCACCCTGCGCAAAGGCTCCGCCCTGGAGATCGGCAGCTATCGGCTGCTCTACCAGGGCTTGAACACGATCGAAAAACCGGATCGCGAGATCCATCGCGCGCAATTCGAGATTTGGAAAAACGGCGCCCGGATCGATGCCATGCACGCGGACAAGCATATCCATCCCAATTTTCAACCAGCCACCGAAGTCGGCATCCGCTCCACGCTGGCGGAGGATCTCTATCTGGTGCTGGCCGACTATAATCTGAACAACGAAACCATCACCTTGAGCGTTCTCATCAATCCGCTCCTGCTCTGGATGTGGATCGGGGGCATCGTCATGGTGCTGGGCACGCTCCTGGCCATGTCGCCGCAAGAGTGGCGCATGAAATCATAGCCGTCACCTGGAAGGATATCTCCATGTTCATCGTCATCGCATTTTTGCTTTCCATAACCGCAACCCTCTATGTGGCTTTGCCGCTGTTCCGACGGTCGGAAGAGGGCGCTGTAATTATCGCCGCGCCGGATCGGGCCGGCGAACTGTTATATCAAAAAAATCTGGCTCTGGATACCATTAAGGATCTGGACTTTGACATGCAGACGGGCAAACTCGCGGAAAGCGATCATGCCGAATTGGTGGCAGCCCAGCAGCGCCTGATCGCGCAAACAGAGCAGCAATTGGCGCGCACATCGGCGCCCGGTAAAGGCCAAAGCAGCGGAATCTGCCCGGCTTGCGGGCAGGCGCTGGCGCCTGCGGCCCGTTTCTGTTCCCAGTGCGGGGCCGCCGTACCCGCGTCCAAATAATCGACCGTTGCTTTCGACCTCATTCTACAGGGATTTCGTTTACATGAAACATATCATGATTTTTCTCGTTGCTCTGGCCGGAGCGTTGCCGGCTTACAGCAGCGTCCAGATCGGCGGCCGGGTCCTGAACGGCTCTCGCGACAGCGTGGGCGTCGCCGGCGTCACGGTCATGCTGCAAAAAATGGCAGGCGGCGACATGCAGGACATCGACAAGCTCGTTTCCATGAGCAGCGGTTCATTTCAGTTCACCGTAGCCTCGCCGGACAGCAGCCTCAATTATTTTATCTCCTCCGACCATCAGGGCGCGCGTTATTACAGCGAAGCGGTGGCTGTGGAAACCGGATCCATCCGCGTGCCGGCGCAGCTGGTGATCTTTGATTCCACTCACGATAACAGCGCGGTGCAGACGATGATGCACCATGTGTTTGTCGAAGACATCGGCGAAGGGCTGGCGGTCCGGGAAATGCGCATTATGCACAACCCGCTGTCGCGGACCGTCCTCAACGCCATCCACGATGAACATGAAACTGAAGCGGCCCTGCGCTTCCTGCTGCCGGCGGCGGCGCAAAACGTCGAAGCCGTGGGTTCCCATTTTGATGAACTGACCGCCCATCCGCCTTACCTCTATTACAAGGGCATCCTGGAACCGGGCAACCGCCAGATCGGCTACGTTTACAACCTGGCCTGGCATGCCAATGAAGCGGCACTTGATCTGCACATCACCCATGCCACGCGATCGCTGGATTTTTTCATCGCCAATCCGGATCTGGTGGTGCAGGCGGAAGGAATGACGGATGCAGGCCCCTTCACCATCCGCAACAGCACCTTTCGCCGCTACAGTGCGCAAAACCCTGCGGCCGGCCAACGCGTGCAGATGGTCTTTCGGCGTCAGGGCGCGGCTTTTGTAGCCGAGCATCCCTATTATGCCATGACTTCAACCGCTATCCTGTTGCTGCTGGCCGTGGTGGTTGCCTTTTCCCGCAAACCAACGACGCCCAAAAACGACCCGCCTGCGGCAAAACGCAAAGTACAGGATAAAAGCACAGCTGCTGCACAGAAAAAAAGCGGCAGGAAAAAATGATCGCCAGCCAGGGCTTGAGCAAATCATTCGGAACCCTGCAGGCATTGGCGCAGGTGGATTTTGTCATCGAACAGGGCCAGTGGGCGGCCTTGCTGGGCGCCAACGGCGCCGGCAAAACCACGCTGAACAGGATACTGGCAGGACTGGCCAGACCCACCTCCGGCCGGGCACAGGTGGCAGGGGTCTGGCTGCACGAGCAGCCGGATGCACTGCGCGAGCGCATCGGCGTGGTCAGCCATCACACGCTGTTGTACGGTGAGCTTTCGGCGCTGGAGAATCTGAATTTCTACGCCGCCATGTACGGTGTGGCCAAGGCCAAAGATCGCATCGAACAGCTGCTGCAACAGGTGGGTTTGTGGCCGCGGCGCCATGATGCGGTGCGCACCTTTTCCCGCGGCATGCAGCAGCGACTGGCGCTCAGCCGCGCCATGCTGCATCAGCCGTCTGTGCTGCTCCTGGATGAGCCCTTTACCGGTCTCGATATCAATGCCACACGCCTGTTGACCGATTTTGTTCGACACGCGATCGCAGACCACGTAACCGTGCTGATGACCACCCATGATGTCGAATATGCTCTGGCCCACAGCCGGCAGGTGCTGGTCCTGCGCCAGGGCAAGCTGGTAATGAATCAACCGGCCGTTGATATCACGGTTGCAGAGGTGACCCGGCTTTTGGAGGAACAATGAACGAGGCACAGATATGAAACACCTGCGCCATATTAAAAGCATTCTCCACAAAGACCTGCTGCTGGAATTGCGCAACAAGGATATCATCACCTCCATGCTCATCTTTAGCCTCACCGTGGTGGTGATATTCAATTTCGTCTTTGACCCGGGATCAGAGGAGATGAAAGCATCGGCGCCCGGCATCCTCTGGGTGGCATTTGCCTTTGCCGGCAATCTCGGCCTCAGCCGCAGTTTTGCCAGAGAGCAGGAAAACAGCAACATGCAGGGTTTGTTGCTCTGTCCGGTGGACCGCAGCGTCGTCTTTACCGCCAAATTGCTGGGCAACCTCATCTTTATCAGCCTGGTGGAAGTGGTCACCCTGCCCATCATGATCGTGCTCTTTGACCTGGAGATCGGCAGCCACCTGCCGCTGTTGCTGTTCATCCTGTTGCTGGGCACCATCGGCTTTGCCACCGTGGGCACACTGTTTTCCGCCATCGCCGCCAATACCCGTTCGCGCGAAGTGATGCTGCCCATCATGCTGTTTCCGGTTACCGTTCCGGTCGTCTTGGCAGCCATCAAAAGCACCGCCTATCTGCTGGCTGGACGTGAATTCAGCGACATCTGGTCGTGGGTGCGGCTGTTGCTGATATTCGACATTCTCTATTTTGTTGCCTGTTTCCTTTTATATGAATATGTTGTAGAAGAATAAGCTCTGAATTGTACCATTCATGTGGCCGAAGCGAGACGCTTCGGCTGTTTTCTTTGCATGAATCGCCTAACTTGGCCAAAATCCTCTCGAACCTTCAGGAGATCTATGAGCAGATATCGTTATCATGTTATGGCCGCACTCACTTTCGTTCTGGTGGAAGTGGCGCTCTATCTGGCGTTTCAGTACGCGCCCACGGAACGCACCATGGGCGACGTGCAGCGGATTTTCTATTTTCATGTCGCGTCCGCGTGGATTTCCTTCCTCGCTTTTTTTGTCGTATTCATCGCCTCCATCGCCTTTCTCAAATCCGGCAAAATTCATTGGGACCGTTTGGCGCAATGCTCGGCTGAATTGGGCGTGCTGTTCATCACCATCGTTCTGCTCACCGGACCGCTCTGGGCCAAACCCGTATGGAACACCTACTGGAGCTGGGACGCACGGCTGACCACCTCGTTCATCCTGTGGCTGATCTATATCGCCTATCTCATGGTGCGACAATACGCCACAGACCGGGAACGGGGCGCCCGTTTTGCCGCTGTGTTCGGCATCATCGGTTTTATCGATGTGCCCATTGTGTACATGTCCATTCGCTGGTGGCGCAC
>CAZISM010000150.1:0-12305 GCA_964541895.1 uncultured Cytophagia bacterium
ATCGAGAACACGGAAATAAAATTGCCTAATTCTGTGCCTGCTGTGGCTTCCGTGGACCGCTCTGCTGTTCTCTTCCACTGACAGATCAGAATACTGCAAGCGATCACATTCCAGTCTTTATTCCATACTTTTCATCTGCTGTTTGAGCAGATGCCGGGCGC
This sequence comes from uncultured Cytophagia bacterium, assembly GCA_964541895.1. Classification (GTDB taxonomy): domain Bacteria; phylum Zhuqueibacterota; class Zhuqueibacteria; order Residuimicrobiales; family Residuimicrobiaceae; genus CAZISM01. The sequence goes on from CAZISM010000150.1 coordinate 162, forward strand.
GTTCGCTGCCGTGGCCGGGCAAAAAGATCCGGCAGCCGGTCTCCAGGAGCTTGGCCCAACTGTTCATCATCACCACCGGATCTGCGGCAAACGGTGGAAATACCGATCCAGGCCAGACGCCGAACAGGGTGTCCCCCACCAGGGCGATCTCATCGTCGACCACCACGCTCATCGAGCCTGGAGAATGGCCCGGCGTGTGCACGATCCTGGCGTGAAAGCCCAGGTCGTGCAGATCCAGCACATCATCCACCGCCAGATCGCAATGAGCCGGCGGATACTTGAGCAGGCGGACCATCCAGGGGGTCATCAGCAAACCGGTGAGCAGTTTCGTCCAAGCCAGCGTTCCGTGAATAGGCGGATTTTCGCCTTTGGCGAGAAATCCTGTTTCGAGGCGGTGCGCCATGAGCCGGGTCTGGTACTTTTCCTTGATCATGGCGGCGTTTTCAGCATGATCAAAATGGCAGTGTGTGAGCACTATGGCCCGGAGCGACTCCTGTTTCACTCCACACCGGTCCAGTCGCCCGCACAACCTGGCGCCGTTGTTCGTTCGTCCAACATCAATTAACAGGTGATGCTCACGATTGATCAACAGATAGCTGTTGCATCTGCCGTGCAACAGGCGCACAATGTTCTGACCGCTTTTCGTGGTCCAGGTTTTCATATTCAACGCAGCCTCCTGCCCTGTCCGGTTCCTCCATCCTGTATAATACACAATTTCCTGAAATAACGGTATCAAAAATAGTATTGCAAACACATGTCCCTTGCAATCCAGCCAGGATTGTATTATCTTTCATTTTCTCGTCGAATGGTCACGCATTTTCGGAGCGATCATGAAAGCCATTTTTTCCGCTGCTCTTCTGGCCCTCGGCCTGCTCATCTGTTGTGGCCGACCACAGACCCGTATCGAAAATTTGAAATGCGAATATCACGCCCACCCTGTCGGCCTCGATATTCAGCTCCCGCGCTTGTCCTGGCAGATCCAATCCGGGCAGCGGGGCGTCAGCCAGACCGGCTATCGCATCCTGGCGGCAACAACAACGGCCAAACTGCAGAATGATGAGGGCGATTTGTGGGATACTGGCCGGGTGCGCTCCGGACAGAATACACAGATTCCCTACCGCGGCGAGTTGCTGCGATCCCGGCAACACGCCTTTTGGAAAGTGATGATATGGGATCAGAACGAAAAGCCCACCGGCTGGAGCGCCACGGCACAGTGGGAAATGGGGCTGTTGCATGTTAATGACTGGCATGGAAAATGGATCGGCACGACCGACTCGAGCGATGGCGCAGAACCACCAGCACCGCTCTTCCGTAAAGCGTTTACAGTCACGGCTCCCGTACAGCAGGCCCGACTGTACATCTCCGGACTGGGCTTTTACGAAGCCAGCCTGAACGGTCGCCGAATCGGCGACCACGTGCTTACGCCCCATCGCACCAATTACGACCGCCGCCAAAGCGAAGCAATGGGCGACTTTCCCCACGGCCAGATGGGCAAAACCGTGTTTTATGAAACCTACGATGTGACGGATTTGCTGGAATCCGGCGCCAATGTGCTGGCTGTCATTCTCGGCAACGGCTGGTACCGTCAGCAGGACAACCTGGCGGACAAGCAGATCCAGTACGACTCGCCCCGGCTCCTGGCCCAGTTGGAAGTACTCTACAGCAATGGTGAAACAGAGAAGGTCGTATCCGACGAAACCTGGAAAACCGGCGCAAGCCCGATTGTGCACAACGGCATCTACACCGGCGAGACCTATGACGCACGGCTGGAACAGCCAGGCTGGGATCAATCCGATTTCAACGATACAAAATGGCCGGCGGCCAGAGCCGTCCGCGCGCCCATCGGCGTGTTGAGATCACAAACGTTCCCGCCGGATCGCGTGATCAAAATAGTACCGGCCCGTGCGCTGACCATACCCGACTCCGGCATCTACCAGTTTGATATGGGCCAGATGATTTCAGGTTGGGCGCGGCTCACCATCTCAGGTCCGGCCGGCTCGGCGGTCACACTGCGGTTTATTGAAGAATCGGGGCCGACCTACGGACAGATTGACCGATACATCCTGAAAGAGGGCAAAAATGTCTGGGAGCCCAAATTCACCTGGCACGCCTTCCGGTATGTGCAGGTACAGAATCCGCCGCACCCGCTGACCATCGAGGCGGTGCAGGGGTGTGTGGTGAACACGGATGTGGACAGCGCCGGCACCTTCACCTGCTCCAATCCTCTGTTCGAAAAAATCATCGACAACTATCGCTGGACGCAGTTGGGTAACATGCATGGCGGCGTGCCCAGCGACTGTCCCCATCGCGAGCGTCGCGGCTATACCGGCGACGGCCAGATATCGGCGCGCGCGGCCATCTATAGCTTTGATATGGCTCTGTTCTACAGTAAATGGCTGAACGATATCCGCGACGCCCAGGATCGCACCTCCGGCCATGTACCCAACGTCGCCCCCTTCGAAGGCGGCGGTGGCGGAACAGCCTGGGGTTCCGCGGCCGTGCTGCTGCCGTGGTACATGTATCTCTATTACGGCGACACGCGCATCCTGCACGATTATTATGACATGATGCAGCGCTGGATCGATTACATGACCTCGCAACTGGACGGCAACGGTTTGCTGGTCAACCAGGGGCTGGGCGAGTGGGTGCCGCCGGATATCACCGCCATTCCGGAAACTTTTGTCAACACCTGCTATTATTATCACAACCTCAACATCATGTCGCGCATCGCGGTGCTGGTGGGCCGGCCGGAGCAGGCGGCGAACTATCGCACTGCCATGGAAAACACCCGCCGCACGATTCATCGTCATTATCTCAACAGTGACCATAGTTCATATTCCATCGGCTGGCAGGGCGCTGACGTTTTTCCACTGGGATTCCACATCACTCCGGATTCGCTGGTAAATAACGTGCTCACGCATTTGACCAACCATTTGTACACAAATCGCCAGGGTCATTTCGACACCGGCATATTGGCGACGCCGCTGCTGCTGGAGGTACTCAGCGAACACGGCGACAGCGAACTGGCCTATACGCTGATGAACCAGCGCGATTTTCCCAGCTACGGCTACATGATTGAAAAAGGGGCCACCACCATCTGGGAGACCTGGCTGGGCGATCAATCGCACAGCCATCCCATGTTTGGCAGCGTCTGTCAATGGTTCTACGAAGCGCTGGCCGGCATCGCACCGGATCCGGATCGCCCCGGATTCCAGCATCTGCAGATGCAGCCCCAGTTGGTCACCGGTCTGGATTATGTCAACGCCACCTATCCGTCGCCTTATGGCATGATCAAAAGCCATTGGTACTTTGAGCAGGAGGATTTCATTTGGGATATCACCGTGCCGGCCAACTGCAGCGCCACCATTTGCATTCCTGAAGCAGAACGCGGCCAAATCAGTGAAAGCGGACGACCGGCGGAAACGCAAAAAGGCGTGACCTATGCGGGACGAAAAAACAGCAGACAGATTTTCAACATCGCTTCCGGCAGTTACCATTTCAGGGCCAAATCGGTATGGGCCTCTCTGCCGACCCCGGTCTTGCCGGCCCCGAGCATATCGCCGAGGGATACTCTTTTAGAGATGCCGCAGCAGGCGACGATAACCATTCAGCAAACCCTGTCAGGGCAAAGGCCTGTCGCTGTTCGCTACACGCTCGATGGTACCGAGCCGGATTCCACCTCTTTGCTGTACAACGGACCTTTCACGGTGGATCATACGGTTGTGGTAAAAGCAAAACTGTATAAAGACAACCGCACATCCGGTTTGACCGCCACACAACTGGTCCAGTTTATCGATCCGGCACGAAACGGCCTGCACTATAAGCGCTATAACGGCCTGTGGCAGAACGTGCCGGATTTTACCGGTCTTGCTGCCGACAGAGCCGGCAAAGTGTACTATTTTGATCTGGACCAGATCGTCGGCAAAGACGACCTGTTCGCGGCAGAGTTCTATGGCCAGATCAAGATCGACCGTCCCGGTACCTACACCTTTTACGTGCTCTCCAACGACGGCAGCAAATTGTACATAAATGACAAACTGGTTGTTGATAACGACGGCCCGCACGGCGCAGAAGAGAGATCCGGTTTCATCCCCTTGTCCGCCGGCCGGCATAATTTCAGGCTCGGCTATTTTCAGGCCGGTGGCGGCATGCTGTTAAAAGTGTCCTACGCCGGACCAGGCACAGGCAAACGGGAAGTGGCGGCCGAGATGCTGTACACCGGAGACGCAGAAAGATGACAGTCCGTCATTACCGGCAAATCTAACGATACGAACCGGGATGAGTCAGAGCCGGAAAAAAGAGAGAACACGGCATATCCCCATAGATCTGCGATAATCAGGAGAAAAACCATGTTGACCTGCAAACGCGCTGTATCCACATGGCTGTTGGCGTTGGTATCGGTTCTGCTGGCAGGCCGGATCTGGCCGCAAAGCATCGGCAATCACAATGCCAGGTACGACAGCAACGGCACCCTGCTCGCCTGGGCCTCGTGGGAGGAGATCATGCAACGGGAGGTAAACTGGTATCTGCAGTGTCCGGTGGAAAAAGGATATCCGCGGTTCGTTGCCATGACATTTATGGACGGCGATTACAAACCGATTCCCAAACGAGACTCGTTCATACCAGCCACCCAAAACGGCATGGGTATTATTTCCTATCTGAAATATCATGCCTACCTTGACAAAAAAGATCCCCGCCTGCTGGCTATGGCCAGATCCATGGGCGATTATCTTGTCAAGGAAGCCAATACACCCAATGAAGGAAAATACCCGCGCTTTACCCGCTCCACCGGCTGGCGAAGCCGATTCCCGCAGCCACCGGACTGTGGCAGTCAGGAAGATCGCCCTTATCAGATTGAACCGGACAAGGGCGGCGTCGCCGGTTATGCCCTGCTGCTGCTGTGGGAAGAAACCGGCGAACAGGCTTATTTCGACCAGGCCCTGCACAACGCCCAGGTGCTGGCGCAAAACATGCGTCCCGGGAACGACAAACAATCGCCGTGGCCATTTCGGGCGGACTATCGCACGGGTGAAGCGGACGGCCAAGTATCCGGCAATATGGTGTATATTCTGCGGTTGTTTGACAAACTGATCAGAAATGATCACAAGGAATTTCAGAGCCGGCGGGACGAGCTGTGGCGATGGATAAAAACCTGTCAGCTGCCGAATCTGAAAACAGACGGCCTGCTCTGGGTACAATTTTTTGAAGACCACAGGGAGGCAGATAACCGGACGGCCTGGGCGCCATTAAACATGGCTCGCTACCTTTTGGAAGCCCGGGAGCGGCTGGATCCGGAGTGGCAGGTAGATGCCAGAAACCTGATCGAATTTGTCAACAAGCACTTTACCGGCATCCGCCACGGCATATTGAACTGCGGCGAACAGACCCATGATCTGAACTGCTGGGGCGGCATCAATTCGACGTACGGGGCGGTGCTGGCCATGTACTGCTCGGCCACGGGGTCGGAAGAATACAAGGGATTGGCCTTTGCGGCGATGAATTACAGCCTCTATGCCGTTGACAGGGACGGTTGTCCGGGGGACGGTACCTGGCGCGGCCGACACCGCGGCGGCTGGCAGGAAGACTGCCACACCGACAAACTGCACAATGTCCTGGACGCCGTCATGGCGTTCCCGGAATGGGCGAACTGACACCAACAAAAACAGGCAGCCATCGCTCAAAACGCCTTAGGGGGGTCGGCGCTAAGAGGGGGTGACGGCTGCCTGCTTGTGTTTAATCCTGCAAGAGTCAGGATGGCGGCTATGACGCGCAGGATATGTTTTTGCCTCGGGCTGTATCACATGCCTCACGACCAGGCTGGCTGCGCGGCAATCTCGATCTATCCGGGTCAGGTCTGACAAACAATCCACAGAGTTCGGTTCATATACTCGTACGCAGAGTCCCCTGCAAAACAATAAAGGGCACTCGTCGCTATCTGCAGGATAGGTTGCCATGCCCTTGCTGTCAAACATGTACCTCAAGGTATCAACATTATAAAACAGTATATAGTATTTCGGGTAAAAAAGCAAGCAAAAAAAATAGATTATTCCGTAACCCTGACAAGCGGGTACTAAATGTCGGACCTCCGCAGGTGCTCAACATTTTTTGACCATTTTACCCGAAAAACCATTTGGAATACAATAATGTAACATTTTCGTAAATAGCCGGGCCATGATGAAAAAGCAGTGCATAATAGCCAAAATCGCATTACATTATAGGCAATGCAGCAACCGCAGCTTCAAGCGGGATCGCGGCAAGGCAACCGGAGAAAGCATAGAACATGTGCCGCAGTGGCGCAAAAGACGAACTATTGAACTCGTCAGCAGTGCCATCGCTTATTATTAACACAGAGGCGTAATGAAGAAAAAGCCTTATCTTATCGTGGCAGCCCTGTTTCTACTCTTCCTGGGCTGGCGGATCATACAGCTGGTCATGACCTCGGCGGACGATCAGAACAAAAAAACGGGCAAGCCGGCTGTGGCGGTTGAGATCGACAGCGTTCGCTTCGGTCCTCTGGCTGAGGTGCGTCGATTCACCGGCAACATCCAGCCGCTCTATCAATACATCGTTGCGCCCAAGGTCAGCGGCAGACTCGTGACGATCAAGAAGCGCATCGGCGATTGGGTACGCACCGGCGAAATCATCGCGCTCATCGATGATGCCGAGTATCAGCAACTGGTGCGGGAGGCGGAAGCCAATCTCAAAATCGCCCAGGCGTCTCTCATCGAGGCCAACAGCCAGTTTATTCTGGCGCGACAAGAGTTGGAGCGCAGCCAATCGCTGCAGAAAAAAGGCATCGCCTCGCCGGCAGAACTGGATGCGGCCAACACCAACTATACGGCTCAGCAGTCGCGACTGGAGCTGGCACGCGCGCAGGTGGAACAGCGGGAAGCGGCGTTAAAATCGGCCCAGATCCGATTAAGCTACACCTCTCTGACGGCCACACAGCCCGGTTTCATCGGCGATCGCTATGTCGACGAAGGAACCCTGCTGTCGGCCAACGCACCGGTCGTTTCCGTGGTCGGCCTGGATCGGGTCATCATCATGACCACGGTGATCGAGCGGGATTACGGACGACTGATGGTCGGACAGAACGCGCGCGTGGCCGCCGACGCCTTCCCGGGACATGAATATCTCGGCCGTGTCGCCCGCATCGCCCCTGTTCTGGAGCAGGCCTCGCGAACGGCTAAAATGGAAATCGAAGTGGAAAACAGCGAGCGGGTGTTGAAACCGGGCATGTTCGTACAGGTCAGCGTCATCCTCACGCAAAAAGAGCGTGCGCAAATCGTGCCGAGCCGGGCGATCGTTCATAAAAACGGAGCCTCGGGCGTGTTCGTCATTCCGCCGAATACGCAAATCGCCGAGTATGTGGTGATCAAGCCCGGCATCATCAGTGAAGAGTTTTCAGAGGTGATCGAACCGCTCCTGCATGGCCATGTGGTCGTCCTCGGCCAGCATCTCCTGGAGCACGGCAGTCAGGTCCTGCTGCCGGCCAGAGCAGGCGAGGGCGGCGGTTCAGCACCGGCCAAAACCACGGCCAAGGAGTCCTGATCATGAACGTGGCTCACGGTTCCATCAACAGACCGGTGTTGACCGCGGTCATCTTCCTTGTCATCATCACCATCGGCTTTGTGTCCTACAACAGGCTGTCCATCGATCTGATGCCGGAAATAACCTATCCCACCATCTCGGTTATTACGGACTATGGCAATGTCGGCCCGCAGGAGATGGAAGAGCTGGTGACACGGCCTCTGGAAGAGGCCCTGGCCGCGGTACAGGGCGTTGAGGAGATCAACTCTTCTTCGACAGAAGGTCGCAGTTCGGTTCGGGTCTCTTTTATCTGGGGCACGGATCTGGATGTGGCCGCCAATGATATGCGCGACCGGATCGACCGCGTGCTCTCCCGTCTGCCTGAAGATATTGAACGGCCGATGATCCGCAAATTCGATCTTTCCGCTTTTCCGATCATGTTCATCAGCGTCTCCTCGAACATGAATCCGCTGGAGCTGCGACAGCTGGTGGAGGATCAGGTCAAATACCGGATGGAGCGCGTCGCCGGCGTCGCGGCGGTCAACGTCTACGGCGGTTTGAAACGGGAAATTCATATTGATCTGCATGCGGCGCAAATCAAAGCCCTGGGACTGTCGCCGGATCATATCATCGCCGCTTTGCAGAATGAAAACCAGAACATCCCTGCCGGTCTGTACGACAAGGGCAACCTGGAGGTGCTGATCCGGACGCAGGGAGAGTATCGCTCTCTGGATGAAATCCGCAACACGGTCATCACGCTGCGTCAGGGTTCGCCCATTCAAATCAAGGATGTGGCCGATGTCGTGGACTCCTGGGAAGAGGTGCGCGATCTCAACCGCGTCAACGGCAAGCCCGGTCTGCGCATGTCGATCAACAAGCAGTCCGGCGCCAATACGGTGGAGGTGGCTGAGGCCACCCGTCAGGAAATCGAAGCCATCAATCGGGATTTCCCGCAGATACAGCTGATCCCGCAATTCGATTCCTCCGTGTATATCAAGCAATCCATCAGCAATGTCGGTTCTTCGACGGTATTCGGCGGCATTCTGGCTGTGATCATCCTTTTCCTTTTTCTGCGCAATCTGTCGAGCACGGCGATTATCGCCACCGCCATACCCATCTCGATCATCGCCACCTTTGGCTTGATGTATTTTGGCGGCTTTACGCTCAACATCATCACCTTTGGCGGTCTGGCGCTCGGCATCGGCATGCTGGTGGACAATGCTATCGTCGTGCTGGAGAACACCTTTCGCCATCGTGAAAGCGGCCTGGCGCCCATTGACAGTGCCGTCGTGGGCGCATCCGAAGTCGGCTCCGCCATCGTTTCCAGCACCTTGACCACCATTGTGGTCTTTTTCCCGGTGGTCTTTATCCGCGGCATGTCCGGCATCATGTTTCAGCAAATGGCCTATGTCGTCACCTTTTCCCTCCTCTGTTCGCTGCTGGTGGCCTTGACCCTGGTGCCGATGCTCTCTTCGCGTTTTCTCCATTACAGGACGGCGCGGCATGAAAAGGGTGAGAACACGCTGCAGAAAATATACGCCACCAGCGAAGCCGTTTTTATGCAAGTGGAAAACCGCTATGCGCAGCTATTGCAGAAAGCGCTGAAGAGAAGAAAACAGGTGGTTCTCCTTGCCGGCCTGCTCTTCATCGTCTCCGTCATCCTGATCCGGTTTATCGGCGTGGAACTCATGCCGAAAACGGACGAAAGCGAAGTGCGTCTGGACATTGAGACGGCCGTAGGCTCGCAGCTGGAAGTCGTGGATCAGGCCACCCTGGCCATTGAAGAGGTGGTGCGGCAGCAGGTGCCGGAGCTGGTGATGATGAGCTCGCGCATCGGCGGCGGCGGCTATTCGGGCGGCGGCGGCCATACTTCCGAAGTTCGCCTCACACTGGTGCCCATCGGAGAGCGCAAGAGAAGCAGTGAGCAGATCGCCAACGATTTGCGCAAAGCGGTGAACGGCATCCCCGGGGTGACGGTGCGCACGCGCGCCGGCCAGGGCATGTCCATGATGAGAATGGGGGCTTCTGCCAGCGATGCCATCAGCGTTGAAGTGCGCGGCTACAATCTCGAGACCGCCCAGGCCCTGGCTCAGCAGGTCGACCAGCTCGTTCGTGTGGTCCCTGGCATCACCGATACCAAAATCAGCCGCGAGGAAGGCAGCCCGGAACAGGTCATTCGCATCGATCGACAAAAAGCTTCGGATTTGGGACTGACCGTAGCCCAGATCGGCAAAGCTCTGGAGACCACCGTGGGCGGCACCTATGCCTCCTATTTTCGCGAAGGCGGCAAAGAGTACCGCATCCTGGTGCGGCTGGGTGAAGAGGATCGCAGGAATCTGGCCGATCTCCTGGACCTGGTGATCATCAACAACCGCGGCGTACCGGTGGTACTGCGTAACGTCGTGTCAGCGGTCCCGCAGGAAGGACCGGTTCGCCTGGAACGCAAAGACCAGGAGCGCATCATCACCGTTGCCGCCAATTTTACCGGTCGCGACATGGGCTCGGTCATCGAGGATATCCGCGCCCGCTTGCAGCAGATCCCCCTGCCCAAGGACTTTGCCATACTGTTCGGGGGCGACTACGAAGAACAGCAAAAGGCATTTTCCGAATTGATGCTTGCCCTCATCCTGGCCATCTTTCTTGTCTACCTGGTGATGGCCGCTCAATTCGAATCGTTCCTCGATCCCCTGATCGTGCTGTTCTCCATTCCCATGGCTGTCATCGGCGTCGTCCTCACTATGATCTTTACCAAAACCATCTTTAGCCTGCAGGCCTTTATCGGCTGCATCATGCTGGCAGGCATCGTCGTCAACAACGCTATTCTGCTGGTCGACTATACCAACCAATTGCGACGACAGGAAAAAATGGCTCTCATGGAAGCAGTGGCGCTGGCCGGCTCGCGCCGGTTGCGGCCCATCCTGATGACCACGTTGACCACGGTGCTCGGTCTCCTGCCGCTCTCCTTCGGCTTTGGCGAGGGCGGCGAAACGCAGGCGCCGATGGCGCGTGTGGTGATCGGCGGCTTGACCAGCTCGACGCTGGTCACCCTGATTCTGGTACCTATTATTTATTCCCTGTTTGAAGAACGAGTCTCGTCCAGAAAGAAAATCGAAACGACATGAAACAAGCTTTTACCACAAAGCACCAGGCGCTGCTGGCCGCGTTTTTGACACTGCTCTGTTGCAGTCAGAGATTGCCGGCAGAGGAAAATCCGTTTGCAGCGATCCAGGCCACCGACACGTTGGCTCTGACCATTCCGGACGCCATCTTTATCGCCCTGGAAAAAAATCCGACGGTCACCATTCAAAGGCTGGCGCCTAAAATCAGCGCCAGCCTGGCGGATGAAGAGCGTGCCGCTTTTGATCCGATGTTGACAGGATCCTACAACAAATCCGAAAGCAAGAGCCAGCGGTTTCTCGGTTCACGTCCCGAACCGTTCGAACTGACCACCTATCGCGACCAGTATGCTGCTCAGTTATCGGAAACCCTGCCCACAGGCACCACCATTGCCGTCAACAGCTCTTTTTCCGGCACCACTTCCAGCATATACAAGGATCAATATGTCGGCAGCATGGGCGTGACCTTTTCCCAGGCGCTGCTGCAGGGATTCGGATTCGGCGCCAACCTGGCGTCATTGCGCAGCGCACGGCTGGATGTGGAAATGTCCAAAGCCGAATTAAGGGGCGTGGCCGAGCAGGTGGTGGCCGATGTCGAGACCGCGTACTGGACGCTCTATCTGACCGGACAGGAGATCCAGATCCGGCAGGCGTCCATGGCGCTGGCGCACCAGCAACTGGCGGAATCGCTGGAGCGGGTGGCGGTCGGCAAACTGCCCGAACTGGAGCTGGCCGCCGTTCATGCCGAGGTCTCCACGCGCAACGAACTGCTGCTGGATGTGCAGAGTCGTTACGAGCAGGCCCGTTTGCGTTTCCTCTATCTGGTCAATCCGGAACGCGCGAATAACTGGACGATCTTGCCCCGCTTGCTGGACGCACCGATATTGCCGAAGGATTCGCTCGGCTCGGTTGACCTGCACGAGGAGCTGGCATTAAAATACCGGCCGGATCTGCAGCAGGCGGTGCTGGCCATGCAGAAAGGCGATCTCGAACTTTCGCAGACCCGCAACGGACTATTGCCGCGGCTGGACCTGTTCATCTCGTTCGGCCGAACCGCTTATGCACAGACCTATAACGAAGGCAAGCCGGATATTCACAGTCCATTTTATGATGCGACCGCCGGCATCAATCTGGAGTTTCCGCTGCTGAATCGACAGGCGCGGGCCCGTGTCGCCCGTGCCCGCTGGTCCCGCGAGCAGATGCAAGGGTCGGTCGACAATATGAAGCGTCTCGTGCAGTGGGATGTCCGTTCCGCCTACATCGAGGTGCTGAAAACACAAAAAATGATCGAAACCACACGCGTCACCTCCGAACTGCAGGAAAAAAAGCTGGCGGCCGAACTGGAAAAATTCCGCGTCGGCAAGTCCACCAATTATCTGGTGCTGCAGGCGCAGCGGGATTTTACCTCCAGTCGATTGGACAACGCCCGCTCCGTGGTAGCCTATCTCAACGCGCTCATCACGCTCTATCGTATGGAGGGTACGTTGCTGGAGCGTCG
>CAZISM010000151.1:0-12303 GCA_964541895.1 uncultured Cytophagia bacterium
CAAAATCAAGACAAAATCATCCTTGCTAAATTTGCCTCCAACGCTTATCTTTATGCTTACTCTTTCACCAGTCAGGAGCCTATATGTCAAAAATCATCGGCCGGGTGTGGCTGTATGGCGATGATGTCAACACCGACGTCATCTTTCCCGGAAAATATACCTACACGGTTACAGACCCCATAGAGATGGCGAAAATCGCCATGGAAGACCTGGATCCGGAATTCAGCAAATCGGTGCAGCCAGGCGACATCGTCGTCGGCGGCAAGAATTTCGGCTGCGGCAGCTCCCGCGAACAGGCGGCCTTTTGCCTAAAGTACGCCGGCGTCGGCGCCGTAGTGGCCCGTTCGTTCTCGCGCCTCTATTTTCGCAACTGCATCAACGCCGGCTTGCCGGTGATCACCCTGCCGGAAGCGCCTGCCATTTTTCAACAGGGCGAAACCATAGAGATCGATCTCGAAAGCGGAACTCTGCTCTGCCAGGCCGGCCAATTCCAGTTTCCCCCCTTGCCGGACGCCGTGATCGGCATTTTCAACGACGGCGGCCTCATCCCCCATACCCGCAAGGTCCTCGGATTGCAGCCATGACCAAAGCAGAATGCTATCGCTGGGCCGCCAAACGGGTTCGCGCCCAGGTGGAGCGCCACCAGGACCTGGTGGCCACCCTGGCCAACACCGCCGCTATTCTCAAAGAGTACCGGCCCAATTTTTTCTGGGTCGGTTTTTACTTTTTCAGACAGGATCACCTGCTCCTGGGTCCGTTTCAGGGGCCGCCGGCCTGTGTCCGCCTGGAGCTGGGCCAAGGGGTCTGCGCTCAGGCCGCCAACACCCGTCAGACGGTGGTGGTGGCCAATGTGCACGATTTTCCCGGCCACGTGGCCTGCGACAGCCGTTCCAATTCCGAAATCGTCGTTCCCCTCTTTGACCGCCATGGCAAGCTTGTAGCCGTCCTGGACGTGGACAGTGAACAGCTCAACGATTTTGATGACGAGGATGTCCAGGGGCTGCAGGAGATTGCCCAATGGCTGCAGCAGGTATGGCCCCTTACAATAAAATGACTTGACATTGAAAAGAGAAAATTGTATCATAAAATTTAATATAAAATTAGCATCGGTTTTCTGATCGAACCCCCGCCATGAACTCTTATCACATATATTCTTAACCAACAAGGAGCCCTTTATGAGCGAAGAGACGAAGGATAGTAAATCATCATCTTCCGCGCCGAAAGAGGAGAAAAGGATCAACCGCAGGGACTTTTTGCAAGGGGCCGCAACAGCGCCGGTTCTGGGACTGTTCGGTTACGCGCTGTACAAACAGCAGAGTTACGAGAAAGCACAGAAAGCCGCGCTGTTGGGAACCAAACCGGTACCGTCCGGTCTTTCCGACCTCAACATCGCTTTGCTGGGTGTGGGTGCCCAGGGCGATGTGCTGCTCAACGCCATGATGAAGATTCCCGGCCTTAAATTCCGCGCCGTCTGTGACATCTGGACGGATTTTAACCAGAAAAAAGCGGTCAATTTGCTGAAAAAGTACAAGCACGATGTCAACGCCTACGAAGATTATGAAGAGATGCTGGCCAAGGAGAAGGATCTGGACGCGGTCATTATCGCCACGCCGGATTTCTGGCACGCTACCCATGCCGTGGCCTGTCTCAAAGCCGGATTGAATGTGTATTGCGAAAAAGAGATGTCCAACACGCTGGAAGGCGCGCGCCAAATGGTGCTGGCGGCCCGCGAATCCGGCAAGCTGCTGCAGATCGGCCACCAGCGCCGCAGCCATCCCAAGTATCGCCATTGCTACGATAAAGTGATCATGGAAACCAACATGCTCGGCCGGATCGTCACTATCAGCGGCCAGTGGAACCGCGCCGCCCAGCCGGATATCGGCTGGCCTGAAAAATATGCCATGTCGCCGGAGCGTTTGAAAAAGTTCGGCTTTAAAAACATGCATCAGTTCCGCAACTGGCGCTGGTACAAAGGCCTTGGCGGCGGGCCGATCGTGGATCTCGGCTCCCATCAAATCGATATTTACAGCTGGTATCTCAATGCCAATCCCATCGCGGTTACCGCCAGCGGCGGCACCGACTATTATGACCCGAAAACGCATGAATGGTACGATACCGCCATGGTGATCTATGAATATCAGACCAAACAGGGCCGTACCCGCGCCTATTATCAGACCCAAACCACCAACAGCGCCAACGGTTATTACGAGTGCTTTATGGGCGATCAGGGCACGTTGATGATTTCTGAAGCCGGCGGCCGCGGCTCCGCCTATCGGGAAAAAACCGCACCCCCCTGGGACGAATACGTACAAAAAGGCTATGTGACGGCTCCCAAGGTTCTGGAAACGCAAACCGGTGGTGTCACTCTGGACGTGCGCGAAACCGTGCCGGCCGACGAACATAAAATTCCTGTGGAGCTCTACGACCCCTACCACAAGCCGCATTTGGAAAACTTTTTCAACGCCATCCGCGGCAAGGAAAAGCTGAACTGCCCGGCTGAAATCGGTTATGAAACCGCTGTGGCCGTGCTGAAAGTGAACGACGCTATCGAAGCGAATCGTCGCCTCGAGTTCGATCCCAAAGAATTTGAAATCTAACCAACAAGGACGTACTATGGATGAACAAAAATTCTCGACATGCCAGATGAAGGCCCTCGTGCTTTTGCGCGTCCTTATTGGCTGGCATTTTCTGTACGAAGGTGTGGCCAAGATGATGAAAAGCGGCTGGTCGGCTATCGGCTTTCTCTCTCAATCCAAATGGATCCTGGCCCCCCTGTTCAAGTGGATCGCGGCCAATCCCACCGTTCTCAACATCGTCAACATCATGAATATGTACGGCCTGATCCTTATCGGTCTCGGCCTGATCATGGGCTGTTTCACCCGCGTGGCCAGCTATGCCGGCTTGCTGTTGATCCTGTTGTACTATTTCTGTAATCCTCCTTTTGTGGGGCTTTTTTATTCGATCCCCATGGAAGGCAGCTATATGATCGTAAACAAAAATCTGGTCGAAGCCGCCGCCCTGCTTGTTATCGCCGTCACCGGCAGCGGCAAATATTGGGGCCTCGATCGCCTCATTTCAAAATGGCTTAAAAAGTAATACTGCGCCGGCCCCGATGAGCACTCATCGGGGCTTTTTCGTCCGTAACCGGCCCACGCTGCTGCTTCTGTGGCACCATAACCGCCTCCGCAACAATCCGCTTGTTTCAAATATCAATCCTGCGTATCTTTAACCTCAATTTTTAGTGTGGATTCCGTGCATACAGATCAAAAGCAAATCGTTCTCGCCGGCCTGGATGTCGGCTCGGTCGAAGCCAAACTGGTGCTGCTCTGCAGCGAAGAGCCGGCCGAATCCCTGCGCCAGGCCCTGACCGTGCAAAAACGACACGGCGATTACTGCCTTCTGACCGATCGCAGCAAAATCCTGGGTGATCCGCTTCTGGCGGCCACCCGTCTGATCTCATCGCTGCAGAATCTGGCCGCACCGGTCCGGCTCGCCGTGACCGGCGCCAACGGCAAAATGGTCAGCGAGCAGTGGCAGGTCCCCTATATTAACGAATTCAAAGCCACCAGCTATGGCGCGGTGTTCCTGCAGCCGGATACACAGACCATCCTCGAAATCGGCGGCGACGGTTCGCGCTATGTGCGGATACAACCCGAATCCGGCAGCCGCAAGCCGGCCATTCTCGATTACGAGCGTAATGGCGACTGTGCAGCCGGTACCGGTTCCTTTATCGACCAGCAGGCGGCCCGATTACGCTTTGCCGTCGAGGATATCGGAGCGCTCGTGCTCACCGCCGACACCACGGCCAATATCGCCGGCCGTTGTTCCGTGTTCGCTAAATCCGACATGATTCATGCCCAGCAGCGCGGCTACTCGCCGGCTGCTATTTTCAAAGGCTTGTGTGAAGCGGTGGTGCGAAACTATAAAGGAACGGTGCTGCGCGGCAAAACCATCCAGCCTCCGGCCCTGTTTGTCGGCGGCGTGGCAGCCAACGACGGCGTGGTGCAGGCCATGCGCGAGATCCTCAACCTGTCTGACCAGGAACTGATCGTTCCGGAACTGCACGCCTTTGTCGGCGCCCTCGGCTGCGCCCTCATGCCGGAAGGCAGACTCTGGCAAGCCCAAAAACCGAATTTGCCCACGATCACGGCCAAACTTTCACAAACCCGAGCCGCCAAACTGCTTAGCACTGATCTCGTCGATTTCGCGCAAGCCCCCGGGCGCTACCGCCAGGCCTATGGGCCCATTCCGGTTTATCTCGGCATCGACGTCGGCTCGGTCAGCACCAACCTGGTTCTGCTTGATGAGGACGGCTGGGTGCTGGATGAGATCTATACGCGCACCGACGGCCGCCCTGTGCAGGTGGTGCAGCGCGAGCTGGCCGGCTGGCAGGAAAAATGGGGTGACCGGGTCATCGTGCGAGCTGTGGGCACCACCGGGTCCGGCCGCGAACTGATCGGCGCCCTGGTAGGAGCCGACACTATCAACGACGAAATCACCGCTCACCAGACCGGCGCCGCGTTTATCGCGGAACGGCTGTTCGACGAACAGGTCGACACCATTTTCGAAATCGGCGGTCAGGATTCCAAATTCATCGCCATCGAGAACGGCGTGGTGGTGGATTTCACCATGAACGAAGCGTGTGCAGCCGGCACCGGCTCGTTCCTCGAAGAGCAGGCCATCAAGATGGGCATTTCCATCATCGATGAATTCGCCGAGCTGGCCCTGGCCTCGGATGCGCCGGTGCAAATGGGCGAACGCTGCACCGTGTTCATGGAAAAAGACGTCTCAGCCTATCTGCAGCAGGGCATAGGCAAAAAAGACATTGCCGCCGGCCTGGCCTTCAGTGTGGTGCAGAACTATCTCAATCGCGTCGTTCGCGATCGACGTATCGGCGACGTGATTTACTTTCAGGGCGGCACCGCCTACAACAAAGCGGTGGCCGCCGCCTTCGCCGTAACCCTGCAGAAACGGATTGTGGTGCCGCCGCATAACGGCGTCATGGGCGCCATCGGCGCCGCCCTGCTCAGCCGCGATGTCATGGCCCGGGCCGATCACAAGAGCCGCTTCTACGGCTTTGCCTTGCAGGTGGACTTTACCATCCGCCATTTTTATTGCAAGGCCTGTTCCAACCAATGCGACATCCAGGAGGTCACGGTCAACGGCGAAAAAACCTACTGGGGCGACAAATGCTCCGAACGCTACCGCAAAAAATCGAAACGGTCACAGCAAACGCTCCTCCCCGATCTGGTAACCGTCTATAACGACCTCCTGCAGCGGGATATACCCGGACCGGACGGCCTCGGCCTCCGCATCGGGTTTCCTAAAACCATGTACTATTATGACCGCTTCCCCTTCTGGCGCGGCTATTTCGGCAGTCTTGGTGCCGAACTGGTGTTGAGCGAAACCACCAATCGACCGATCCTCAGCCTCGGGCGCGAACACAGCATCAGCGAGCCCTGCTTTCCCATCATCGCCGCCCAGGGCCACGTGGTGCGCCTGCTGCAGCAACCCGACATCGATTATGTGTTCGTCGCCAACGCCATCAACGGCGAAACGGAATTCCCGCAAACGGAATCCTGGTACTGTCCCTGGGGGCAAACCCTGCCCCTGGTGCTCCAGAACAGCCTCACCGACGACGCCTGGCGTAAACGTCTGCTGGCGCCGGTCGTGCGATTCCGTGACGGCCAGGCCCTGGTGGAAGAAGCGCTCTTTGCCATGGCCAAACAGTTCGGCATCAGCCGCCCAAGGCATCGCCAGGCCGTGCAGCTGGCCTATGCCATGCAGAACGAGTTCCGTAACGAGGTAAAAAACATCGGCCGCCAGGTGCTGCAAACCCTGCAGGAGCGCAAACAGCCGGCCGTGGTGCTGGTGGGTCGTTCTTACAATATCTATGATCCCGGCCTCAATATCAACATACCGGCCAAGCTGCGCGATCAGTACGGAATCGACGTGCTGCCCATGGACTTTGTGCCCTATGAAGGGCTGGATATCAGACCGTATCACGAAAACATGTTCTGGAATTACGGACGAAAAATATTGCAGACCGCGCTCTGGGTCAGCCGGCAGGCCGGCATGCACCTGCTCTATATTACCAACTTTAAATGCGGTCCGGATTCCTATATCAAACATTTTGTCCGTGACGCCGTCGCAGCCCCTTATCTCACGCTGCAGTTCGACGAACACAGCAATGATGCGGGCGCGCTGACGCGCTGCGAAGCCTTTCTGCAAAGCAAGGGCGTGCTGGCATCGCCGGACGCTGACTGTGCCATTGTGCAGGAAATACACCGACAGCTGATCTGAAGCAGCAGCACGGACAGCCGTCGCTCGTACCTTTTACCAAATCCGGTGACCGACACGACATGACCCCTAAAGCATCCCCGACCCTGAGCGGTCGTACTCTTTACATCCCGCAGATGTCTCTTGAAGGCGCGGCCTGTATGGCGGCGGCCTTCCGCTCCATCGGCGTGGAAGCTCATCCGGCACCTGAGGCAGATCAAAACGCCTTTGCCCTGGCCAAAAAATATCTTTCCGGCGACGAGTGCCTGCCGGAAGCGGTCACCCTGGGCAGCCTGCTCCAGATCACCCGCCAGTCCGATTACCGGCCGGAAAGAACCGCCATCCTGCTGCCCACCTCCAACGGGCCCTGCCGCTTCGGCCACTATCTGCCGCTGGCACGGAAAATATTTCAACTGCGCGGCGATGGCGACGTCATGCTGTTTTCTCCTTCCAGCACCGACGGCTACAAGGACATCGGCGAACATGCCCGGGATGTGGTGCGTACCGGCTGGCGCGCTGTGGTGGCCGCCGATATTTTGCGCAAAATGCAGCTCAAAACCAGACCCTACGAACTCTATGCCGGCCAGACCGACCGGGTGTTTATGAGCAGCCTTGAAGAAGTCTGCACCGCCATTGCGACGCCGGCGCTGTCGCATCGCCGGCGCCTGCAGCACATCCGCGACGCCCTCACCGGCGCCCGCGATGCCTTCCGCCACATACCCCAGGATCGAGGGCAACGACGGCTTCTCATCGGCATCGTCGGCGAAATTTTTTGCCGGCTGGACGAGTTCAGCAATGACGCTCTCGTACGCCTGATCGAACGGTTCGGCGGCGAAGCCTGGATGTCCGATGTGGCGGAATGGGTCTGGTATACCAATGATGAAGCGGAAAAGCGGCTCATCCGCTACGGCAAAAAATACTCCTTTAACATGCTCGGCGCCAAAATCAAACACGCGGTGATGCACCGCGACGAGCAGTCGCTGCTGGAACCGTTCCAGGAAGATTTTACCCTGTATCCCGAACCCGGCCACATCATGGAAATTCTCGATCGCAGCAGACCGTATTTGCCGCGGGAAGGCGCGCATGGTGAAATGGTCATCAGCGTCGGCAAAAGCGTCTGGTATCAGGAACACGGCGCCAGCGGCGTCATCGACATCAGCCCCTTCACCTGCATGAACGGCATCGTCTGCGAAGCGGTCTATCCGCGCCTGAGCCGCGACCTCAACGGCTTTCCGATCCGGGTCTTTTATTTTGATGGTTTGAAACAAAGTCTGGAAACCGATATGGAAATCTTTATGGAACTGGCGAGGAACTATAAACGATGATTCAGGTAACCAGTTTTTTTCGCTGGGTGGTGGGATTCACCCTCGGGACGCTTATTCTTCTCTTTATTACCCTGGCCGCGGTCATGTTTCCCCCCTCCATTTACAACAAACCCGCCTGTGCGCTCTTGCGCGTTCTGGTTCGTATCATGGGCGGCCGGGTCACGGTGGAAGGGCGGGAGCACATCAACACGTCGCAGGTCTATCTGTTCATGGCCAACCACGTCAGCCTCTTTGATGTGCCTATTCTCGGCGGCTATATTCCGATCTATGCCCGCGGCCTGGAAGCGGCGGAACAGTTCAATTATCCGGTCCTGGGCTGGTTTTTGCGGGCCGTGGGCAACATTCCCATTGCGCGAAAAAATCCGCGTGCCTCGTGGGCCAGCATGCAGCACGCCGTGGAGGATCTGAAAAAAGGCAAATCCATCATCATCCTGCCGGAAGGCACCCGCACCCGCACCGGCCATCTCAGCCCGTTTAAAAAGATGCCGTTCCAGTTCGCCAAAATGGCCGGTGTGCCCATCATCCCGATCGGCATGTCAGGCCTGTATCGTTTCAAACGACGCTCCTCCTGGCTTTTGCACCCCGGCCCCATCAAGGTAAAATTCGGCCCCCCCATATCGGTAGCGGACATCGAAAGCCATGCCCCCGAATGGCTGCAGCAAAAGGTCCGCGAGGCCATCGAGTCGCTGATCGAGTTTCAATGATCGCCTCCGGGTGAAGAGATAAAAAAAGCCCCGCGTCCTGACGGATGCGGGGCTCTAAAGTGGCAAGGCACGGATTAGATCTTGGATACGTTGACCGCTTGCGGACCTTTTTGAGTCTCTTCGATCTCAAACTGCACGGGGTCGCCGTTGTTCAGGGACTTGAAACCATCGCCAACAATGCCGGAAAAATGGACAAAGATGTCTCCGCCGGATTCCTTGGTGATAAATCCATAACCTTTGGATGTGTTGAACCACTTGACGGTGCCTTTTTCCATATTGCTAAATCCTTTCCTCAAAACAAACCTTGTGTACAAATTACGTACACCACTTCCGCCTTCTTGTACTGATTTGCAAACTGCGGTGATCCTGAAAATCATCGTTCACAAGCGTGCATTGCTGGTGCGGGCGTGCGTCCGTGCAGCAAACGTGACAAGGGCACTACACGGTGTACATGAACTGAAATAAATTTATTGACATTATTTCCAAAAAGCAAGTATTTTTGAACCCGGCCGCGCGGCAAAACCAGCACTTGACTTATAATTTATTTATTCTAATTTATGAGTTGCGTAAACGTTTATTCAACCTGGAGGATACTATGGCTCGACCACTCACACTCTTTACCGGCCAATGGGCTGATCTGCCATTTGAAACCATGGCGCAGAAAGCCAAAGCCTTTGGTTACGATGGCATGGAATTGGCCTGCTGGGGCGATCATTTCGATGTGTTCAAAGGCGCGCAGGATAAAGCCTATTGCGATCAGAAAAAAGCGCTGCTGGCCAAATACGGCCTCAAGACCTGGGCGATCAGCAACCATCTCGCCGGCCAGTTGATCTGCGATCCCAACACCGACAGTCGCTCCGACGGCTTTGCCCCCAAAGAGTGCAGCGGCGATCCTGAAAAAAAACGACAGTTCGGCATCGATTCCATGAAAGCCGCCGCCAAAGCGGCCAAAAATCTAGGCGTGGACGTGGTCTGCGGATTCACCGGCTCTTCGATCTGGCACCTGCTCTACTCGTTTCCGCCCAACGATTTTAAAGTCATCGAAGAAGGCTATGAATATTTCGCCAACCTGTTCAATCCAATCCTCGACGTGTTTGAAGAGAACGGCATCCGCTTCGCCCTGGAAGTACATCCCACTGAAATCGCCTATGACATCGTCACCACCAGGCGAACCCTGGAGGCGATCAACTATCGCAAATCCTTTGGTTTTAATTTCGATCCCAGCCATCTGCAGTGGCAGGGCATCGATCCCGTTAAATTTATCGAGGCCTTTCCGGACCGCATCTATCACTGCCACATGAAAGACTGCGCCGTCACCCTCGACGGCAGCACCGGCATTCTCGGCTCGCATCTGCAATTCGGCGCCCAGGGCCGTGGCTGGGACTTTCGTTCCCTGGGACGAGGCGACGTGGACTTTGAGTCCATCGTGCGCGCCCTCAACCGGATCGGCTATAAAGGCCCGCTGTCGGTAGAGTGGGAAGACGCCGGCATGGACCGCGAGTTCGGCGCCGCCGATGCCTGTCAATTCCTGCAAGATCTGAATTACCCCGTACCAGCCGGTCTGTTCGACGAAGCCTTTACGAAAAAGTAAGCGCAGGCCCGGGTCAACCGGGCCTTTTTCTTGTATGGTATATGCGAGAAAATGTATTATATTACAGTAATCGTTCTTAAATGGACTGGTATGATCAACAATATCATCTTTGATTTCGATTCCACCATCATCAATGCCGAAGGGGTAGACCTGATCCTGCAGCATGCGTTGCAGCGTGCGGATAAAGAGAGCCGCCGCGAACGCATGCAAAAACTGTATGACCTGACCTGTCTGGCCACCATCGGCGAAATTGCCTTGGGCGATGCCCTGCACCAGCGCTTCGCCCTGGCCGAGGTCACTCGTGCGGATATCGAAGCGGTGGCTGCCGGCATCGTGGAGACCATCAATCCCAAGGTGTCGGAAACTTTTGCCGCCCTGCAGGCCGCCGGCAAACGAATTTTTGTGTTCAGTTCAAGTTTTGACGAACTCGTGCGCCCGGTGACGCGGATGCTGCACGTCGATGACGATCATGTGTTTACCAATCAGTTGATATACGATTTCAGCGGCCGCGTCATTGGCTTTAATGAAAAAAATCCGCTCTTTCTCAGCGTCGGCAAAGGCTTTCTGGCCGAGCAGCTGAAAAACGACGGCCGCCTGCCCGGAGCCACGGCGGTGGTGGGCGATGGCACCTCCGACCTTTCCATCCGCCGCAACAATGTGGCGCAGATGTTTGTTTTTTTCGCCGGCCCGCGACCGCACGAAGAGATCCGCCGTCAGGCCGATTTCACCGTCGATCGTTTTGATCACCTGTTGCCATTGTTCTTTTCTGAACAGGAGCTGTCCAACGAACGCATCAACGTCCTCTACAAGCTCAACGGCATCGAACCCCAGATCGAAAAGCCTGCGATCCTGCTGCTGGAAAATATCCACGAAGAGGCGGTGAAAAAATTCAAAGGGGTGGGCAAACATCTGCAGACGCAAAAAGGCGCCCTCCAGGCCGCAGACCTGATCCGGCAAGCTGCCGGCATCCAGGTGCTCGGCATCCGTTCGCAGACCCAGGTGGATGCGTCGGTGATGGCCGGCCTGCCCGGCCTGTGGGTGATCGGCGCTTTTTGCATCGGCACCAACCAGGTGGATTTGCAGGCAGCGGCCAATGCCGGCATTCCGGTATTCAACGCCCCCTACAGCAACACCCGCAGCGTCGCCGAGCTGGTGGTGGGCGAGATCATCATGTTGATGCGGCGCATTTTTGAAAAGAGCCAGGCTGCGCATCAGGGCCAGTGGATGAAGAGCGCCATCGGTTGCACCGAGATCCGCGGCAAAACCGTCGGCATCATCGGCTACGGCCACATCGGCTCGCAAGTGTCTGTCCTGCTGGAAAATCTGGGTATGTCGGTTCTCTTTCACGACATCGTCGACAAACTGCCGCTCGGCAATGCGCGCAAAGCCGGCCATCTCGACGAATTGCTCTCGTCCGCCGATGTAGTGACGCTGCACGTGCCGGATACTCCGGAAACCCGCGGCATGATCGGCCAGCAACAGCTGCAGCAAATGCGGCCAGGCACCTTTCTCATCAATTCCAGCCGTGGACAGGTCGTGGATCTGCTGGCGCTGCGCCAGGCCCTCGATTCCGGTCATATCGGCGGTGCGGCCATCGATGTGTTTCCCCAGGAACCCAATCAGCCGAACGATCATTTCGAAAGCCCGTTGCAGGGCAGCCGCAACGTCATCCTGACTCCGCACGTGGGCGGCTCGACGCTGGAGGCACAGGTCAACATCGCCAATTACGTCAGCGACAAACTGTTGCGATTTCTGCACACCGGCGCCACAGCCGGTTCGATTAATTTTCCGGAAGTGGAATTGCCCCGTGTGCCCAACACCCACCGCATTCTCCACATTCACCGCAACGTGCCCGGCGTTCTGGCCAAGATCAACATCGTCTTCGCCCGCCGCAACATCAACGTGGAGGGCCAGATGCTGCAGACCAGAGGCAACATCGGCTATCTTGTGGTGGACGTCGATCAGCAGGTTTCCGATCAGGTGCTGGATCTTATGGGCCACATCACCGAAACCATCAAAGTGCGCAAAATTGCCTGAGCAGTAACCTGGTAGATTGCCGTATGCATAAAAAATCGTCCATCGTCATCTCGATCAAGCGCTACATGCGCTACCAGCTTGGCATGGTGTTGTTTCTGGTTGCGACCTATATCGTGCTCAGCATCACCATCGTCGGCAAAAGCGATTTTTCTTTCAGGTTGTTTCGATTTTTCGATCTGGATTTCGAGATGAACCTGCCGACCTTTTTCAGCACCACACTGATTCTGATCAATGCGTTCCTGTTTTATGTGTTGTGGCTGTTAAAACGGTCCGACGGCGAACCGCGCTTTGTCTGGATGTTTTTTGCCCTCTTTTTTCTCTTCCTCTCCATGGATGAGTACTGCTCCATTCACGAAAAGGTGGGGGT
>CAZISM010000152.1:0-1747 GCA_964541895.1 uncultured Cytophagia bacterium
GACCTCTTCGGCCGGCAGTTCCGAATCAAAGCGAACCACGCCGCTGGAATCCATCAGGGTCAGGCGCAACCCGGCGGAGCGGGCAAAATCACGGAGATTGGCATAATGGATGTCGTTCTCTTTTTCGCCGAGATTGGTATGGGCGAGCAGAAACTGCACTTCGTACAGTTGATTACGAACCTGTTGGATCAGCCGCTCTTTATAATACTTTTGCATTTCATACGACGTGATCAGGCCGGCCACCACGGTCATGATGATAAGAAGAAGAATCTGCAGCAGTGTGTATTTAAAACGGAGGGAAAACCGCATGATCAGGCTTCCAATGGCTTGAAACGATAGCCCACGCCTTTGATGGTTTCGATGTAATGCTGGTGCTTTTTGCCCAGTTTCTCGCGGATCTTGCGGATGTGAACGTCAATGGTGCGGTCGATGACCACGACGTCGTCCCCCCAGATGATGCTCAGCAACATGTCGCGGGTGATGACGCGGCCGGGCCGCTGGGCGAGAAAGACCAGGACCTCAAACTCTTTTTTGGTAAAGGACAGCGAGCGTTCTCCTATCCGCACATCGAACGACGCCGGATCGATGAGTATGTCATGAATTTCAATGCGGTCGGTGTTGAGCAACCGGTTGGTGGCGGTTTTGCGCAAAGCCATTTTCACCCGTGTGATCAATTTGCGGATAGCGATGGGTTTGACGATGTAATCGTCCGCGCCCAGTTCAAGGCCCACGACCTCGTCCATTTCGCTGTCTTTGGCGGTGAGAAAGATGACCGGGATGTGCCGCGTCTCCTCCTGCCGGCGCAAGGTGCGTAACACTTCCAGGCCATCCATTTTGGGCATCATGACATCGAGAATAATCAGATCCGGGTGGCTGCTGAGGGCGGTTTCCAGACCCTGTTCGCCGTCCGTAGCCGTCAGGGTGCGAAAGCCTTCGTTCTGCAGGTTGAAATTTAAAAGATTGATGATATCCAGTTCGTCGTCAACGATCAATATGGTCTTTGCCATGGGAGGTTTACCCTTTTGTTACAGAGCGGCACGCATTCCTGCCCCGGCGTCAGCGTCTTTGCTCTGCAGCTTTCTGCCCTTGCCGATGCACCATCTCTTGACCGTTCGGTCGGCCGGGGCTATTTTTGATGGGCTACGATGCGGGCTTGTTTTAAAAAGATGACATCTTCGGCGATGTTGGTGGCGTGATCGGCCAACCGCTCCAGCTGCTTGCACAACACGATCAGATGTGCGCACGCTTCAATGCGCTCCGGATCGGCTTTCATCGTCTCCACCAATTGCTTGAATATGGATTTGTTCAGTCCATCCACCTCGTCGTCCAGCGTGAGCACGTGTCGCGCCAGCGCGTCATCCAGATTGGTAAAGGCGGCAATCGCCTGCTGCAGCATGTTGTGCGCCTGTTTCGCCATATCCACGACCTGCGACGCCAGCACCAGGTCGTGGTGATCGATGGTCTTGCGGGTGCGATTGGCAATGTTCACGGCGATATCGCCGCAGCGCTCCAGCTGGGTGCTGATTTTCAGCGAGGTGATGATCACCCGCAGATCAACGGCCACCGGCTGGAACAACGCAAAAATATTTTCACACTGCACCTGGATCAAATTCTCGTATGCATCGGTCTGCTTGTCGCGTTCCTTGATGACCCGGCACAGCTCGACGTTGCCGGTCTGCAACGCCTCCACAGCGGCAGCGACCTGCTGATCGACCAATTCGATCATCTGCCGCAAGGTGGATTTCAT
>CAZISM010000152.1:1847-5747 GCA_964541895.1 uncultured Cytophagia bacterium
GCAAAGGATTGACTTTATAGCGAAATCTTTGTAACTTTTAAAGAATAATTCTGATTTGGTAATTGAGGAAGATAATGCGTAAACCTATTATACGAGTTTCTTTTTTGATCGTGCTCACAGGCCTGTTGGCCTGTGGCCGAAGCCGCCTCTCCATCACAGCGGCCGGGTCGACTGCGTTTCAACCCTTTGCGGAAAAGCTGGCAGACCAATACATGGTCACCCATCCGACCATCAACATCACCGTTCAGGGTGGCGGCTCAGCCGTCGGCATTCAGTCCGCTCTCTCCGGCGCTGCCGCCATCGGCATGGCCGACCTGGTCAAGCTTCCGGCTGAGGCCTCAGCTTTGCAGTCCGTGATCGTCGCGCAGGACGGGGTAGTCGTGGTGGTGCATCCGTCCAATACCGTGTCCGATCTGACCCTGGATCAGATACGGGCTGTTTTTTCAGGCACCATCAAAAATTGGCAGGAGCTCGGCGGGCCCAATACCCCCATCACGGTCGTCTCCCGGGAAGCCGGCTCCGGCACGCGCATCTCGTTCGAGCAGATCGTCGGCAACGTCGTGCTCACCAAAGAGGCGATCATTCAGGACTCGAACGGCACCATTCGGGAAACCGTGGCCAATGACGCCAATGCCGTCGGCTATCTTTCCCACGGCTTGCTGAACGAACGCATCAAGGCACTGACCATCAGCGGCCACTCGTGCACCCATGAAGCGATTCGAGACGGCGCCTACCCCCTGAGCCGGCCGATCTTTTTGCTCACCAGGGCCAATCCGGGCGCAGAGGTGCAAGAGTTCATCGATTTTATCCTGTCGGCCGACGGCCAAAAAATCATCGCTGACAGCGGATTGTTACCGGTTAAATAACATATGAACAAGATCAGTGCCAGTGAACGGCTCGTCCATTTTACACTCACCGCCATCGCTTTTTCTGCGCTGTTCGGTTTGCTGCTCATCGCCCTTTTTATTTTGATTGAAGGCTTGCCGTTCATGATCAAGGTGGGATTGAAGGATTTTATATTTGCCCACGATTGGGATCCGCAGGCGGGCAAGTTCGGCATCTATCCCATGATCGTCGCTTCGCTGTGGGTCACCTTTGGCGCCATGGTGATCGGCGCGCCTCTGGGGGTCGCGTGCGCTGTATTTCTCACGGAATTCGTTCCCCGTCCGGTGATGAAAACGATCAAACCCACCATTGAATTGCTGGCGGGCATCCCTTCAGTGTTATATGGCTTTATCGGTGTGATCGTGCTGGCGCCGTTTATACGCACCCATCTCGGCGGTCCCGGGCTCTCCATGCTGGCTGCGTCGGTAATTCTCGGTATCATGATTCTGCCCACCATCATCAGCATTTCCACCGATGCCATCAGCGCCGTGCCGCAATCCTATCGCGAAGGATCCCGCGCGCTGGGCGCAACCCGCTGGCAGACCGTACATATGGTGGTGCTCAAAGCCGCCCGTTCCGGCATCATCGCCGCGGTGATCCTGGGCATGGGACGCGCCATCGGCGAAACCATGGCGGTGATTATGGTGGCCGGCAATGCCGTTAAAATGCCGCATTCCAGTCTGGATTCGGTGCGCACGCTGACCGCCAACATCGCGCTGGAAATGGGTTATGCCACCGGGCTGCACCGGCAGGCGCTGTTCGCCACTGGTGTCGTGCTGTTTCTTTTCATCATGATATTGAACACGGTTGCGGGCTCGCTGGTTAAAAAGAGGGTGCGCACAAAATGAGAATTCCTCCCCGCATCAGCCAGATCCTCGCGGTCGCCCTCATGGCCCTGGCCACGCTGGTCACCCTGGTGGTTCTGGTGTTTATCATCGTCTTTATCCTGGAAAAAGGGCTGCCAGTCATCAGCAGGAACTTTTTGCTTTCCAATCCCCGCGATATGGGCAAAGCCGGCGGTATTTTTCCCACCATTCTGGCCACGATTCTGTTGCCGCTGCTGGCTATTGCGCTGGCCCTGCCGCTGGGTGTCGGCACCGCGGTCTATTTGACCGAATATACCCGTGAAACCCGTTTTACGCGTATGATCCGTTTCGGCACCGATTGCCTGGCCGGCATTCCATCGATCATCTTCGGTCTTTTCGGCTTTATCTTTTTCGTCACGCTGTTGCAAATGGGCTGGTCGTTGCTATCCGGCGGATTGACCCTGGCATTAATGATCCTGCCCACCATCATTCGCACCTCCGAAGAGGCGGTCAAGTCGGTGCCGCAGGCCTATCGCGAAGTCAGTTATTCGCTGGGCGCGACGCGCTGGCGCACCGTCACGCGGGTGGTACTGCCCAACGCCCTGCCCGGCATTCTAACCGGCGTGATGCTGGGCATCGGCCGCTCCATCGGTGAAACCGCGGCAGTCATTTTTACCGCCGGCGCCTCGCTGCGGCTGCCGGCTTCGGTATTCGACTCGGTGCGGACCATGTCGGTCCATTTTTATATTCTGGCCCGCGAAGGGTTGTCGCAGGAAAACGCCTATGGCACCGCGGCGGTGCTGATCCTGTCGGTGTTGCTGGTAAACGCCGTGGCCTATTATCTGATGCACCGCTATACCAAAAGGAACACCTGAACGAACCGTAATGCCAGGTTACATGTGCGCCATGCAAGGACTATCATTGAACCATAAATTCGAAATATCCGCTTTCAAAGCGTTTTACGGTCAGCAGCCGGCGTTGAGCAATATTGATCTGTCCATCCCGGACCGGCAGATTCTCGGCATCATCGGTCCGGCCGGAGCCGGCAAGACGACGTTTCTGCGCTCCCTGAACCGGCTCAACGACCTGACCGCCAGCTTTCGCTGCCAGGGTCATATTCTGCTGGATCAGACCGATATTTACCAGCCCGGATTTGATCCCATCGCTCTGCGGCGCCGTGTCGGCATGCTCTTTGCCCTGCCGGTGGCGCTGCCCATGAGCATTTACGAAAACGTGCTCTATGGACCGCGAATGCTGGGCATTAACGACAAAGCCAGGCTGGAGGAGCTGGTGGAGTCCAGCCTGCAGGCAGCTTTTCTTTGGGATGAAGTCAAAGACCGCCTGAAGCTGTCGGGCTTGCGTTTGTCCGGCGGCCAGCAGCAGCGGTTGTGCCTGGCGCGCGTGCTGGCGCTAAAGCCCGAAGTCATTCTGCTGGACGAGCCCTCTTCCGGACTGGATCCCATCTCCACGGCCAAGATCGAAGACGCCTTGACCGTGCTCAAGAAAGAATATACCATCGTGCTGGTGACCAACAACACCATGCAGGCGGCGCGCGTGGCCGACACCACCGCCTTTTTTCTTATGGGCGAAATGGTCGAACACGACATCACTAAAAAAATATTCACCAATCCCGGCGATCAGCGCACGCAGGATTATGTGACCGGGAGGTTTGGCTGATGGCGGCAGAGATAAAAATTCAGATTAAAAACCTGGACCTGTACTATGGTGATTTTCAGGCCCTGCGCCATATCAACATGGACATCCTCGATCGCCACATCACGGCGCTGATCGGCCCTTCCGGCTGCGGCAAATCCACGCTGGTGCGCTCCATCAACCGCATGAACGATCTCATCGGCGGCGTCAACGTGACCGGCCGGATCGTCGTCGACGGCCACGACATGTACGATGCCAAAGCCGATGTGGAGCAGCTGCGCAAAAAAGTGGGCATGGTCTTTCAGCGACCTAATCCATTTCCGCTGTCGGTATTTGACAACGTCGCCTATGGCCTGCGCGTAGCCGGCATGCGCAAAAAATCGTTTCTGCAGGACAAGGTGGAGGCGTGCCTGAAAGCGGCCTGGCTGTGGGACACCCTCAAGGACAAACTGAACCGTTCGGCGCTGGAACTACCCATGGATCAGCAGCAGCGGCTGTGCGTGGCGCGGCTGCTCACCATCGAACCGGAAGTGATTCTGATGGACGAACCGTGCTC
>CAZISM010000152.1:5847-7858 GCA_964541895.1 uncultured Cytophagia bacterium
TTAGCGGATCGGCACGCACAAAGATGCTGTTGCGGAATCGAGGAGAATATCCGCCGGCCGCTGCTGTTAATCAACATGTTCCATTCACAGATGATCACAGATCCTTCAGCCGCCCAAAGCGGCGGTTTCAGGATGACACAACCTTTTTCTTAACCAGGCAGCGCCTGGCCGGCACGGGCGTTCCGCCGGCTTACGAACCGGAAGAGAAAACTCTGCCGACGGTACATGCGCCATCGTCATATCTCATAAGCCCATTTAGCCCCCTGTATCATCGTTCTCACTCCACCTTTTTGCTGTCCTGCCAGCAGCGCCATTTGACAAAGCCGACGCGGTCGGCGGCGCCATCCAGCTGCAGGCCGTGCAGGTTGGCCAGCGCTTCCATCACAGGCTGCTGTTTATATATCACCTTCAAGACTTCAGTGGCCGAATATTCGGCTTTTCCCGGTTCATACAAGCCATGGAAAAAATGGGCGTCGGTTTCCCAATCGCCATAATTCACTTTGCCGAGATCATACAGATAGCGCGGCCGCACGTTCGCGGTGGCGATCTCTCTCTGCAGATCGGTCTTGACGGCGACCAGTTCGTAGCCGGACCCGTGTTTGAGTTTCAACGCCACCGCCTGTTCGGCTGGAATATGCTGCAGCCGTTCGACCTCCGGCAAGATGGCCGCCGGCGTCAGCGAACGGTCGTGAGGAATTAAAATCGTCACAAACGTCTCGTATCGGCCGGCCGGATACTGGCTTGAAATCGTTTGATAAAAAGCCTGTTCGTTCTGATAGTGCCGCCGAATGGGTTCGCTGTCCATGGTTTTGCCCTGAGCCGGCAGAAAATAGATCAACAGGCTTTTGTTAGCCGGCAACTTGTTCTGTTGAATCGAATCGTAGCATACGTCGTAATAGTTCTCACCCTGGGCCAGCAACGTCTGCGCATGCCACACATTGGCAAAAGTGTAAAAATCCGGCCGCACAATTTTAAGCGCATCGATGACGATGAACCAGTCCTGTTTTTTCAGGTGCACGATGGAACGATCCCATTCATAGCCCATATTATCATCGCGCAAACGGGTGCGACTCATCTCCGCGTGGTTGAGGGTGATAAAATCTATCTTTTGCGTCACCACCTGGCGATAGGCTCCCGAGTTGTGCTGAAATTCGAACAGCGTCTGCTTCGGGTCCGGTTTGTTCTTGCGCGCCACCAGCCGATTGTGAAAATAGTCGGCGCGAAAGGCGCCGTACTCGCCGCTGGGCAGGCCGTCGCGATAGCCGGCGTCGTGCAGCAGCATGCTGCCGCCGGCGTGCAGACAGGCGATGCTGTTTTCGTCAGAGTGGCCATGGGTCATCTTTTCCTCTTCCACGGAAATGGTGTTGCGCAGAAATTCGCGATCGATGAAACCGCCCTCGCCCTCATCGCGATAGTTGAGCAGCAGGTAGGTGGATGACGGTGTCCGGCCGTTGCGGAACACCACTTTTTTGCCGATCACGTCTTCGAGAACCTCACGGCTCAAATCCGGCGGCTCCTGCGGTTTGACCGATTCATCCACCCAGCGAAACGCGTCGCACAGCGAATAGGCTCCCGAGGGACTGCGATGTCCCGCTTTCATGGCGCTCTGGAACAGGGTTTGCGCCGCCCATTTATAGTGCGGATTCCGATACACCGCGGCCCCTCTCTCGAACACAGGTATGTTGCGCAGGCTTTCCCAGCAGGAGTAATAGTTGGCATCGCCGAAATCGGGTATGCGGCCGTCGGGCGAAATCAACTGGGTAAAATAATCCAGGTAATAGTGCATGACCGGTGAAGAAACCAGCTCCGGCTGAGCGGTGTTATCGGCGTAGCTCAGCAGGGAGAGCAGCCAGACCGGGTGATAGACGGTGGCATCCTCGATCTCCCATTTTTGCTTCGAGTCTGAGGCGATCACTTCCGCCATTTGCCGCCAACGGGGTGCACGGGGGTGATCGGGTAATGCCATATAGGCATAGGTAAGCGCTTCGGCGCGCAGCATGGCGCGATTGTG
>CAZISM010000152.1:7958-12276 GCA_964541895.1 uncultured Cytophagia bacterium
ATCAGCGCCGGATACTCTTTCCACCCCTGTTCGGCGGCGGCTTTGATCTCCTTCAGGTATTCGGCTTTTTGCGCCATTATTGATCCACTGACCAACAGCGATAAAACGATATAGACGATTTTCACATTTCGCATCATCATTTTCCTTACGTTCGTTATTGTGTTACGCGCTCATTTTTGCAAAAAAATGCTCAGGATTAAAACCGAATGAACGCCAAAAAGCATTCGCGTTCATTTGCGTCAATTCGCGGTTAATAAGCCTTTGGTTCCAACTTGTCTCCGTAATATCATTGAACCCTAACTTGTACAATTTTCAACGTATTTTCAAGTGAAAATTTTTACTCTCATCAAAGCGAGAATTAAGGAATAGCGGAACGGCTGCTTTTCTACAAGCACTATATGATTTCCAGAGAACGGCGTAACTTAATCCAGGCGTTCACGTATCTACTGCATATATATGGCAAGGCGAAATCTGACGATCGCTCCACTAGATTGAGCCGCGCACTTGGCCATCCGGTTGTTAAACCATTTGCTCAGGGAACCTCATGAAAAACGGCGAAACCAATCAACTCCCATCGCAAAAACCGCTCCGACTCTGGCCGGGCGTCATGGCTGCGATACTGATCGTGCTGGTAAAGTTTGTTGTCCCTGTATTCGTCCCGGACTCACTCGCCATAGCTGTCCTGGGTTCCCTGCCATTGAGCCTTATAATAATCCTGTGGTGGCTGTTTTTCAGCCGTGCACCGTTGTGGGATCGCCTGGGCGTTACCGCCTTTATGATACTAGCGCTTGCAGCTTTCAGACCTTTGCTGCATCAAACGGTAAGCGGCGCAGGCATGGGCATGCTGTATTTCATCCTGGCCATCCCCCTGGTATGCATTGCCCTGGTTGCCGCGGCCGTGATCGGCTCTCGTTGGCAAAACAGACCGCGGCGTGTGCTGTTGGCTCTGGCCATCCTGGTTGCAACCGGTTCCTGGACGCTGATCCGAACCGAAGGTTTGAACAACCAGGGAGAATCCGATTTTTGCTGGCGGTGGACCAAATCCCCTGAAGAACAACTTTTATCCCAAAGCAAAGATAAACCAACCGCCTCTGTGCTGAAAAGCAACTCCCCTATCGCTGCCGATTGGCCGGGATTTCGCGGCCGTCTCCGCGACGGCATTGTTCGCGGTGTACGCATCAATACGGACTGGTCCGCACGCCCACCCGTATTGCTGTGGCGCCAACCCATCGGCCCGGGCTGGTCTTCCTTTGCTGTTCTTGGTGATCTGTTCTTTACTCAGGAGCAGCGGGGCGAAGACGAAATGGTTTCATGCTACAACCTGCACAACGGCGCTCTGGTTTGGCAACATGGTGAACAGGCCCGATTCTGGGAATCCAATGGTGGAGCCGGACCGCGTGGGACACCCGGCATCAGCGGCAACCGCATCTACTCCTTTGGCGGGACAGGAATATTAACTGCTCTGCAGGCCGACAACGGCCAAACGATCTGGTCGCACAATGCCGCTGTTGATGTCAACGCTAAAACTCCAATGTGGGGCTTTTCAAGCTCGCCTTTGCTGTTGGACGACAAGGTCATTATCGCTGCTGCCGGGTCGCTCATCGCTTATAATGCCGACACCGGAGAACCCAGGTGGAGCGTGCCGGCCGCTGGCGACTGTTACAGTTCGCCCCATGAATTCAAGATCAACGGCATGACGCAGGTTGTGCTGCAGCACAAAGCCGGCATAATCGGCGTGAACCCGAGCGATGGCAAACGGCTCTGGGAGCACTCCTGGTCAGGCGAGCCCATTGTACAACCAACGATGACTACCGACGGCGATTTGCTGGTCAGTGTCTCCGATCGCAGCGGGGTGCGTCGTCTCACCATAACGCCAAAGGGTGAGGCCTGGAGCGTCCAGGAACGATGGACCTCCCTCGCCATAAAACCATACTTTAACGATTCCATCCTGCATAACGGATTTTTATACGGCTTTGACGGCCCCTCCCTCTCTTGCATGGACATTCAAGATGGCCAGCGCAAATGGAAAGGCGGCCGCTACGGCAGGGGGCAGATCATTCTGTTGTCCGACCAGGATCTTCTGATCGTGCTTTCAGAAAAAGGCGAAATCGCACTGGTGGATGCTTCTCCAGATCAATTTGTCGAACGCGGAAGGATTCCGGGGATCAAGGGAAAAACCTGGAACCACCCGGTTCTGATTGATGATATTCTCCTGGTTCGCAACGCTCAAGAGATGGCGGCCTTTCGCCTGGCGGTGGCCGGCACATGATGATATGATATTGTGAAACAGCGCCGGCTCCGGAACGGCCGTATCGATGTGCGGCGCTCCGGGGCGCGCTGTGCGGCTGACAATTCGCTCATCCCCCAAAAATGACAAATGGCTTGCCACGCTTGGGTTATCTGTCTGCACTGCAGTATTAACCTTATCTAGCGCTCCTACGCAACCTTCTTAACACAATCTTCATTTCCACTTTATCCAGCCATAAAACAAAACGCCTATTTTATGCACATATAACAATTGATGCAGGGAGATAATGGTTATGAAGCACCTATACATTCATAATAGCGGTGCGGCCAGGCATTCGGCTAAAGAAACCGGCGTTTCGGTAGCGCAGATCGTGTGGGTTGCAGAAATGTTGTTCCTTGTTTTCACATTTTTGTTCTCATCGGCCGTCAACGCTCAACCGACCGGAACGATAAGCGGCAATGTGGTCGACACCTCCAGCAACGAACCGCTTATCGGCGCCAATGTTTTTCTGGTCGGCACCACCATCGGCCAGGTCACAGATCTGGATGGACGCTTTCTGCTGCGCCATATCGCGCCAGGCGCCTACACGCTGCGGTTTTCCTTCATTTCCTACCAGACGGTTACCGTGGATCAGGTCAAGGTGGAAGCAGCGAAGGATACACCTCTTAACATGACGCTGTCCGCCAACACCATCCAGATGAAAGAGGTTACGGTGACGGCTCAGGCGCTGGCTAACAGCGAACTGAATATTATCAATCAGCAGAGAAACTCGAGCAACATCGTCGATGGCGTCAGCGCCGAGCTGATCAGCAGGAACAATAGCTCTGACGGCGCGGACGTCCTGAAACGTATGGCCGGGGTCACCCTGTCTGAAGGCAAATACGCTTACATCCGCGGCATCGGCGATCGCTACAACAATACCCTGCTCAACGGCTCGCCTTTGCCCAGCACGGATCCGGAAAAAAAGAGCTTTAGCTATGACATGTTTCCGGCCAGTCTGATAGAGAACCTGTTCACCTCAAAAACAGCAACACCGGACAAACCAGCCGATTTTGCAGGCGGATTAACCGAAATCATGACCATCGAATTTCCATCGGAATTAATAGTTGAAGCCAGCCACGCCACCGCCTATGATGCCCGGTCCAACGTTACCGATTACATGACCTATCATGGCGGAAATCTGGACTGGCTGGGCCAGGACGATGGCACCCGCAGCCTGCCTGCTCTGATTTCCTCCACCCGCGTCGGCAGAGGTAATTACACTCAGGGTCAACTGCAGAATCTGGGCCGCGCCTTCAGCAACAACTGGCAGACCAAACAGGCCACCTCGCCGATGAACCAAAGCATGAAATTCAGCCTCGGCAATACCTTCGCGATCGGCCAGGCACTTCTCGGCAGCATCGGCTCACTCACCTACTCTAATACCACCGAGATCAGAGATCTGAAGAAAAACAATTATACGTTTGAAGGACCCCGTTATCTGTACGACGGCCACACCTATAATAACAATGTCTCCTGGAGCGGTATGATCAACGCCACTCTAAAACTGAGACCATTTCATAAATTCAGCCTGAAGAATGTCTACAATCAAAACGCCGATAACGAGACCACCAGCTACGAAGGCGCCTATTACTACAACCCGGACTATCGTCACATCACTTCACTGCGCTATATCAGCCGGTCGCTCTTTTCTAGCCAGCTCATCGGCGAACATCATCTGGCGATTTTCAAAGGCCTGGGCGTGAACTGGAATGTCAATTATGGCCGCTCTGAACGCGATGAACCGGACGCACGCCGCTATGTGTACATCAAAGACCTGGATCAAATGGATCAACCCTATCGCTTCCTTTTGGATCAATCCGTTTCGACGCGATTCTACGGCAATCTGGAAGACAATACCTACAATGCTAAAATCGATTTCACCGTTAAATTGTTTAGTAATCCGGCGCTGCCTGATTTTAAAACAGGTTTTCTTTATGACCGCAAAGACCGGCGCTTTGACGCCCGCACCTTTGGTTTCCGCAACCTGCCGGGTGGCGACTTTATCGCAGAAGATCAACTGATGACCCG
>CAZISM010000153.1:0-12252 GCA_964541895.1 uncultured Cytophagia bacterium
CGGATCCTGACGGGTTTCAATGGCGAGAATGTCCGTCAATTGCTGTTCCCGTTCCTGCAGTTCCGAGAGGCTGAACTCGGCGCCGTTGATATGGCGCGGTATCTGCACATAGATGTAGCGACCGATGATGCCGCTCAGCACCACGATGATCATGCTGACAAAACAGACGACGGCCACGATGCCCTGCAACTTGAACGCCGAGTGGTACAAAATCAGCGTCGGCCCGAACAGACCGACAAACATATGAAATTCCAGCCACACTTTCAGGCGACCGAATTTTTCATTGAATTCGTTTCGTTTCCGCCAGGAGTAGAGAAAATTGAGCAACATCAATACCGAACCGATGATGCCCAGTCCATGGCCCCAGCGGCTGCTGGGACCCATCTCGGGATGCAGGGCGGACTGATATTTCTCCGGCAGGGAAAGAAAGTAATACTCCCGGCCGATATAACCGATGGTGATCAGGGCCAACGCACCCACACCGAACAGGAACAGGGCAAAGTATTTATCTCTGTACATGGGCCGCCTCACTCTTCCTCGGGAAGGATCTCTTCGATTTCGCCATTGGGATGGCACTTGATACACTTGCTGTTCTGATATCTGTATTTCTGCATGTTGCGATGAGCCAGGTCCATCTCATCCCGTTCATGGCAGGTGAGACAATTGAATTTTTTATAGTCGGTGTTGGTCGGATGACATTCCGAACAGGTAAAGGGCTCGTGATGCCCGCCACTGGAGGTCCGCCGTGCAAAGAGGGATTCATGCTCTTCCCAGTAGCCAAACCCCCAGTCGGCATCGCTGTTCTTGTGGCACTCTTCGCATTCGATGTTGAATTTGGCGGCGCGGTGATTGGGTTCCACGGCGGCTTCGTAATCGCGGCGATGACAACCATAGCAGTACTCCGGGGTGCCGACCACTCGATCCTGAGGATGACAGAGCGCACACGAGAGCTGTTCGTGCTGG
This sequence comes from uncultured Cytophagia bacterium, assembly GCA_964541895.1. GTDB lineage: Bacteria > Zhuqueibacterota > Zhuqueibacteria > Residuimicrobiales > Residuimicrobiaceae > CAZISM01. The sequence goes on from CAZISM010000153.1 coordinate 964, forward strand.
CCCTGCAGCGAATAACCGGTCTGATCGTGATTGAACAGCAGATTGGACCAGTTTTCCTCGTCATGACAGCTCTCGCATTCGACGCCGTAGCGTTTCTGATGTGGATCCTCATGGCAATCGTAGCAGTGAGAGGGCATACCCGTAAATTTCCCCTGCGTATGACACTCTTCACATTTCAGATCGAGATGCCGGCCTTTGAGAATGTAATCAGAGCCGTTGTGATCATAGCGCACCTGTTTCCAGGTGTTAAAATCATGACAGGTCGTACAGGTTTCTCCCAGCTCTCCCTTGTGAACATCGGTGTGGCAGGTGCGGCACTTTTCGTCCAGCGATTTGAAACTGCCGGTTTTGTGGCATTGTGCGCAGGTGACCTGACTGTGTTTACCTTTTGTTTGCCACGTCTCCGCTTTGTGCTTGAACGTCGAAGGCTTGAATGCTGCCGTTGTGTGACACTCGCGGCAGGGCTGATCCAGCTCACCCTTGTGTTCCGTATAATGGCATTCGGCGCACGAGCCGTCGTCCGTCCGGTGCAGGTTGCCCTGGTGGCAGCTGCTGCAGGGCTGCTGGGTATGAGCTCCGGTCAGCGGCACATTCGGCTTTTCATGTTTGTACAACGGGGGCTCGAACGAATCCGTTGAATGGCAGGTCTCGCATTTGCCTGACAGCTCGTCTTTATGAGCATCCTTGTGGCAGAGCTCGCAGGTCTTGGGCGTCTCTTTATAGGCGTTGGTGCTGTGGCAGCTTTTACAATCGATGCGGCTGTGAACGGCGCCGAGGCGGAAGGTGGCGGCCTCATGCCGGTAGGTAGCAAAGGTAAAATTCGATTGATCGTGACAGGCTGCGCAGTCCTGAGACACTTCGCCCTTGTGGGCATCGCTGTGACAATCGCTGCAACGCGCCGAGGCTTTGTCGTAGATCTGGGCGGTATGGCACTCTTTGCACGTCAGCTGCAAATGGGCCTGCTTCAGCTTGAATGTGGATTGGCGATTATGGTCGAAGGAGAGTGTGGTAAAGAGAGTATCCTTGTGGCAATCGCTGCAGGACTGCGCCAGTTGACCTTTGTGCTCGTCCTTGTGGCAGGCGGTGCATTGTCTGTCCATTCCGCTGAATTGGTTGTCGATGTGGCAATCCAGGCAGGCGACGCCGGGGTGGCGTTTGCTCGAGCCGATCTCCTCGTCCTTGTGGCGAAACGTGCTCGGCTTAAATCGGTTGCTGTTATGGCATTTGCCGCAGTCGTTGTCCAGCCGGCCATGCTCCGTATCCACATGGCAGGCAAGGCAGGCTTTATCACTCCCCGAATAGGTGCCCGGTGAAGGATGGCAGGACTGGCATTTCAGCTGGGCGTGTTGGCCCTCCAGAGCGAAACCCAGCTTGCCGTGGTCAAACGTCTTTTCATCCAGCACCGTGAGCGCCGCTTCCAGGCCGCGATGCTCTTTGTGGCACTCGGTGCAGGTCTGGTTGCGGTAGAGTGTGTGATAACCGCGCTGCTCCTGCAGTTCCAGGGCCACCTTGCTGTGACAGGTCAGGCATTTTTCCGCCGTGATCCTGGCGCCGATGTTATGACATTGCGTACAATGTTCCGTGCCTTCCAGTTCCGTATGGACACGACTCAGTGGCCCCGGGGAGAGCCACTGTGCCGGCAGAGAAACCGTCGCCACGAGTTGAATGAACAGCCAAAGTAAAAATCGCTTCATATTCGCCTTGCCCTATCCGATTCGGGGATTACCTGGCCACCTTCTGTACGGCGCCGATATGACGTCCGACGTTGTTATGATCTATATAACCCGCTTCGCCTTTGCCCCGATTGCGGCAGGGGGATTCGGCCGTCAGCGCAAAATCTGTTTCATCGACAAATCCCGGATTTTTATTCATATTACCTTCACCGCTGAATCCGTTCTGGATATTTGAAAAGCGAATGGCCAAGGAGCTGGAAGAGTCGGCAAAGACGCCGCTTTCGTTGTTCCAAACGATGGTGTTTTCCACGTTCATCCTGGCGCCGCCACGGGCATACAAACCATAGAGGTGGCCGGCGATGGTGTTGTTGGCTATGACCGGTTTGGCATTTTTATAGCCGAATATGCCGAACGTGCTGCGCAGCAACAGATTGTTCCAGATTTCAGCCCGGCCGCCCTCCAGCAGTATCGCATCATCCTTGTTCTGCAGGATGCGATTTTCATGAATGCGGTCAGCCGACTCTACTCCAAAGATCCCGTCATCCCCGTTTCGCTCAATGGTGTTGTTGACGATCAGGGCCGATGATTTCTCCAATACGATGCCGTCGCCGCGATTCTCCCGGATGACATTGTCGGCGATTGTGCCACGAAACGCGCTGGCATGGATGCCGGCTTTACCGTTTTCAATGATGGTGTTAGCCGTTACCTGCGCTGTGCTGACACGGATCAGCAGGCCGTCAGCGGAACAGTTGCTGATGGTGCAATGGCTGATGGTCGGGGAAGAGGAGAATACCGATATGCCGCGCCGGGCCGATTCGATCCGGCAATACTGCAGGGAGGAGGCGTCGTCACTGCGGTTGCTGAAAACCACTCCTTCCCAGCCGGCGCCTGTTTTGGCAGGCCGGCTGCTGGTAAACAGAATCGGCCGTGCGGCTTCTCCTCTGGCGGTCAGGCGACCGTCCACTCTGAAGGTGATGGTGCTGTCGAATTTCAGCACCACACCCGCGTCAATAGCGAGGGAATCACCGGCGTCGACGCGTATGTCTTTACGCACCAGATAGGGGCTGTGCTCAAATCGGAGCCGGCCCGACAGGGGTCCGCTCAGCTCGCCGGCCATAACAGCAGCGGTAACTAACCACAAAAGAATGAAAAGCCTGGATTTCATCATAGACTCCTTTTAGTATAGCAACAGCATTTTATGGCATTGGCTGAAAGACCCCGCGGTCATGCGATAAAAATAGACACCGCTGGCCACTCTGTGGCCGGATTCGTCGTTGCCGTCCCACCGGACCAGATGCTGGCCCGGCGCCATGGCCTGATTCACCAGAGTTCTCACCTGGCGTCCGACCGCGTCATAGACGACCAGTTGTACGGACGATGCGCCGCGATCGCTCACCTGGAACGAAATCGTCGTAGAAGGATTAAAAGGATTGGGATAATTGGCTGACAGCCTGAAATCCTCCACCGCAGCCACGGGATGTGTGGTATGCACAGCAGTCGTGCTGGAGGTGAATTTCAGAATATAGGACATCTGTCGTGCCGTCGACTGGCCGGCGCCCTTTTCGCTGCTGCCACTGCTGCCGGTGCCGCCGGCGCTGGTGATGGCCCAGCCGTTCTCCGCATCGACAAAATAAACATCGGTCAACCGCTTGGACACCGGCGTGGCCACAGAGTCCCAGACGGCTCCGCCGTTGCTGGTGTAGAGGAATTTGTTTTTCAGACCGATGGCCCAGCCGATTTGCGCGTTGTGGAAATAAAGTCCGCGAATCTGTTCGCCGTCGCTGGCCTTGAACTGCTGCATCCAGGTCGCTCCGCCGTCCTCGGTTTTAAGGATGGCACCGGCCATGCCGCCGACCCAGCCGGTATTGGCATCGACGAATTGCACACATCGCATCGGGCCATAGCTGGTATCATGCAAAACCGTTGTCCAGGTCAGGCCGCCATCAAGCGTCTGGATCAGGTGCGCCGATTCGTCCAGGGCGCCGACCACCCAGCCGCGCTGTTCATTGAGGAAAAAGACCGACTGGTGTTCCGCGACATCATTGGGGACGATGAAATGTTCCCAGCTGGCGCCGCCGTTCACGGTGTGCAGCACCACTCCAGCCTCGCCGACCGCCCAGCCTTTGTTGGCGTCGATGAACTGGGTAGAGACCAGCAGATCGTACACCCCGGAGCTCTGTGGCTGCCAGGCCTCACCGCCGTTGCTGGTGTGAAGGATGGTGCCGACATCACCGACGGCCCAGCCGTTAAGGGCATCGACAAAATGGACGGCTGTCAGCGCGTATTTAGAGCCGGACTTTTGCACCGACCAGGTGAGTCCGCCGTCATGGGTATGATAGATGGTGTCGGTCTCGGTGATGATCCAGCCGTTGTCGGCGTCGACGAAATAGATATCGGTCAAGCGGGTGACCACACTGTCCTGCACGCTCCAGGACAGAGCGGCCTGCGCCGGCAGCATAACCGCCCATGCCCATAGAACGAGTAACCTGGTTTTCATTTTTCGTTTCATACGCTCTCCTTTCTAGGCGACCAGATGAATCTGGCGCTGATGGTCTATGAATAGTTTCCGCTCGTTATTTTTTACCATCTCTTTTTCCTGCGCGTCCAAAAAGGCCGGACTGAGATAATTCACGATAGCAATCGCGTGCGCCATGGGCATGGTTTTGATCAGCTCGGTCAGCTTTACCGAACGAAGTGCGCCGGTGGGGCAGTTGTAGACGCAGCCGCGGTTTTTAAAGCTGGCGCAACCGTCGCATTTCCAGATCTCTTTTTTGCGATTTTTCCCTTTATGCAATTTTTCCTGATCCGACTCGCTGATCACAAGCCAGGGTTCGTACGTTACGGTCAGTTGTTCCTCCCGGGAGGTGACCATGCGGATGGCGCCAAATGGACAGTTTTTTGCACACAAGCCGCAACCGATGCAGATTTCCAGCGGTTGCGTAAATCGATGATTGGTCCTGGTCATGCCGTCGATGCGGCAGGAACGAATACAGACCGGATCTTCACAGTTCTTGCAGCTGGTAGGGATGCGGATCGAGCCGACCTGAAATCCTATACGTGTAAAGCGGGAGGCCCCGTGCCGTCGTTCGCAGGCCAGAACGCAGAGATCGCAGTCTATGCATTTTTCGACATCCATGATGAGAAACATCTTGTCGAGATTCATGATCGTGTTCCGTTTTATTTCTTGGGTTAATCGTGAGAGGTGCTGTTTTTGTTATAGCGGCGAAGGTTATAACTGCACTCGAGTATATAGCGGTTTTCATCGCCGCTCGATCCCCAGCGGTGAGACCATTTCATGTAAATATACAGCGGCGTGGCGGTTCGATACATGAGCACCAGATCCGCCGCATGGTCCGTCTTTCCCTCCGTCGATGTTTTGCTCTGGAACTCGGCCTGATGAAAAGCCGTTTGCAGGCGAATCCGGCTGGTTACGGGATGTTCGGCAGAGATGTACCAGCTGGAGCTTTCAGCATACCAGCCAAAGGTTTTACCATAGCGCAGATTTAAAAACAGGTGATCCAGGAACAGTCCGTTCTGGGTGAGGCCGCCATATACAAATTCTTCGCGACCGGCCCGATCGTCGCGTTCTCCGGTGCGAAACCCGGAATAGAGGCGCCAATCGCGCAATGGCCGGACATTCACCCGCAGGCCATAGCTGCTGCTCACGACGCTGTCGAACAACGAATCCGGCAGATCGCTCATGGAGGCCATGTACTTGAATTCTTTGCGGCTGTTGTAGGTCAGAGTGGCATTGATGACACGCGAGGGTGCGTAGCGCAGATCAGCGAACATGTTGGTCAAACGCGGCGAGGTGTTGATGGTGCCGCCTTTTCTTTCCAGGATATCCAGTTCGGCAAACTGGCTGAATTGCCAGGCTGTCGATAGATCCAGATCCTGGTCGAGATAGAGGTAAAAGCGATCGGTTTGGTTCTTGAAGGTCTGATAAATGGCTGATGTTGTTCCCTGATACATACGCCCGAGATCCCAGGCGACAAAAGCCCCGGTTCGCTGTACATCGGATTTCAACGCCAACGTAAGCAGGTCCGGCTCCATGCCCCAGAAGGTTCCTGTCGTCCAGACAGAATTCAGCTTGTAATAGAGGCTGGCGCCGTCCAGAATGCCGTACGCACCGACAAAGGAAGAGTTGATGCGACCCAGATCAAAGCCGATGCCGGAAGAGGTCGGCGCATACTGCAGGCGCATATCGTACAATCGTGATTTGGTGACACGATCACCTTCCAGATCCTTCTCGCCGCGGTAATAAAAAGAGAAATTCAGATTCGGCATGAGCAGATTATAGGCATTCATGCGCAACCGCAGTGCCGGCGCATTAATGTCGCCGTTGAGTGTATTTGTAATCTGGTACCAGCGCAGGGAGGCGCGTCCTGACCATTCCGTCGCTAAAGCGGCAAACGCACTCAGCAACACAATCCCGCTTGCACAAAGTCTGATCCGTCCCAATGTCTTCTCACAGTTTAGTTCCGACTTGCCCAGGCACAGTCAACAACCGTGCCAAAAATGACATCATTATAATTATAATAAAAACAATACTGTTTGCTGTAGCCCGCTCCATGGTTTAATTTTATTAAAGACCAAATGGTCGATGGTTTCGACCACATGGTCGAACTGCAGCGCCGGTAGGCCCGGATACAGATATTCCACAATAGGGGTGGCGAGCTGGCTGTTACCAGCCACCAGATGATTTTTTACTTTTATTTGAAAATATGGTGGAGCAATTGCGCAAAATATTTATATTATGCCCAGGGACCGATGTGAGCAGCAATGGAGAGCGCATCGAGGCTTTCGCGCCGAACTTGGGTATTCCCAGGCCCGTCTCAAGACCATCTGATCGGCATATTGTATTTTTTTTGAAATGATAAATAAAACGCGGAGGATGTATGTACCGTTTTGCAGCCGGTGTCGCATTACTATCACTGCTGTTTATTTCTTCAGCGCACGCGCTCCATCTGCCTGCCATTTTTTCCGATCATATGGTATTGCAGCGAAAAACGGCCGTGGCGTTTTGGGGCACAGCGGCCGCGAATGCGCGGATTAATGTGACAGCGACCTGGGGCAGCCAGGCGCAGACCACCGCTGATGCGCAGGGCCGATGGCTTGTGAACATCAAAACCCCGGCCGCCGGCGGTCCCTATTCCGTCACCATCGCCGCTGCTCAAGAGCGGGTAACGTTTCAGGATGTGTTGATTGGCGAAGTCTGGCTTTGTTCGGGTCAGTCCAATATGGAGATGCCGCTGGCGGGTTGGCCTCCCCATGATGTCATTGAACACTCGCAACAGGCCATAGCCGATGCGGTTCTGCCAACCATGCGACTGTTTACGGTAACAAAGGCTTTCTCGCATACGCCTCTGTCCGATTGCCAGGGTTCGTGGACGGCGTGTACGCCGGCGGAAGCGAAAACGTTCAGCGCCACCGCTTTCTTTTTTGGCAGAAAACTGCATGCCGAGTTGGGTGTTCCCATCGGCCTGATCCATTCCAGTTGGGGTGGTACGCCGGTGCAGGCCTGGACCAGCGCCGAACAACTGGCGACCGTGCCAGAGTACGAGCCCATCATTAAAAGCATTCGCCAGGGCAGCGCCGACATTTTTCGTTATCAGGAGTGGCAAGAACAACGTGCCAAAGTAACGCCGGCCGGCCAGACAGCGGAACAACTCTGGCAGAATCTTGAATTCAACGATAGCGAGTGCAGCGAGGCAGAGTATGCAGACCAGAACTGGTCGACGATGGAGCTTCCGCAAAACTGGGAAAACAGCGACGTGGGCGCGTTCGATGGCGCGATCTGGTTCCGCAAAATTATCGAGGCCCCGTCTGAATGGAGCGGCCGCGATGCCGTGCTTGAGCTCGGCCCGATTGATGATATGGACCGCACCTATGTCAATGGCGTGCTGGTCGGCCAGCATGAGCAGGATGGCTATTGGAATGCAGAGCGCCGCTATACGGTTCCGGGTCGGTTGCTGAAAACAGGCAGGAATACCATCGCCATTCGCGTGCTGGACATTCGCGGCAGCGGCGGCCTGTACGGCAGAGCGGAACAAATGAAACTGCACCTGGTCAACGAGCCGGATACGGCGATCCGGCTGGACGGATCCTGGCACTATCTGCCGGTTGCCGAATACAGAGACGGAGTGTTCTATCTGTTCGACATCAAGAGCAACGAATATGCCCAACGTCCGAAAAGTAAGGTGAGTCTTTCGCCGCTCACGCCCACGTTTCTTTACAACGCCATGATCGCGCCGCTGATCCCCTTTGCCATCAAAGGCGCCATCTGGTATCAGGGTGAATCAAACACCGGCGAGCCGGGCAAATACCGGACGCTGTTTCCGCTCATGATCCGCGATTGGCGGCGGAACTGGGGGAGAGGGGCGTTTCCTTTTTATTATGTTCAGATCGCTCCCTTTGAGTATGGCGACAAAACACCGTCGCAGGAATTGCGCGAAGCGCAGATGCTCAGTATGAAGGTGCCGCATACAGGCATGGCCGTCACCCTGGACGTCGGCCATCCCGCCAATATTCATCCGGCGAAAAAACTGGAGGTGGGAGAGCGTTTGGCCCTCTGGGCTCTGGCGCAAGCGTACAAGCAAAAGCTGACCTGTTCCGGTCCGATCTATAAACGGATCAAGGTTGAAGGCGACCGCATCCGCGTCTTTTTTGATTATAGCGGCAGCGGCCTGGCCGCCGCTGCCAGCGGATTGAGCGAATTTGAAATCGCCGGTGCGGATAAACACTATCATCCTGCAGAGGCCGTTATCGACGGCAAGCAGCTGCTGCTGCGCTCGGACCTTGTCAAGGCGCCGGTGGCGGTGCGATATGCCTGGCGCAACTCTGCCGCGGCCACCCTGTTCAACAGGGAAGGCCTGCCGGCTTCGTCGTTCAGATCGGATTCCTGGTAGTGTTCAATCGGAAGGTTCCCTAATGCGAAAATGGATTATTTCACTGATCTGTATTTTAATGTGCGGTCCTGGAGCCTCGGGCCATGCCAAATCCCGCATCCGCGTCGCCTGCGTCGGCAACAGCATCACCTATGGCGCCGGTGTGAGCAACAGGGAGATGAATAATTATCCTGTGCAACTGCAAGCGATGCTGGGTGATAAATACCTGGTGCGGAATTTCGGCAAGAACGGCGCCACCCTGTCGCGGCGAGGCGATCATGCCTATGTACAGCAGCCGGAATACAGGAAGGCGCTCTCCTTCAAGGCCGATATCGTTTTGATCGAGCTGGGCACCAACGACAGCAAACCGCAGAATCGCGGCAACTGGGCCGCATTTAAAGCGGACTATCAGGAATTAATAGCTGCGTTCCGACATCGCTCGCCTCGCGCAAGAATCATCCTCTTGCTGCCGCCGCCGGCCTTTACGCCGGACAGTTCAGGGATCACCGATGCGGTGATCAAGCGGGATATCATTCCAGCCATTCAAGATGTGGCGTCGGTTACCGGCTGCGAGGTCATCGGTTTGTACAATCTGTTCCACGGCGAGCCTTTTTATTTCCCGGATCACATTCACCCCTCGTCCATCGGCGCCGGCCTCATCGCAGCCCGGTTGTACGAGGTCATCACAGCCGTGCCCGATGATTTCGATCTGATCCGGGCCGCGAACATCACAGGGGAGAAAAGCCACTATTACGGTTTCCGCTGCACCGATTTTACCTTTGCCGGACGGGCGTGCAAAATCGTGCAACCCTGGAGAGCGGCGCCGGGCCGGCCGTGGCTCTGGCGCGCCCGGTTCTGGGGACATGAACCGCAGACCGAGGTGGCTCTGCTGGAGCGTGGTTTTCATGTGGTGTACTGCGACGTCGCCGAGCTCTTTGGCAATGAGGAAAACCTGGCGATCTGGGATCGTTTTTATCACATGCTGGTCCACGCCGGATTGTCCGAGCGGTCGGTCATGGAAGGATTCAGCCGCGGCGGAATATATATCTATCGCTGGGCCGCTGCGTTTCCAGAGCGGGTCGCCTGCGTGTATGCCGACGCGCCGGTACTGGATATCTGGAGCTGGCCGGGCAACAGAGGCAAGGCCGGCGGCAGTCCGCTTTCGTGGCAGCTGTTTAAACAGGATTTCAATTTTGCCAGCGACTCGGCAGCGCTGGCCTTCAGGGGCAGCCCGCTGGACCTGGTCGATACCTTCGTCCATAACAACATCCCCATGATACATGTGTGCGGTGAGGCCGACGTGGTGGTGCCCATAGCTGAAAATACCGACCTTTTTGAAGAAAAGATCCGGCAGCTGAACGGCGACATCACCGTGATCCGCAAACCCGGCATCGGCCACCATCCTCACAGCCTGGCCAATCCGCAACCCATCGTCGATTTCATTCTGCGCGCGACCGGATACAAAACCAATTTCGCGGTGATCCCCACCCCCGGCAACGAATATCGTTCCGGCGCCGGCTGGAAAGCGAATATGGATTGGCATGCGGTGTTTGCCGAAATGAATCGGGCCGCCAGGACCATGAAATCGATCGATATTCTCTTTTTCGGCGATTCCATTACGCAGGGGATGGGCGGCCCCGGCCGCTCTCTCACGCATGCGCCGGGGGATTCCTCGTTTGCACAGGTTTTTAAAAATGAACGGTGGCTCAATTTCGGCATATCCGGGGATCGTACGCAACATCTGCTCTGGCGCATCCAGACCGGCAACTGGCACACGCTGCACCCCAGGGTGGTGGTGGTTGCCATCGGCGTCAATAATTTCCCCAGCGACACGGCTGAGGAGGTCAGCGAAGGTATTCGGGCGATTTTGCAGGCCATCCTTCAAAAGGACACCCATTGCAAAATCCTTCTCGTCGGGCCGCTGCCGGCCAAAGAGCCTGCCCATGAGTTCAGAAAGAAATTTGAACAGGTTCACCGGAGCATCAAGAGCTGTCACGACGGCCGGCGTGTCTTTTATTCGGACATGGCGTTCCGCCTGCTGTCGCCGGACGGCCGGCTGGATGAGCAGCTGTTCAGCCGCGATGGCATCCATCTGAAAACAGCCGGCTATGCCCGCTGGGCCGAGTGGCTGGCAACGGACATTGAAAAAAAATCTGAATGAGGAAGGAGCGTGTGATGAGCGAACAAGAGATCCCGGTTTTTATTCAGACCGCTTTTCCGCAACAGCCCGACCTGGATGCCTGGCAACAGGTGACCGGCGAAGAGGCCGACATGGTCTATCAGATGACGTTGCGCAACGAGCTCTCCGGCGGCACGCCGGTGGTGCGCGATTTTGAAAAAAAGTGGCGTGACTGGTGCGGTTTGGATTATTCCATCACCACCATGAACGGCAGTTCGGCGCTTTACTGCGCCTATTTCGGCCTGGGCGTGGGACCGGGCGATGAGGTCATCTGTCCCGCCTACACCTGGATCTGCACCATTGCACCGGCCATGTTTCTGGGCGCGCGGCCGGTTTTTGTAGAAAGCGATCCCAAAACGCTGCAAATCGATCCGGAGGACGTGCGCAAAAAAATCACCGCTAAAACCAGGGCCATTGTGGTGGTCCATCTCTGGGGTAATGTCTGCGATATGGATCGACTCATGGCCATCAGCAAGGAAACCGGCATTCCCATTCTCGAGGACTGTTCGCACGCCCACGGCGCCCGTTATGACGGCCGCGTCGTCGGCTC
>CAZISM010000154.1:0-11563 GCA_964541895.1 uncultured Cytophagia bacterium
TTTCGATTTTCGCCCGGTCTACGGCCAGGACCACCTCGCCAAACAGCTGCGTGAACATATCCATCATGTCACGTCCAGTTTTGACACCTTTTTCATCTACATGATCGAAGGCATGTTGAGCGTTGGCATTCCCGAAACGATGCAGAAATTGAAAGCACCCGTCGATCTCAAACTGCTTCTGCTCCCCATCGTTGACGCGGCCCGGCTCTATGCGGTCAAATATAAGCTGGAGGAAACCAATACCTCCCGGCGTCTGGCCGCCCTGCAGGAGCAGGGCCTGTTCTCGCCGGCGCTGTTCCGAAGCGTTTCCTTCTGCTATAATTTCATCATGCAGCTGCGCTTCAGACATCAGAAAGAATGTTACGAGGAAAATCGCCCGGTCGACAACATCCTCGATCCGCAAAAGCTGACCGACCTGGAGTCGATGCTGCTCAAACGTCACATCGATCTGCTGGAAGAAATAAAGAATAAAATCAGCCTTGATTACAAAGGAAGCAAACTCAAATAGCCGGTACACCGTGCATTCCATTCACCCTAACCAATCAGGAGAGATCGTATGGGCATTCAGGCGAATCGGGTTTATGAAATTCTAGAGTCGGCCAAGTTCAAGGACCTGGTAAAAAAACGGTTGCGGGTTTCTCTGTCCCTGACCGCCGTCATGCTGATCGTCTATTTTGGCTTCATCCTTTCCATCGCCTTCTTCAAGGAGATTCTGGCTGTCAAAATCGGCGGACACATCACGCTGGGATTGCCCGTCGGCATCGGCATCATTGTCTTCGCATGGCTCCTGACCGGCTGGTATACCCGCTGGGCGAATCGCGATTACGACAGGGCGGTGCGTGAGCTGCGCAATGAAATCCTGGAAAAGTAAAAACCCCATCCTTCCCCTAACCAAGGAGAACCAGCCGTGGACGCAATGCAAACGACACTCGGACAGGTAAACCTGGCCTCCATCATCATCTTTTTTGTCTTTGTCGCCATCACCCTCGCCATCACTTACTGGGCTGCCAAACGGACCAAAACCACCTCGGAATTTTACGCCGCAGACCGGAGCATTTCCGGTTTTCAGAACGGCCTGGCCTTGTCCGGCGACTATATGAGCGCCGCGTCATTTTTAGGCATCGCCGGTATGGTGTCCCTGAAAGGATATGACGGTTTGATTTACTCCATCGGTTTTCTGGTGGGCTGGCCGCTGGTCATGTTTTTGATCGCAGAACCGTTGCGCAACCTCGGCAAGTTCACCTTTGCCGATGTTGTCGCCTTCAGACTGAAGCAGAAACCGGTTCGTATCGCCTCGTCGGTCGGCTCGTTGATGACCATCGTCTTTTACCTGATCGCGCAGATGGTCGGCGCCGGCTCGCTGATCAATATTCTGTTCGGCCTTCCTTATGAGGCAGCTGTGATCGTCGTCGGCATGGTGATGATCGCCTACGTGCTTTTCGGCGGCATGCTGGCCACCACCTGGGTGCAAATCATCAAAGCGGTCCTGCTGCTGTCCGGCGCCACCTTTCTGGTGATCATGACGCTGTCGCATTTCGGCATGAACCCGGTAGCCCTGTTTGAGCAGGCCGCCGTAAAGTACACCGATGCGGTATTGTCACCCGGCGGCTTTGTAAAAAATCCCTGGGATGCCATTTCACTGGGCCTGGCGCTGATTCTGGGCACAGCCGGCCTGCCCCATATTTTGATGCGCTTTTTCACCGTGCCGGATGCCAAACAGGCGCGCAAATCGGTATTTGTCGCCACCGGATTTATCGGCTATTTTTACATCCTGACCTTCATTATCGGTTTTGGCGCCATGGTGCTGGTCGGTCAGGATGTCATCACCGGCATCGACAAGGGCGGCAATATGGCGGCTCTGTTGCTGGCGGAGTCGGTGGGCGGCCAATTCTTTCTCGGCTTTATAGCCGCTGTAGCCTTCGCCACCATTCTCGCCGTTGTGGCCGGGCTGACGCTTTCCGGCGCTTCCACCCTGTCGCATGATCTCTATGTCAACGTCATTAAAAAAGGGAAAACCGATGAGGCCGGCGAAGTGCGCGTGGCCCGGGTCTCCACCCTGTTTATCGGCGCCCTGGCCATCGTACTGGGCCTGACCTTCAAAGGCCAAAATGTCGCCTTTATGGTGGGGTTGGCCTTTGCCATCGCCGCCAGCGCCAACTTTCCCTCGCTTCTGCTATCCATCATGTGGAAAAAATTCACCACCGCCGGCGCTGTGGCCAGCATCATCACCGGTGCAGGATTGGCGGTCATTCTGATCATCCTCAGCCCAACGGTTTGGGTGGATATTTTTAAAAACCAGGAAGCTGTTTTCCCACTGAAAAATCCGGCGCTCATCTCCATGAGCGCGGCGTTTTTAGCCGGCTTTATCGTCTCCATCCTGACCAAGGAAGAGAGCGCTGAAACCAAATTTGAGGATGAAAAACTTCGCACCTACCTCGGCATTGGCGCAGATTGATCAAATGGTTCGTCCTTCCTGATTTCCGGTATTGGAACAAATCCGGTTTGCGAACGCCGGGTTTGTTCCATTCAGGACCGTTTAACACTCTTCAGCCTGGAGGCATAATGAAAAAACAATTATTCGTGTTCCTGTTGTTTGCCTTTACCGCGGCCTGGGCACAAACCGCTCAGCCGACGTCGGGCCTGGCCTGGTCCGGATATGTGAAAAGCGATCTATTATACGACTCACGTCAGACCGAATCCTTTCGCGAAGGACATTTCCTTCTCTACCCGTCCAATGCTAAAACGGACCAGCAGGGGCTCGACATCAACGATCAACCCTCCTTCAACATTCTTTCCATCCAAACCCGTTTGAACGGCAAAATCAGCGGGCCGGACGCGTTCGGCGCCAAAACATCCGGGACCATTGAAGGCGAATTTTTCGGCACCTCGGACGCCGACCTGCCCGGATTTCGCCTTCGACTCGCTTTCCTCAAACTCGATTGGAAAAAGCTCTCCCTGCTGGCAGGCCAAACCTGGCATCCCCTCTTTGTCATGGAAATGTTCCCTGCCGTGGTCTCATTTAATACCGGTGCGCCTTTCCAGCCTTTTTCCCGCAACCCCCAGGTAAGGCTGGTCTATACGGCCAAAAAGTTGAAATTGATCGGCGTCGCCGCCTCGCAGCGGGATTTTGCCAGCAACGGCCCTGCGGGCGTGACCAGCGCCTATCTGCGCAATTCGGTGTTGCCCAACCTCCATGCCCAGATGCAGATCACGGTGGACAACCATCTGCTGGGCGCCGGTGTGGATTATAAAAAAATAACCCCGCGGATCGTCACCACAAAAAACTACAAAACCGATCAGACCATCGCCTCCACCGCCTTCCTGGGTTACGCCAGGCTTGACCTCAAACCGGTTACGGTCAAAATGGAGGGCGTCTATGGCGGCAATCTGGCTGATCAATTGATGCTGGGCGGTTATGCGATCCGTTCCGTGGATGACGCCACCGGCTACGAAACCTATACGGCGCTAAAGTGTTACTCGCTCTGGGGTGAGCTCTCTGTGGGCAAAGATATCGAATACGGCCTCTTTGCCGGCTATACGAAAAACCTCGGCGCCGAGGAGAACACCGCCGGATCCTATTTTGGCCGCGGTGTCAATATCGCAAGCCTGTTTCGCGTTTCGCCCAGGGTCCAGATCAATTCCGGCAAGACGCGGGTGTCCACCGAGGTGGAATATACACGGGCCGGGTACGGCCTCAACAACAACGCCAACAAGGGCAAAGTGGAAAGCGCAAAAAATATTTCCAACTTGAGACTCTTGCTGGCGGTTTATTATTTCTTCTAGATTTTTCACACGGATAGAGCCGCGCACGCTGAACGCGTCGTTGCGTTCAGCGTACGTCGGCAAAATAGTTTCACGCCCTCCGCTGCAAAGCGGAATGGAGAACGAACTATCGTTGGTGCCCCTTCAGGCCCGCGCTTTGCTTCCTGATCCTGTTCAGCCATTACCGAATTACTTTGTAACAGCAGAGACCTCGTCGATATAAAACACAGCGGCCGGCACCGGCTCGTCGCCATCCTCCAGCGGCTCATGCGGGGTTTCGTTCACCGTTTTCCGCGTCGGCGTACTGCGATAGGGACCGGTACGAAACGAGATCCGTTCCAGGGATTGCACCGCCTCAGCCAGCGGTTCATGTTTCAGAATAGTCTTGCCGTCCACATGGAGGTCAAAGGTGCCAAAGGGCCGGGCCTCAATATTCAGAGCAACGGTGTGCCATCGATCCAATTGATAGGATTGCAGCGACCGCTCGCCGGTTTTGACCTGACCGTCGTTATCGAATTTCAAACAGATGGCGCGATTGCCGAAGCGGTCGGTGACATCCACTTCCAGCACGCCGGCATAGCTGGTTTCGGTCAGTATTTTGAATTTCAATTCAACGTGTTGACCTGTTTCGAAAACGCGGATAGCCCTGGCATAGTCGTACGGATCCCGATCCTTCAGGCGCAGGCTTTTATCGGTTTTGCCGGGAAATTCCACCACATCCACCGGCGCCCATTGTGGCGCGTAAATATTCCACTCCTTCACCGCACCGCCGGCCGGCAGGTCGTCAAAGGTATCCCGCACCGCACCCTTGACCGCATCACGGATAGGCAGCGGAATGCGGCTGACCCAGATGTCCTCCTTGTTCATACTGTAGGTAAGCCACATATCCTCACCAGGCGGATTGCCGTTGCCTTCGACGATGCCGCGCACATAGCATGGACCGAAATCTTTCCAGCGGCCGAAAAACCGGCGCGGCGGCACTTCGCCCTGAACAATGGCCATGTGATCGTAGAGAATGCCGTCCTCACCCGAGACCACCACCAGCGGATAGCGATGTTCGTCCATTTCGATGGGATTATACACCATGGCGAATCGACCATCCTCAGTGGCCTGGCCCCACACTTTGCCGCCGGCCATGATCAGCGTAGGAACGCGCACGGGATCTGAAAACGTCGCGCCCTCATCAAACGACAAGCCGCACATGGATCGCTTCCACAGCGCCACCACCGCACCGTCCTGGCGATGAAACCAGGAAAGCGCGCTGCCGGCTTTTTTAAAACTGTAAAATCCGTCCAGCCCCTTGTCCTCATCCCACCACTGCGCCACCATCAGTTTATTGGCCAGCAGCTCGTCACAGGCGCGGACAAAGGCTTTGTCTGCGGAGGTTTTGTAATACGGATAGGCGGTGTTGCTTTCGTTCCAACGGGTGTGGCTGCTGTAGCGGATGAAATAGATGGGTCCCAGGCTGCCGTCCTGATAGATCTCGCGAACCACCCGACCGATGCCGCCCGGTCCAAAGGGATTCTCGGCATGGCCGTAAAACGCCAGCGTCAACAGGCGATTTTCTTTGCTGACATAAAATCCCATGCGCTGGTGCATCATATAGCCGTTATAGCCTTCAGGAATCAATGTGCCCTTGGGCGGCTGATACGGCGGAAACAGCACCAGCGGCTTTCCCCAGTTCCGGCCGTCTTTGGAGGTCACCAGCAGCGTCTGCCCGGGAGCGATGTGTTCATCCACCGGATTGCTGAGATACTGCTGATAAAAGGTGTTGTTCCAGTAGCACAGATTGGAGGCGTGGCTGTAGGTCCAGCCGCTGCCCTCCACCCAATCCGGGTGGGTACGGTTGACGCGCACGGTCTGACGGCTTTCAACTCCCACGGCATAGGGCAATCGTCCGTCATGCACGCGCGGATCGATGGTCACTCCGCCCATGTAGCGCACCGGTTCATGGATGCTGCCGGTTTGGGAGTACCCGGGAGCGGCGAGCAGAAGCATAAAACAGGCCAAGCTGTAATAAAAATTGCTTTTCATACGCTTACCCCATGTGTTAGTTCGCTGTAGCGATTGGTTGAGCAAAGGCTGCAGATCAGGCGGATGGTCGCTCTAGCGACCGGAGAGCCTGTGAGCGTTGGAATCCATTTCTGGATGATAAACTGTTGGTTCGGCGGCAGGACCAACAGCAACTCCGAGACGGTGTAATCGTTGCTCATGGCTTTCATAGCGACGATAAAAATCGGCAAACTGTTTTTGCTCCGCCTCGCTCCACAGCGCTTCCGCCAGAGCAAGCAGACGCGGAAAGATCTGTCGATCAATGGCCGAATCGGTTCTGGCGATATGGGTCCACATGTTGGCCTGGCCGCCGAGAATGAACCTGGATTTTTCTTCCGGCAAACCTTCCGGAATCGGACAAAAGGCATAGGTTTTTTCAAGGGGTATTCGCTTGACGTCATAGTCAAAATAGCAATGTGAGGTTGGCGACATCACCACCTCATGGTCCTGCATGGCGGCCTCCAGACCACCTTTCATTCCCCGCCAGGACATCACCGCCGCATTGGCTGCCAGGCCGCCTTCGAGGATTTCATCCCAGCCGATCATAATCCGGCCTTTGGAACTCACAAAGTCGCTGATTCGGCGCATGAAATAGCTTTGCAGTTGGTCCTCATTCTGCAGACCTTCGTCTTTGAGCCGACGCTGGCATTTTGGGCACTCGTGCCACCGTGTTTTCGGCGCTTCATCGCCGCCGACGTGAATATACCGGCTCGGAAACAGCTCCATGACCTCTGCAAGCACATCCGTCATCACGTCAAAAACCGCCTCATTGCCGGCACACAAAATATCCCTGGTCACTGCAGGACCCTGAAAGAACGGAAAGATATCGTGCTTTCTGCCGTTGCAGGACAATTCCGGATAAGCGGCCAGCAGAGCCGTGGCATGGCCGGGCATTTCTATCTCTGGCACCACGGTGATATGGCGCTGAGCCGCATAATGGACGATATCGCGGATCTCCTGTTGTGAATAATAGCCGTTTATTTCGCCGGCATATCCGGGTGCAAAACGGGACCCGACCTCAGTCAGGCGTGGGTGTTTCTTGATTTCTACCCGCCAACCCTGATCGTCGGTTAAGTGGAGGTGCAGAACGTTCATTTTATACATGGCCAGCAAATCGATGTAGCGAAGCAGGTACTCTTTGCGCAGAAAGGTCCGCGAACAGTCGAGCATGAGTCCGCGCCACTTGAACGCAGGCTTGTCCCGTATCGTCAGGCAGGGAACGCGCAGGTTGGCCTGGTTTGATGCGGCGGGAACGGCCGGCGGAATCGGCAGCAGCTGCCGCAGCGACTGCATCGCATAAAAAATACCTGCCGCTTTATTGGCACGGATGTGAATGCCCTGTGGTCGAATTGCCAACTCGTAGCCTTCATTGCCCAGGGCATGTTGATCAGCAAGCTGGAGTACAATGCCGCCAGCCGGCTTTTCATCAGCATGGTACTCGGCTGTCGGCATACGTTCCGGGACTCCAGGGAACAGCGCCTCTGATAAATACGCAGCCACGTGTTGCAGCTCCGGTTGTTCAGCAGCTAAGGCAATGGCGGTGCGTGGGGTGATTTCATACCCTCCTTTTGCAACAGCGACCAGAGATGGTTCAGGTATGAGGGCGATGTCCGGCTTTACCTGCGTTGTGCAGTGCACGAACAAAAAAACAAGAGAGAAAAAAAAGTATCGGATACCCGTCTTCATCGCTTCTCCTGTAGTGTAATGGTACTGCGCGTGGTTTTGTGGCGTTCATTGACATCAATTCGCGGTTGCTGAAGCTATCCGGTGCGGCTTGCGTTCGGCGCATTTTCTTCATCTCATGAAGCAAGCGCGAAGGCTGCGTCCGCGATCAGATCGAACCAAAAAGGCTCAAGGCCGTTTTTTGATCAGGTTTGTCCGTTACCGGCGAATAGAGTTTTTCCAGACCGAACAGGCTCATAATCTCAAACGCCTGCTCCACCTGAACGGCCGGCATGCGCGCTCTCCATCCATTATATTTGTATCCCTTAAAGTCACCGGCGCGATTCGTGCGCGCCGTTGAAGAAGGCTTCAAGATCACGCTCCGCGCTTTTGGCAGAGAACAGGACTGTCCCAAAAAAGAGAACATTCTATCCAGTTCAGCTTCGGGGTTCAGCAGCAGGTCTTCGTAGAACAACAGGCAAACCTCATCTTTGTTGAACTGGTGAAACGGTACCCAGTAGGAAATACACCAGAGAAAAAACAGCCTTTCAAGCCGGGATTCCGCTTTTTCATACCTGTCCATGACGGTTGTTCCGATATCCTGAACAAAAAGCTCGTTTGCGCGCAATCTTTCATAGGCACCGCTGCCCTGGCCAAAGACCGCCAGCCATGATTCCGCCACGGCGCAGGGATGCCGTACCAGAAGTATTATCTTGATTTCCGGAAAATGATCGTGCAGCCATTTTAAAAACATATTTACGCGAATGTCTTTGATCAGCCGCTTTTGCGGAAATACACACCTGTTTTTTTTGTCGCTCCATGGAGATCGGACCTTGCCGGACAGTATGTTCCGGGCAGACTGCAGCAGCCGGGGGTTGGAATGATCCGGTCTCAAATAAAATGGATATACAAAGCTCTGCGCTTCCCGCACCCGATCGTAGCGGAACGGCTCAAAAAGAACCCGATATATGTTATCACAATTGATGACTTCGGAAACCAGTGTGCTGCCGCTTCGACCTATACCGGCCACAAGGACGGTGTCACTCAAACCAATGTGCCTGTCAAAGGACACACCCCGCAATGCGTCCTGAATGCCAACAATCTTTTTCTGTAATCGTGTCAGCAAAGGTTGAGCCATATGCAGATCCTCATTTGGTGACGCCATGGTCAAACAAGTTGTTTTCTAAAAAAACACATGCGGACAGACCGAAAGAGTATGCCTGATCGGGCGTATTCTTTTGCGGGCCATAAAAGGTCGCGCGCGCTCGAAAAGTTAGCCAAGCTCGCTATTAAAAACAAGAATATTTGTATGTAGCGAAAAAACTAATACAAGTGTATCCATACCGGCGGCAAAGTTAATACGATAAACCTAATGCTATCGCGCTTCCTCATTGAACAGGGCACGAATCTCGGCACGCGCGCGGGCGGCCATGGTGAATCCGGCAGCCGCCATCATTACTCTGGAAAAAGTGATCCAATGCAAAGAGCCTCCCTCAAATGGTAAAATAATAGGAGAGTTTGGCCAGCACCGTCCGGTTCCTGAACAGAAAATAGCGGCTCACCAGTTCATCGCCGAGATCGTCACGGCCTTCGTTATAGGCGATAAAAAAATAGCTGCCGGGACGATACTGCCAACTCAGCAGGGCGCTGATCAGGTAATCGTTTTTCATGGTACGGACGTCGTACCAGGTAGTGGCAAAGCGTCCGCGCAGCTGCAGCCTGACGTAGAAATCCTTGGTGAACATAAATGAAGTATAAGAAGATAGCTGCCAGAAGCGGCCATCGGTTCGGCCTGAAGGATCACAGGTGCGGGCGAATTCCAGTTGCAGGTCCGAGGTCAACTGATAGGTCAGCTGCCCTTCGCCGCCGAGGCGCAGGCGGCGCATAGTCCCGAGATATTTTTGCGCAAAATTATAATAGGATCCGGCCTGCCAATCCCAATTTCCGGCAAAACGTGCGCCTTTGAGCACCGGTTTGGTCGTATAGTTCAGATACCAGGTATGGCCAGAGTAACGTCCGGTCACTTCAGACTCGCGATAGCGGCCCAAACCGGAGGTGAACTGCATTTCGTTGTTAAAATCCAGCAGCAGTTCGGATTGCCATTGCCAGGTGGCGACGGTATGAAGGTCGACGGCGACAAATACAGAGCCGTTATCCTTCCTCTGCACAGCACCGAATTCAGCAGCCGGCAGCAGCGTCGGGTTCTGCTGCAGCCAGGTGTTGAGGTACTCCCTGGTGTAGAGCTCGTGGCCGATGCGGGCCTGCGAATTCCAATAGATTCTGCGAATGTGTTTGCCATAAATGCGGGGACCGAACCGCGTGTTCAAGCGGCCGAACTGCCAACCGCGATCCGGCTCCTTTTTAACATAACCGATCCCGTTGATGTCGAATTGGGCTTCGGTGCGGTTGAATTCCATGTCAAAGCCCAAAAGATCGCCGGTGCGGGTCAACAGCAGCTTGCAGGCAGAGCTGAACGGCTGGTACGCGCGAGTCAGGCGGCGGGCGGCCTGGTAATCGAGAAAAAAGTTGCCCGGCATGACCAGGGTGCCGTCGATTCCCATAACCCGGTCATAGCCGTTTTGCATCTCTTTGCCGGCTGCCAGGATTCCCAAACTGCTGGAATTGAACAGATCTTTTTTCAAACGGGCCACGGTAAAAGTGGCCTTTTCCGCCATA
This sequence comes from uncultured Cytophagia bacterium, assembly GCA_964541895.1. GTDB lineage: Bacteria > Zhuqueibacterota > Zhuqueibacteria > Residuimicrobiales > Residuimicrobiaceae > CAZISM01. The sequence goes on from CAZISM010000154.1 coordinate 10,153, forward strand.
GCGGCGTCATTGCCGGTGTTGGCCAGCATGGAGCGACCGGTGCGGCAGGAGAGCAGGCCGTACTCAAATCCTTTGGTGGTTTTGCCGGTAATTTTAAGCCCGCCCAGGATATCACCCCGGCTGCCGATGCGGCGGCTGTAGAACAGCTCCATCGGAGTATTGAAAATATTGGTGCGCTCGGTGAAAAAGGGTCGCAGTTCGCTGAAACGGGTAGGAAAGCGGGTGAGATTGATATCCGCCACATCAGCGTCCACCTGGGCAAAGTCGGGATTGACAGCAAGGTCGGCGGTGAAATTGTTGGCCGGATTAAAGCGCAGATCCAGGCCGGCCGAGAGCCGCTGGTCAGGCGCGGCTGTCCCTGCTTTGCTGCTGCCGGCCAGTCCGTATGGACGAACTTCCAGATGCCGGCCTGATCTGATACCGCTCAGGCCGGCCAAATGGCCCAGGCGTGACATGCGCGTGTTCATCTCCCATTCGGGCAGATGAGGCACCCAGTTGCTCCTGGAAGCGGATTTGGAGATGGTGCGCAACATGGTAAAGCCCCAGAGGTGTTCCGGCAAATCGCGAAAGCGCATATTGAAAAAGGGAATTTTCAATTCCGCGTACCAGCCGCGCCGGTCTCTGGAGCCTGCAGAATACCAGATCCCGTCCCAGTTGGCGTCGCGTTTGACATCGTCAAAGCGCAATTCGTCGTTTTGCACGCCCGCGGGCGTGACGTTGAATTTGTAGCCGGTGCGATGATCGTGATAGGTATCGATAAAGATCTGCAGATTGTCCGGACTGCTGTTGCCGCGCGGCTGCAGCTGCCAGACGATTTTATCCGGTTCGCTCTCCCAGCACCAGACGCCGATGTAGAGATTGTTCGCGTCATAAAGAACGGCAAATTCGGTTTGTTCATCGGGCTCTATGTAGGGATAGGGATCTTTTTCCGTGAAACGGCCCTGATGTTCCGCCTGTTGCCAGGCGGCTTCATCCAGCCGGCCGTCCAGTTGAATTCGATCCTGAGCCGTAAGTCGATAGGCGCGAATCCGGTAACGGGTGGTGGAGGTGTCCAGGGCTGCTTCGCGCAGGGAATCGATATAGGCTTTGCTGTACCGGGACGGATCATAGCGCTGTTGCCGGTTTTGGGCGGAAAGCATAGGGGCTGAAAGGAGCGCCACTCCAGTCAAGAGTTTCAGCCATGGAATTCTGTACGATCTGGCAGCCCGTGTCATAGCGGGAATATAATCAATTTACAAGGAGGGTCAAAGTGGAAAGTGCCTGGATGCCGGATATGTAATTGCTTAAAACGCTAAAGGATCTCTCGCGCAGATCCGCCAAGATGTTTATTGAGCGACTTTTACAGAGGATTACATGGTTGGAGCCGCTTCCCGGAAGCGACTTTCGGCGACAAAAGCCGCATGCTTCGCCC
>CAZISM010000155.1:0-11471 GCA_964541895.1 uncultured Cytophagia bacterium
TGCACTTTGACCATATGATCAGAAGAGAAAACTAGCAGGAGGTCGCTGCCATGCACAAACTGATTCATGCCTGTTTTGCCCTCGTGTTGCTGTTCCTCTGCGCTCTACCTGTCAGCGGTGGCCGGCCGTTCGAACCGACCCCGCCCTATCTGGCCTCCCTGAACAATCGCCACGATCTCAACCTGCCGGATTGGGGCCCGTACACCAAAAAATATATCGGCCTCTCGCACATCCCCGATCCGGACAGAGGCTTACGCTTCGATATCAGTGTATTCCCGGGCCTGTACCGGCGCAAAGTGGCTTTGCCAAACGTGTTCTTTGAATCGGATTACCATCCCTGGCAGGCTTCCCCTCAATTCGAATATTTCTCCTTTCGCCACGAACTGGAATGGAAGGATCAGGTGTACGTGGACATTTCCTATTCTGCGGTCAACGAGCAGGCCCGGTTGATTCGCATGGAGTGCGTCAACAACACCGACATGAATCAGAATCTGGCCCTGCACCTGCTGGCCTCCATGCACTTCCCGTCCATACGCGAATACAGTCCTGACACCCCCATATTTCCCGGATTGATCCAACTCCCCGGCGGCAGCACATGGCTTGACGCGCTCGACTATGAAAAGATGGAATTTGCCCGGCCGAGGCCTCAGGATAACCTCGGCTACGACGGCAAATGGCGGGGTGAAGTGCGCGACAACGGCTTTATCAACGGCGCCGCCCTTGGCGCCGGTTTTGGCCGTGATACCGGCGATAAAGCCGAATATCGCCTGATTACGGATAAGGCCTGCTCTGATGCCATGCTCTACGTTCGCTATCGCCTGCCCGCCGGCCAGCAGACAAAGTTCGAATTGTCCGGCATGGTCAACCAGGCCGTCCTCTTTCCCGGAGCCGAAGGTATCACAGCGCTGACAATTCCCCTCGGCCGCCTGAACGCCGGCACACACCATCTGCAGCTGCGGGCGTTCGGCGGTTCCGCCATAGAGTTCGATGGCTTTGCAGTAGTGGAGCGCGCGCAGGTGGACAGCATTAAAATTGCCCAAACCGTCTGGCACCCGGTTCCTGAAATAAGCAAAGGGCCGGTGGAACAGAGCATTCTCCTCAAATACCGGGACACCGAGATCTATTACGGCATACGCTGGGCGTTTCAGCCCTACCAGGTCCGCCAATGGCGCGGCGACAATCTGGATTCGTTTTTCAAACAGATGGCCAACGAACATGTCAAAACCATGCTGGCCACCGCCGGAGAAGATCACTATACCAACATCTTCCTCCGCCCCATCAACATCAAACCAAAATCAACCGCGGTGCTCTACAGCCTCGCCTGCTGCGGCAGCAGACAAGAGGTCGAAACGGCCCTGGCGCAATGGGCCACCGATTCCGCAACTCTTGAAAAGGTATATCAGCAGGCCAGGAGCCATGTGGTGGACGTGCAGTACGGCAACAACGGCGATACCTATGCCTTCAGCCAGCAGCGGATGCACGCGACCACCCTGTGCAACGTGGTCTATCCGGTCTATACCCAGAAAAGTTACATTCGCCACAGTGCGCCCGGCCGCTGGTGGGATTGCCTGTATACCTGGGATTCCGGATTCATCGGCCTGGGATTGCTCGAACTGGACGTGCAACGGGCGGTCGAGTGTCTCAATGCCTATGTGACCGAACCGGGCAGCCAATCCGCTTTTATCCATCATGGCACGCCCCTGCCTGTACAGCACTATCTCTTTCTGGAACTCTGGCAGCGCACCCATTCGCTGGACCTGCTCAAATACTTTTACCCCCGTCTCAAGCAGTATCATGAATTTCTGGCCGGACGGCTGGGCAGTTCGACCACCCGTACGATGAAATCCAATTTGCTGAAAACATGGGATTATTTCTACAACTCGGGCGGCTGGGACGATCTGCCACCGCAAAAATATGTGCACGATAACGGCCTGGAAGCCACCACCACGCCGGTGGTCAATACGGCCCACGCCATCCGGACGGCTAAAATACTCAAAATGGCGGCCACCGCTTTGGGATTGAGCAAGGACGTCAAGGCCTACGACCAGGATATCCGCCTGTTCAGCACGGCCCTGCAGACCCATAGCTGGGATCCGCAAAGCGGTTATTTCGGCTATGTCACCCATGACGTAAACGGCCGACCCGGCCAGATCATGAAACATAAAGATCAGGTCAACTATGACATGACGCTGGACGGCGCCTATCCGCTGGTGGCCGGCATCTGTACTAAAGAACAGCAGTCCATCATTCTGAATAACCTGAAATCCGATCGCCATCTCTGGTCGCCGGTCGGCATCTCGGCGGTGGACCAATCCGCCCCCTACTATACCGGCGATGGCTACTGGAACGGCACAGTCTGGATGGCCCATCAATGGTTCTATTGGAAAACCATGCTCGATCTGGGTGAAGCTGATTTTGCCTGGCAAATCGCCCGAACCGGGCTGGAGGTGTGGAAAAAGGAAACAGAGGCTTCTTACAACTGTATGGAACACTTTTTGATAGAGACGGGTCGCGGTGCGGGCTGGCACGAATTCGGCGGCCTTTCAACTCCGGTGATCATGTGGCACAGCGCCTATTTCAGACCGGGCACCCTGACCACCGGTTTTGATCTGTGGACGGAAAAAATCGATTATGATGCCGAGGCCGGGTCGCTGGTCGCCGAGGTGGTCAACTATGGCAACAACAGCAGCAGCTCGGTCATTGTCTGCATGAAGCCAGGCTCGTCCTATACGGCGCAATGGAACGGGAAAACCATTCCTGTCAACGTTCTCAGCAGCGGCGCGCTGAGCATCAACCTTTCCAGCTATCATAGCGCCAAGGGCACGCTGAACATCACGCGCGCAAAATCCTGATCCTGCTAAGATGAAGCCAAATATCGGACACCTCACAGGTGTCCGATATTTTTTTTGACCATTTTGTGCGACAAACAACTCGAATCGCAGAGAAAGAGGGGCGGCGCCGTTAGGAAACAAACTGCGGTATCTTTAAGCGCTTGCCGCCGTCAAGAGCGGATTGGTGAGCGATGATGCCCGGTACCGTATAGGCCAGCGCTTCATGAACATCGACCGTCGGCTTGCGCTGCTGCAGACAGGCCTGGACGAACTCGTGGGTGAGAAAGGTATGTGAGCCCTGATGGCCGCTGTCATGACGCATGGGCTCGGGCAAAAGGTCGGTAGCCCACCATTTAGGCTGATCGTACACCTGGCACAAACCTTCGGAACGCACAAAACCGGCGTCATCTTTGCCTAACTGGTCCCTGGACTGTACGATCGTTGCGCTCATACCGAGAGGATCAGGGGCGTAAAAACTCATCCTGGTGCCGATCCATTGCGCCCGTTCGCACCCCATATGCGCCCCTTTCCACCACACATTGACCCGAAACGAGTTGCCGCGATCGGTTCTGAAAAAGGCCGATTCATTCCAGAACGGATTTTTGTACGCGTTATCCTGCAGAATCGGATCTTGGTCCCCCCAACCGTTGCAGGTCACTTCGGTCAATCGTTCACCGGTCACGCTGAGGAGGTGGGCCGTACAATGTGTGGGATAGTGCATGGGCGCCACACCGTATCGCCACGTTCGTTTGCCGTTCTCCATATACAGCTTTTCCAGCCCGTCGTGCTGGTATTCCGACTCGCAGAAATATAAATCCCCGAAACGCCCTTCCTGGTAAAACTTGCGCACTGATATGGTGAATTGCTGATAGTAGCTGGTTTCAGCCATCATGTAGGTCAAACCGGATTTTTTCACCCCTTCGTACAACGCTTCCGCCTCTTCGATTGTGGCCCAGCAGGCCGGCACGGCACACAGCACATGTTTACCGTGTTTGAGACAATGCAGGACGTGTTTGACATGATTGGGTCCTTCTGTGAATACGCCAACCGCATCGATTTTAGGATCTTTGACCAGCTCTTCCAGAGAGGGGTATGATTTTGCACATTTATAGACCTTCATCAATCGCTCTCTCCGCTCCGGCCGCAGGTCCGAGACCGCCTCGACCACACAATCCGGATCTTCGTGGAATTGAAAGGAACTGCCGAATCCGCCGCCGACGATGCCGACATGCAATTTTTTTTCAGGCCTGGGCGCAAAAACCGAGGCGTGCGCCACGCCCGCCAGGCCGGCTGCAGCCAGTCCGCTCTGCTGCAGGAATTCCCGCCTGTTGGTCCGTTTAACCTCTCGGCCGTTGCTTTCGTGTTTCACCTCATTAAACATCTGGTACCTCTCTGATTTAAGAACCCTGACAACGTGTCACTGCTGATGATGTTGGCCGGTCACGACCGCTGCGCCGAACCGGGGACCAGATCCGTTGGCCGCTTTTGCCAGACAACGGATCGGCGAGGTTGTAATGGTGCAACGTCGAATCCAACCGCAAAATTATAATAAATTAAAACTCTCCATACAAGTGAAAATGTGTAAAAAATAGAGTCCGGCGGCCTGCCGGCTATTGCATTCGCCTTGAATATTCGATATATTACCATAGGGTTTTTCCGCCAGATCGCTTATCACCCTGGCGTAATGGAGGTATCACCTGAACCATTTTGCGCAAGAAACAATTCCTGACACACACTAAATTAATCAGAGGCCATTGTGCGTTTCACTAAAAAAGAACCGAATGGATTTTCTTTCCGACCGGGCGTGTACCTGTTGCTGTTGCCCCTGCTCTGGATCGGCTGCCGACGGCACGAGCCGGCTGCGGCAACAGACCTGAATGCGGCACAGCTGGCGGAAGAGATGGAATTTTATCTCTGCAAAAATCTGCTCGACTTTTACTATCCCGGAATTATCGATGCGGATAGCGGCGGCTATATCACCAATCTGGCTTTTGACGGAACGCCAAAGCCGCCCCACCCCAAAATGATCGTCAGTCAGGCCCGGCACCTGTGGACCGCCTGCAAGGCTGCCGAGCGTTACCCGCAGGACGCGCGCTTCCGCCAGGCAGCGGATCACGGCTTTCGCTACCTCCGGGAACGCATGTGGGATCGCCAACACGGCGGTTTCTATTTTTATCTGGATCTGCCGTGGACCGATCACTCGCTTTCAGGGTATAAAAAAGCCTACGGCGAAGCGTTCGCCATTTTCGCTTTGGCGGCCTATGTCAAACTCACAGGATCCGCAGACGCGCTGGCTCTGGCCCAGCAGGCGTTCGTCTGGTTCGATGATCACTGCCACGATGCGCACCACGGCGGCTATTACGAGTGGATCACCCTGGACGGCATTTCCCGGGCCGGCGCCGGTTTTCGGCGCGACCTGTTCCCGGCCGATGCGGTCAATGCAGAGTGGAAAGATTACAACTCTTCCATTCACATCCTGGAAGCCTTTGCTGAACTCTATGCCGTCTGGCCGGATCCGCTGCTGCGCAAGCGGCTTGAGGAGATGCTCGTCATCATACGGGATACCATCACCACAGAAAAAGGATACATGCGGTTGTTCTTTACCTCCGACTGGACCGCCATTTCCTATCGCGATTCCAGCAGAGCATTTCTGATGAAAAATCTCTCCTATGACCACGTTTCCTTCGGCCATGACATTGAAACCGCCTATCTGTTGCTGGAAGCCGAGCACACCCTGGGAGCCGGCCATGATGGCAAAACCAGGCTGGTCGCCAAAAAGATGATCGATCATACGCTGGACCATGGCTTTGATAAAAACTTTAGCGGCATTGTCGATGCAGGGTACTATTACAGCGAGAACGCGCCCATCACCATTCTCAGGAACGATAAAGTGTGGTGGTGCCAGGCCGAAGGTTTAAACGCGCTGCTGCTGTTCGCAAAACTGCACCCGGAGGAAAAACGATACCGGCAGGCTTTTCTGCTGTTGTGGGATTATGTAAAAACGTATTTCATAGACCACCGCTACGGCGATTGGTATATTCACGGCGTCGACCAAAATCCCGCTTACCGGACAGAGCGTAAAGCCGAAGCCTGGAAGACCGCTTATCATAACGGACGAAGCCTGATGAATGCAGCGGACCTTTTGCTCGGCAAAGGCGCTCTCCACAGCCTGATCCACTGAACAGGCTACTGAGACTTGGCTTGTATTTCGAAACTGTGCAGATGCCCCAGCTGATCGCCGTTGACGATGATAGAGACTTCATCTCCCGCCCGCAGTACGGTGTTGCCGTTGGGCACAAACTCGTGACCGGCGCGGTTGTTCTGATCATCTGCAAGGAGATCCCATCATGAGATTATGTGTTACTTCCAACCGTTTACCCGTCACCGCCACGGAAAAAGCGGATCAAATCAGCTACCAGGAGAGCTCCGGCGGCCTGGTGTCAGGTCTGAGCGCCTACCTCGATTACCTGCGGCTGACCGCTTTTACGCCGATGCCGTGCGTTTGGGTCGGTTGGCCCGGCGGCACCATCTCGCCAAAGCAGGAAGCGCACGTGCGGCAGCACCTGCGCGCCCACCATCAGGCGGTGCCCGTATTTCTCAGCGAAAAGATTATGGACAAATTCTACCATGGATTCTGCAACAAGACCGTATGGCCGCTGTTCCATTATTTTCCCACCTATACGGTGTACGACCAGAGCTATTGGGAGAGTTATCAGAAGGTGAACAACCTCTTTGCTGACGTGCTGGTTCAGGACCTGGAGCCGGACGACGTTCTGTGGATTCACGACTATCATCTCATGCTCCTGCCATCGCTGGTGCGCAAGCGCCGGCCGGAACTGCAGATCGGCTTCTTCCTGCATATACCCTTCCCTTCCTATGAAATCTTTCGGCTTTTGCCGGCTGCCTGGCGCCATGCCCTGCTGGAGGGGCTGCTGGGAGCCGACCTCATCGGTTTTCATACCCATGACTACAGTCAGGATTTTTTAAAATGCGTCCTGCGACTGCTGGGATATGAACACAAGCTGGGCAAAATATTCCTGCCCGACCGTCTGGTGCAGGTGGAAACGTTTCCCATGGGCATCGATTATAATCGCTACCACGACGCCTTGAATCACCCTGTGGCGCTGAGCGAGCGCCACACCCTGCAGACCAAAACGGCCAACAAGAAAATCATGCTCTCTATCGACCGGCTCGATTACACCAAAGGCTTGACCCATCGGCTGCTGGCCTATGAGCGGTTTCTGGAAAACAATCGTGACTGGCATGAATTTGTCACCTTTGTTCTGCTGCTGGTACCCTCGCGCACGCGCGTCGAGCACTACCAGATCATGAAACGGCAGATCGACGAGTTGGTAGGAAAAATCAATGGCCGCTTCAGCACGATGGATTGGATCCCCGTCCAGTACATGTATCGATTCATGTCCTTCCATGAGCTGGTGGCCCTTTACAGCTGCAGCGATGTCGCGCTGATCACGCCCCTGCGCGACGGTATGAATCTGGTCGCCAAGGAATACCTGGCATGCCGGCCGGACAACACGGGCGTGCTCATCCTCAGCGAAATGGCCGGCGCGGTCAAAGAATTGGGCGAAGCGTTGATTATCAATCCAAACAATCTCCAGGAGATGGAATCCGCAATCAAAGAGGCCCTCACCATGCCGGCGGAAGAACAGATTCGTCGCAACGAAAACATGCAACGCCGGTTGCAGCGCTATGACGTCGTGCGTTGGGCATCTGATTTTTTTGAGCGCCTCGATCTTTTGCGTGCCGAGCAGAAAAAACTGCACACCAGATATTTTTCACGCCATATTCGCCAAAACATGCTCGAAGCGTATCACCGGGCACGCACTCGCCTGCTCTTTCTGGACTATGACGGCACCCTGGTGCCGTTCCACACCCGACCGGAAAAAGCGTTACCCCCGCAACAACTCATCGAGCTGCTGCAACGTCTGACGGCCGATGCGCGCACCCAGGTGGTCATCATCAGCGGCCGTGATAAAACCACCCTGGAGTCGTGGTTTGCCGAAAAGGCCGATCTTCATATGGTGGCTGAACATGGCGTCTGGCTGAAAGAACGCGACCAGGAATGGCGGCTTTTTCGAACCATGGACAACAACTGGAAGCATTCGATCCGGCCGCTGCTGGAATTGTATACCGATCGTTTGCCAGGCTCAGCCATTGAAGAAAAAGAGTACAGCCTGGTCTGGCACTATCGCGCCGCAGACTCGGAGCCGGCGGCGCTGCGCTCCCAGGAGTTGGTGGACGAACTGTTGCACTATACCGGCAATATGGATTTGCAGGTGCTGCCGGGCAACAAGGTCGTGGAAGTCAAGAATCAGGGGATTCATAAAGGCAGCGCCGCGCAATTCTGGATCGATCAAGTCCAGCCGGATTTTATTCTAGCCATGGGCGATGATATCACCGATGAGAACATGTTCTCCGTGCTGCCGGCACATGCCTATTCCGTCAAAGTCGGCTATCAGCTCTCGCAAGCCAATTACTTTGTCTATAACAATCAGGAGGTGGTGACCGTTCTTCAGGAGCTGATATCGGAAACATCGGCATAGCCGCTGGCCGGTGCTCCGCGGTGAACGGCTTAAGGCTTTGCCCGTCATGGCCGGGCTCCTGTGACCGTGCTGATCCAAGAGGGAGGCGCCGCAGACGGGAGAAACTTGACTTTCATCGCCGCAGGGTGTATATTCATGGGCATACCCGAATGAACCTTATCTATTCATAACCCGTCGAGTGCGCAGAGATCGCCAATTGGTTTCTTTTAAGGTTTCTCTGAGCCGCAAAGAGCTCGACTCCCGGGATGCCGTTGCGGGCAATGGGCCCCGAGTAAGGCAAGGTTCCGGCTCTTTTTAGTTTCTCAAATGACTGATAACCTCTTTGATCGGGAGTTGCTGAATGCACCGATTCATGTTCCTTATCGTTCTGCTCGCTATCCAGATCCTTGCCGCTCAGCCGGGCAACACGGATACGGCGTTTCTGTTTTCTTCGTTTCGCGGCAACGGTGAAGACGGCTTGCACCTCGCCTATAGCTATGACGGTCTGAGCTGGACCGCCTTGAATCAGGATAAGCCTTTTTTGGCCCCGGAGGTCGGCGGCAAACTCATGCGCGATCCGTGCATCATCCAGGGCCCGGATGGCCGGTTCCATATGGTGTGGACCAGCAGTTGGCAGGATAACGGCATCGGTATAGCTCATTCTCAAGATCTCATCCATTGGTCGGAACAGAAATACATCCCGGTGATGCAGCATGAACCAGGATCACGCAACTGCTGGGCTCCGGAAATTTTCTGGGATCCGTCTGATCGACAGTATGTCATTTTCTGGGCCACAACCATTGATGGCCGTTTTCCCGAGACTCAAAACAGCGGCGACTGGAATCATCGCATGTATTATACCACCACCAGGGACTTGCGCACCTACAGCAAAGCGGCGCTGCTGTATGATCCAGGTTTCAATGTCATCGATGCCACCATCGTCCACGACAGTTCGCGCTTTGTCATGATCCTGAAAGATGAAACCCTGAACCCACCGGCCAAAAACCTTCGTCTGGCGTTCAGCGACAGGGTTACAGGGCCCTGGAGCAAGGCGACCGCACCGTTCACCCCTGCCGGCGAATGGGTGGAAGGTCCGTCGTTGCTGAAAACCGGCGACGGCTGGCTGGTCTATTTCGATATGTACCGAAAGGGCGCCTATGGCGTCATGCACAGCAGAGACTTGCAGTCGTGGGAAAACCTGTCCGATCGATTGCACATTCCGCCAGGCACCCGGCATGGCACCGTGTTCACCGTCTCCAAAGCCGTCCTGGAAAACCTGCTGCGTATACATTAGTTGCAGGAAAGGTTGGTTATGAACAGCATAGACAGGCGCCGGTTCATGCAGCACATGGCGACAGGCGCAGCGGCAGCGATCCTGACGCACCGATCCGCCGGCGCGGAAGAAACGCAAAAAATAGTGCACCCCAACATACTGCTGCTGTTAACCGATCAGCAGAGTGCCACGATGCTGGGATGCAGCGGCAATCCTTTTGTATCGACACCGGCTCTGGATGGACTCGCCGCGCAGGGTACCCGATTCGAGCGCGCCTATTGCTGCAACCCGGTCTGTTCGCCGTCCCGATTCAGCCTTTTTACCGGCCAGATGCCCAGCGCTATCGGCATGTACAGCAATCGCTCCAATCATATCGCGGCGATTCCGGAATCCATCACCCGGCAGGGCATCGGCTTTCTCTTCAAGCAGGCCGGTTATGATGTAGCCTATGCCGGCAAAACCCACCTGCCGAAAATGTCTGCTGCCGACCTGGGATTCGATTATATCGACAAGGATGAACGGGATCAACTGGCCGCCACCTGTGTGAATTTCATCCGGCAACGCCGGGAAAATCCGTTCTTCTTGGTCGCCTCATTCATAAATCCTCATGACATCTGCTATATGGCCATCCGCGATTATGCGGAAACCGCTGCCGAGAAACGGCTGGTGGAACGCGGAGTCAGCGAGTGTGCTGCGCTGGACAAAGCTCTGACTCGTCCGTTGGACATGGACGAAGCCGCGTTCTTTAGCGGCCCCTGCCCGCCACTGCCGCCGAATTTCGAACCCCAGGAGGACGAACCCGAAGCGGCGCGCATCCTCCTTGAGCAACGGCCCTTTCGCCACAAGGCGCGCCGGTTCTGGAGTGAAAACCGCTGGCGCGAGCACCGTTGGGCCTATGCCAGACTGACTGAAATGGTCGATCGCCAAATCGCACAGCTGCTCGATGCCTTAACGGCCAGCGGGCTGGCCGATCGCACCCTGGTGGTGTTTACCAGCGACCATGGCGATATGGATGCCGGCCATCGCATGGAACATAAATCGACGCTGTACGAGGAAGCGTGCCGGATTCCGCTCATCATTCGTCCTCCGGCGTGCCAGACAGCTGCGCAGATCGATCGCCAACATCTTGTCTCCAATGGCCTGGATCTGATACCGACCCTGTGTGACTGGGCAGGAATTCCTGCACCAGCGTCGGTTTCTGGCAGATCGCTGCGGCCGATCGTGGAGGGGCAGGCGTTGCTGCCCTGGCGCGAAAGTGTCCCCATCGAATGCGCCATCGGACGAGCCATCGTCACCGATCGCTTCAAGTACATGCGCTACGATATCGGCGACCGGAACGAACAGTTGATCGACCTGGCGGCGGATCCCTTTGAACAGCGAAACGCGATTTATGATCCACAGCACCGGGCGGCCTTGACACCTCTGCGGACCGATTTCAAAAACGCATTTAAAACTGCAAGAGCCCGAACCGATGTTTTATTGGACAGCGGAGAAGGGTGATCAGTCCGGTGCAGATCAGGATTGGAAGCAAGCAGACGCAGGTCCGGTAGAACCTTGCAGAGGTTCGCGGTATAAGCAGGCAGAATTCCCTAAAGGACATAATTATGACCGCAAAACCAAAGCGGATCTGGAGTACAGGGATGAATCGACGAACGTTTCTTGCCATGACCGCCTCCTCCCTCGCCCTGGTCGGACGAAGGCGTCTATCGGCTGAGCCATTGGGCCACGATGACCTGATCGCCTCCATCAGCAAACAGACCCTCTGGCAAAACCGCGACGGCCTTGGCACCACCTGGTTTCACCCCCGCGCCTGCATGATCCCGG
>CAZISM010000156.1:0-11006 GCA_964541895.1 uncultured Cytophagia bacterium
CCACATTCGCGAAACCTGGCCGGCGGATTGGCCGCCACAGAGCTATGAAGGCGATTCCCGCGCCATGACCGACACCTTAAAACTGGGTCCCTGCGCCGGTCGCTGGAACGGCGAGTTCGGCTATTACTTGCGCGCCGATCAGGAATCCTATTATGTCATGGACGATCGCGAGATCGATCAGTTCGCTTATTACCCCTTTAATATGCCCGGCACGGATCAGCCGGACACGCGTCCCTGGCCCAATGGCCGGCGTGGTTTGGGATTGACCATCTCGGTGCGAAACTACCAATGGGTTGCACGGCAGGCTGAAGATATTCTGATCTCCCGTTACGACATCATCAATTACGGCAAGCCCATCGCCAAAGCGGTGGTTGGTATGTACAGCGACGTAGATGTCGGCGGCACCAGCGGCCAGGATGATTCCAATTTTGATACAGTCGATGATATCACCTACGTGTGGGACAAGAGCGGCAAATCCAATAAAGGTCTGCCCACCGGTTATTTCGGCTTTGCCTTTTTGGAAAGCCCGGGCATTTCCGATAACCGCAAAGATGATGATCAGGACGGCACCGTCGATGAAAGCCAGTGGAACGATGTTGATGAAGACGGTGACTGGCGTCGATGGGAAGATACCAATAAGAACGGCAAATGGGACAGTGAAGATCATAATTATAACAGCGTCCTCGATAATGGCGAAGACGTGAATGCCAATGGCAAACTCGATTTTGAACCGATATGGGATGATGTCGGCTCCGACGGTATCGGTCCGGATGATGAAGGCTACGGCGGCCCGGATGCCAACGGCTCTGAAGCCAATGGCAAGCCGGATCAGGGTGAGCCCAATTTCGGTAAAACGGATAACGACGAGTCGGATCAGGTTGGCTTGACCTCCTGGTATCTCAAGGATGTGGACAACCGTCTGGCCAGTGATGAAGAGTTCTGGACCGTAGAAATTCAGCCGGGCACGTTTGCCATTGATGAAGAGTACACCCGCGACGTGGCGTTCGATTACGGCAGCGGTTTCATCCGTTTGGAACCGGGCAAGGAAGGTCGTCAGAAATACGCCATTGCCTGTTTGTGCGGCAACGACATGAATGATATCTTTCGCAACAAACGCACCATGCAGCGTATCTACGATTCGGACTATAATTTCAGCAAGCCGCCGCGGCTGCCGGTGCTATCGACCATTGCCGGCGACAAGCGCATCACTTTGATATGGGACAACAATTCTGAAAAGTCCAAAGATCCGATTTACGGCTCTGACTTTGAGATGTACAAAATATACAAGAGCACGGATCCGCAGTTTGCCGACATCAAGTCCGTCAGCGATGCCTTTGGCAATCCGCTGCTGTACAAGCCTCTGGCCCAGTTCGATTTGAAAGATGGATTGATTGGTCCTCATCCCATTCCCATCGGCGGCAATGGCGAAGGCAACGGCCAGGACCTGGGTGTAGCGTATGATATGGGCTCTGATACGGGATTGCGCCACTCTTTTGTAGATACCAATGTGGTCAACGGCAGAACCTATTATTATGCCATCGTTGCCGTGGATAAAGGCTATGCGGCTGATTTCTTTACCCGCGGCTTGTCCGATCGCGTCAACCTGGCTCCCAACAGCCCGACCGAGTGCTCGGCCACGATTCAGGTCGATGTTCTTGGTCGGCCGGTGTTTGTCGATCGCAACTGTGCTGTGGTCGTTCCGGTTGAACCGGCGGCCGGCTATGTCAAGGCCCAGTTGGAGAACGGCATTACACACACCTCCGGACTGGGTACCGGTTTGATCAAGGTCGAAGTGATGATCGCAGACAGCATCCGCCGGAATCATGAATATAAATTGTCCTTCAAGGACGATGGCTCGATTGAAAAATTTGACAAGAATTATAAAACGGGCCTCACCTCCGGCGCTATCCTCGTTGATGTCACTCAAGGCGACACCCTGCTTCGTGCCAAGGACAAGTACAAAAGCAGCGAGTACGCTGAAAAATTATTCAACGGCTACAAGCTGGATATCCAGAACGAAGATTCCATCAAAGTGGCCTGGTCCGGATGGATCAAAGGCGGCTCGAATCTGAGCGGCGATCCGCGCGGCTATGATTCGCAATGTCGTGCCATCCCGAGAGATTTTGAAGTGCGCGTGCTTGACAAAGGCGCCGATACCTCCTATTCTGCCGTGCCGGGAAGGGAAATCATTACCAACTATAAGGTGTATGACATCACGGATCCACTTAAGCCAATAGACGTGACGTTCGGCCTGGCCGAAACCAGCGATTCGGCGGCTGTTAAAGGTGTTTTGAGTGACGGCGATCAAATCGCCATTAAAGCCGCCCCATTGGTGGTCACCGTGGGCGGCGTGACAAAATATATCTATACGGAAACATCCTGGCGAATCAACTTTGCCCTGCCCCGCGGCGTTGAGGCTAAATATCAGATCCTGCCGCAAAAAGGCGATATTTACCGCTTTACGACCAAAAAACCGTTTGATCGCAACGATGTATTTACCTTCAAGGTCATTGGCGGAGAGGTTCAGCAACAAAAAATCGCCAGCGCCATGGACAACATTTATACGGTCCCGGATCCTTACATCGCGGCCAGCACGCTCGAAACCCGTCTGGTCAATCAGGATGTGGGACGAGGTGACCGGCGCATCGATTTTGTCAATCTGCCCACAAGCTGTACTATCTCCATTTTCACCAGTTCTGGCCGCCTGGTTCGCGAACTGCAACATGAATCCGTCCAGGAAGCCGGACGGGAACCGTGGGATTTGCGCACCAAAGACGGTCTGGAAGTGTCCCACGGCGTTTACATCTATCATGTGGACGCGCCGGGAATCGGCAGCAAGATCGGCAAATTGGCCATTATCAAATAACGCTGGAGTACATCATGATGCTTAAACGACTCTCTCTTTTAGTAATGGCCCTGGCGCTATCTCTGTTTAGCCAAGAGAAAGATCAGTCCACGACAGGCCAATTTGTCACGAATGTTTCCGGAGTGGGTACCTCCGCTGCCACGTTCCTCGAGATCGGGGTTGGCGCTCGTGCCATGTCCATGGGCGGAGCCTATGTCGCTCTGTCCAACGATGCCTCTGCCTTGTATTGGAATCCTGCCGGTGCGGCGTTTGTCGGCGCCATGCAGGTTGAGCTCAGTCACAGCAAATGGCTGGCTGGTACGCAATATAATTATTTCGGTCTGGTGGCACCGGTGCCGGCCATACGTTCTTCCTTTGGTGTCAGTTTTATCAGCCTGGACTATGGTGACAATCCGGTGCGCACGGTAGAACGGCCGGAAGGTACGGGCGAACGGTATGGCGCACGCGATATGGCGGTCGGCCTAACCTATGCCATGGCTATCACCGATCGATTCGCTTTTGGTTTGACGGGAAAATATATTACACAACGCATCTGGAGCGAGAACGGTTCGGCCCTGGCGTTGGACGCCGGTGTGTTTTACAACACCATGCTGAAAGGCTTGCGCATCGGCGCCTCGGTTAGCAACTTTGGCTCGGAAATCACCATGAGCGGCCGTCACCTTACTACTATTGTGGATCCGGATGTCACCGTGCAGAATTTCGACAGGGTCCCGGTAAATTATAAAGTCGGCACCTATCCATTGCCGCTGTTGTTTCGGGTCGGGATCTCTTACGAAAGAAAATTCGGCACCTTCGGCGACCTGACCATGGCCATGGATGTCAATCATCCCAGCAATTCCACCGAAAGCATCAACCTGGGCGCAGAGTACGGATTTGCCAACATGTTTTATCTCCGCGCCGGTTACGAAAATCTGTACGAGCGTGACCATATCAACGGCCTGACGTTCGGCGGCGGTGTCGAGTACTATCGCCGCGGTATGATGGGCATCCGGGTGGATTATTCCTGGTCTGATTGGGGCATTCTTGAAAATGCACAGCGTTTTTCTCTGGGCTTGACCTTTTAACAAAATAAAAGAGAACTGAAAGGAGGATTCTGGTCATTAGCGAATACCGAAATCAAGCAACACCTCTAGTTATCAGACCTAACTCTTAGGAGGATGTTATGAACAAATGGGTTACCGCTGTTGTAATTCTCGTTTTGGCCGTTTCGCTGCTTACGGCACAGACCAAGCTGACGCGCCATAATGAGGCAGAACCGAACGATTACTTTAAAACAGCAACCGCGATGCCGGAAAATACGCTGATGTCAGCCATGTTTTCCGCTGCGACGGATGTGGACATCTACAAAATGAACATGTCCGCCGACAGCATCTACCACATCTACTCCGATTCCGTGAGCCTGCCCAAGAGCATGCACGTGGAGATCTTTTGGAACGGTGACACGACCAAGAACCTGTTTGTTGGCAATCCGGACGGTCGCGCAGGATGGCGCAATTTCCGCGTTGCCGGCTGGTCGCCGCGAGAAATGGGTTCCGGTGTTTACTATTTGCGCGTGACGCATACATCACCGATTACCGCCCCATCTACCGGCGATTATAAAATTCGCTATATCTCCCAGGGTCTGGCCTACTGGGCCGGCCTGCATGAACCGGATGATACGTTCCAGGAATCGTTCGCCCAGTTTGCACTGCCGGTGGACGGCACCCGTTTCAACGGCATGCTCTACAATATGAACAGTGTGCCCCATGGCTGGGACGATCGTGATATCTTTTACATGGTCGGCGAGCAGGGCAAACGGTTGTGGGTAGAGACCGAACCGGTGCAGGGCTATCCGCACACCCGTGATATGGACAGCGAAATCCAGATCTGGGACGGTGACGGAAACCAAAAATTCATGGAAAACGACGATAAAAACAACCAGGAAGAAGATTTCGGCGAGAACAACGTCTTCTCACTGACCGTTATGGACAGCCTGCCCTACTCTGGTCTTTATTATGTCACCATGACCAGCGTGTACGCCGATTATGGTGGCGATTCGGGTTCCGGCGACAGCGATGAGAACCCCTCCACCGGCGGTTATGTCGCTTATGCCTGGATGGGCGAACGCTCCAACGAAGTTGAGCCGAACGATACACCGGCTCAGGCGACCCCGTTGTGCGAAAACGTTACCTCTTCGCGCGTAGGCATCACCAATAACTTTGTCATCAATGCCAAGTTTTCATCTGATGGCGATGCGGATTGGTACGCCTATAACCTGAAAAGCACCAAAATGTATTTCTTTACCACCAATAACAGCGGCACCCTGGGTGCCAACGTTAACCTCGAAGTCTACAAGGCCACCGACTTGACGACGAATTATGCTTCCTCCGCAGTCAACGGCAAGTACAACAATAAAAATTTCCGTTTTTGCGGCTGGGTTCCTCCGGTGGACGGCATTTACCTGATCAAGGTTTCTCCGTCTGCTGGTACGGTGGCCGGCACCTTTACCGGTGAATATCAATTGCGCATGGGCTGGGCGACCTACCGTTCCGTGGCCATTGCCAATGAACCGGCCAACAACACCCAGTCCGGTGCTGTGGAAGTCAAATTTGACTCCAGCAAGACCATCGGTGCCGTTTATCCGGCCGGCGATGATGACTGGTACAAGTTCGAGGGCAAAGCAGGCGACGTCATCGACGTCGAACTGTTCAGCGCTCTGGACGAAAAGGGCCTGTTGTGGGCGCGCGATCTGGATACGGATTTGACCCTGATCGATCCCAGCGGTGCCAGCCTCGACAACGATGATTATCGACCCGGTGCGGATCGGCACTCCGGCAACGTCTTTTCTGCTATCAAAAGCTATGTGTTGCAGGGCACCGGAACCGTCTATATCCGCGTTGGCGGCGGCTACGACAACTGGTCGAACCTCGGCAATAACCCGGTGGGTGTTTACCGCATGGTGGTGTACTCCAGCGCCGCTTCTCCGGCTTTCAAAGAGAAAGAAAAGAACGATTCTGTTCCGTTGGCCATGTTGCTGCCGGAAGGCAAAGAGGTGGTAGCCAAGTTCTCTTCGGCCTCCGATATCGATTGCTACAAACTGGAACTGCAGGCCGGTCGCATGTATTTTATCAACTCTTTTGCCAACGCCGTTGGCGCCAACATCCATGCCGAGCTCTTTGCCGCTTCCGATACGGCTAAAAACGTGCTGGATGCCAGTGTGGACGGCCGCTATAACAGCTTTAATTTCCGTCTCTCCGGCTTTGTTCCGGCTACGAGCGAAACTTATTATCTGAAACTTACCTGCCCGACGCCGGGTGCCGGCGATTATAACCTGCATATGCGCAGCAGTGAGATCAAAGAGGTGGCTACGTTCCACGAACCGGATAACTCCCGCGCGCAAGCCGATGCTCTGGGTGATTTCCCGGTGGACGGCGTTGTCCACAAAACCGCGTTGTATAATGCGGCTGATCCCAAATTCGTCGACGATCTCGATGTGTATCGCTTTACCCTTACCAAAGGCCAGGCCTTCACAGCGCAGATGTCTCCGGTGGGCGGCGAACTCTGGTTCCGCGATACCGATTCCTTCATGTTGATGACCAACGCCAAAGGCGATACCATCTCCGATAACGACGACGATTCCGGCACCACGTTCTCCAAGATTTCCATTGAAGTTCCGGAAGATGGCGTTTATTATGTGTATATCATGAGCTACAACAGCAAATGGAACGGCAACCGCGCCGCCACCAACCGCAATCCCGGTGTTGGCGACTATAACCTCACGGTCTCCGGTCTCATGTCTGAAACCGAACCGAACAACAGCGCGGATCAGGCCAACGTGATCCCGATCTCCAACAGCAACCTGATTGATGCCAAATTTGCAGCGGACGATCTGGTTGATTGGTTCAAAGTGACTCTGGAACATGGCCGTTGGTATTATTTCAACAGCGCCGATTCCAAAGTAGGCGAGAACATCTTGCTGGAAGTTTACAAAGCCAGTGATCCCAATACCAATATCATCGATACCACCCCGACCGGTCGTTTCAGCAGCAAAGATTTCCGTCTCTCCGGCTATAATCCTCCGGAAACCGGCGAATACTTGCTGAAACTGAGCATTGCGGTTGGCGGTATCAACGATCAGAACATCGGTACCTATCGTCTGCGCGCTGCCGGCGGTGAGCTGATCAGCGAAGTAGCCCCACTGCATGAGCCGGACAACGGCATCAAAGCCGCTGCCAAACTGGCCAAACTGGCCACGGATGGCAAAGCGGTAAAGGTTGCATTCAGCGACAGTGCCGATGCCGATTACTTTGCGATCGACGGTATCCAGGGCCAGGAACTGGTCGTCACCCTGTCTCCGGGCACGGGTGGCCGCTGGATTCGTGAAATCGATACCGGTATGAAACTGTTCACGCAGGACAGCACTGTGCTGGATGACAGTGATGATTATGATGACTGGTATGAGATCAATTTCTACCTGGGTGATGTCAGCTGTACCTATTCCCAGGTCAAGAGCGCGGCTCTGCCGTACACCGGCACCTATTATGCGGCCGCTATGCCCTATTACGGTAAGGCGTACGGCGGTGGCAAGACCACGGTCGGCAACAACGCTACCGGTTGCTATTATATCTCTGCGACGATGAGCTCCCCGACCGGCGTAGCCAAAGATGGCAGCCAGACTCCGGATGAATTCGCTCTGTCTCAGAACTATCCGAACCCGTTCAACCCGACCACTACCATCACCTATCAGTTGAAGGAAACGGTTCCGGTAACGGTTGGTATTTACAATATTCGCGGACAACTCGTAGCCAACTTGGTGGATAAAGTACAACCTGCAGGCACCTATTCCATTCATTGGAACGCGACCGATCAATTCGGTCAGCGCGTGGCCAGCGGCATGTATCTCTATCGCATCCAGGCCGGTGACAAGTTCATCCAGACCAAAAAGATGTTGTTGATGAAATAAGTCACTCTACAGCGGAATCCCCTCGCGGGATTCCGCTGTAGTTTTGGGGCTGCGTCTAGTACGTTCCGGTACTCCTCCACAACGGCGACCATACGGTGTACGACTCTCCCGGTTGCCGAGGGATGCTGATCCCCCGTCGTAACTCACTCCAGCCTCGATTCATATCACTCACTCTGCAAGGTATCCGTTGAAAACATCGAATAAGCTCCTCGTATTTTTGGCTTTTATATTACTGGTCACCGCCTGCCATAAAAAGATCGATCCGGAAAACATCGTTGTGGCCCAGGTCGGCGATCGTGTCATCACGGTCGGTGATTTCCGCAAAAATTATGAATGCGGTCTGCCGCATTTAAAATCCGGGCCGGATCGCAAAAAGTCCTATCTGGACTATATGATCAAAGAGAGTCTTTTGTCGCAGGAAGGATACAAACTCGGGCTGAACCGTTCCGGTCGCGTGCAGCGCCTGGAAGAGGATCTGAAAAATGAACTTTTGGTGGAAGAGCTTTTCACCAGAGAAGTAAAGGATAAAATCACGGTCTCTCCCGAAGAAATCAAGCAAGCCATTCAAAAGTCCAAAGTCAGCTTTAAGCTGCGCTACTGGTACGAGCCCAACAAAACCTATGCCGATCGCGTCTGCAACGCCATGCGGCAGCGGGGCTATACGGCCGTAGTGGATGAAATCCTAGGCGGCAATCCGGAACTGAATCTCAAACCCAAGGATTTTGAAACCGACTACCTGACCGACATGGATACGAGTGAGGAGCTGCTCGCTGCCATTGAAAACCTGCCCATGGGCGAAATTTCCGATCCCGTTCTCATCGACGGTGTCTATTACATTTTTCAGGTTACCGATGTGCGCCGCAAGCCGTTGACCGATTACGAATTGACGGAACGGGCGGACAGCTATAGACAAATTCTGTTCTACCGCAAATTGAACAAAGCAGCGATAAAATATGTCAGTTCCATCATGACCCCGCTGAATCTCACCACCAAAGGCGAGCCGTTCCGCCGTTTGGCCGATGCCCTGTTCGAATGGAACAAGCTGGACTCGCTGCATCAATCGTCTTTTCGCCACGCCATAGAAAATGCCGCTCCCGAGCAGAAAGCGCTTTACGCCGCTCGTGAGATGTTGGGTCAACCCTTGACCAGCTTTGGCAAAGGCGGGTGGACTGTGGCGGAATTTCTCGATCGTTTGAATCCCATGAAGCTGCAAAAAAGTTTTAACGACCGCAGTCTCCTGCGCTCGGCTCTGAACGACGAAATTGCCATGTCGGTTCGCAATCAGGTCCTGGTTGATCTGGCTAAAAACAAAAAGCTGGAGCGGTCCGAAACGGTTCAAAAATCCCTGCAAGAATGGCGCGACAAATGGGTGTACGAAGAGTGTCGCAAAAATTTTAGCAGTCCCATTCAGGTCGGTGACCAGGATCTGCATCGCTATTTCAGTCAATTCAGCGATCGCTATCGCATCCGGCCGACCGATTCTCTAACGGTGACCTGGAACGATGCTCGGGTCAGGCGAGATGCTCTTCACAACCAGGTCGTTGCACGCCTCTCGCAAGTGACCGATTCCCTGCGTTCTGTTTTTCCCGTTACCGTCAACAAAGCCGTGCTGGATACCATTACCACCATCGAATCCAAATCCCGCTGGATGTCCTTGCAGGTGTTCAAGAACAGCAGCCATCGATTGGCTACGCCAATTGTCGATCCAGGGTGGGGACTCTAAAACCGTCGCGCCATCGACCGCAGGATCAATGGCCGTTAGAAAACCGTGTGTGCGCTTCAGGTCAGAACGTCCGCAACCGGCAACCTCGGCAGCATGGCCTGCACCATGCGAACATCCGGACAGAGGTGATCCCATGAGAGCCATCTTTTTCGTTTTATGTCTTTGTTCTTTTGCCCAGGCGCACGAGTCTGGCAATCCGTTTTTTCAACCCTTTAAGACTCCCTTTGAAACCCCGCCGTTCGCACAGATCAGGGAAGAACATTTTGTGCCTGCATTTCAGGCCGGCATTGCGCAACAGATCTCTGAAATTCAAGCTATCGTCACTGCTTCGGCCAGTCCTACCTTTCAAAATACGGTGGAGGCATTGGAGAATAGCGGCGAGCGGCTGAAGCAGGTGCGATCTGTCTTTTTTAATCTCACGTCTGCCAATACCAACGACCGTCTGCAACAGATCGCCCGGGACATGGCGCCGGTATTATCCAAACATCGCGACGATATTTTGCTCAATGAGCGATTGTTTCAGCGGATTAAAGCGGTGTATGAGCATCGCCAGAGCTTGCCGCTTGAGAAAAGACGTCTCGTTGAAGAGCATTACAAGGATTTTATCCGCAGCGGCGCAGCGCTAGCTGCTAACGCGAAAGAGGAATTGCGCAGCATCAACCAGCGGCTCTCAGTCTTGTCGCTGCAGTTCGGCGATAATGTGCTCAAGGAAGATAATAATTTCTATTTGGCTGTTTCCGACAAGGCCGACCTGGCCGGTCTGCCGGACAATGTGATCACTGCAGCCGCCGAAGCGGCCCACGATCGCAAACTGGACGGCCAATGGGTGTTTACGCTGCACAAACCGAGTTTGATTCCCTTCCTGCAGTATTCGGAACGACGAGCGCTGCGCCAAAAAATGTTCCAGGCCTATATTGAACGATGCAATCACCAGGACGCGTTCGATAACAAGCACAGCGCATCGGAAATCGCCTCCCTGCGGGTGCGCAAGGCTGATCTGCTGGGCTACAAAACACACGCCGATTTTATCCTGGCTGAAAATATGGCGAAAACCCCCGCCGCCGTTTACACTTTTCTTGATAAAATCTGGCAGCCGGCCCTGGTACGGGCGCGCCAGGAAATCAGCGATATGCAGGCCATCATTCGCCGGGAAGGGGGAAGCTTTACGCTGGCGCCCTGGGATTGGTGGTATTATTCGGAAAAAGTCAAAAAAGAAAAATATGACCTGGATGAAGAGCAGCTTCGTCCGTATTTCAAATTGGAACATGTCATCCAGGGTGTCTTTACGGTTGCCAATAGACTGTACGGCATAACGTTTAACGAGCGCAAGGATATTCCGACCTATCATCCGGATGTCAAAGTGTTTGAGGTCAAGGAAGCGGATGGCAACCATATCGGCATTCTGTTTACGGATTATTTCCCGCGCGCCAGCAAGCGCGGCGGCGCCTGGATGAACGAGCTGAGAAGCGCTTATA
>CAZISM010000157.1:0-10996 GCA_964541895.1 uncultured Cytophagia bacterium
AGGATGGTGCCGTTGCCGGGCAAGGCCATACCCAGGGCTTCCAGCAGGCAGTTCATGCTGTTGGCGGTGAACATGCCGGCGCAGCTGCCGCAGCTGGGGCAGCCGTGCAGTTCCAGGTCATAAAGCTCGTCATCGCCGATTTTGCCGGCGAGGTGGGCGCCCACTCCTTCAAAGATGGAGATCAGGTCAATGGCTTCGCCCCTGTTGTTGCGGCCGGCTTTCATGGGACCGCCGGAAATAAAAACCGTCGGTATATTCAGGCGGGCCGCGGCCATGAGCATGCCCGGCACGATCTTGTCGCAGTTGGGGATGCACACCAGGCCGTCGAGGCGATGGGCGGCAGCCACGGTTTCGACGCTGTCGGCGATGAGCTCGCGCGACGGCAGGCTGTAGCGCATGCCCAGGTGGCCCATGGCAATGCCGTCATCAACGCCGATGGTGTTGAACTCAAAGGGGACGCCTCCGGCCTGGCGAATGGATTCTTTGATTTTACGGCCGAATGCCTGTAAATGTACGTGTCCGGGAATAAGATCGATATATGAATTGCAGACGCCGATGAACGGTTTGGAAAAATCTTCATCTTGCAGGCCGGTGGCGCGCAGCAGAGCGCGGTGTGGTGCCCGGTCAATACCTTGTTTAACGGTGTTCGATCTCATAGGAGGTCCTGTCGAAAAAGATGGATGTTGTTAATTAATAAAAAGAGACTAGTAGCGCAGCGTCAGAGAGCCCAGACCGAGCAGACGCAATCGTAGCAGGCAGGGGAGGGGTAGCAGCAGGCGATTTTCGCCGGGCGATATGTGCATAATGGTTGAGTTCATAATCCTATCGTAAAAAATTAAATATACGATAAAATTTCTGGAATGCAAGTATTTTTATGTATAACAGCGTGACCGGCGAAAAATTCCCGTTCACGGTTTTGCCATGGGCTTTGAACCCGGCCAGAGGTTTGCCGGCGCGATCTCTGCAATGTCAGAAATGGGGCCCGGACAGGGTGACGAACTGCGGGCGATGATCGGACACGTCCAGGGGCACCACCTCGGCGGAGCGAACAGTAAAGTCGTGTGAAACGAACACCTGATCGATGCGCAAAAAATCAAAAGCCATACGGGCGGCTGCCGGCGACACACTCTGTTTTAAGCTGTAGGCGCCGTAGGTGGTGCCCAGACCCCAGCCTGCTTTGCGGAAGGCGTTGTGCAGCCGGCTGCTGAACAGGCGATAGGTCAGGCTGTTGGGGGTATCGTTGAAATCCCCGGCCAGGATGATCGGTTCATCGATCCGGGCGATGCGCTGGGCGAGAAGTTCGGCTTCCTGGGTGCGACGGTCATAGGTGGTATGGGTGTCGCGTAAAAAGCCGGCGAGCGAGCGTTCGCCGGCCAGCAGTTCGATGAACGCGTGGCCGCTGGGAAAGAGGTGGCCGTTGAGGAGATGGACGTTCCTGCCGCGGAAACGGATGACGGCGTGGTTGAGGTTGAAATGCCCTTTGGAAAAGCGCGTGCGGATGTCGATGTTTTGTGCCGAGGTGAATGGAAAGCGCGACAGAATGGCGCCGCCGTTATAATACTCGGAGCGGTCCGACCACACCTGATGCGGATAGCGTGCGCGAAAGCGCTCGCTGAACAGGGCTTTGTCGCGGCTGGAGATTTCCTGGATGAACACCAGGTCCGGCTGCAGGCGATCGATCAGCCTGAACACCTGTTCCCGGTCGTGAATATTCTGGTTGACGCTAATATTGTAATCCAGCAGCGAGAGGGTGGCCTTGCCGCCGGGCAGGAGCGGCGGCCACAGCTGCGGCCAATAGTGAATCACCAGACCGAGCAGACAGAGGGTATAGACCAGCAGGTTGGCGCGCAGGCTCTGCGTCTTTCTGATCAAGGCGATCAGCAGGAAGAAGAACAGCGGCAGAAGAAGAAACAGGTAGCGAAAATAGGCGAGCGGATCCAGCACCGCCCAGATCAGCACGGCGGTGCAGCCGGCGGCGGCGACCAGGCGGAGCGGCTGCGAGGCCACGCGGCGGCGAACCAGCAGGTAGAGGTAGGCCGGCAACGCCAGGCCGATCGGCAGCCACAGGGTATCCTGCAACAGACTGGCTGTGACTTGTACCACCGGATGGTCCGGCAGGAAAAGTCTCTGCACCGCACCCCAGATCCAGGTCTCGTTGAACAACACAAGCAGCCAGAAGAAAAAGAGAACATAGGCAGCAATTTTTCTAACCACACGGTATCCTTTTTTATTGGCCGGGCCTTTCCGTCTTTTGCCCGCTCACGGGAAAAAATGTAAGATTTTATAGCGCCAATAAAAACAGTTTTTTTTTATTGACATTGAAATAATTTAATGGTATAATTAATAAATTTTTACTTTGTACACCAACTGAAAGATCCATGGACGCCAGCAAGCCACATAATCATCCCGATCGTTGTCGACACCGCAGCCGGTGGGCGACGCCGTCGCATCGCGTCCGGACTCTTTCGCTCCTGCGTATTCCTGTTCGAATCCGTATACGCCTTTTGAGCCTATCTCTGATTTTGAGCAGCCTCTTGCACGTGATTATTCTATAAGAGCCAGTGCAAGAGGACGACTCACAACCCCAGTAACACCATCTACACCACTCCCAATCGATAACCGGATCGTACCTCTAGCACGCCAAGGTAAAGTGTATTCAGACGGGGAGATTGTGAGCCTATGATCAATTTGAAAGGATGTCAGTTATGACCGGTGCGGAAATGATATTGCATGCGTTGGAGAAGGAAGGGGTTCGCGCCCTGTTCGGTTTTCCGGGTGGTATGGTGATCGATGTGTTCGATAAACTGTACGATTCGAAAATCCCCTTTTATCTCACCCGCCATGAGCAGGGGGCGGTGCACGCGGCCGACGGCTTTGCCAGGGCTTCCGGCGAAGTAGGGGTCTGCTTAGCCACCTCCGGTCCGGGCGCCACCAACCTGGTGACCGGTTTGGCCAACGCCTATATGGATTCCATTCCGCTTGTGGCCATCACCGGCCAGGTGGCCGCCCATCTGATCGGCAACGACGCCTTTCAGGAAGCGGATATGGTCGGCATCACCCGCTCCATCACCAAGCACAACTATCTGGTCAAGCATGTCGACGAGCTGCCGCTGATCCTGAAATCCGCTTTTTATATCGCCCGCAGCGGCCGGCCGGGCCCGGTGCTGGTGGATATTCCGAAAAACATCCAACAGGCGCGCACGGAGGTGCCCTATCCGGATGACGTGACGATCCGCAGCTACAAGCCGACCCTGAAAGGCCATTCGCATCAGATCAGCAAAGCCGCGGCGGTCATCGCCAAAGCAGAACGTCCGGTGATTTTCGCCGGCGGTGGCGTGATCTCCAGCGGCGCCGGCGCCGAGCTGTTCGAGCTGGCGCAAAAGATCCAGGCGCCGGTAACCACCTCTTTTATGGGGTTGGGCGCCTTTCCCGAAACCGATCCGCTGGCGCTGAAAATGCTAGGCATGCACGGCACCGCCTATGCCAACTATGCCATCCAGGAGGCGGATCTGCTCATCGCCATCGGTGTGCGTTTTGACGACCGCGTGACCGGCGATGTCAGCAAATTCGCCCCCAAGGCCAGGATCATTCATATCGATATCGATCCCACCACGATCCGGAAAAACGTGCAGGTGGATGTGCCGGTGGTGGGCGACGTTAAGCTGGTGCTGCAGGATCTGCTGGCAGAACTCAAGCCCAAGCAACACGACAGCTGGTTGCGACAAATCACGGACTGGAAGACCAGCCATCCGCTGACCTATACGCAAAACGGCCGCATCCTGCCGCAGGTCGTTATTGAAGAGATCGCTGCTATCACCAACCATCAGGCCATCGTCACGACCGAAGTGGGCCAGCATCAAATGTGGGCGGCGCAGTTTTCCAACTTTCAGAAACCGCGCACGTTCATTTCCTCCGGCGGCCTTGGTACCATGGGATTCGGCTTTCCTGCGGCTATCGGTGCGCAGATCGCCTGCCCGGACAAGATCGTGATCGACCTCGCCGGTGACGGCAGCATCCAGATGAACATACAGGAGCTGGCAACCGTGGTCACTTACAAGCTGCCGGTCAAGATTGTTATTCTGAACAATCAATCCCTGGGCATGGTGCGGCAATGGCAAGCCATATTCTATCATCGTCGGTTCTCCGGCATCTGTCTGCGCCGGGACATTCACTGTCCGCCCCAGTGCGACGGCCAGGAAACGAGCTGTGATGTCTATGTGCCCGATTTCTGCAAACTGGCAGAGGCGTACGGTATTCCCGGTTATCGGGCGCACAAACCGGACGAGGTGCGTTCGACGCTGGAAAAGGGGTTGCTGACGCCCGGCCCGGCTTTGATGGAATTCATGATCGACAAGGAAGAAAATGTGTTCCCCATGGTGCCGGCCGGCAAGGCCTTGGATCAAATGTTGAGAGGAATAGCCTGATGAGACATATCATTAATCTGGAAGTTGAAAATCACAGCGGCGTTCTGGCGCGCATCTCCGGATTGTTCAGCGCCCGCGGTTTCAATATTGACTGTTTGACGGCGGCGCGCTCCGGGGACGAAGACACATCCAATATCACGCTGGTGGTGCGCGGTGACGACTGGGTCATCGAACAGGTCACCAAGCAGCTCAACAAACTCATCGATGTCATTCGTGTGACCGACGTGACTGAGAACGACTATGTCGGCCGCGAGCTGGTGCTGGTCAAGATCAGTTGCATGCCCAGCCGGCGCATGGAAGTGTCTGCCATTGCCGACATCTTTCGCGCCAAGGTGGTGGATATCAGCGCCAAGTCCCTCACCCTGGAGCTTACCGGCCAGGAAGCGAAAATTTCGGCGTTTATCGAAACGCTGCGCCCGTTTGGCATTAAAGAAATCGCCCGCAGCGGCACCATTGCCATGGTGCGGGATTCCAATTTTAAAAACAATATGAAATAGGTGTTTGGATCAAGTGTGAATTGCTAACAAGAAAGCGGAGGCGTTATGAAACTGTACTATGATCAGGATGCAGACCTCGGTTTGCTCAAGGGCAAAAAAGTGGCGATCATCGGTTACGGCAGCCAGGGCCATGCCCATGCCCTCAATCTGAGCGAAAGCGGCGTCGAAGTGGTGGTCGGCTTGCATGCGGAAAGCGAACATCACGAAGTGGCGAAAAAAGACGGCGTCAAGGTGCTGCCCACGTTCGAGGCCTGTAAGGGGGCGGACCTTATCATGGTGCTGGTGCCGGATCAGGTGCAGCCGATGGTGTATGAAAACGATATCAAGCCGAACCTGAAAGCCGGCAAAGTGCTGGCGTTCGCCCACGGCTTCAATATTCATTATCATCAGATCCTGCCGCCTGCGGATGTGGATGTGATCATGATTGCGCCCAAAAGCCCGGGCCATCTGGTGCGCCGCATGTACAGCGAGGGGCGCGGCGTTCCCAATTTGATCGCCATCTATCAGGATGCGACCGGCAAAGCGCGCGACATCGCCCTGGCCTATTCCAAAGGTATCGGCGGCACCCGCGCCGGCGTGCTGGAAACCTCGTTCAAGGAAGAGACCGAGACCGATCTGTTCGGTGAACAGGCTGTGCTGTGCGGCGGCGTGACCGAACTCATTCGCGCCGGTTTTCAGACGCTGGTGGATGCCGGCTATGCGCCGGAGATCGCCTATTTCGAATGCCTGCATGAACTGAAGCTGATCGTGGATCTGGTGTACGAAGGCGGCCTGTCGCGCATGTATTATTCGGTCAGCGACACCGCCGAATACGGCGGCCTCACCCGCGGTCCGGCCGTAATCGGTGACGACAGCAAACAGGCGATGAAGAAAATTCTCCAGGACGTGCAGGATGGTTCGTTTGCCACCGAATGGATTCTGGAAAACAAGGCGAATGCACCGCGCTTCAAGGCCATGCGCAATCAGTTGCAGACGGCGCAGATCGAAAAAGTGGGCGCCGAGCTGCGCAGCATGATGGCCTGGATTAAAAAATAGGGAGCCGGCCATGGAGGCAGATCGCATCCTTGTATTCGATACCACCCTGCGCGACGGAGAGCAGTCGCCGGGTGCCAGTCTGGGCGTGGCTGAAAAGCTGGCCATCGCCCAGCAGTTGGCCCGTTTGAAAGTAGACGCCATTGAAGCCGGTTTCCCGGTTTCATCGCAAGCCCAATTCGACGGCGTAAAGCTCATCGCCAAAGAGGTGAAGGGGCCGAAAATCGTCGCCCTGGCTCGTTGTATCGATAAGGACATCGATGCGGCCGGCGAAGCCCTCAAAGAGGCTGAACGAGGCTGTATTCATACCTTTGTGGCGACGTCCAAAATACATCTCGAGAAGAAATTTCGTAAATCAGAGGCTGAGGTCCTGGAGATGGCCGTCGCCGGCGTCAAAAGGGCCAGACGGTACTGTGCCGAGGTCGAGTTTTCTCCCGAAGACTCGGCCAGAACCGGCCGCGAGTTTCTCTTTCGCGTGGTCGAAGCGGCTATCGCCGCCGGCGCCACGGTGATCAATATTCCCGATACGGTGGGCTATGCCATTCCGGACCAGTACGGCGAGCTCATCGCCGAGGTGCGGCGAAATGTGCCCAATATCGACCAAGCGATCCTCAGCGTGCACTGTCACAACGATCTCGGACTGGCGGTGGCCAACACCCTGGCAGCCGTGCGTAACGGCGCCCAGCAGGTGGAAGTGACCATCAACGGCGTCGGCGAACGGGCCGGCAACGCTTCCCTGGAAGAGGTGGTCATGGCGCTAAAGACGCGGCAAAATTTCTTTGGCAAAGCCACGGGCGTCGACACGCGCGAAATCATCCGCACCAGCCGCATGGTGTCCAGCATGATGGGCATTCCGGTGCAGCCCAACAAAGCGATCGTGGGGGCCAACGCCTTTGCCCATGAATCCGGTATTCATCAGGATGCGGTCATCAAAGACGCCAGCACCTATGAAATCATGACCCCCAACGAAGTGGGCCTGGATTCGAATCGCATTGTCTTGGGGCGGCATTCGGGACGGCACGGCTTGAAGACGCGGCTGGCCGAGCTGGGCTATGCGCTGGCGAAAGAGGAGCTGGATCATGTCTATGAACGCTTTCTCGAAATCGCCGACAAGAAAAAAGAGGTGTTTGACGAAGATCTGATCGCCCTGGTGAGCGGTGAAGCCATGGACGTGAAAGAGACCTATCATCTCGATTATTTTCATATCCTCAGCGGCAACTGCCTGCTGCCCACCGCCACGGTGCGCATTCTCAAGGGCGACGAGCACCTGCAGGAAGCGGCGGTCGGCGACGGACCGGTGGACGCGGCGTTCAAGGCCATCGACAAGATCGCCAAGACGCCGGTGGAGCTGGTCGATTACAGCCTGCGCGCCGTCACCGGCGGCCAGGATGCCATGGGCAACGTGGTGGTGCGGATCAAGCGCGACCAGCAGATCTATATGGGACGCGGGGTCAGTACTGATGTGATCGAAGCCAGCATCCGCGCCTACCTGCATGCGCTCAATCGGATCATGGCCGCTAAATCATAATCCGGGCAAGACGGAATCAGATGTCGGACATTACCGCGAGGGTGTCCGGCATTTTGGGCCCTATTGGGGGAGAACCAACTTACCATACCAGGGCCGCGCCGGCAGCGGCGGCGGGCTGCGAAACGAAAAGCGCTTCACTATCCGACGGGAGACTATGAAAAAAGAACATTATCGCATTGCGGTGTTACCCGGCGACGGGATCGGTCCGGAGGTCATGACACAAGCCGTCAACGTTCTGCAAACGGTCGCGGCCAGGAGTTCGTTTACGGTCGATTTGCACTATGCCGATGTGGGCGGTGTGGCGATCGAAAAATTCGGCACCCCGCTGCCGGCCGCCACGCTGGAGATCTGCAAAAGCGCAGATGCCGTGCTGCTGGCTGCCATCGGCGACCCTAAATACGATCAATGGCCTTCACAACAGCGCCCGGAAAAAGGGCTGCTGGGGTTGCGCGGTGCTCTCGGTCTCTTTGCCAATCTGCGCCCGGCCAGGCTCTATCCCAGCCTGGTGGCGGCCTCGACGCTGCGGGCGGAAGTGGTGCAGGATATCGATATCCTCATCGTGCGCGAGTTGACCGGCGGTTTGTATTTTGGCGAGCCGCGCGGCCTTGACCAGGACAAAGGCTACAACACCATGGTCTATCATCGCCATGAGGTGGAGCGCATCGCCCGTGTCGCCTTTACCGCGGCGCAAAAGCGGCGCCAAAAAGTTACCTCCGTCGATAAAGCCAATGTGCTGGAGGTGTCGCAATTCTGGCGCAAGGTGGTCCTGGATATCGCCCGCGAATTTCCGGATGTCACCCTTGATCATATGTATGTCGATAACTGCGCCATGCAGCTGGTGCGCAATCCCAAACAGTTCGACGTGCTGCTCACGGAAAATATGTTCGGCGATATTCTCAGCGATGAGGCGTCCATGCTGACCGGTTCGTTGGGCATGCTGCCTTCCGCCAGCCTGGGGACCGGCACCGCCATGTATGAGCCGGTGCACGGTTCCGCCCCGGACATCGCCGGACGCAACGTGGCCAATCCGATCGCCACCATCGCATCGGTGGCCATGCTGCTGCGCTACTCCCTGGAACGGGAAGCCGAGGCTGAAGCGCTTGAGCAGGCCATAGCCACGGTGCTGCAGAACGGCCTGCGCACCCGCGATATCGCCACCGCCCACGATGCCGTCGTTTCCACCACGGAAATGGGACGGCATATCATTGCTGCACTGGACTAATCAAGCGCGAGGTCAACCTGATGAAAAAAGAACGCGTTTTTCTCTATGACACGACCCTCCGGGACGGCTCGCAGCATGAGGGCATTTCCTTTTCCGTCGAGGACAAGATTAAAATAGCCTCGTTGCTTGATCACTTTGGCATCGATTACATCGAAGGAGGATGGCCCGGCTCCAACCCCAAGGATCTGGAATTCTTTAAGCAGGCGACGCATATGAACTGGCGCCATGCAAAAGTTTCCGCCTTTGGCAGCACCTGTCGCGTTAAAGCGCGCGTACAGGAAGATGTCAACATCCAGGCGCTGCTGAAGGCGCGAACGCCGGTCGTCGCCATCTTTGGCAAATCGTGGGATCTGCATGTAGCCGAAGCGCTGCGCGCCACCTTGCCGCAAAATCTGCAGATCATTCAGGACTCTGTGTCCTATCTGAAAGATCAGGGCAAGGAAGTCATTTACGATGCGGAGCATTTTTTCGATGGCTACTTTGCCAATCCAGAGTATGCTCTGGAGACCCTGCGTGCCGCATGGCAGGCCGGAGCCGATACCGTGGTGTTGTGCGATACCAACGGCGGCTCGTTGCCCAGTGATGTAGAGACCGCCGTGCTCGCGGTGCAGAGCGCCTTCCCGGATATGGCGCTCGGCATTCATGCCCATAACGACAGCGATACCGCCACCGCCAATACGTTGCAGGCGGCGCGGCTGGGCGCGCGCCATGTCCAGGGCACCATCAACGGTTGGGGCGAACGGTGCGGCAATGCCAATCTGTGCACGGTCATGCCGAATCTCGCCCTGAAAATGGGTTATGCGTTTGCCAAACGGCTCAAGCTTGCCAAACTCACCTCGCTTTCCCGCCACATCAGCGAGATCGCCAATCAGCCGCACCGGGAAGAGATGCCCTATGTCGGCAACAGCGCCTTTGCCCACAAGGGCGGCATACACGTCAGCGCCATTCATCGCAATCGGCGCACCTACGAACACATCATCCCGGATCAGGTGGGCAATCATCAGCGGGTGCTGGTTTCCGATCAGGCCGGGCAAAGCAACGTGCTGCACAAGGCCAGCGAGATGGGGCTGGATCTCTCCAGCAAAAAGGAAGAGGTCGTCGCCATCGTCAAAGAGCTCAAGGAACTGGAACACCTCGGTTATCAATATGAAGGGGCGGAAGGTTCGTTTGAAGTGCTGTTGAAGCGCAGCCTGGGCATGATCAAGCCGTTTTTTGATCTGTTGAGCGCTCGCGTCGCCGTGGATCGAACCGAAAACGGCTTTATATATGCCGAAGCCGTTGTCAAGATCAAGGTGGGCGAAAAAGTGGCGCACACCGCGGCCGAAGGCCATGGTCCGGTGGATGCTCTGGACAAGGCTCTGCGCAAAGCACTGCTGCCATTTTATCCTTCCCTGAAATCGGTAAAATTAGTAGATTATAAAGTGCGCGTTCTGGACAGTGAAAAAGCGACGGCCGCCAAAGTGCGCGTTTTCATCGAATCCAGCGACGGCTCTGACAGCTGGGGAACCGTAGGCGTCTCCGAAAACATCATTGAAGCGAGTTGGCAGGCGCTGGTGGACAGCATCGCCTATAAATTGATCAAGCATAAAAAGTAGCCGTGACCGCGTCTGGACCGGTCAGACTCCGGACTTTATAATCGAGGAGGATCAACACCTACAATGGACGATTCTGATGCGCCATCCCTCAAGCACAGGGCTAAAAAGGCTCTGCTGGGTGGTGCTCGCAGCCCGCAAGATCCACACATCTTTCACAAGCTTTCCCTCATAGCCTTTTTTGCCTGGGTCGGATTAGGGGCGGATGGTCTTTCGTCGTCCTGCTACGGTCCGGAAGAAGCGTTTCTGGCTTTAAAGGGCCATTTTCATCTCGGCATTCTGATCGCTCTGGCTTCGGTGGTGGCTGTTTTTGTCCTCCGTGCCGGCTATTTTTCGAATCGTCGATTTGTTTCCATCCAGTATCTATTTTAATGCCAGAGTATTCTGCTGGTCATGTTGCCCATTCGCGTTCAGTAAGCGACACATACATGAGGAGAGTTATTGTTGAATACGGTCTTTAATGGTACGGTTACGACGCCGCAGGGCTTTCAGGCCGCCGGTGTGCGTTGCGGGTTGAAAGAAAAAGGCCTGGACCTGGCGTTGGTTTTCAGCACTGCGCCTGCCGCCGCGGCAGCTCTGTTCACCACCAACAGCATCAAAGCAGCACCGGTGAAATGGAGCCAGGCGCGGGTTCCTGCCGCCGCCGTACAGGCCATGATCATAAACAGCGGCAACGCCAACGCCTGCACCGGCGTGCAGGG
>CAZISM010000158.1:0-4040 GCA_964541895.1 uncultured Cytophagia bacterium
TATAAGCGCTTCTCAGCTCGTTCATCCAGGCGCCGCCGCGCTTGCTGGCGCGCGGAAAATAGTCGGTGAACAGGATCCCGATGTGCGCACCATCCGCTTCCCGGACCTCAAAGACTTTAACGTCCGGATGATAGACCGGTATATCCTTCCGCTCCGTCAAGGTAATGCCATAGAGCCGGTTCGCGACTGCAAAAACACCCTGGATCACATTCTCCAGCTTAAAGTAGGGCCGAAGCTGTTCCTCATCCAGATCGTATTTTTCTTTTTTAACCTTTTCGGCATAATACCACCAATCCCAGGGCGCCAGTGTTATGGTCTGGCCCTCTCTGCTGATGAGCTCCTGCATATCCCGTATTTCTTGGCGGGCTCTGGACAGCGCCGGTTGCCAGATCTTATCGAGAAAGGTATAGACGTCCGCCGGTGTCTTTGCCATGTTTTCGGCCAGGATAAAGTCTGCGTGCGTTTTGTAACCCAGAAGGTTGGCTTTGCGAACCCGAAGTGCGGCTATTTCGGCGGCGTTCTGATTGTTATCAAATTCGTTGCCGTGATTGCCACGCTCAATGTATGCTGTTAGCATTTTTTCCCGCAACGCGCGTCGTTCAGAATACTGCAGGAAGGGCAGCAAACTGGGTTTGTGCAGGGTAAAAACCCATTGTCCGGCCAATTGGCGCTCCTGCGCCGCTTCCGCGGCAGCGGTGATGACGTTGTCCGGCAATCCGGCCAGATCAGCCCGGTCGGTGACAGCCAGATAAAAGTTATTGTCTTCTTTTAACACATTGTCACCGAATTGCAGGGAAAGAACCGAGAGGCGCTGGTTGATGCGACGCAGCTCTTCCTTGGCCTTTGCGTCCAGATCGGCGCCGGCGCGCACAAAGTCCTTGTAATACTCTTCCACCAGGCGTCTCTTTGCAAAGGGCAATGTTTGCCGTTGTTGGTAGACGGCTTTGATTTTCCGAAACAGGCGTTCATTGAGAAGAATATCGTCGCGCTGCCTGGACAGCTCCGGCGCCATATCGCGGGCTATCTGCTGCATGCGGGGGTTGGTGTGCGCGGAAGAGAGACTGAAAAATACCGCGCGAACGCGCGTCAGCAGTTCACCGCTGTACTCGAGCGCTTCAACGGTATTGGCGAACGTGGGTTGTGCGTTGGAATCAACGATCGTCTGAATCTCAGCGGCCTGTTGTGAAATGCCCTTTTGAAAGGCCGGTACGTAATGCTCTTCACGAATCAGATTGAACGGCGGCGTTTGAAAAGGGGCGGCGTAGGGATTGAAAAACGGATTGTCGGAACCCTGGGCGGCAAAGGTGTTGCCGTACAACACTAAAAAAACGATGAACAGGCGCATGGCATCTCCAGAGCTAGAGTGAATCGCTTATCGTCCCCATCCCGGATCCACGATGGGCGTCGCCAGCCGGCGGCTGCTGTTTTTGAACACCTGCAGGGACATCCAGCGGTTTTTGGATTCGATGGTCGTGATCGTGTCCAGCACCGCTTTATTGACCAACACCGGAAAAGCAGATCGTAACGAGTCGGTAACCTGCGCGAGCCGGCTGAGCACTTTGCTGTGAAAGGCATCCCTTCTGATTTTATCGCTGTCCCAACGCACATCAAGAGAATCGGTCGGCCGCATGCGGTAGCGCTCCTTGTATTGGTCAAAATAGGTGAGCAGGTCGTCCTCATCAATACGGACGGAGCGGCTGTAACTCTTGCGGCACTCTTCAAATACCCACTTTTCGCGCCATTCCCGCAGAGTAGTCTGTACGTTGGCTGAACGGTCCAGTTTCAGATCCCTGGCTTTTTCAAGGAGAACCTGATTGCGCACCGCAAGGGCGATCTCGTCGTTCAAAGCGGCGCGGAGGCGGTTGCGGTCATTGAAACTTTTTTTCATTGTCACGGGATTAAATCGGCCAAGGAACTCCTGCACCGTCCACTTTTCATTGCCGAAGGTCGTGATCGGTTGATCGAGCAGCTCCCGGGCGGCGAAAAGGGCTTTGTGTTCGCTGGAGGCATTTTGGATCGCCTGCAACAGCGGTGTATGCTGGGTGGTGTCCAGTTTGGCCCACTCCAGGATGGCGTCCGCCAGCTGCCGGAAGGGTTCCCCTTTGGTGGTGAGGTTGAGCGGTGTCATGACGGCGCTGACATATTGCGCGGCGGCTTTGTTCAATTTGCGGTAAAATAAAATCTGCCGATACGAATCTGCCCGTTCGGTCAGTTCGTAATCGGTGAGAGGTTTGCGCCGGATGTCGGTGACCTGAAAAATATAATAGATGCCGTCGAGAAGAATCGGATCGGAAATTTCTCCCATGGGCAGGTGTTCAATGGCGGCGAGCAACTCTTCACTGGTATCAAGATCGGTCAGATAACCGGTTTCAAAATCCTTGGGTTTTAAATTCAATTCCGGATTGTTGCCTAAAATCTCATCCACCACGGCCGTATAACCACGCTGCCGCATGGCGTCGCAGACGCGGTCGGCATAGGTTTTGTTGGGCTCATACCAGTAGCGCAGCTTCCAGCTGACCTTGGACTTTTGGATCGCCTGCTTGATCTCTTCGGGTGTGACGGTAATTTTGTTTTTTACCTCTTGCGTGAACAGCTCTTCGATCAGCAGCTCGTTTTGCAGATCTCCTTCCAGGCGCCGGACGCGGTCGGACCGGTTCAGCCCGAGCTTGAATCCTTCCTGGGACAACAAGGCTTCTTTGATCATGTAATCCAGGTAGGCCATTTTACGATCCGGTCCCGTTTTTAAATGGGGCAGACCGAATTCATAATTTTTCCTGAAATCGCCGACCGTGATCACGCGATCGCCGACCCTGGCCACGACGATTTGTTCGGGATCGATTTTTTTCTGACAGGCCGAAAGCAGAAGGACGAGAGCCGGTGGAAGAAGTAGGAGCCATTTTGCTGTTTTCAACGGACACCTGCGGATAAGTTTGAGATCGATTGGGGCCAGAGTACGATATGACGGAGGCGAGCATCCAACGCCAAACCGGGACATGCCATGGCCGGTTGGTTGGAGAACCGGCACCTGCCAGACGCAGCCCCATACACTGCAGCGGAATCCCGGATCGGGATTCCGCTGCAGGCGTGACTTATTTCATGAGCAACATCTTTTTGGTCTGGATGAACTTGTCACCAGCCTGGATACGATAGAGATACATACCGCTGGCCACGCGCTGACCGAACTGGTCGGTCGCATTCCAGTGAATGGAATAGGTGCCTGCAGGCTGCACTTTATCAACCAGATTGGCTACCAGCTGACCGCGAATATTGTAAATACCGACTGTCACCGAAACCGTCTCCTTCAACTGATAGGTGATGGTGGTCGTCGGGTTGAACGGATTCGGATAATTTTGCGAAAGTGCAAACTCGTCCGGAGTCTGGCTGTTGTCTTTGGCCACACCGGTCGGGGAGGCCATGGTTGCGGAGATGTAATAGCTGCCGGTTGCGTTGTTGCCAAAGGTGGTCCGGCCACCGCTGAAGGCTTTGCCATAGTAGGGCATAGCCGCCGCGTAATAGGTGCCGGTGTAAGGCAGCGCCGCCGCTTTAACCTGGGAATAGGTGCAGCTGACTTCGCCGAGATAGAAATTCAGCTCATACCAGTCGTCATAATCGTCACTTTCGTCCAGCAACACGCTGTCCGCGGTGAACAAGCGCATACCGGTGTCGATTTCACGAATCCAGCGTCCGCCGGAACCAGGGGAAAGCGTAACCACCAGGGCCTGGCCCTGAATGCCCTCGATGGCAAAATAATCGGCGTCGGCGCTGTCGCTGAAAGCCGCTTTGACGAGAGAGCCGTCAGTGGGCAGCTTGGCCACTTTAGCAGCAGCTTTGACGCCGTTATCCGGTTCATGGACGGCTGACGCTTCGCTGATCACTTCACCGCCGGCCGCACGCAGACGATAGGTGCCAATGTTCTGATCGTTGATACCGCCGACCGCAACGCTCAGCTTCAGCAGATACTCGCCGGTTTCCGGAGGATTGTAACCGGAGAGGCGGAAATCCTTGCTGCTGAAACGGCCGGTGGGGGTCGTATCAATGAT
>CAZISM010000158.1:4140-7423 GCA_964541895.1 uncultured Cytophagia bacterium
GTGCCGGAATCGTCGTCGTTCTTGGCAATGGTATCGCCTTTGGCATTGGTCATCAGCATGTAGGAATCGGTATCGCGGAACCAGAGTTCGCCGCCCACCGGGGACATCTGCGCTGTAAAGGCCTGGCCTTTGGTGAGGGTAAAGCGGTACACATCGAGATCGTCGACATACTTGGCATCAGCCGAATTGTACAACGCGGTTTTGTGCGCCACGCCGTCCACAGGGAAATCTCCTTTGGCATCGGCTTCAGCGCGCGAGTTATCCGGCTCATGATAGGTGCCAACTTCTTTGATTTCGCTGCTGCGCATATGCAGATTGTAACCACCCGCATTGGGAGTCGGGCAGGTCAATTTCAAATAATAGGTTCCGCTCTTTGGCGGGACGAATCCGGAGAGGCGGAAGTTAAAGCTGTTGTAACGGCCATCTACACTGGCATCCAGCACGTTCTTCGCGGTATCAGAGGCGGCATACAACTCCGCATGGATATTGGCGCCAACTTCGTTCTGGAACGAATTGACGAAATACATGCGGCCGGCCTGCAGTTCCATTTTATAGATGTCGATATCGCTGGCGGCTGAGAATTTGGCCACAACATCCTTGCCTTCCGGCAGCAGCATGGCCAACGGGAAGGTATCGTTCTTTTCTTTCTCTTTGAAAGCCGGAGAAGCGGCGCTGGAATAGACCACCATACGATAAACGCCGGTGGGATTGTTTCCCAGATTATTCCAGTTATCGTAACCGCCGCCTACTCGGATGTACACGGTGCCGGTACCCTGCAGCACATAGCCTTTGATGGCTGAAAAGACGTTGCCGGCATTTCGGTCTGCCGCTTTATAATCGTCGTTATCGACGCTGGCGCCGCTGGGATCGATCAGGGTCATGTCGGTGTCCAGATCGCGGGTCCACTTCATGCCGTTTTCATCCAAAGCGGAAAACAATTCGACGTCGATGATATCGCCGGCTTTGCCTTCGAATTTGTACCAGTCGTCATCGCCGGCCGGATAGACGGCGCCGACGGTTTTGCTGGAGTCAAACTTGACTTCCACAGCGCCGGACTGGCTGTTGTTCGCCGGTTCGTTGGCCATGGCTACGGCGCGATGGGTCGCCCATCCCATACGCAGCTGGTATTCACCGGTGAAGGTTCCCGCGACCGTACCGGCCGAGGGAGCCACTTTTAACAGATAGATGCCGTCCTGAGGCGGGGTCCAGCCGCAGAAGCGGAAATTTTTGTTACTGTAACGGCCATTGACGCCACTGGAAGCCAGGTTGGTGGTCAAATCCGTGGCTTTGTAGACTTCGAGCGTGACATTGGCGCCGAGGGTAGCGTTATTATAGGTGGTGAAAAAGTACATCTTGGTGCTTTTCAGGTTGTAGGCATACCAATCCGCATCGCCATCAGAGGAAAATTTTGCGTTGATGACAAAGTTGTTGGTGGGGCCGACGCGCGTGGAGGTTACTTTTTCGCACATCGGTGTAGCCTGAGCCGGAGTATCGTTGGGTTCGATTTCGTTCGAACGCTCGCCCATCCAGGCGTAAGCGATATAGCCGCCAGTGGAGGGATTTTCGTCGGTATTGCCGGAACCCGGATCGCCGCCCCATTTGGCGTAGACGCTGGTCATGGTAACGTAGTAGAGACCGGAATAGGGCAAGCTGTCCATAACAGTGAGAGAAAAGACGTTGTTCTGACCAAAATCTTCTTCCTGGTCATTCTTGTCGTCGTTTTCCATGAACTTTTGGTTACCGTCGCCGTCCCAGATCTGAATCTCGCTGTCCATATCGCGGGTGTGCGGATAGCCTTGCACCGGTTCGGTT
This sequence comes from uncultured Cytophagia bacterium, assembly GCA_964541895.1. Taxonomy (GTDB): domain Bacteria; phylum Zhuqueibacterota; class Zhuqueibacteria; order Residuimicrobiales; family Residuimicrobiaceae; genus CAZISM01. Next base: position 5,953 of record CAZISM010000158.1, read on the forward strand.
TCTACCCACAGCCGTTTGCCTTGTTCGCCGACCATGTAGAAAATATCACGATCGTCCCAGCCATGGGGAACATCGGCCAGGTTGTAGAGCATGCCGTTGAAACGAGTACCATCAACCGGCAGGGCAAACTGGGCAAAGGATTCCTGGAAGGTGTCATCCGGTTCATGCAGGCCGGCCCAGTATGCCAAACCCTGGGAAATATAACGAATCAAATAAGCACCTGTTAACGGCGCGGTGATCGGCGAGGCGTGCGTCACGCGCAGATAGTAGACGCCCGAACCCATTTCGCGGGGGGACCAGCCGGCGACGCGGAAATTGCTCCATCCCGCACGACCGTCCGGACTGCCGACGAACAGGTTTTTGGTGGTATCGCCGTTCCAAAAGATCTCTACGTGCATGCTTTTGGGCAGGCTCACAGAGTCGGAGTAAATGTGGTAAATGCTGTCAGCGGACATGTTCATCTTATAGATGTCCACATCCGTGGCGGCGGAGAACAGCGCCTGCATCAGCGTGTTTTCCGGCATCGGGGTTGCGGTTTTGAAGAAATCGTTCGGTTCTGCTTCGTTGGCGCGCGTCAGCTTGGTTTGTGCAGTAAGCACAGATGCGGCCAGAACGAGAATTACAACAGCGGTAACCCATTTGTTCATAGCTTCCTCCAAAGAGTTAATTCGAGAAGACGAGAGGTGTCGCTTGATTTGGTTCCGATACGGACAAAAATTCTCCTTTCATTAGATGAGCTTGACAGTTAGAAAGTCAATCCTAAAGAGAAACGCTGTGCATTTTCCAGGATGCCCCAATCGGACCAGGAGTAATCGACGCGAATGCCCATCATGCCGCGGCGAAAATATTCGACGCCGCCGCCGAAGGTCAAGCCGTTGATCTGGTCACGTTCATAAAGATTTTCATAACCGGCGCGCAGATAAAACATGTTGGCAAATCCATATTCGGCGCCCAGATTGATGCTCTCGGTCGAATTGCTGGGATGGTTGACATCGGCCGCCACGGTGACATCGCCAAATGCACCAAGCTGGCGCTCATAGGAGATACCGACCCGGAACAGCAATGGCAACGGGTAGGTGCCGACTTTGTAGTTCACCGGTACGCGATCGAAATTCTGCACCGTGAGATCCGGATCGACGATGGTGGTGAGGTGGCGACCGGCCAGGGTGATCTCTGAGCCAAAGTTGCTCACCGCCGCGCCGATGCGCAGCCCTTTCAGCATGGTATTGTAAAACACGCCGGCATCCAGAGCCAGGGCCGAACCGGTCTCGCTCCAGATGCGCTGGGAGATATATTTTCCGGTTAAACCGAAGGCGAATCGATCCGTGATTGCCATGGCATAGGTCAAACCGACGGCCATGTCACGGGCGCCATAGCGCTCACCGGTCCCCTCCGGCCGTTCGACCGTTCGCACCGGCGAATCACCATAGTCCAGACTGATAAAACTGATGCCGAACGAAGAACGGATGGC
>CAZISM010000158.1:7523-10920 GCA_964541895.1 uncultured Cytophagia bacterium
ACGTTGGTGACAAACTGGCCGGTTGTCGATTGATCTTTCTCTTGTGCAACAAGAGATATCGCCAGGGCCATTAGGAAAAGAGAGACTCGTTTATGCATAGGGATGTACTCCAGCGTTATTTGATAATGGCCAGTTTGCCGATCTTGCTGCCGATGCCTGGGGCATCCACATGATAGATATAAACGCCGTGCGAAACTTCGAGGCCGTCTTTGGTTCTCAGATCCCACGATTCGCGGCCGTTCTCCTGGATGGTTTCGTGCTGCAGCTCACGGACCAGGCGCCCGGAACTGGTAAAGATGGATATGGTACAGCGTGTCGGCAGATTGACAAAATCGATTCGCCGGTCCCCTCGTCCCACATCCTGATTGACCAGGCGGGTTTCCAGCGTGCTGGCCGCGATATAGGGATCGGGCACGGTATAGATGTTGTCCATGGCGCTGGCCACGTTTTGCTCACGAACTTCACCGCCGACCACCTTGAACGTGAATACGTCGTTGCGGTCGAATGGTTTTTGCGTGGTAAAACGATAGATATCGCCCTTTTGCGGCAATACCTGATAGATGGCTTCGACGCCGCGGGGCAGGTTAAAATTGATACGCCAGGAAGTTTCCGTATAAATGTACTTGGTGACGCCGCCCACCGTAACCACCAGGGGTGCCGCTTTGATGGCGATCTGATCGCCATCGCTCAGAATGCCTTTCACGGCCGCCGAGTCGCTGGTCTCGGCGAGACCAAACACCACTTCAAACGGTTTCAGAGGATTGGTGACATCATATACTTTATAGTTGGTGATGATTTCGCGGCCAGGCACCGCCGAGTAGGACGTATCGGCCCCTTTGTCCAGCACGCGCACTTCATAGTCTCGCGGGATGGCGCGACACTGCGCATCATAGCCGCGCGGATCGCCAACCACGTTGGAGCGTCCCTTCACCCAGCCTGCCCAGGCGACCTTGATGGAGTCATGGTTCTGGATATCCAGCTTGTAGCCATGGAACAGTTTTTCGCTGTATTCATCGCTCTTGTACTTGTCCTTGGCGCGCAGCAGGGTGTCGCCGCTGGTGACGTCCACCAGGATGGCGCCGGAGGTCAAACCGGTTTTATAATTTTTATCAAACTTTTCAATCGACGCATCATCTTTGAACGACAATTTGTAGTCATGATTGCGGCGGATGCTGTCCGCCAGCAGCACCTGGACGCTGACAGCGCCGGTGCCGAGGCCGGCCATGTGATCGACGCCGTCCTCCAACTGGGCCTTGACATAACCGGCAGCCGGTTCTACCGGCACCACCACGGCACAGTTGCGGTCGATGAACACCGGCCGTCCCAGCACGTCGACCTGAATCGTGGCGGAACACTCGGTCGGGCTGTTGGGTGCCAGGTTGACGCGATCGCTCAAGCCGCGGCTGTAAAAATCCGCCGCATAGCCTTTATCCACCGCCACGACGGCATAATAATAGGTGCGGCCGTTGACGACATTGGTATCCACGAACGAATGGCGCAATCCGGTGTCGTTGCCCATGTCATAGGCAACGCCAAGGTCCAGGCCGCTGCCTTCGCCATTGCCGCCGATGGGAATGGGATGCGGTCCGAACAGGCCGTCTTTCAAATCGAACTGGGCGAGCGGTTTGTAGAGCAGCGGGTTGCCAAAAGCGTCGCTCACTGTTTTGATATCCGAGAACTGCGGATCCGTGCTCTTGTATATCTTGTACATCTCGAAATCGGATCCATAGATGGGATCTTTGGATTTTTCAGAGTTGTTGTCCCACATCAGGGTGATGCGTTTGTCGCCGGCGATGGTGGCCAGCACCGGCAGGCGCGGCGGTTTGCTGAAATTGTAATCCGAATCGTAGATGCGCTGCATGGTGCGCTTGTTGCGAAAGATATCGTTCATATCATTGCCGCACAAACAGGCGATGGCGTATTTCTGCCGGCCTTCCTTGCCCGGCTCGAGGCGGATGAAACCGCTGCCATAGTCAAAGGCGACGTCGCGGGTGTACTCTTCGTCGATGGCAAAGGTGCCCGGCTGGATTTCCACGGTCCAGAACTCTTCATCATAAGCGAGACGATTGTCCACATCCTTCAGATACCAGGAGGTCAAGCCGACCTGATCCGACTCATCGTTGTCGGTTTTGCCGAAATTGGGTTCCCCCTGATCCGGCTTGCCGTTGGCTTCACTGCCGTTGTCGTCCGGACCGCCATAGCCTTCGTCGTCCGGGCCGATGCCGTCGGAACCGACATCATCCCATACCGGCTCCACATCCAGCTTGCCGTTGTTGTTGACGTCTTCGCCGTTGTCGATGACGCCGTTATAATTAAGGTCTTCGGTGTCCCATTTGCCGTTTTTATTGGTATCTTCCCAGCGACGCCAGTCGCCGTCTTCGTCGATGTCGTTCCACTGGCTCTCGTCGAACACGCCGTCCTGATCATCGTCCTTGCGGTTGTCGGAAATACCCGGGCTTTCCAAAAAGGCAAAGCCGAAATAACCGGTGGGCAGGCCTTTATTGGATTTGCCGCTCTTGTCCCACACGTAGGTGATATCATCCACGGTATCGAAATTGGAATCATCCTGGCCGCTGGTGCCGCCGACATCGACGTCGCTGTACATGCCGACCACTGATTTGGCAATGGCTTTGCCGTAATTGACGATATCGTAACGCGAAATCAGGATATCCTCGGCCTGGCGGGCGGTCCATTGGTAATTTCGCACCGAGACGGTCAATCCCAAGCCGCGGCGGCCGTTGGGCCAGGGGCGGGTGTCCGGCTGATCGGTGCCGGGCAAATTGAATGGATAGTATGCGAACTGATCGATTTCGCGATCATCCATCACATAATAGGATTCCTGGTCGGCTCGGACATAATAGCCGAATTCGCCGTTCCAGCGGCCGGCGCAGGGGCCCAGCTTCAAGGTATCGGTCGTCGAGCGCGGATCGCCTTCATAGCTTTGCGGCGGCCAATCGGCCGGCCATGTTTCGCGGATGTGGCTCATAGCCGCCCATTCCGCCACGTTGACCAGACTGTTGTCCAGCAAGCCGTTGCGGTTGAAATCTTCAGAGCTGTGCAGGATGCCGTCGTTCTCGCCGACATCACCGGTGCCCGGATACCCGTCAAGTCCGACATCTTCGTTGATACCGCCGATATCCCAGGTTTTTGAGTTGAGGTGATGATTATTAAAATATCGCGGCAGCGGTTTCCAGTCGTACCAATGGCTTTTGTCGGCCGATTGTTTCACCGAACTGCGGTGAAAACGGGAAGAGAGTATATGAATCAGGTTGCCTTTGGCATCTTTAACTTCGCCACCGATAAAGAAGCAAAAGACCCAGCCGTATTCGGTGCCGGAGCCTTTGGGCCAGATCATCTTCCAGCCCGGCGCGCCATCGAAATAACCATCGGCGAGCTG
>CAZISM010000159.1:0-10887 GCA_964541895.1 uncultured Cytophagia bacterium
GGCACGCGCCAATCCAAAGACAGCTTTTCTCCTTCCCCCAAATCAATCAGCGTATCCCACTGTTTCAGTGAATAACGCCTTTTGCTATGGCTGAAAGTTTGATCCCCGACTAATTGGCCATTGAGAAAAAGTTTGACCTGATCGCAATTGGTATAGGCGATGACATCGATCAGGTCACCCTGCTTCCAGTTCCAGTGCGGAAAAAGATGCAGCACCGGTGCATCGGTCCATTGGCTTTTATAAAAGTAATACACATCTTTGGGAAAGCCGCACAGGTCGACAATACCAAAGGCGGAAGAGATACACGGGAAATCGGGATAGGGCGGTTCCCCCAGATAATCAAAGCCGGTCCACACGAACAGTCCGGCCACATACGGCGTCTCTTTGACAGCGCGCCAGGTGGTTTGAGTGGCAAAGGCCCAGGGCCGATCGTACGACGTCGCGCAGTTGTCGAACGCGGAGCACTGCATATCCGTGGTGCGCAAAATCGCCGAATCAGCCGGAAAATGATAGACACCCCGGCTGCTGAGGGACGAAGTGGTTTCGCTGGCAATGAAAAAACCCTTGGGATGTTTGGCCTTTTCTTCGGCATACCGTTCCGGCGTATAGTTGATGCCGATGACATCGACCTTGTCGGTCATAAACGTCGTGTCCGCACGCCATACGCCGGCAAACGCCGAGGTGGTGTAGCGGGTGCGGTCGTAGCGTTTGATGATGGCGTCCAGTTCTTTCGCTATGGCCGCGCCGCCGTATTTGGTATGATTCTTTTCCGGAATCTCGTTGCCAATGCTCCAAAGAATGATCGAAGGGTGATTGCGGTCGCGCAGAACCATGTCGGCCAAATCGCGTTCATGCCACTCTTTGAAATAGATGTGATAATCATATTTCATCTTTTCAAGATACCAGACATCAAAGGCTTCGTCCATGACCAGGAAGCCCATGCGATCGCACAGGTCCAGCAGTTCCGGGGCGGGAGGATTATGGCTGGTGCGGATGGCGTTGCAGCCCATGCTTTTAAGAATTTCCAACTGTCGCTCCATCGCCCGCGTGTTTACTGCAGCGCCAAGAGGGCCCAGATCGTGATGTTGACAGACACCGAGAATCTTGACATGGTTGCCGTTCAAATAAAAGCCGCTATCGCTGCGAAACGCGATGGTTCGGATACCGAAATCGGTGTAATAGGTATCCTGCAGTTTATCATCGTGATAGACTTCGCTGACCAGTTTGTACAGCACCGGCTGCTCGATGCTCCACAGCTTGGGCGAGGGAATTTTTAGTTGGCTGACGACTTTTGTCTGCACACCGGCGACAAGACGGCCGTTTTCTGTACGGCCGCCAACTTTTTTCCCGTGATGGTCCAGGATGGTCGATACCAGTTTAATGTTAGCGGTTGCCTGCCCGGCATTAGTGATGTCTGTTTCCACGCGCACCGAGGCTTCTTTGGCGAGGACTCTGGGTGTAGTGACATAGGTCCCCCATGGACTGATATGTATGGGCGAGGTGGTAGTGAGCCAAACATGCCGGTATATGCCTGAACCGGAATACCAGCGCGAGTTCGGCTGTAGTGAATTATCGACACGAACAGCGATGATGTTTTCGCCTTCATGCAAGTATGGCGTCAATTCATACTGAAACGTGGCATAGCCGAACGGCCGCTGGCCCAGCCGGTGGCCGTTGATCCAGACCGTGCTGTTCTGGTAAACACCGTCGAACATGATATAGCGGCGTTTGCCCATGGTTTCGCTGATGCGAAAACTCTTGCGATACCAGCCGATGCCGCCGGGCAACGAGGCGCCGGAACTGCCGGCCGGATTATCCGGTTTAAAGCTGCCTTCGATGCTCCAGTCGTGCGGCAGATCCAGAGTACGCCAGCATCGATCGTCAAAGCCCGGGTGTTCGGCGCCGTCCATATCGCCGAGGTGGAATTTCCAATCGGCGTCAAAATTTTCTCTGCCGCTGGGCTGGCTGTAGAGCATATTGGTCAAGATGATAAAGACAGCAAGAAATGAAATTCTTTTCATCGTTCTTCCTGTTGTTTAAAGCATTTTTTAGCGTACAGCCTGGGATGCCACACCATCCGTTACAGCAGCTAGTTCTTCTTTTTCAGCTGCAGATGCAGCAGATTATAAAACTCAAATTCCGGCAAGGTGCCGCTCACCGTTTCACCCTCAGTCTGTACAGGAATTACTCGAGCCTCCTGCCACGGATTCAGCACCTGTGCCTTGTGCACGGTCCATCCTAGCGGCACCCGCACGCGGATCTTTAGCGGCGCCGGCGAAATGGCGGAGTGTTCTCCACCCTGGATCGGTGCGGCATAACGAACCGCATGCACCAGCATACCGCCGCTGTTGCCCTGCCAGCGTTCATATACCGTTGTACGACAGTCTCGGGCCTGGTTCGCATCCACGACCGCCGCGGCATAACCGAACCACTGCTCAAGCATTTGCGCCAGCTTTTGTTCTTCTTCGGCGTCAACCGGTTTTTTCGCTATTTCCTCAAGCCTGGCGTTGAACGGATCAGGCTCTAATATGTCCAAGGCATCAACCAGTTCCAGCATCCTTTCGGGCAGCAGCTGCGCCATGGATTCGACACGCAGCGCACGCCGGGAGCGGACCTCGTCGGCCCGCGAAACCAGTTCGCCTAAAAACGATCGCGCGGCTGCGCCACGAGGCTGCGCCAGCAGATCATAGGCGCCGCACGCTCCGGAGGACAAAATGTGTCCTCCCTGGGCAAGATATTCAACCAACGCATTGAATGCCTCGTCGGGAAGGTATTGGAGGTTGGGCAGGATCAGCACCGAATAGGCACGCAATTTTTCCGGAACAGAAAGACTCTCTTTCGGAACAATGGCTACGGGAATATGGCCGGCCATGAGCGCATGGCCGGTTGCCAGGGCTTGCCGCAGATGGTCGTCGTTGCCATAGTCCAACTCATCATAGGCCATGACCAGTCCGACCCGCGCGCTCGAGCGAAATCCCTGAAACAGCTCACGGTTCTGTTCATAAAACGTGCGCCAGCGTTTGCGAATCTCGGGATATGCCACGCCCGGCTGCACAAAGGCGCCGCCGCCGCCGGCAGCACATTCGGCATAACCCAGTTCCGTATGACGGCGGCTGGATCCATAGGTGATGAGCACCGGCCGTACATCGATGGCCAGGCCATAGAGATACTGCAGCAGATAGCCAAACACGTCGCGCGGTCCGATATAGCCTGACGGATGCGCCTCTTCAAACATGATCGAGCGGCTGGCTCGGCTCCAAATGCCCGCGCTTTTGCCGCTGCGGGCGCGACCCGCGGCGCCTCGCACCCGCGAAATGGCGCCCCAATTAGGAACTGCGAAAAAATCACTTTTGTACGCGCTGCCAACGGCCGTCATTTCTGCGCTAAAGCGGCTGACACTGTTCTGCCAAAACTGGTATGTGGCGGCATGCTGCAAGCGCTCACATGGCGAAGGATTAATAGTAAAATCCGCAGCTGCCAGGATCGCATGGTCGCGCAAGTGCGCCGCCCATGCCTCCGGCGTATAGTGTCGGCGCAGATAGGCGGGAAACTGTTCCTGACACAAATCATGATGGCATTCCATGATGCAATCATCGATAAAAATCCCGTCATAGCCGGATTCTGCGATCAATCTCACTACCGTCTTCTGATAGTTTTCCCAGGCCGGTTCGTTCAGGCAGGGCTGATAGCGCCAGAGCGGATAATCGGGTTCCGGTTCCCAGGGCGCGAAAGAACGACGTTCGATCTGCATCCACTGTTCCGGCGTCCGATCGGGTTTGGCGCCTAATCCCAAAGGAGCGGCATACTCTTGCCAGTGATCATAAAAATTGAAAAAGCCGAGACGTTTCTCATGGTCGCCGCCGAGGATGGAAGGATTAATATAGCAAAATACTTTTTTAACGCCTGCGTCATGCATCAATTTGACAAACCGTTTCAGCTCAAGACGGCGATTCAATATCTCCTGGCTGGGAACCAGCTTGGGGTTCCAGCCGCTATAGTCCGCTGCAGGGCCAAAGATGCTGTTGAGCGGCACGCCATGGCCGACGTGCAGCAGGTCGGGCGGCGCCTGGCGCATGGCTGCCAGGAAGGCCGTATCAGCGATCACGTTTTTGTCGTATGACAAAATATAGGTCCAGGGCACGGCGGTTACCCCGGCCCGATCGGGATCGGCGGGGCCGAATTCAGCAGCGCACAGCGGCAACGCGAAAAACAACAACCAGTATCGCATGTCAACTCCTCTGTTATTCATGCCAGCAAAGTAGCCAATCGGGATGTGAGAAACAAGAAAAAAGGAATTTTCTTGCTTTTGCTTTCCGCGTTGACTATTATAGCGTAATCTTTATAGATTCATCTAACCTCAGCTTTGCGATTCATGCCCTAATGGCCACCGCAGCGAGACGCTTCGGCCACAACAAACGAGCATGGATCGCTCGACTCACATGCGCATTATTCGTTCGGGACAAAATAATGACACCACGAATCACATTTATTGCTGTTTTTATCGGCTGTATCAGTATGGCAAGCAACGCGGCGGAAGATAAAACCAGCAGGACGCTGCAACTCTGCCTTGGCCCGGAATTTCTCAAGAACATCGAGACCTTTGATCAGGACATCAGCGTCAAGCGCAAAGCCAATCTTTCACCCCTGGGTTCGCACATGGCGTTATACCAGCGACCGGACGATCCATGCCCGGGTGCGGGCCAGGTTATCCATTGCGGCTATGGTGTGAAGGGCATGCCCTTGCGTTTATCGTTATATGACAGGAATGCCGCACGGTGGTTGATGCATCCGGCAGATTCGTCGGCGCACATGTTGAAGCGTGACTATTATCCCGGCGGATGGATCGACACCTGGTCCAGCCAGGACATAACCCTGGAATGCATGGCTGCCTTTATACGTTCGGATGTCATCGCCCTGCGCGCCACGGTTCGCGCCGCAAAAGCCAACCATACCCTGCAATGGGTGGCGCATGGCGGCATGGCCATACCGCAACGCGGCAAACCGGCTGTTCCCCAGGCCATTACGGCAAAGCCGGGCGTGGTCACCTTTCACGACACCCTTTCCTATATCGACCTGGTTCTGCCGGAAACATTTTCAGCCGCTCACGTTTTGCCGAATTTCAATGTCGACGATCCGGGCAGCGGCCCGATGAAACATTTCGACCAACTCTCCGGCCTGACACCAGCTGCCCCGGGTTTTCTTGCCTATTCCGAATCCTTTGCGTTGGCGCCCAACCGGCCGGTCACAGTTTTATTTTTTCTGCGCCTTTATGAGTCAATACAGGAAGAGGCCTCTATCGATCTCTATCGTCGCTTTCAGCAAAATCCGCAAGCGGTCGCCGCCGATGCCATCGCATATTGGCAGCACCTGCCGGCCAAATTTCCAGCCGCCATATCGTCATCCCATCCCCACTACAAACTGGCCTGGCGTGCCTTTCTGACGCTGGAAAACATTCGCTGGACTCCACCCTATCAAAACCAGCAAACAGCGCTGACCTGCCCGGCCAAGGAAGCCTACACCGGCCACTGGTTGTGGGATGGAGCGTTTCACAGTCTGGCCTATTCGGAATGGGATGCCAAAACCAGCCGCGATCAGATACTGGCCTTGACCTGGGCTCAGGATCCACTCACCGGCATCATCCCCAACTATATTCCGCTGGGTCGAAATGAAAACGCCGGACTTCCTATGGACCGTTCGCAGCCGCCGGTGCTGGCCTGGACGGCCTGGGTCAGCCATCGCCGCAATCCGGATGTAGAGTTTATCAGGCAGGTGTATCCTTCCCTCTGTCGGTTCGCCGAGTGGTGGACGGCCTATCGTGATGCCAACCATGATGGTCTGTGCGAATACCGGCACTCACCGGCCGCCGGGCAAGCCTATATTGAAAAATTCGCCAGGTTTGAAAGCGGCTGGGACACCTCGGTGCGATGGGACAGCGGCTGCAGCAACAAAAACGCGGTGGACCTGAACTGTTTTCGCGTCGTCCAGTACCGCTGCCTCAGCCACATGGCGCTGGTGCTTGGGAAAGCTTCAGAAGCCAGGATGTGGCAGGATAAAGCGGTGGCGCTGGCGGCGCTGATCAATGCCAGGCTGTGGGATCAATCCGCCGGTCTCTATTATGACTATGATTTCGAGCGAGGCGTTCTGTCCAGAGTGAAATCTCCGGCCTGCTTTTTTCCACTCTGGGCGCGGGTCGCACCGAAAGAAAGAGTGGCTGCCTTGATCAGAAACCTGCAGGACAAGGAGCTGTTCTGGCCCTCGCTGCCGGCCGTGGCCTATAATCATCCTGAATTTAAGCCTGAAGAGTACTGGCGCGGTCCCACCTGGATCAATCTTTATTACCTGGTGATGAGCGGGGTCCGGCAGTACGGACACACCCGACTGGCTGAGGAGATGAAAGAACATATCCTGGCCCTCCTTGCCGCCAGTCCGCACATCGGCGAATATTACAACAGTCGCACCGGGGAATCGATCGGCGCGCAGCAGTATGGCTGGACCTCCGCTTTTATTCTGGAGATGCTGCTCGGCCGGGACGGCGAATGTGCCTGGGAGAATTGAAAATTATTTTCCGGGCTTGCAGCTGGTTACGGATTAAATACTTTCAGAGTTTAGCGATGCATGCTCGACAGGCCAGAGATTGCTGCCCAGCCTCTCTCCACCTTCCCGTTTGCCAAAACCGTGCCTTTGCCCGCCATGAAAAAATGGAAAATCCCGAGTTCGCCATCGAAACCCCTTTGCCGTGGCGTAGCCGATTGAATGCCACATTTTGCTCCCCTGCTCAAATAATCCGTCAGACCAAGGAATGACTGCACTGCGTTTTAGTGTATTATGAGTGGCGTAATACGCCAAATGATTAAAAATTGAAATCCTGGCAGATATTCCGCAAAGCCGCGCCTGGCAGCCGGTTTTGGATGGCGGTCTGACGTTCCTGATTCGACCTGATCTGCAACTGGATGCCTATCTCGGCAATGGACTGAACAGGCACGCGGCGGATTACATCGTGGGCGCCGGTCTTTCCTTTCGCTTTGGTTATTAAGCGGTTCTCACGACAAGTTTGGAGATATAATATGAAAAAATCAATTTGGTTGTTGCTCGCAGTGCTTCTGATGCTTTCGGCTTGCTCGAATAAACACCCGCAGTCGGCACAACCCTTTCTGGTCACGACCACCGGGATGATCGGCGATCTGGTCAGAAATATTGCCGGCCCATCCTATCGCGTCGAGAGCCTGATGGGACCCGGGGTGGATCCGCATCTGTTCAAAGCTTCGCAGAGCGACATCGCTAAACTGGCGACGGCGGAGATTATTTTCTATAACGGTCTGCACCTGGAAGGCAAAATGAGCGAGATTTTCGAAAAGATGATGCACCGCAAAAAGGTGGTCAGCCTGAGTTCGGTCCTGGCCGACACGCTGTTGATCGCTCTGGACGACAGCAGGCAGACCTTTGATCCGCACATCTGGTTTGATGTCAGTCTCTGGCGCAGGACGATCCCGGCCATCGCACGATCCCTGCAGGAAACATTCCCCGACGATCGCGATCGCTTCGCCGCCCATGCTGCCATAATGGACAGCACCCTGGCGGCCTTGCATCAGTGGGTGCTCGCGGAGGTGGCGCAGGTGCCGCAAGAACGCCGTATCATGATTACGGCACACGATGCCTTCAGTTACTTTGGCCGAGCCTACCACATCACCGTTCATGGCCTGCAGGGTGTGTCCACGGTGGCTGAATATGGCTTGAACGATATCAACAAGATGGTCGATCTGATTGTGGAGCGCAGAATCCGTGCTGTCTTTATAGAGACCAGCATTCCCCGGCGTTCCATCGAAGCGGTGGTAGCCGGCGTTGCGGCCCGCGGCGGAGATATCCGCATCGGCGGCAGCCTCTATTCCGATGCCATGGGCGGCCCCGGCAGCGGGGCTGAAACCTATGCCGGTATGGTGCGCACCAATGTGCGTACCATCGTTGATGCACTAAAGTAAGGCGGTGATATGCCAACACTATCTGACAAGGACCCGGCCATCGAAGTACATGACATGACTGTGGCCTATCACAAAAAACCGGTCCTGTGGGATGTTGATTTCACCATTCCCGCCGGCAACCTCATCGCGGTTATTGGTCCCAACGGGGCGGGCAAAAGCACACTGATCAAAGCGATTCTTGGCCTGCTGCCCAAGGCATCCGGCTGGGTGAAAATCTACGGGCGTCCTTACGAGGAGATGCAATCGCTTGTAGGCTATGTGCCGCAGCGGGAATCGGTGGATTGGGACTTTCCGGTCCATGTGCTGGATGTCGTAGAGATGGGGATGTACAGGGACATCGGTTGGTTCAAACGCCCGGGGAAAAAACATACCGAGCTGGCGAGGCAGAGCCTGCAGCGAGTCGGTATGGAAGCCTTTGCCTTGCGTCAGATCAACCAGCTGTCGGGCGGACAGCAGCAGCGGGTGTTTCTCGCCCGCGCCCTGACCCAGAACGCGCGCATATACCTGATGGACGAACCGTTTGCCGGTGTGGATGCGGCGACCGAAACGGCCATCGTAACGCTCCTGAAAGAGATGAAAGATCGTGGCAGGACAGTGCTGGTGGTGCATCACGATCTGCAAACCATCTCGGAGTACTTTGACCATGTGCTGATGCTGAACATGCGCGTCATCGCCAATGGTCCGGTTCACGCTGTGTTCAATAAAGAAAATCTGCAGCGCACCTACGGCGGGAAACTGACCATCCTCTCCGAGGCAGCGGAAAAGCTCGGCCGCCAAGCTGGGGGACGATGATGGTCCAGGAACTGCTGCGCTTTTTGAGCCTGGCTGATGCCAACGTGCGTTATGTGCTGTTGGGATCGCTGCTGCTGGGCGCCTGTTCGGGATTGGTGGGCGTGTTCGCCGTTTTGCGCAAGCAGAGCCTTCTCGGTGATGCGCTGGCGCACGCCGCGCTTCCCGGCATTGTGCTGGGTTTTATGCTCACTCTATCCAAGTCGCACGTGGCTCTTCTCACCGGCGCTGCGGTCGCAGGCCTGGTCGGCGTGTTGGCGATAATGGGGATTGTGCGTATGGGACGAATCAAGGAGGACGCTGCCATCGGCATAATCCTGTCGGTCTTTTTCGGTCTCGGCATTTTGCTTTTGACTCACATCCAGCGCCTGCCGTCCGGCAATCAGAGTGGGTTGGACAAATATATTTTTGGCCAGGCCGCCTCGCTGCTGCCGGCGGATATAAAACTCATCGGCGGGGTTGCCCTGATCGCATTGATCACCGTCGTCCTCCTGTTCAAAGAATTTCGTCTGCTGGTGTTTGATGCCCAGTTCCTCAGAGCGCAGGGATTTCCAGTGCCATGGCTGGATGTATTGCTTATGTTTCTGATCGTCCTGGTGGTAATGACCGGACTGCAGGCGGTTGGCGTTGTTTTGATAGCTGCCCTGCTCATCACGCCGGCGGCCGCGGCGCGGTTCTGGACAGACAGCCTGACGGTCATGTTGCTGCTCTCGACGCTCTTTGGCGCGCTCTCGGGTATGTTGGGCGCCCTTTTCAGCACGCTGGCCCCTGCAGTGCCAACGGGTCCGGTTATCGTCCTGGCCGCTACCCTCTTTTTTGCCATCTCTGCGGTCAGCGCGCCGCAACGCGGCTGGCTGGCTAAATTGCTGCGCTCCATGGCTAATCAAAAACAGTCAGCCCGGGAACATTTTCTGCGCGCCGTCCTGGAATGGCAGGAAGCGCATGCCGGCAAACAGAGTTTTTCGCCAGCGGATCTCAGCAAGCGCCTGGCCCTTCCGTTGCGTGCCATCGGCAAGACGGCGGACGAGTTGCTGAAACTCGGTCTGCTGCACAGGCACCCGGCCGGGCTGCAGCTGACCGTCTCCGGCAGATCACTTGCCCTCAGCATACTTAAAAGCCACCGGTTGTGGGAGTATTACCTGCTGCACAGGATGTCGCTGCAGAAGGATCATGTCCATCGCGATGCCGATGCGGTCGAACATATTCTGTCCGCAGACATGATTGCCGAATTGGAAAACGTGCTCGCCCGAGACGGCGTCGACCTCCGGCACATCGACAGTCTGCATAACAGCAGCCATTAAACGTGAGCAAAGTCATATGGATTTCATGGCGACTCTGTGGATCATTCTGGCGGGCGTGCTGGCTGCATCCGCCTGCGCCTTGCTGGGATCGTTTCTGGTTCTGAAACGAATGTCACTGCTGGGCGATGCCATCAGTCACGCTGTCTTGCCCGGCATCGCCCTCGCCTTTCTGCTGACATCATCGCGAAGCATGGTGCCTATGCTGGCCGGTGCGACGGCCTTTGGTCTGTTGACGGTTGTCCTCAGCGAAACGCTGCACCAGAAATGGCGTGTGCAGGAAGATGCCGCCATCGGCATCATCTATACGGCGCTGTTTAGCCTCGGCGTTCTGCTGGTCTCGCTCTATGCGGGTCAGATCGACCTTGATCAGGATTGTGTGCTCTATGGTGAGATCGCCTATACACCCCTGGACATACTGATCGTTCATGGTCATAACCTGGGACCGAGGCCGGTCTGGCTGCTCGGCCTGGTGTTTCTCTTTGATCTCGTCTTTGTGCTCTTGTTCTACAAGGAGCTCAAGATCACCGCCTTCGATGCCGGCTTGGCTGCGTCATTGGGATTCAACGTCTCTCTCATTCGCTACAGCCTGATGGGGGTGGTGGCGTTTACAACGGTGGCGGCGTTCGAATCGGTGGGCGCCATTCTGGTAGTGGCCATGCTCATCGTCCCGGCTGCTGCAGCGTACTTGTGGACAGATCGTCTCGCACACATGCTCATTCTTTCGATGCTGCTGGGCGCTGCGTCCTCCGTGCTGGGGTATGGTCTTGCTGCCACGCTGGACGGCTCCATCGCCGGCGCCATGGCCGTTGCCGGCGGCGCGA
>CAZISM010000160.1:0-10823 GCA_964541895.1 uncultured Cytophagia bacterium
GAATCGTCCTGGGCTCTCGCACGATAGCAGAGATCAGTTTTGACATCGAACAGGCCCTTTATGCGAAAACCGGCCCTGCGCCGCCCGGGCATGATCAACCGGTATTCGTCAGCGGCCTGGCCAGAAGCGGTACAACGGCTTTGATGCGCTGTTTCTATGAAACCCGTTTGTTTGCTTCGCTGACCTATGCGGATATGCCTTTTATTCTGGCTCCCAACCTCTGGCGCTCCCTGTCCTTTATCCCGAAACAAACGGAACTCAAAGAGCGGGCGCACAAGGACGGCATTTTTGTCAATGCCGAGAGCCCCGAGGCTTTGGATGAAGTGTTCTGGAAAGTGTTTTTGCACGATACCTATATCCGCCAGGATCGCCTGATTGTACATGAAATACCTGACCCGGTACTGGCGCAGTATGCACGCTATATGCAACTGGTCATAAAAAAGAACGATCATGAACGGCCGTTGCGCTATCTATCAAAAAACAACAATAACATTTTGCGTTTTAAATCGCTGCTGTCCAGGTTCCCAGAATCGGTTATTATTATTCCTTTTCGCGAGCCTCTGCAGCACGCCTTATCTCTGCTGTCACAACATCAACATTTCTGCCGGTTGCAGGCCGGCGACCGTTTTATTCTGGAATACATGAATTGGATAGGTCATCATGAATTCGGCCTGAATCACAAATTTTTTGATCTGCAGGATGCTGCCGTGATCCAGCGCCTGGCCGCTTTCGACACGAACAACATCAATTACTGGTTGCTGACCTGGCTGAATTACTATTCTTATGCCCTGGCCCATTTCGCAACGACCTGCCATTTGTTTTCGTATGAACATTTTTGTCAGGCGCCCACTCGATCGGTACGACAGCTATTCGAAAAAATCGGTCTACCGGCCCTAGAGTCCGATATAGCCCCTTTTCAGGCAAAAATCAGATCAAACGCGGAAGCGGATAAAAGGATCTTGGCAGAGTGCCTTGCAGTGTATGGGCAGCTACAGCAACGGACCGCCGATTAACAACGGCCGCGATAGACGCTATCAATCCTCGACGTTAGCTCGGCCAGAGTAGCCGGCACGATAAAGGGACAGACGTCCAGCAAGGCCGGCAGGTTCGGCAGTTTGGCGATGTCGATCGAGCGGCGCGCGTGCTTGAAAATATCTGCGACGGTTTCGGCGGTACGAACCTCGCCGGTGTACCCCTGCAGCGAAGAGAAGTAATCATAAAATTTGAAACCATCCCCTTTGAGGCGGTCAGAAAGCCTTATCCAGCGCGCCGGAATTCCGTACGCGTGCGCAGCGATGAGGCCATGCAGGGAACTGGAAAGGATCAGCCGGCAGCTGTGGATCTCGTCGATAAAGTCCTGCAACCCGCTGCACACATCAATCACCTTGCACCCCTTTTCATGGCGCAGGGCCAGTACAAGCGGCAGATCCCGTTCGCGGAAATGGGGTATGAGGCCGATTTCGGATATAGGGAGAGTGGCGGGCTGATACAAAAGCGGCATCAGCAAGGCCGGATCGCCCACGGCCACATCTCGCGTGATGATGCCCTGTTTTTTCAATTTGGCCGCGGACAGATGTCCGCGTACGGCATGAACGGCTCCGGGTGTAACCGGCATCCGTTCATGCTCGAAGAGAAAGCCCGTCCCCCATATGATCGAATTGCGGACGTGGACGCGGCCCAGGGAGCTGCCGATGACCCGGTATACCGCCGGCACATATCGGCTAAAGACTTCTGATTCGTGAACGACGCGCTTGGAACTCAAGGTGGCGATCAGAAAAGGATTCAGTTTGTCGCCCCAATTGTCGGCCACATCCGATTCTATAGCCCATTTTGCTACCAGAGTGCAGCGTTGATTCTGTGATGTAATGGTTTGAATGAGGCGGCTTATAAAGCGACGGAATCTTGCTGATGGCATGCGCACTATTATTCCTGTTTTGAGATCAAAATAATTTTTAATGCAGGCATTTATTATTTCCAGCGAAAATTAACTTTACAGACCGCCAAAATCAAGCAGAAAGTTGCGCCTGGCCGCGGTCGCTTACAACGGGCGGATTCGCACTAGTCAAATCACTGGCCAAACGCATGGGCAAGGGAACGAGAATCAATCTCGTGAGTGTTGGCGGAATCAAACCGAAAATTCGTCATATGTGCGCGCAGCGGTAATGATGATAGGAAGGTGAGGGCAAACAGTATTATGCGAACATTAGCATTGCTGGGCGGTCAACCGGCTTTCAGCGAATCGGTCCATGTCGGTCGACCCAATATGGGGGATCGCAAGCGCTTTGATACGTATGTAGATAAAATCTATGAAAAGTGTTGGCTGACGAATCGCGGGCCGCTTTTGCGGGAGTTTGAGAGCGAATTGGCCAAAGTGATGGATGTAAAACACTGCATAGCCGTGTGCAATGCAACGATTGCCCTTGAACTCGCCATTCGAGCTCTTGACTTGAGGGGCCAAGTTATCCTTCCTTCTTTTACCTTTATCGCCACCGCCCATGCTCTGCAATGGCTGGGTATCACACCGGTGTTCTGCGATATCGATCCTACGACCCATACCATGGATCCCCAGCTGTTGGAACGTCTCGTAACGCCGCAGACTACGGCCATTATCGGCGTACATCTTTGGGGCCGGCCGTGTGCGATTGAGGTGTTGCAGAATATCGCTGATTCCAGAAATCTGAAATTGTTGTTCGATGCCGCGCACGCGTTCGATTGCTCCCATCATGGAACCATGGTCGGCAATTTTGGCGATGCGGAAGTTTTCAGTTTCCATGCGACCAAGTTTTTAAACACCTTTGAGGGTGGTGCCATCACCACCAATAACGACGACCTGGCAGCCAAAATCAGACTGATGGTCAATTTTGGCTTTGCCGATTATGATCGTGTGGTTAGCGTCGGCACCAACGGCAAGATGAGTGAAATATCTGCTGCCATGGGCCTGACGAATCTGGAGTCACTGGATTCCTTTGTGTGCTGCAATCAAAGGAATTATCGTCACTATTCGGCAGAGCTCGCCGATATTCCCGGTGTTTCTCTGCTCTCCTATAATGAGAACGAAAAATGCAATTTTCAGTACATCGTGGTCGAGGTCGATCCCGAAATTGCCGGTTTGCATCGTGACCTGCTGGTGAAAGCCATGCAGGCCGAGAACGTTTTTGCCCGACGTTATTTTTGGCCCAGCTGCCATCGCATGGAGCCGTACGCTTCTCTGTTTCCCAATGCGCCACTTGGTTTGTCTTGCACGGAGCGTGTCGCCGACCGGGTGCTGGTGCTGCCTACCGGGACCGCAGTAAGCGAATTCGATATCACAACCATTTGCGATATTTTGCGTACCGCCATAGCAGAAGCGGACTCGATTAATCAGCTCAATTTTCATCTCTTAACTAACCGAATTGTCCAAATTCACTAAAAGGGAGGTAACATATGTCATCAACGCTTCGTCTGGACAACATCAGTCCGAATGCCCGATCTGTCACAAAACTGAAAGGTCTG
This sequence comes from uncultured Cytophagia bacterium, assembly GCA_964541895.1. Taxonomy (GTDB): domain Bacteria; phylum Zhuqueibacterota; class Zhuqueibacteria; order Residuimicrobiales; family Residuimicrobiaceae; genus CAZISM01. The sequence goes on from CAZISM010000160.1 coordinate 3,493, forward strand.
GTACCACAAATGGTGGATGCGGATTATCTGGCCAAGCTTGGGGTTAGTGTTACTCCGGCGCCGGAAACGCTGAACGGCCTGATGAAAGGATCAAATTTTTTTAAAGAGAGGCTGGCCAACGGAAAAATCGTGCCACGACCTGAAGTCACGCTGACCGAGATCGATCTGTCCAGCGATTTTGAAATCCACAACTATACCGGGGCCTGCCCGGTGTTGACCTATGAAATCAATCCGGTGACCGGCTGCAATGTCGGCTGCCTGTATTGCCTGGTTACGGACGGCGTCCATGAACAGGATTTGAAGGCCTATACCAATTATCATCTTCTGGTGCGGCGCATTCTCGAAGAAAAGAACGGCGAGAAACATTATTACTATTTTTCGCCCAAGACCGAAGCGTTTCAGGAACCGACCCTGCAAACCGGTATTGCGCACAAGATTTTGCGTGAATTTATCGCGCACTTTGAGCAGCACCCTGACTCGCAGGCGCGCCTGTTTATCGCCTCCAAGGCCGGCGACAAGCAGCTCAAGGTCGAACACGAGGGTGAATCCATCATCGACCTGTTTGTGAAATTAAAGGATCGCATGCAGTTCAACACCAGCGTTTCCATCATGCCGGAGCACCTGCGGGATGCCATCGAGCCGTTTGCCGCTCCCATCGAGGAACGCATGGCCGCCGTAAGGCTGTGCCAGGAACATGATGTGATGTCGAACTCGGCCCTGGTGCAGCCGATCGTCGCTCCCTATCTGACCGATGAAAATATGCACGAGTTTTTTGCCATGCTCAAAAAGAACAACATCATCAATTATAAACCCGAGTTCCTCACGGCGTGCATGGAAAACCTGGCCATGATCGGGCAGTTGCAGGGCTATTATGACAAAGAGATGGAAAAGGCCATTTTTGAGTACTATATATCACCGGCCAATCTCGATCACCGCAAACAACGCGGCCGCACAGCGCCCAATCGAGACCTGAGCATCAGCTTGATCCAGCGTTTGATGTCCATCAGCGAGCAGTATGACATTACCATCAGCATCTGCTACTGGGTGAGAAACCAGCTAAAGATTTCCGAAGAGATGATTCCGGTGGTTAATGCCAACGGTTTTCAGTGTCTGGGCTACCAGCGCCGCCTCTTTACCAACGAGGTTACGGCCGGAGCTGCCTAGCCCTCCATTCGTTCTTTTCTGAATTCAGTCCATGAGATTCCTGCCTGGTCCTTTCATAATCGCCGGCCGTGTCGCTCCTGGGGCACGGCTTTCTACCTCAACGCAGCGCGCTTTGGGCAAAAGGAAAGCCGCTGGCTTTCTCTGCGACAAGAACGGCACGACGTTATTGGCCTGAGGGTTTCGAGAAATGGGCCTTGTGTTGGCAACCTGCACGTAGGAGAATGGCTGTGGCATGATTGGATACAGCGCGATGACGTGACTGTAAATTCATTTTGTGCAGGTCGGTTTGACTGAATCTTGCCCAGCGCTCGCAAGAACGATTGGGTGCAATAGTATCGGATATCATTCTTTAATCAGAATTTTTTTGGGTATGACATGAACAATCTCCACGCTGGTTTTCTCAAGGCGGCAACGCCGGTGTGTCCGTATTTGAATCAATACACCTATCGTCAACCGATCGTTATCAGGCCCGAAACATATGAGAAGATGATCTTTTTGCAGAAAAGCATGTACAAAGCGGTCCGCCATCTGGTGGAGAATTATGAGGACTATTATAGCTTGATGCCTGTGTCTGACCGGGTGGCGTCCGTGTTATCGCGCTGCCAAGATGTTCCTTACCGGGTTGGTACTTATCGTACTGATTTTTTAATTGATGAGAATAAGGATATCCGTTTGATCGAGATCACCTGCCGGTTTGCGCTGAACATATTTTTTGTATCCGGATTCCTTGACCTTTTGGTAGATGACTTTGTTCGGACTGTGCCCCAGGTGAGAAAAATCGAAGCGTATACGCCGTTTTTCGACCATTTGCAGCGTTATTTTGGCGATTTTCAACACGTGTGCATCCTGAAAGGCGACGACAGTCGAAATGAAACCCGCTACATCTGTTCTATTTTTGAACATGCGGGATATGCCGTGCATCTTTTAGCGCTGGATGAAATAGCGGAACATCTCGCGTTATTGGAAAACGCCGCTGTCATCGGCGAGTTGAGCCACGATGAGATTTGCCGCCTGACGCCGCAGGCTCTGGACAGCATCATCCATTCTAATCTTCTTAATGATTTACGAACGGTGTTTCTGATTCACGACAAACGCTTTTTTTCGCTTTTGAGTAACGAAGCGTTTCTTAACGCCGCCATGAGCCGTGAGGAAGCGGAAACGTTCCGTTCCTATATTGTTCCTGCTTTGGGATGGCAGGAGCGGAGAGATATCTGGGAGCAAGCCAGGAAAAATAAAGAGGGATGGATCATCAAGCCGCGCGCTCTTGGAAAAGGGATCGGTGTCAGAGCGGGTCGTTTTACCAGTGAGGCGGATTGGCAAAAAATTTTCCTGCAGGACGATGTTGAGGATCTTACCCTGCAGCCCTACATACAACAGTCAGAAATTCGCGGATGGGTGGGCGAGGAGGCGCGAAGGGATTATGTCGTCGGCACGTTGCTCTTTTTCGAAGATGAATTTTTCGGTCCGGGATTTTTTAGAGCTTCTTCGCATCCCATTACCAATCAGGGCGATATCAGAAAAATAACTACGCTGGTAACACCGGACACGGTTTTTTTCGAAAAGGAAATAGTCCTGTAATGAAACTGGCAATGATGCAGCCCTACTTTTTCCCTTACCTGGGGCAGTATGATCTGCTACATCGAGTGGATATGTGGGTCGCGCATGATGAGCTGCAATACATTCGCCGAGGCTGGGTGAATCGTAACAGAATTTTAAGCCTTGACACCGGATGGCAATACATAACCGTACCGGTTAAAAAACACCATCGTTCTACTCCCATTAACCAGATGGAGGTCTCTGAGGAAGTTGATTGGCGAAATAAAATCATTAAAAAACTCAGTCGCTATAAACGGCAAGCGCCGTATTATTCGCAAGTCCTCGATTTGGTTAATGATTGTTTTTGCGTGCCGGAGAAGAACCTGGCAAAACTCAACATCGCTATTTTTCGCAAGACCGCACAGTGTTTAGGGATTATCACGCCTGTTCATGTCTTTTCCGAGATGAATGTAGATGTGGCTGAATCGGCCACGGCAGAAGAAAAGGTCGTCCGCCTTTGTGCGGCGGTTGGGGCGACAGAATACAATAACCCGGCTGGCGGAGTGGATATATATCATGCCGAGTTTTTTGTCCGGCATGGCATAAAACTGGTCTTTCAGAATTTTGCTGCGATGATGTACCGTTGCGGCACCTTTGATTTTGTTCCGAATTTGTCGATTCTCGACGTCATGATGTGGAATTCGCCTAGCCAAATCATGAATCACCTGAATTTAATGCGCATGCAAAATGAGTAGACCACTGCTTTACAAGAGGCCCACCATGCGATGCCTGATATGCGAACCGAATTGCTGCTATTTTCTCTCAAAACATTATCATGAAAGCTTCTTCAAAGAATGGATGTCAGAAATCGGTACGGTGGATTATTGGAAATGCCAGTGGTGCGGTTTGGTGCTGTCTGATACTCTCCGCAAATTGGAAACGTGTGTCTGATTATCCAAGCCCTTGTGTATGAGAATGTACCAAAAGATCCCGATTGGTTTTATTTTCGCCCCCCGGTCCATACGGCGTTCCACATCAATAAAAGCATGCAAATCCTGATGGATGAGTGGAATGGTCGTTCGTTCATTTATTGCCCGCCAGGTAAGTGCTGGATATTGCTGAAGCGCGCTCTTGAAAACGGCGAACAAAGAATCAAGACCCTTAGCCAAGATCTGCATGCCAGCTGGTTTTTTATAAAGAGGCTTTGGGCTTATTGTTATTTATGAGCTTGCAGATAAAGAAATAGAATGCTAATAGTAATGCATTTTAGCGCGATAATTATTGAGGGCCACATAAAAACGTGGTCCGTGCTATTTGTGTGCTCGGTATGTTCTTTACTCTTGGAAGTGCAAATCTCCCATTAGCCCGGTGAGGGGAATCATTAGCTGGAAGGCCGGATGAAATATTTCGGAACCGAAGAAGGGTGGTACTCGTTCAAACCGCCCGAATATGCATGGCTGCAGGCGCTGACCCCTGTTGAACAGGTGGCCGGGCAGATCCATTTCATTCGCGTGGCAACGGATGCCGGCATTTCGCAGGTCCCTCCTGAAAAGACCCTGACGATCCACTATGAAGCATTTTGCCAGGATCCGTCGGCTGTCTGGCAGACCCTGAGCCAGCCAGAGGCTGAACGATTTCGATCCCATTTGGTGCCGACCTGGGCCTGGCACGAACGTCGCGACCTCTGGGAGCAGGCGCAGCGGGAAAAGGATCACTGGATCATCAAACCGCGCGCGGAGGGGAGGGGCATCGGCGTTAAAGCAGGGTGTATGACGGATGAAGTCGATTGGCAAGCCACCTTTGCGCAAGCCGATGCCGCTGATTTGACCTTGCAGCCCTTCATTCCCCAAAACCGGATTCACGGCCAGGTGGGCGAAGAAGAGCGAAACGACTATATCGTCGGCACACTCCTGTTTTTTGAAGATCATTTTTTTGGACCGGGCGTTTTTCGGGCCTCTACCCATCAGATCACCAACCAGGGCGAAACCAGACGTCTGGCGCATCTTGTTACCGGCGATCTCCGTTATTTTGATCAGGACTTGGTCATTTAATCTCAGCAAAGGCGCGTAATGAAACTGGCGGTCGTGCAGCCCTATTTTTTTCCGTATCTCGGCCATTTCGATCTGATCAATCAGGCGGATGAATGGATTGCATTCGATACTCCACAGTACATCCGGCACCATTGGATCAACCGCAACCGTATCCTCCATCCGGCTTCCGGCTGGCAGTATATCACGGTGCCGCTGAAGAAGCATCACAGGGATACGCCAATCCATCAGGTGGAAATCGCCATGGAAGCTGACTGGCAGGGTAAAATTTTACGCCAATTGCAGCATTACCGGAAAAAAGCCCCCTTTTATGAAGAGGTCATGGATTTTTTGCAAGAGTGTTTCGCCGAAGCGGCGCCCAATCTGGCCGTGATGAATGTTCGTACGCTCAGGAAAACCTGTCGAAAACTGGGTTTGACGACTCCGATCCAGGTCTTTTCGGACATGCACCTGGTCCTGGATGGCGGCGTGAACGAAGCTGGAGATTGGGCTTTGGAAATATCAAAAACGGTTGGTGCCGGCGAATATATCAATGCCGTTCAAGGCGCAGCACTCTTTAACCCGGACGAGTTCAAGGCTCATGATATCAAGCTTACCATCCAGTCCTACACTCATATGGTTTATGCATGTAGACCATACACGTTTGAACCAGGGCTTTCCATCATCGACGTCATGATGTGGAACTCGTGCGCAGACATAAAAAACTATCTTGATACGTTTCGCCAGAGCACCTGTGGCGGAAAGAACCCGGCCGAACCATGAGAGTGCTGATTGACAGCCTGGCTGTGCAGGCCCGCATTCATCGCAAGGATGGAAAGCGGCTTGCCGATTTTTTGCAAAGCCTGCAGCGCCTCCCGGATTGCGCGGTTGCGTTTTCAACCCCCGCACCATTGTCCGAAGAATCGCTACTGCATTATGACGTCCTGGTCATTACGACACGCAAAAAAATGGATGCCGACTATACTGAAACCGAATTGATCGCCATTCACGAATTTGTACAAAGGGGCGGCGGACTGCTGCTCATGTCCAACCACGGCGATATTCCCGGCCGACCTTATCCCGATATGACGGCCAGCGACGCCCGGTTCGTTCGGTTGTTACCAACAACTGTTGCAGTATCAAGGAGGGCGCGGCCAGTCCGATCATAGCCTTATCTGAGACCATGCAGGATTACCGACAAGGTCGTTCCTGTCACGGCCGCTATTTTGCCGTTGCCTGTGATCGCGAGCCGGGCGGCAGAGCAGGACGCATGGTTGTCGTGGCTGATTCCGGTTTTATCGGCTCCGGTGAAACCACCTATCCCGGTATAGGCCTCATGGGAATGGGCGACAACAGAAAATTTATCACAAACAGTATACTTTGGATTGGATGCGATGACCATGATACCAAAAGATCCTCGAATCGGCGGCTTTAGCCGAAATGAAAAACTGGAAGCGCTGTTGCGCGAGGTTAACGGACTGCTTTCTTTCTGCCAGGAAGAAATAAACAGGCGCTATGAAACACCCCGGTTTCCGCTCCTCCTGCTCATGGGCGCTCCCCACAGCGGGACAACCCTGTTCATGCAGTGGCTGGCTGAGAGTCAGCAGTGGGGATATCCCACCAACGTCATATCCAGGTTTTTTGCAGCACCCTATCTGGGGGCGCGCATTCAGCAGATTCTTGTTGAAAACGATTACTTTGGTGAAATTACAGATTTCAAGAAAACCAGTCCGTTTTCTTCCACCCTGGGCAAGACCAAAGGGGCCCTTGCACCTCATGAATTCTGGTACTTTTGGCGGCGGTTCTTCCCTCTGAAACCCGATGCAGATATAGTGCCGGAAGAACAACTAGGCCGCATTGATGTGGCTGGATTAAACCGTGAGCTGTCCGCCCTGGAGGCGGCTCTGGAAAAACCAATGGCCATGAAAGCCATGTTGCTGAACTGGCACATTCCGTTCCTGGCCACTGTGTTCGACAAGGTCCTTTTTATCAATCTGAAACGCGAGCCCACCTATGTGGTGCAATCGATGCTGGAAGGCCGGATGAAATATTTCGGAACCGAAGAAGGGTGGTACTCGTTCAAACCGCCCGAATATGCATGGCTGCAGGCGCTGACCCCTGTTGAACAGGTGGCCGGGCAGATCCATTTCATTCGCGTGGCAACGGATGCCGGCATTTCGCAGGTCCCTCCTGAAAAGACCCTGACGATCCACTATGAAGCATTTTGCCAGGATCCGTCGGCTGTCTGGCAGACCCTGGTTGAGAAAATGGCCGGCCTGGGTTTGCATCTGCAGCGGGACTATACGGGCCCCCGTCAGTTTGAAGCGGCGAACTCGATTCGCCGTTCTCCTCAACAATGGGATGAAATTCTACAGGCATGGGAAAAAGCGGCATCAGGCCGATTGCAGGCGAAGGCCGTCACTGGATGACGGCTGCCATATATAACGATGAACGCACAGCTACGGCTTGGTCGTCCAAGCAGCGTATAAAGGTTGTCATCTATTCACCGGCTGCTGCCCGCCTGGTGTGAAGGTCGATGCGGGATTGTACCCGCATTCACGCCGTAGCGCAGAGGCGGAGTGTTTCGCTGGTGGGCGCCGATGT
>CAZISM010000161.1:0-2720 GCA_964541895.1 uncultured Cytophagia bacterium
GACTTGCAATTGCTTGTCCCGGTACTGCAACCGTTGCGCGGCTATTTCTGCGAAAATGTCTTTCATAAATCCTTTTTGTGTTTCTCTGTCAGGTTCTGCCGATATAGGAAACCAGGTAAATGATCAACAGGATGATCACGCCGCCCAGTGTGAACCAGAGCATACCCTTGATATCGGTTTTATCCAGTTTTTCAAATTCCCATTTGGAACAGGGAAACATCTTGCGATGATCAAAACGGTGCGGATTGGCCAGCGACGCCTGCAATTCGCGTTCATCCTCCCCCCGGTCGCAGGCACAGGGTGTCTTCATTTTGACGAAAAAACGATCCAGCCTTTTTTCATCATCCGCTGCGGTCAACAGCGACACCGCGATAAGTACCAGGAACGGCACCAGTGTGCGAATGATGATGCGGATGGTTTCGTTGAGCGCATGTGGATTTTTCGACAGATCGAATCCGAGCCAGTCCACCAGCACCAGTTCCAGTGTCAGCATGCCGGAACCGGCTGTCTGGCCGGCGTCATTGACCTTTAAGCCCTGGGTCCAGAAAATGGAGCGGCGCGGAGTATTGTACTGTTTGACAAATTTCTGCCCGGTCTGCAGTGATTCCGGCTGTGGACCAACGGCCTTGCCGATGAGATTGAGTTGCCGCCAGTGTTCGATGTCGCGTTTTCGTTCCTGCACATCCACATCGCGGGCAACGTAGACGCGTTCGACAGTAATGGGTTCCACGGTTTTCAGCAAATAGGGATTGGTTTTAACCGCTGCAAACATGGGCAGCAGCACCTGTAGCGCCACAAAAAAAATCAGGCTGCTGGCCATGGACCACCAGGCGCCGGCCTTGTTGGCGCGACGCCATTTGATGCCCAGCCAAAAGGCGGCGGCCATGACGATATTGAATTCCCAGATCAATTTGACCATCTGAAACACATTGTCGAACCGGCTGGCCAGCAGTACGCCGCCAATGACTGTGAAAAAACCTATAAACCGGCCAACGCGTATATAGGTAGATTCATCCAGGCCGGGAAAAAGCGGCCGCACCAGATTATGGGTCAGCAGGCCGGAGGTGGTGATCATCATCATATCTGCCGTGGACATGAGCGCTGCCATGAGGCAGGCGATCATCAGTCCCACCAGACCGAAATTCAGCGAACCGAGCAGTTCGCGACAGGCATGGCCCCAGAGATAATCCGGATTCTTTACCACATTGCCATAGAGTATGACCAGCAGAAAAGCGGACAGGCCCCACAGCAGGGTGGCGGCCCGTTTCATGAAAATGCCCGTGGTAAATCCAAACCGGGCGGTATATTCATCCTTTGCCGAGCCGCAGGCTGTGAGCTGATTGGCCTGAATGCCTACATTGATCTGTATCATGATCAACAGGGCGATCATGTAATACCAGGTAAAATCCACCATGGCCGGTGAACCCCAGAGTTCGAAAGAGGCCTCGGGCAATTGCGACTGGGCGATTTTGACAATGCCGGCAATGCCCTCGCCGCCATGCAGGCTGTTGGCCTTGAAAAAGGCAAAAGGCATGAGCAGGATGGACAGGATTAAAATAAAGATGCCCTGCAGCGTGTCCGTAAGAAACGCCGCTTCCAGTCCGCCCATGACCGCATAGAGAATGACAATGGCGGCCACCAGCCACATCACGAACTTTTCGTTTATATAGGAAAACTCTTTGCGGGGATTTTCCAGGCGTAACTGATCCATGCGCACCTGCTGCTCGGCGGTGAGCAACAGCACATCGGTATCTTCAAGCCGTTCCAGTTCCACGGCCCGGTCGTATTCCGCCCGTTCCTGAACGGTCATTCGTTCCACCGGCTTGGCCGAGATGGCGACAATGGTCTTGGACATGGCCGTAAAGCCCAGCCCGATGACAATCATGAAAAACACCGAACTGATCAGCGCATAGAGCGCGGCCAGTCCCCTGGAATCATAACGCTCCTCAAAAAAATCGCCCAGGGTCAACAGCCGCATACGTCGATACCATACCGAGGTCAACCAGTAAATGGGCAGGCCGAACACGCTGGTGAGATTCTGCCAGATGCCGGCAATGCCGTTGCGCGCGACAAGCACGGTGGTGCCGACCGCGCTTTCGACCGAAGTGCCCTGACCAAAGGAGGCAAACGTCTGGATGAATTTTCCGAAACGCCGGCCGCCGAGGAAATAATCCTCCTGGTTTTTGATACGGCGCGAAGCATAAACGCCAATGACGAGCACAAAAGCGAAATAGGCCATGATGGTGATGACATCGACAAGCGGCAGTCCGAACATGGGCAATCCTTTGTTTGTTTCTGACATATGAAAACCAGCGGACACCGGATGTGGCTGCGTTTTTTGCGGCCACTTCGGGTGTCGCTCAACTCTCTCAATGTGTTAAGAAACACCCGGGGTCGCCGAGATCGCGATCCCGGGGGTTGTCAAACGGGTGATCGATATAGAGCATTTTCCAACCTGATTAATTCATAGAATAAACTATCTTTTGTAGGAGGCGGCTCCTGCCGCCGATAGTCGCCGCTGGGAAGCGGCTCCTACAAGGCAAAATAAATACGCGAGTTGTTCCTATAACATATATGTTTTGTAAATAAATCAGGCCAAGTCTGAAAAAGCATCATACAGCTATGCTCGCTGCCTGTTAGGCCAAGGCGCCGTATTTTTGCAGCAGCGTGACCGCCTGGTCCCGATGCGCCACATCCACCTCCAGCATATAGGTCACGTT
>CAZISM010000161.1:2820-5786 GCA_964541895.1 uncultured Cytophagia bacterium
TCCATTTGGATCACATTCAAACCGGCCTCGATAAAATCCGGGAGAATGTCAATGATATGTCCGCAGGAGTGCAGCCACACATCCATACCCAGCTGATGCGCCAGGCACCAACTGGCCCGGTAATGTTCGAGAAAAAACGTCCGGATCAACGGTGCGCTGATCATCAGCCGGTCCTGCAGACCCCAGTCGTCATAAGCCATGACGCCGTCACAGCCCAGTTGGGCCATCATGTGAATGGCCTGGCGCTGTTTCCCGGCGAAACGGCTGATCAGGCCCTTGAGCGCATCGGGCTGCTCGTAATAGCTGATGAACAGATTTTGCAGGCCGATGATATTGTGGATGCCCTCGTTAAGCGAGCTGAACGGCAGCACACCCAACGCATACCTGGGATTATCCTGGCGGTTGTTAGTGGCAATGGCTTCTTTATAGTGTTGGTAATCGCGAATATCGAGGAAGTCGGGCAATTGATATTCCTGTTGTTTGCCGATATCCGCAATGGGATAAACCTTGGCCTGGCCCATGTCGTTCGTACGGCCGGCGGCCCGTTCCCAGAGCACACCCCAGGCATCGATGCGCCGGTCCACTGTGCCGGCGTTGGTCCAGGGCTGACGGTCGTTCAGACATTGCGGCTTGCCCACGGTCCAGGGCGCGATCCACAACAGGTCATTGGCTAAGCCATCCGGCAGATAATGCGGTATACGGTCGGGTTTTTGAAAATGTATGGCGCGTCTGACGCGTTCGCGAGAGGTCATGGATTCCAGCCTGGCAAGATAAAATTAATTAACTGGATTATACGACAACTGGGCATAAAAGGCAAGCGTTATGTGGGCGGACAACACTTTCAATATAACGGGTGATCAATTTAGGAGCACAGAAGCCGATTCAATCCGACAGCCCTGTTTGAATTTTTTATTGACCGAATCAAAAATCAGTTTGGCAATATTCATCAAGATGCCTTATATTCAATATGAAAAACATTGATGCCTAAACAGAAAATTATTTAAAAGAATCGACAATATTATGTTCAGCATTCCGTATCCGCTCCGCTTTGTATGTTTCCTCCTGCTCTGCTATTTATTTCCAGGCGCCCTGCACACGGCAGAAACCATCACCGACACCTGGGCCATCAAGCTGATCCCTTTGCCGCACAGCATATCCGTAACCGAGTCGCGCCTTCTTTCGGCCGACCAGATCGTCCTGGCCTATAACGGGCCTGAGAACGCACACGCACACATGGCTCTGGAAATTCTGCAACCTTTTGCTCAAGGTTCAACAGGATTCGAAATCAAACTGGCGCTGAGCAACGATGCGAAAAACTGTCCCGCCGACTTGACCAAAACCCTGGCCGGTACAGCCAACAGCCAACAGGCCTATGCCATTGAACCGATATTCAATCATGGGCAATTCTCCGGCCTGCTCCTGGCTGCCAATCATCCCATCGGCCTGTTGTACGCCGGCCGCACGCTGCGTCAGCTGCTCTCCGGGCAGAATACAGATCGCATCGAAATCCCGCAGGTCTCCATCCTGGACTGGCCCGACCTGGAGGAACGCGGCGAATGGGGTTGGAATCTGCCCCATGACCGTTACAGTATTGCTGAACTGAAAATGAATGAAGTGGAAATCCACTCCACCCTGGGTTTCAACACTGATGGCTCAGCCAGCGCCTCACTGGACCAGACCTTTCTCAGCGAATCGCAACGTCTTGGCATCAAGGTAGTGCCCATCATCCGGCATCTGGAACAGCTGGCCAAAACAGGTCTGTTCACATTTCATCCCGAGGTGGCGGCCTTGCCCGATCCGAATACGCCGCTGCCATCGGATTATCAACCTGCGGTCTGTTTTTCCAATCCGAAATCCATCCAGCTCATCGCCGGCTGGATGGAGCAACTGCTGTCTCTTCCCGGGGTGGACGATATCAACGCCTGGCTGGCGGAATTGCCCGCGCCCTGCTTTTGCGAGCAGTGCCAGGGACAGAACAGTTTTGTTCTGCAAACCAAATCCCTTATCAAAGCATTTGAACTGGCCCGCAAAGGCCATCCTGGCAGCCATCTGCGCATTCTGCTGTCCCAGGCCAGTTTTCAGGACAACGATAAAGTGCTGGCCGCTCTCACACCCGAAACGCGTGTCACCTATTATTCCGGTCAGACCACCTATGACAGCTCGCACAAGCCCATGATCTATCCGCTGCTGGCTTGTTTTGCCCGGGCCGGTGGCTGGCTGGGCGTGTATCCGCAACTGACCAATTCCTGGCGCAGCCAATTTCCTTTCACAGGGCCGCATTTTATAAAGACGCGCATGAATGAATTCGTGGACAAGGGGTTGCACGGCTTTAGCGGCTATGCCACGCCGGCCAATTGCTATTACGATTTCAACATCGCTGCTGCAGCGGAATGGAGCTGGAACAGCAAGGGACGCACGCCACGCCAATTCGCCGAGGCTTATGCCAATCGCATCGGCCTGAAACAGCCGGATCTTTTTGCGCAGTGGGCCGATCTCATCGGCGAAACGGGCTGGCATCTGGCCGGCAGCCGGATCGTGGAAAGCCTGATTTTCGCCGCCGGTGGCCAAATTTTTATCGACGGCTTTATTGAGGACGGCGTTCTCTTTGCCAGGGACAAGCCGCTGCAGTACGGCCAGGGTATGTTGGTAGAATTTGCGGACGAAAAAAGTCTGTTGCACCATATCGACAGAGCCGAACAGGCGTTGGCTGTAGCTGAACAAGCAGATGAGCCGCACATGCTGCTGGAATCCCGCTGCGTGCGCAATACCCTGCTCTTTGTCCGGCATTTGAAAAATATCCTGGACGACCTGGCCCTGCAACCGCTCCCCATAGCCAGACTGGAGAGTCAGTTGGATAGTCTGGACGCAGTGGCCGGCGACCTGACACAAGCCATGGTGCGCTGGGGCGCGCTGGTGAATCCCGTCGAACGCGAGCTGGTGTATTATCGTTTTCGCGACAGCGTCGA
>CAZISM010000161.1:5886-10798 GCA_964541895.1 uncultured Cytophagia bacterium
CACCAGGGCTGTGACCCTGCTCTCCGGGCCCACGCGCGAAACGGCGCAGCCGTTGTTCGTCGACCGGTGGGACGGCCGGTTGAGCAAGTACGGCCGATATCTGGAATACTGGATCACAGTCCCCGCCAAACCGGCCAACCTGGCCAATGGCCTGGATCGTTATTATATCAAAACCGAACTGTCCGGCCCTGCTTTGGATCTGCCGCAGGAACGGCGCAGCAGCAACGGCAAAATCATGCTGCGCAAATCATGGCGCGATGTTGACTCGAGGAGATAAATCTATGCGCAAGTATTTTGTGTTGTTCATGTTCATGTCCATGGCCTTGTTCGTGTCAGCTACGAGCAGTCTCAGCCGGGAAGTGCTGTATTGTTTCGATTTCGGCGGCGCCTTCCAGGATGTGGCGCCCGGTTATACGCCGGTCTCCAGAGTGTATCACAGTCCACGCTATCTCTGGATCGACAATGTTCGTGAAGTGGAGCGTATGGACGTGCAGGATCCGCTGCGTCGCGATTTTGTCGGCGGACCCAAAGGCGAATTCTGGATCGGTCTTGATAACGGCGACTATGAAATCACCGTCATTCTTGGTGATCCCAGGGAAGGAAAAGGACCTTTCGATATTTATGTGCAGGACAGCCTGGTGCAATCCGGCATCACGCTAAAGCCAGGAGAGGAGAAACGGTTCAGCTTTCCGGCCGAGGTCTTGATGCAGAAACTGAAACTTCGATTGCAGGCAGCCGCAGGTGCGGAATTTGCCATCAATGGTCTGGCGCTGGCCGGTGAACCGGGTGCAGCCCTGCGCCGGCTTTTTGATGAGGCGCCGCCCGATGATCTGCCGGCCCTGGACCTGGTGATGCGCGACGGCAGCACTGATACCAAAACGGCTCTGCGGATTATCTGCGACTGGTTTTTAGTCCATCAGCTACCTAATGGTTTTCTCGGCGACTATGAACCCGGCCGTAAAGGCGCGAATTTCTACTGGTATACCTCAGCCTATCCAATTCGAACGCTGCTGGCCGGATATGAAATCCTGGGCGATAAAAAATATCTGGACATTGTCTTCCGCATCATGGATGCATTGGTGGCCGAGCAATTGCCCAACGGCGCCTGGCAGCAAATTTTCCGGGACAGGCCCACCAGTGAGTTGACGCCAGAAGAAATTCAGGACATCTATGAGCACGAATGGATGAATCTGGCCGATATCGGCAGCATTGCCACGGCACTGGGCATGAGCTGCCAATACGCGGACTCGCCGCGCAGGTTGCATTATGTCGATGCCCTGAAACGCTTTTGCGACGACTGGGCCGGCAAATGGCAGCAGCCTTCCGGTGGTTTTTCCAATGCCATGGAGAGCGGCGTAAAGCGGGTCAAGGAATACAGCACAGCCACAGCCACCGAGATGGCCGCGTTCACCTCATTGTATGTTCAGACCGGTGAAAAGAAATACCTCGCTGTTGCCGAAAAGGCAGCGCATTTTATGGCCGACAACTGGAATCCCGATGGCCGGCCCATATGGTACAACCACGCCGGCACCAAGGAAGGTCTGATACAGCCGCAGCCGAGTTTGTATTTCGGCGAAGCGTTCTATCACATTGACGGTTTGTTCACCGTGTTTCATCACACAAAAGATCGGGTCTTGCGCGATAAAATCCGCCAATGTTACGATTGGTACATCCATGGCGAAAGAGGCGTGCTCGCCCTTTTAGGCCAGCAGTCCTGGTGGCCGTTGCAGGATGCCTGGAACAACTCGAAAACCGCGGGCATTCCTTTGGCCTTTTTGAATTATCAGCGCATGACCGCGGACCCTGCAGTGGAACGCTTTGTCTCCCTGGCCAAACGTTTTCTGTGCACGCCGCAATTCTCGCAGCGCCTCGGCATCATGGTAAGTGATGCCACCGTATCCTGGGGCGGCCACAGCTTGCAAGGCTGGGCAGCCTGTTCCATCTCTGCCACCGGATTCGCCGGCCTGTCCATTGCCGAGATGATCAAACCGGGCGTCATTTATCTCTCAGCCGAATCACCGGACCGGACCAGGCCATAACAACAGGAGCCTTCCTTGGAAATTAACAATAGCCTGCAACCTCTTGATATCGGCGTCATTCTGATTTATGTTGTCTGCGTGCTCGGACTCGGTTTCTGGATCAGCTTTCGCAAACAGGAATCAGTGGATATTTTTCTCGCCGGCCGCAATCTGACCTGGCCCAATATCGGATTTTCCATTTTTGGTACCAATGTTTCGCCCTCCTTCATGCTTGCTTCCGCTTCCGTTGCCTATACATCCGGTATGGTGGCGGCAAATTTCGAATGGCTGGCGTGGATATTCCTCATGCTCCTGGCCATGGTCTTTGTCCCGCATTACCTGACCACAAAGATATCGACTATGCCGGAATTCATGGAACACCGATTCGATGCCAGGAGCAGAACGTTTTTATCCTATTATGCCCTTTTCACCACGGTCATCCTGTGGCTGGGGGGTTCGTTGTATTCCGGTGGTCTGCTGCTGTCGCAGATCACCGGCTGGCCGCTGTGGCTCTGCCTCAGTCTGCTCATGGCCCTGGCCACCAGTTTCACCATCACCGGCGGACTGACCGCGGTGGTCTATACCGATACCTTTCAGTCTGTGCTTATGATCGGTGCATCAGCGGCTTTGACCGGCATCGCCTATTTCAAGGCAGGCGGTCTGGCTGCCATTCTGGAAAGCGTGCCTGCCGATTATTGGCAACTGTTTCGGCCGGCCGATGACTCTACCTTTCCCTGGCCGGCCATTGTTCTTGGTTATCCGGTGCTGGGCGTCTGGTTCTGGTGCACGGATCAGACCATTGTGCAGCGCGTGCTAGGCGCCAGGAACACGCAGCAAGGTCAAAAAGGCGCCTTGTTCGCCGCGTTTTTAAAAATTCTGCCGCCCTTTATCTTTTTCATTCCCGGTATTTTGTGCTACGTCCTGTTTCCCAATCTGGAAAATCCCGATGCGGCTTATATGACCCTGGTCACCCGTCTGCTACCGACCGGTATGATCGGTCTGATCGTTGCAGTACTGATCGCAGCCATCATCAGCACCATCGATTCGGCCCTGAACTCGTTCAGCACCATATTCACTTTGGACATTTATTGCAAAAAAATCCGCCCCAGGGCCCAGGAACAAGAGATTCGCTGGATGGGTCGAATGATCACTCTGCTCATCGCGGTACTCACAGTTTTCATCGCCTGGAGCATGGCATCGGTCGGTCGCGACCTGTTCAATCTTTTACAGGGCATCATTGCCTTCTTTGCCCCGCCCATGGCCGCGGTATTTCTCATCGGCGCCCTGTGGCGCAGGGCCACAGCCAGGGCCGCTCTGGTTACCCTGGTCATCGGTTCCACGGTCAGCCTGGCAGTGGGCGCCTGTCAATTCAAAGGTTGGCCCAGTGGAGTGGTATGGCCGCATTATTTACTGTTGTCATTTTATCTGTTTGCAGCCCTGTCCATTTTCATGATCCTGATTTCGCTGTGGACGCAAAAAGAGTGCCGGCCTACTCCCCTGCCGACCTTGTGGGAAACTTTTCGCTCAGGCAGGGCGAGCATTTGGTTGCACTGGATGCTGTTGGGAGTGATTATGCTGAGTCTTTATGTAATATTCAATTAAAACCAATGAGGATGAATTCATGAAGCGCTTTTTACTTTTTTTACTGGGAATGATGGTTCCCATGCTTGTGCATGCCGGCAAGAACGACCAGGTATTCTACGTCTCCCCTTACGGCAATGACAGCTATCCCGGTACTTTAAAAAAGCCGTTCGCCACCATCGTTAAGGCGCGCGATGCGGTACGCAAAATAAATGCGACCATGAATCAGGACATCACCGTCTACCTGCGCAGCGGCTGCTATTTTCTGCAGGAACCGGTCCGCTTTGATGCGCGCGACTCGGGGCAGAACGGGCACTTTGTGCGTTACCAGGCCTATCCGGGTGAACAACCCGAACTCTGCGGCGGCGAGTTGGTAAGAGACTGGCGTCTTGATGAAACGGGCCTGTACACGGCCGGGGTCAAGGGTGAATTCCGGCAGCTGTACATGAATGGCAAGCGTTGTACCCGCGCCCGCACACCGAATGAAGGCAGCTATTTTCGTTTGAAATTTTGGAACGAACGGGACCGGGAGATCGTCATTGATCGTGAGTTGATCCATAACTGGGGCCATCTAGATCAAGTGGACATGATTGTACACATGCACTGGGCCGAAGCCGTGCTGCCGCTGGCATCGTTTTCGATCCATGGCGATTATGCATTTGTCGCACCGCGCGAGCCGGAACGGGATCTGGTGTTCCGCCGGATGTACCCGATCAAATCGGAAAATGAGGCCTTTCATTTCGAAAACGCTCTTGAATTTCTCGATCAGCCGGGAGAATGGTATCACGATATCTCAACGGGCACGCTGTATTATAAACCGCGGCCGGAAGAAAAAATGGCAGGGCTGCTCCAGGCCATTGTCCCGCGCCTGCAGCGGCTGCTGCATATCGATGGCGCCCTGGACCAACCGGTGCATCATGTCACGTTCAGCGGCCTTTGTTTCAGCCACAGTGGCTGGATTTTACCCGAGGAAACCGGTATGCTGCAATCCCAGGCCGGCCACTACACCGTACGCGTCGAAGCGGAAAACCGGCAGTATTTCCGACGACCGCCGGCTGCTTTTTATGCGACCGGCTGCCATCATATCAAAATCGAACGCAATGTCTTTTGCAATATGGGCGCCACGGCACTGGACCTGCATTATGGCACCCATGATAATGCGATCTCCGGCAATGTGTTCTATGACATTGCCGGCGCCGGCATCATGCACAGTAAATTTTCCGAAGAGCATGAGGTGCATACCACGGTTTATAATCCAGAGGATCAGCGCGAAATCTGCCGCAACGACACCATCAGCAATAATTTGATCACGC
>CAZISM010000162.1:0-10649 GCA_964541895.1 uncultured Cytophagia bacterium
CTGATCACGTTTCATCCCTGGGGCGGCAGCAGTTCGTCGCACTGGCTGCAGCAGGAGGCGTGGCTCGATTTCAATATGCTGCAGTCCGGCCACGGCAAACGGGATTTGGCCAACGGTCTTTTGATTGGTGCCGATTATGCGCAGCGGCCGGTTAAGCCTTGCCTGGACGGCGAAGCGCGCTATGAAGATCACCCGATCAACTGGAAGCCGGAAAACGGCTGGTTTGACGACTTTGATGTGCGCCAGGCGGCCTACTGGAATCTGTTCAGCGGCGGTTTCGGCCACACCTATGGCAACCACAATGTGTGGCAGCTGTATGCGCCGGGTCGACAGCCGGTCTCCAGCGCCCGCTATTACTGGTATGAATCCCTCGATCCGGCCGGCGCCTTTCAGATGCAATACGTTCGTCAACTGATGGAATCAAAGCCGATGCTGGAGCGCGTGCCGGATCAGAGTCTGATACACGAGGCGGCTGACAGCACGGCGGTGGCCTGCCGCGGCCATGCTTATGCGATGATTTATTTTGCCTATGGCGGCCGCTGCGTCGTGTCCGTTGAATCCCTGTCTGGTCAACGTTTTCGCGCGCAGTGGTTTGATCCCCGTCACGGCACCTATGCTGCGGCGGGTACGTTTGCACGCCATGACATGCCGGCTTTTACGGCGCCGGGAGCGGCAGGACGTGGTAACGATTGGGTGTTGATCCTGGAAGCCGTCAAATAGAGAAGCAGGGGATAAACAAAAGTAGAGGTCGATAGTATGAAAAAATATCTGATCGTGGCGTGCTGCCTGTTTTTTCTTCCGGGCTGCAAAACGGAGGTAAAGGTAGATGACGGCAAGGAAAAACGGCAGGCGGAAAAAGTGCTGCGCACCTTTTTTACGGCGCTCGCGGATTATAACTATCAAACCATTCGTGAACAGACGTTGCCGGATTTCCGCCTGATCGAGAACGGTCTGTTTTGGAATGCCGACAGCCTGATCGACAGCATGCGCGGTTATGAAACCACGGCCAGGCTGGCCTATAAACTCGATATCAGCGAGACCGTCGTGCAGGGGCCGGTGGCGTGGGTCAGCTATAAAAATCAGGGATCGGTCCTGGCCGAGGGCAAGGAGCAGCGGGTCTATTGGGTGGAAACCGCCATTTTAAAAAAAGAGGCGACCGGCTGGAAAATGGCGCTGCTTCATTCCACGTTGATCAAGACAGAATAGCATCCGCGGTTCCTTGTCCTGACCCGGACAAGCCGGAACCAAATGTCGGACCTCGAGAGACTGTTGCAAAATGTCTTTAAACTCCGGGTGTTCCATAACTGGTTGAAAACGCGTAGAGGGACACCCGGAGTTGCCGCAAAAAGCGCGGCAACATCCGGGGTCCCTTGTCCTAATAGGAATCCCGAGTGCGGCTATTGTACCCGAAATGCAATCGTGCCGGTGCGGCCGGTATAATTATCTTCAAAGCCTTTGGTCACGATCTCTTTGCCGTCTTTGTCAGTGGCGCTGATGTCGAGATGAAACTCTTGTGACGGTGCATCCCAGGGCACGACGGTCTTGTGCTGCCAAAGGTTCTTGCCGTCTTTGCCGTTCGCTTTGAGTTGAAACCTGGGCGCATCGTTGGGGTATTCGCGCACAGTCACCATCACCTCCCGAATCTGCTCGGCTTTGCCGGTAAATTCGATCTGCATGCGGACCGTATCTCCGGGAGCCGCGATCGCAGGTTGAATTTTAGTTGTCAACAGCACCGGTTGTGCGGCACCGGCTGCACCCAGCAGCAAACACACCAACATGCAACTCCACACGAGCTTGTTCATTCCTTCCTCCGTTTGTTTTGGTTTCAGCCTAGGGTTGAATAGAGTCGATTCGTTTAATGATCATCGTTTGGGATTTGGCTATCTCTTCGCCGATGTGAAAGGCGCTGTAGGTTTCCGCCATAGCTTCGACCAACCCCTGGCGCCGATCGCAGTACAAAATCGCCAACGCTTCGCCCGCCTGCACCCTGTCGCCGGCTTTTTTCAAAAGCCGCATCCCGGCTTTGGGATCCACCTCATCCTCCTTGCGAATGCGGCCGGCGCCGAGACAGGTCACGGCTCGTCCGATGTGCAAGGCATCGACGGCCATGACAGAGCCGGTTTCCGGACTGTACACTTTTTCCTCCACCAGGGGCCGGGGATATTTTTCCGGATGCTGCAGCACAGTAACATCACCGCCCTGATGTTCCGCCATGCGCAGAAAGAGGTCCATGGCGGCGCCGTTGCGGATCTGCTCTTCCAGTTTCCGGCGAACCGCGATTCGCGGCCGGTGCGGTTCCGCCAGCAGCACCATCTCTTCCGCCAGCGCCAAGGTCACCTCCATGAGATCGGAAGGTCCGCGATCCTGCAAACACTCCAGCACCTCCATCACTTCCGGCCAGTTACCGGCGGTGTAGCCCAGCGGTTGATCCATAGATGTGATCAACGCCACAGCCGGCAAACCGTTCAACGCGGCCGTTTGCACCAGACTGTGGGCGAGCCGTTCCGCCTGGGCCAGCTCGGGCATAAACGCGCCCCGGCCGGTTTTAACATCCAGGACCAGGCCGGTAATGCCGGCGGCGAGTTTCTTGCTGAGGATGCTGGCGGTGATGAGCGGCACCGATGCGATCGTGGCGGTGGCATCGCGCAACGCGTACATTTTTTTATCAGCCGGAACAATGTCATCCGTTTGACCGATCATGGACACCTGCATCCGGGCCAGTTGCGTCTTGAACTCGGTGACGGACAGATCGCAGCGGAAGCCCGGTATGGACTCCAGTTTATCCAGGGTGCCGCCGGTGTGCGCCAGGGCGCGGCCGGAGATCATGGGTACGGTAACGCCCATGCTGGCCACCAGAGGCGCCAGGATCAGCGACACTTTGTCGCCGACGCCGCCGGTGCTGTGTTTGTCGATTTTAGCGCCGGCCAGATCGCTTAAATCGATGACACGGCCGGAATGGAGCATGGCATGCACCAGCTCGGCGGTTTCCTGAAAATCCATGCCGGTCAGATAAATGGCCATCAGCAGTGAGGCCATCTGGTAATCCGGGATCACGCCACTGACATAATGGTCGATGATCCAGTGGATCTCTTTGCTGTTCAAGCCGAACTGATCGCGTTTTTTGGCAATGAGGTCGAGAATATTCATAAACAGGTCCGTGGCGTATAATTTCGGGGTGTTCTTTATTAAATTAATAAAATCAAATACATTAAACAAGAAAAACAGTAACGGCCTTACCTGCTGTTCCGGATCCGCCTGCGTCCGGGTAACGTGTGAACTGGGACAAGGCTGATCCTTCATCGCGCCTGTCAGGTATTTGTTGCTTTGCTAAAGTAAATTTGCTAATATAGAAACGTGCAACACAAATATCCTGCTTTTCCCAGATTGAGGAGTATGTCATGTCCCCGGACCAAGAGTCTGTCCCGCCAGGCGAAGCGGCGGAGCCGCAAGGGACACCATCCATTCAGCGACCGGCCTATTACCAGCGGCCCGGCTTTTGGCTCATCCTCATCACCAGCCTGCTGGTGATCGGGATCGGCTGGGCGGTGCTGGACAGTGTGCGTGATGTGACCGGGCTCAAGACCGCCAATCCGGGCGAAACGGCTTTCATGCGCTATCGCGCCCGAGAGGCGCAGGAAAAAGGCCGCAAACCCCAGCGACAACACACCTGGACGCCATTGGCAAAGATTTCGCCGGCCTTGATACAGGCTGTGTTGATTTCAGAAGACGACAAATTTTTCCAGCATGAGGGGTTCGACTGGGAGGGCGTCAAGATCGCCATGGAGCGCAACCTCGAAAAAAAGCGGTTGTCCAGAGGCGGCTCCACCATCACTCAGCAGCTGGCGAAGAATCTGTTTCTCAGTCCGTCCAGGAATCCGATTCGCAAAGTACGCGAAGCCGTGCTGGCGTATCAACTGGAAAAAGTGCTGAGCAAAAAACGCATCCTGGAGCTTTATCTCAACGTGATCGAATGGGGCGATGGTGTCTATGGCGTCGGCGCCGCCAGCCGACGCTTTTTTAATAAATCCGCCGCCGAGTTATCCGTGGAAGAATCGATCCGGCTGGCGTCGGTATTGCCCAATCCTATACGATATTCACCGACCAGAGACAATAACAAGAGAATGAACAACCAGCGCCAGGTTCTGGCCGAACGTATGTTCAGACGCCGGTTGCTGGACGAAGCTTTGTTGGCGGAGTTGCGTCAACGCTTTCAGAACCCATCGCACATGAACCGTGAGGAGAAACCATGAACCGCCTGCTGCCAGTTTTCTTTTTCGTGATGCTGTTGTTGATCTCTTGTGCGCCGCACGTTGAAAAAGATTATCCGATACAACCGGTTCCATTTACGCAGGTGCAGGTGCAGGATGCTTTCTGGGCGCCCCGCATCGCCACCAACACGGACAGGACGATCCCGCATGCCTTTAATCAGTGTGTGGTGACCGGACGGGTTGATAATTTTGCCATCGCCGGCGGTCTCAAGACCGGGGAGCACAAGGGTTCGTTTCCGTTTGACGACACCGACATCTATAAAACCCTGGAGGGCGCGGCGTATACTCTGGCGGTGCGCAAGGATGAAAAGAGGGAAGCCTATCTCGACAGCCTGATCGCCCTTATTGCAGCCGCCCAGGAAGAGGACGGCTACCTCTACACCAGCCGCACCAACCATGCCGAACATCTGCGTAACTGGTTCGGCGACGAGCGCTGGATCAAGGAACAGGGCAGTCACGAATTGTACAACGCCGGCCATCTCTATGAAGCAGCAGCGGCTCATTATCAGGCCACGGGCAAACGCAATCTGCTCGATGTGGCGCTGAAAAACGCAGATCTGGTCCGGGCTTCGTTCGGCCCGGGCAAGATGCAGATCCCGCCCGGTCATCAGGTCATCGAAATGGGTTTGATCAAATTATATCGCATCACCGGCGAGAAAAAATATCTGGACCTGGCGAAATATTTTCTCGATATCCGCGGTCGTTCGCTCGACGGCCGGACCTTATGGGGGGAATACAATCAGGATCACCAGCCGCTGATCGAACAGGATGAAGCGGTGGGGCACGCCGTACGCGCCGGCTACCTTTATGCCGGCATGGCGGATGTGGCGGCGTTGAGCGGCGATAAAAACATGCTGCAGGCCATCGATCGCCTGTGGGACAATGTGGTGAACAAAAAGCTTTATCTGACCGGCGGTATCGGCGCCACCGGCAACGGCGAGGCGTTCGGCAAAAATTATGAACTGCCGAACATGAGCGCGTACAACGAAACCTGCGCCTCCATTGCCAACGTCTACTGGAATCACCGGCTGTTTCTGCTGCACGGCGACGGCCGTTATCTCGACGTCCTCGAACGAACTTTGTACAACGCCCTGCTGGCCGGTGTGGCTCTGGACGGCATGCACTTTTTTTATCCCAATCCGCTGGAATCGGTCGGACAGCACAGTCGCAGCGAGTGGTTCGGCTGTGCCTGTTGTCCCGGCAATGTGGCCCGCTTTATGGCGTCGGTGCCCGGTTATGTCTATGCGGTAAACGATGATCGCCTGTATGTGAGCCTGTATATGTCCGGCACAGCGACCGTGCAGGTGGCGGAAAGGAGCGTTCGTATTGTTCAGGAAACCCGCTATCCCTGGGACGGCCGTGTTGTGATCAACGTGAATCCTGACAAGGACGGTCATACCTTTACGCTGAACCTGCGCGTGCCCGGCTGGGCGCAGGGCCGACCGCTGGCCGGCGACCTCTATCGCTACCAGACCGCCACGCCGGCACAGCTCAGCCTGCGGGTCAACGGCGAGCCGCAGGCGCTGAACATTCAAAAAGGCTTTGCAGCGGTTCGCCGCACCTGGCATAGCGGTGATACGGTGGAACTGGAGATGACCATGCCGGTGCGCCGTGTGCTGGCGCATGACAGTGTGGCCGCCGATCGCGGCCGGGTTGCTCTGGAGAGGGGCCCCTTGGTGTTTTGCACCGAGTGGCCGGATGTTCCGGATAACCATGTGCGCAATCTGTTGTTGCCGGACAATGCGGAACTGTCAACCGATTTTCAAGCCGATCTGCTGAGCGGCGTGCAGGTGGTCCGGGGCCAGGCTGTGGCGTACTATCAGAACAGCAAAGGCGGTATGGAAAAACGGTCGCAGCCGTTTACTGCGATACCGTATTATGCCTGGGCCCATCGCGGTCGTGGCGAGATGACGGTCTGGCTCGCCCGGCAGGAAGAGGCGGTGCATGCCGCCGGACAACCGACCCTGGCATCCACCAGCCGCGTCGCTGCTTCGTTTGGGCCCAATCCGGATGCGGTGCACGATCTGCTGGAGCCGGCATCATCGAACGATCACAATATTCCCTTTTGGCATTTCTGGCCCCACAAAGGCACAGAGGAGTGGATCGAATACGGATTTGCGCAGCCGGAAGAGGTGTCTACTGTGGAGGTGTACTGGTTTGACGATACCGGTATCGGCGAGTGCCGGGTGCCGAAATCATGGAAGATCCAATATTGGGAAGACGACAAGTGGAAACCGGTCTATACGACCGATGCCTATACAATTGCACCGGACCGATTTAACAGGGTGATCTTTGAAACGGTGCGCACGCGCAAATTGCGGCTGCTGGTGCAATCGCAGCCGCAGTTTGCCGGCGGCATTCATGAATGGCGAATACGGTAGGGGCGAAGCATCACGTTAGTGATGCTTCGCCCTTACAAATTATTTGATCATAATCATACGTTTGGTTTCGGCGAATTCGCCGGCGCGCAAACGATAGAAATACATGCCGGTAGAGACCGTCTGTCCCTGGTCGTCGGTGCCATTCCAGTACACCTGGTGATGGCCGGCCTGGGCGGTGCCGTGCCACAGCGCGCTGATCAGGCGGCCGCTGACATCATAGATCTCCAGAGCCGCTTCCACCGCTTCACCCTTTTGATCCGGAATCTCGAAATAGATGGTGGTGCCGGCGTTGAACGGATTGGGATAGTTTTGCTCCAGACGGTACGAAGCCGGCAGGGCCGTTGTGACCTCGGCCGCCGCCTTGGCCATGGCCGTGGTCTGCACCGGTGCAGCGGCCGGTTTATCGCTCTCCACCCAGGCCGGATCCGCCGCGTCGGCATCGCTGCTGTTGCCCAGACGGCCGTTGTTGGCGTGGACGGTCTGATCGCCGGCCACCTGGCCGCTGCCCTCGTTAAAGGGATAATAGGCCATCAGGCCCGCTTCGTCGCCGGCCAGCAGTTTGTACATACCGGCGATGAGGTCCGTCCTGCTGCGCACCACATTCCAGATGCGTACTTCATCCAGATAACCCTGATAGTGGTATTCCGTGCCGGCGGTGCTCTTTTTAGCGCCGAGGATCAGTGCGTTGACCAGGCTGCGCGGCAGCACCGTGGCGCTCTTGCTGGTCTCTTCGTTGCCGTTGATATACAGTTTGGCTGTGGTGCCATCAAAGGTGGCGGCCACGTGATACCATTTATCCTTGCTCATCGCCGTGGTGGAAGGACCGATGGGCGTGGTCATGGCCGAGCCGCCGGGAATGGCGGTACGCAACGCGCCGCTCATCTTGCCGGCATTGCCATAAAAGCCCATATAATATTCGTCCCACGATCCCTTTTCCATGATGCGCGTCCATTTTTGCGCCGGCGTGGAGGTTTTCAACCAGAACTCGATGGTGAATTTTTCCGATACGTTCAGGCTGGGTGCGCTGGGAATTTCCACATAGTCGTTGCTGCCGTCGAAATAGAGCGCATACTCTTTGCTGACCGGCGGCGGCTCTACTGATTTGGGCGTAATCTTGAACACCAGATCGCTCTTGTCCATGGGCAAGCCGTTGGCAGCGCCGGCCACTTTGATGAGACAAGAGTCGGACGGTGTGTCGGGAACGGTCCATTCGATGGTGTCGCCGGCGGCCTGGCTGGTGGCCAGCGAATTCCACACCTTGCCGTTGTCGGTGCTATAGAACACGTTGACGTCGCCGGTGAATTTCTTTGTGGTCCAGCCGACCTGCTGTGTGGACAGGGCCTGGAACGTCTCACCGCCGTTCGGCGTCGTCACTTTGATTTCCGGATAGATCGTAAACGCCCAGTTGCTGCGATCGTTGGGCGTGCCGGTGGTTTTGTCCGCTACCTTCACCAGGCATGAATCTGCCGAGGTGTCCGGCACGGTATAGGTGAAGGAGCCGGTATTGTTGATGTTGCCTGCCAGCGTTTTCCAGGAGTCGCCGTTGTCAAAGCTCAGGAGCACGTCGACCTTGTTGGAAAAATTCTGATTGGTCCAGGTGATGGTCTGGGTGGATTTCGCAGACCATTTTTCTCCGCCATTGGGATACACCACGGTGATGCTGGGCGGCGGATTGATGATTTCGAACTCGTTGTGATTCTGGTCCACCGGACAGGTGCCGGGTTCACCGCTGGAGATGCGAATAAAAGCGTCGGTGCAGGTATCGTCCTGCACATGCCAGATGAACGAACCGGTGTTGTCGATGTTGTGCGCCAGCAGCACCGGGCCGTTGGTGAAAAAGCGGCCGAAATGATACTGGATGCTCACTTTCGAGCCCACGTTATGCGAGCGCCATTTGATTTCATAGGTGGAATTGCGAACGATGCGTTCGCCGCCTTTGAGGCTGACCAGTTCGATCCAGGCTGACGGCGTGGCGTTGATGCGCGAACCGAGTTCGTTGGTGATTCGGATCTGATCCAGCCGGCAATGGGTTTCACGGGCGCGGAATTTGATCTTGTGCGTACCGGCACTGAAATTGAAAATCACCGGATCCACCTCCTGATAGGGATAGCCGGGCTGATTGCCGCGATCGGACAGCGTTTCCCAGATCCAAACGTCCCGTTTCTCGGTATCCATGACTTTTTCCGGGCCGCCATCCACTTTCCAGAAGAACGAGTTGGCAGAACCGCCGACCGCTCGGGTGCGACACCAGATGGCGTACAAACCGGGCGTAGTAATATTGAACTCTATTTCAGTTGTACCGACGTTCTCTTTTTTGCTGAATATGAATGAACAGCCAAAGGCCTGGCCGTCGACGCTGGTGTACATCTTGTTGGCAAGGATGCCGTTTTCCGCTTCCTTGGTGATGGTGGTTTTCCAGCCGCCGGGATCGGTAAAGCTCATGACGTTGTCGCTGTTATCGCCGTCAGCCGGTTTATCCGGGTCGGCGACGCGAAACAGGGCAAAGTTGGTGACTTCGCCAGGGACAAAGGTGTTGAGAGTGCCGGTGTTGGGCACGCGGAAGCCGATGATCTTCCAGCTGGTGCCGGCATCGGGCGAGTAGAGAATGTTGACGTGTGCCAACATGGGGTTGGCCGCCCAGGTGATGGTCAAAGGGTCAGCGATGGGCACGCTGCCAGGGCCGCCGGGGGTCAGCTGGTTCAGGCCGACCGGAGCAGTAGACGAAGCCCAGGCCGGATCGGTTGCTTCCACCACGGCGGTGAGGCCAAGCTGGCCGTCTAGATTGTTAATGGTGGCATCGTTCACGACCTGGCCGCTCGCATCATCCAACTTGAAATAGGCGACGAGACCAAGTTCAGTCCCCATTAAAGGCAAGCCGCGCCTGTTGCTGATCTGCACATCGGTACGGGCAATATTCCAGATGCGGATTTCATCAATGGAGCCCTCAAACGGTGCCAACACGGCCAGGGCGCGGTCGCCTATGGTCAGATCAGTGGTCTGATCGGTCGGCAGATTGAAGGAGGCATGACTGCCGCTGCCCACATTTACGCCGTCGCAGAACAGGGTGACGGTATAAACTCCGGCATTTTCGATACAGCGCGCGGCCACATGATGCCAACCTAGGGTTATGGTGTTGGCCGGGGACAGCACCATCTGCCCATAATCATTGCCGCGAAAGCCGAGTTTGCCGGGAGCATCGAGAAAAAAGGCAAACACATTTTCACGATCCATGATTCGTGGATAACCGGTAAAATAGGTGGTATTGATCCAGGCCTCAATCGTATAGTTGCCGGACATTGTGTTCATGGCTGTGTTATACGGCACTAGGATAACGTCGTTTTCGGTCTGGGTGAATGTCAACATGTTGCCGGCCTGGCCAACGGCCAACAGGGCGGCGGGTATGATCAAAAAAAGTAATAGCAGTTTTTTCATGTGCATCTCCTTTGCATACATCAAAATTCGTTTTTGGGGCCACTGGTCCGATCTCGTTCGTTGATCAGGTGATTCCTTGTTCAGTGAACCGATGAATTCGAGCTCTTCACCTCCTTTGTTGACTGAATCATTGTGAAAACGGTACGCTGCTTGACAATGAGCCGTTTCTTTTATGGTAGCAAAAATTGAGGCGTGCTGAAGATGTGATGCGATCTGGAGCGATCTGAGGCAGCTCAAACAACCGGTGCGGACAGTGCAGGTTTGCATTGTTCAGAAGTAACCGAAGCTGATATCAACGATGCTTTCTATTGATAACGCGTTAAAATAAGAAAAAAATCCTGCAAAAACAAGCAACTTTTATTTTACAAACCGCCGCGCCAGGCGCAGGCCGCGGACGCGATACTCGCTATAGTACTCGTCTTTCGGATCAAAGCTGTTAATGCGCACCATGCCGTCGCTATGGATAAAACGGCGGTCGCCGAGGTACATGGCCACATGGGTTATTCTTTCGGTTCTGGGGCCGAAAAACAGCAGATCCCCGGGTTGCAGATTAGAATAGGTCGAATCC
>CAZISM010000163.1:0-4794 GCA_964541895.1 uncultured Cytophagia bacterium
TTTGCAGAAAACATCCGCATGCTCTCCTGGTTCGGAATCTGGGTCGCCTGGATGGAAGTGGTCGATCGCGACCAACACCTGGCCAGACGCGTCCGCGTTCGCCCCGGAGCGCATCCCATCAGATCTATCGAGGTGCAGAGATGAGTTTCATCCCCAAAATAACGGTAATCACGCCTTCTTATAATCAGGGCGCTTTTATCGAAGCGACGATCCGCAGCGTCCTCAATCAAGAGTACCCGAACCTGGAATATTTTATTCTCGATGGCGGCTCCACGGATAACACGGTGTCGGTGATCAAAAAATATGCCCGCCACATCACCTACTGGCACAGCAAACCGGATCGCGGCCAGGCTGACGCAATCAATCAGGGATTAAAAATGGCCGGCGGCGATATACTGGCCTGGTTGAATTCGGATGACCTCTATTCAGCCGATGCCTTTCACCTGGTGGCGGATTACAGCAGACATCACAAAGAGATCGGCTGCATGGTGGGCGATCTGGGCTTTATTGACCGCAGCGGCCGCCCGCTCTATGTGCGCAAAGCGATCCCCTTTCACTTTAACACCGCCTTGTTCGGCGGCGCCGGCGTGCCGCAACCGGCCACATTTTTCACCCGCACCGCCCTGCAGCAGAGCGGAGTGTTGAACGAATCACTGCACTATCTGCTGGATTACGAGTTCTTTCTGCGCATGCATGTGGCCGGCGTGCAGTTCGGACTGGTCCGGCATAAGCTGGCCGACTTTCGTCTGCACGAAGAGAGCAAAACGGTGCGTGAGTACCAGCATCGTTTCTGGCTCGATCAGCAGGACATCATTCTTCAGCACCGGCCGTTCCCCTGGTGCCGTCCCCAGGATCGGCCGCGACTGTTTCGTTCGCTGCGCACGCTGTACCGGCTGCGCGCTTTTGCGATACGATCTCTGATCCGCGGCGACTGGCAGCCGTTCCGGGTCACAACGATACGCAGAAAGGCGGCCTGATATGCGCATTCTGCTTGTGGGCGACCTGACCAGCCCCATCGATGAGGGCTTGAAAAAAATCGCCTGGTCTCTGCACAGCCGGCTGGCGCAACGGCATGAGGTTCGTTGCCTGGCACCGCGGGATCTGGTCCGCTTTCGCAAACAAAAAGAGGTGCAGGCGTTCCGCCCTGATATCATTCACTATGTGCCGGGTCCCAGCATCCGCAGTTTTTTGCTGCTGGCCTACACCCGCAAGCGCATCGGCGGCGAGGTGAAAACCGTGCTGTCGGCGACACGGCCGGATGTGGCAAAATGGCAAAAACGTCTCCTGCGTCGATTCAAGCCGGACCTGGTGTTCAGCCAGTCCGCTGCCTTTGAAGGCAGCCTGAAGGACCTGGGCATTCCAGCCGCTTTTTTGCCCAACGGCGTGGACCGCAAGATCTTTCATCCGGTATCGGCAGAACAAAAAAGCAGGCTGCGCAGCGAATTGGGCTGGCCTGCCGATAAACCCATCGCCCTGCACGTAGGTCATTTGCGCAAAAGCCGGCAACTGGATTCGTTCATGCGGCTGCAGCAACAGGGCCGGTTTCAGTGCGTCATCGTGGGCAGCACCTCTACCAAAAAAGAAAAACCAGTCGTCGAACGGCTGCGCCAGGCCGGATGCGTGGTTATGGACCGCTATATCGCCGACATCGCCGCCGTCTATCAGGCGGCGGATGTCTATCTGTTCACACTCACGGATCCGGATGTCGATGCCGGGACGATGTGGAAAAACCGCAAAGGTGCGGTGGACATGCCTTTGTCGGTGCTGGAGGCGCAGGCGTGCGGCTTGCCGGTGATCACGACCCGGTTCGGCGCTCTGCCTCGCTTCTTCACATCCGATCCCTCCGTCCAGTTCAGCGAAGAACCGGCCCGGCACCTCGAACAGGCCCCGCTGGCATTCGTAACAGCAGAAACAAAACAGGTAGTGCCGGACTGGCAGGACATCACCCGCGAACTCGTACAGATCTATGAAAAATTGATGGCACAACGATGACAAAAAAAACACGCTTGCTGTATTGCACCGGGGTGGACGGCTGCGGCAAAACAACGCTGGCGCTGAAACTCGCCGAGCGGCTGCGGGAGAACAACTATGTGTATGTATACGGCCAATACATACCTTTTTTGCTCAAGCCGGTAAAATGGCTGGCCCGCACGTTCTTTCTCAAACATGAAAACGAATGGCATGACTATGGCCGCTACATGCAGAAAAAAAAGAGGGCCTCCGGACGCCATGGCCGGCTGGCGCGCGTCTACGCCGCCTGCTGGATCCTCGACTATTCGCTGCAACTGGCTGCCAAGCTGTTCAAACCGCTCTGCACCGGCAAATCCATCATCATGGACCGATACTATTTCGACACCGCGGTGAACCTGGCCATCCTGCAGGGTCTGCATCCCGTGGAGACGACCGGCGTCATCAGGAGCATGATGCGGATCTTTCCCGAACCGTCTCTAGCCATCTACCTCTATGTGCCGGAAGAGGTGGCCTTTGTCCGCAAAGACGATATTCAGGCGCTGGAGTATCTCAGCGAACGGCAGGTCTATTACCAGGAACTGGCCGGTCAATACGACTGGTTTACCATCGACGGCACGCAAGCGCCCCAGGAAGTATTGGACGATGCGTTATTTCTGATCGCACAACTGGACTCAACCCTACAGACCGGAATCCATGAAACCAGAGTACAACAGAATTCTCTTTGTGCATGCCAATAACGACGAAGTCGGCGGCGCCGATTACTGTCTGTTTAAAATGGTCTATGAAGTACAGCGAGCCGGCTTGCAGCCATTGGTGCTGTTGCGCCGGCATACGGACATTGCTTTAAAGTATGAACAGCACGGTATTCCCGTGCTGGTGCGGCCGATCGTGCGTCTGCAGAAAAAAGCGGGCATAGGCCGTTTGCTGCTCCTGCCCTGGCAGTTGCTCAGGACCGTTGGCATCATCGTCCGGCTCATTCATCGGGAAAACATTCATTGCCTGCATAGCAACGATCTGCTGGACGTGGCAGCCAATGTGGCGGCAAAAATAGCCGGCATTCCCTCGCTGCAGCATATCCGCATGATCGTAAGCAGGCCGCAATGGCTGCAGCGCCTGCTTTCCGGATTAGCCCTGTTGTTCAGCGATCGCATACTCTGCGTCTCGGACGGCGTCCGCCGCTACATGTTTGCCAAACCATCCGACAACGTCATGATTCTCTACGACTGGCTGGACATGAAACTGGTGGGGCATCTGCAGAACGGCCGTTCGTTCCGCCACGAACTGGGCCTCACAGCAGGAGACAAACTGGTGGGGTGCGTCGGCCGGCTGGAGGAGTGGAAAGGGCAGCATCTGTTTCTGCAGGCCGCGGATCTCATGACCCGTGAGGATCCCGGCGTTCATTTCGTCGTCATCGGCGGCCCGACCGCCGGCAAGGAAGCGTATGCAGAACGGCTGGCCGGCCAACAGGCAGCGGCGGCCGGCCGCAGCCGGATCCATCTGCTCGGACATCGTCACGATGTGGCCGCCATCATGAAAGAGCTGGATGTGCTGGTGCACAGCTCGATTCTGCCCGACCCGTTGCCGGGCGTGGTGATGGAAGGCATGACCTGCGGCACCCTGGTCGTTGGCGCCGCCGACGGCGGCGTTCCCGAACAGATCAGCGACGGGCGTAACGGCTTTCTTTACAGGCCAGGGGATGTGGCAGACATGGTTCGTGCTATTCAAAAAGCCCTGCTGGAACCGAACCGCGAAGCTCTGGTGCAGCAGGCCGGGAATGATGCCCGACATCGCTTTGATAAACAATATATTATGAAACAGCTGCTGGAGGTCTATCGCGCCGTGTGCGAACCTGCCGGCTCGAACAGATCCGAATCGTTTCGCATAAATCATACGGAGGTATTGAACGATGATTGACCTCATTAGCCTGCTGGGAAGCCCCTTTGCAGCACCGACGGCTGCGCCGCCGGACGACCAGACGCTGCTGGAGCTGTACGACGACGCTTTCACCGATCGGGTGGCGCTGCTGCTGCTCAGCAAATACCGCCGGCCGGGATGGGCGCCGGCCCTGGAAAAAAAATATCAGACCCTGGAATCGCGACGCATCCTGACTCTGGACGTTCTCGCCCGCGTCGCCGGCGTGCTCAACGAACTGGATCCGGAACACTATATCGTTTTCAAATCCATCAAGCCGTACCCGGCGACGCCGAACGACACTGACATCATTTTCATGGGTGACAAGCAGGCCTATGAACGGGCCTACGACCACCTGCTGCGGGCAGGATATATCTTTCACGAATGGGCGCCGCAGCAGAGAACACTGTATGATCCGCGCGGCAAGGATAAAATCGGCAAGGGTAAAAAGGGCGGCACCTATTATATCGATCTCTATCAGGAAATTTCCACCGACTATTTCGCCTATCTGAACAAGCACAGCCTGGCCGGACACGTCGTCGTCCGCTCCATCAACAACATCAACGTGCGCCTGTTGCGACCCGAACCGGAACTGGCCATCGTTCTCTATCACAGCGTGTTCCCGGAACGCACCTATCAGCTGGAACACTTTTATGTGCCGCTGTATTATCTGGCAGCGCCGGATTTTGATGTAGAGCTGTTTATCCGCTTTGTCAACCTAAATAAAATGAACTATGCCGTTGTTTCAAGTTTAGAGATCACCGCTTCGCTGCATCGCCGCTTTTTCGGCTTTGTGCCGGCGCTGTTGCAGACGATCCTGGATCTGTTGGGGCGCAATCAGCGCGAACAGCGCCTGTTCGCGGCCAGACAAAACACACCTTATATGTTTTCGCCCAAAACGTTCTGGCAGAC
>CAZISM010000163.1:4894-8668 GCA_964541895.1 uncultured Cytophagia bacterium
TCGCGGCCAGACAAAACACACCTTATATGTTTTCGCCCAAAACGTTCTGGCAGACGTTTTTATATCGCAGCATGGAACCATACAGCTTTAAATCGCTGATGGTGCAGGGCGGCATGATGCTGAATCCCAGGTTTGCGCTGGACGTAATGAACTCGATCCGCCATCGTATGAGCGAAAAAGGGACGTATCATCTGGAGTAACTATGAGACCGAATTCTTCCCCCGACATTATCGACCTGGATTTTGCAGCTCTTGAAATGCATCTCATCGCACTGGCGGAAAAAATCCGCCGTAGCGATTTCAGGCCCGAACATATTCTCTACATCGAGCGGGCCGGTCTGTACTGCGCGCACACCCTGGCGCGCCATCTGAACATTTCCGCCAGCGGCATTCAGGCGCAGCGCAGCGCCAATATCCTGAAAGAAAAAAGCCGGTTCATCCTGCGCCGCATGCCGCGCGCGCTCTCCCATGCGCTGCGCAAACTGGAAATCGTCAGCGGTCTGCACAACAGAAACAGCGAACGGCAGATTTCGTTCCGGGGCCAGGAACCACCCCGGGACCGGAACCTGCTGATCCTGGACGACGCTCTGGACACCGGCTACAGTATCCTTGCCGTGCACCGGCATCTGCTGCACCTGGGCTATGATCCTGCCAGGATCAAAACCGCCGTGCTCACCATCACCGGCCGACAGACCATGATGCAACCGGATTTTTTTCTCTTCGACCGGACCATCGTCACCTTTCCCTGGTCGTACGATTCCGTCGTCTTTGAGAAAGCCCGGCAGCAGTACCATACCTTTCAAAAAGAAATACAGGAATTCTGCCATGCCTGACACAAAAAACAGAGCCCTGGCCATCTTTGACCTGGATCAAACCCTGCTCTACGGCGATTCGTTCAGGTTGTTTATCTGGTACTATTACGCCCATCACACACCAGGGTATCTCTATATCCCGATCCTGGCGGTTGTGTACCTGCTGCGCAAAACCAGACTCATCTCTCTGCAGCGGGCTAAAGAGCTGTGCCTGATCGGCCTCAAAGGTATGGATCGCGATGCCATCGACAAAGTGGGCAAAGCTTTTTTTAACGACGTTCTCAAAAATCGCTTCAGCTACAAGGCGATCGATCGCGTGCTCTGGCACCGCTCGCGGCGGGATCTGCTCTACCTGGCGACCGCTTCGCCGGACGTTTACATCAAACCGATCGTGCAGTGGCTGCAGATGGACGGATATGTGGCTTCGGAATTGCATTATCGCAACGAACGCTTCAGCGGCCATTTCACCGGCGCCGATTGTCTGGGCGAGGAAAAACTGCGGCGATTACGGCAGCGATTGCCGGATGCGCCCTGGCTGCACAGCTATGCCTATTCCGACAGCCTCTCGGATCAACCCTTGCTGCATGCGGTCAAATACGGCATCATCACCTCTGATACGGAAAAGCACACCCGTCAGGCCCATCGCTTCGGCTGGATGGTCACCGATTTCGCCAGGGATGACACGCTGCGGCGGCGGCTGGAGCGTGCGCTCTGGCCGACGCACATGGCCAACCACTAGATATAAAATAAAAAAACGGATGGCGTCGAACACTTGGAGCGTCGACACCATCCGTGTATAATCAACGGTGTTGTTCGGGGATTACTCCACCCAATCCAGCGTTCGCGTTACCGCTTTTTTCCAACCCTGATAGAGCTTTTCCTGGCCGGCGGCGGCCAGCCTGGGCTGCCACTCTTTGTCCTTTCCCCAATTCTTCCGCAGTTCATCCGTGCTCTGCCAGTAGCCGACCGCGAGTCCGGCCGCATAGGCCGCACCGAGCGAAGTGGTTTCCGCCACGGTGGGGCGAACAACGGGCACGCCGAGGATATCGGCCTGGAACTGCATGAGCAGTTCGTTAAAGACCATACCGCCGTCCACTTTGAGCGCTTTCAGTTGTACGCCGGAATCCTTGTGCATGGCGTCCAGCACTTCCCGCGTCTGATACGCCGTGGCTTCGAGAGCGGCACGGGCGATGTGGCCCTTGTTAACGAACCGGGTCATGCCGACAATGGCACCGCGCGCATCGCTGCGCCAGTACGGGGCAAACAGTCCCGAGAAGGCCGGCACAAAATAGATGCCGCCATTGTCTTCCACCGTGTGGGCGAGTTCCTCCACCTCGGCCGAAGTCTGGATCAGACCGAGATTATCGCGCAGCCACTGCACCAGTGCGCCGGTGATGGCAATAGAGCCTTCCAGGCAATACACTGCCGGCTGGTCGCCGATTTTATAACCCAGCGTGGTCAGCAGGCCGTTTTGCGACTGTACCGGCGCTTCGCCGGTATTGAGCAGCATGAAGCAGCCGGTGCCATAGGTATTCTTGGCTTCACCGGCTGAAAAACAGGTTTGTCCGAACAGCGCCGCCTGCTGATCGCCGAGATCGCCGGCCACTTTGACGCCGGCGAGGCAGCCCTGGCAGGTGCCATAGATCTCGCTGGACGGCCTGATCTCGGGCAACATGGCAGGCGGAATGGCCATGGCGGCCAGCAACTCCGGGTCCCAGTTCAGCGTCTGCAGATTCATCAGCATGGTACGGGAAGCGTTGGTGACGTCGGTGACGTGCACGCCACCGGTCAGGTTCCAGATCAGCCAGGTGTCGATGTTGCCGAACAGCACCTCTCCCCTGGCCGCCTGGTCAGCCACGCCAGGAACGTTGTCCAGGATCCAGCGGATCTTGGGGCCGGAAAAGTAGGTGGCCAGCGGCAGACCCACGGCGGTGCGGAAGCGATCCTGTCCCCCCTGTTTAGCCAGCTCGTTGCAGATCTGATCGGTGCGGGTGTCCTGCCAGACGATGGCGTTGCACACCGGTTTGCCGGTTTTTTTATCCCACACCACCGCGGTTTCGCGCTGGTTGGTGATACCGACTGCCGCCAGCTGGCTGGCCTTGAGGCCGGCTTTGTTGAGAGCGCCTCTGATGACCTCCTGGGTGGCCTGCCATATCTCCAGGGGATCGTGTTCCACCCAGCCCGGTTTGGGAAAAATCTGTTTATGCTCTTTCTGGCTGACGCCGATTACTTTGCCCTGTTTATCAAAAATCATAAATCGGGTACTGGTGGTACCCTGATCGATTGCACCGACGTATTCGGCCATGTTCAGGTCTCCTGTTACTTTTTTTCCGAGAGATTGCGCGCAATAAAGAGATCATAGATCCAGACACCGATGGGAGCGGCGATGGCAGGAACCAGCACCGGCGGGATCAGCCAGTACCAACCATCAAAAAGTCCTTTTGTGCCTGCCAGGGCGCCAAACAGGCGCGGACCCAGATCTCTGGCCGGATTGATGGAATAGCCGCTGGGGCCGCCCAGGGAGAGTCCGATTGCCAGCACCGTAAAGCCCACCAGCAGCGGACCGAGATTGTTTGTCAGCCCCATATTTTTTGAATCGCCGCTGGCCATGATGCCCCACAACAGCACCAGAGTGCCGATGGCTTCGGCCGTGCAGGCATTGAAAAATGAAAATGTGCCGATGGCAGAGGTACCTATGCCTCCCCAGAAGGCTTGTCCGAAAACAGAGCCTGGGCCGGTGCTCCAGACATTGGGCATGGCGGTGGCGATGAGGCCGTCGTGATAGACGAGATAGACACCCAAGGCGCCAAGAAATCCGCCCAGCATTTGCGCCGAAATATAGGGCAGCACCTTTTTCCAGGGAAAACCGCGGCGCGCCGCCAGAGCCAGGGTGACGCCGGGATTCAGATGGGCGCCGGAGACGCCGCCGCTGACATAGACGGCGATGATAACCGCAAAAGCCC
>CAZISM010000163.1:8768-10303 GCA_964541895.1 uncultured Cytophagia bacterium
TGGGCGCCGGAGACGCCGCCGCTGACATAGACGGCGATGATAACCGCAAAAGCCCAGCCCAGCGCGATGGTGTTCC
Source organism: uncultured Cytophagia bacterium (assembly GCA_964541895.1). GTDB lineage: Bacteria > Zhuqueibacterota > Zhuqueibacteria > Residuimicrobiales > Residuimicrobiaceae > CAZISM01. The sequence goes on from CAZISM010000163.1 coordinate 8,845, forward strand.
AGTTGTAGGCGGCGGCAGCCAGTCGGGGCGCCAGACCGACCTGGGCGACGACGCCGTCACCAAGCAGGATAAGAATAAAGGTACCGAAAATCTCCCCTGTCAACTCTTTCCTCAAACCGCTCTTTTCCATTACCGAGTCCTTTTTCGCTGATTAACAATCCGATCCAATATTTTGCAGTCAAGAAAACGCCACACCATCCCACCCCCTGGAGTGCAGCAACCGTCTTGCCCGCTCCTGGAGTGCAGCAACCGTGTTGCGCCGGCCGGCGCGCTCTTTGCGCCGGCCAAATTCAACGCGCCGATTTCCCGAAGCGCAAAACTTTTGCCTTTAAAATCTCGTATGTGACCCCGGCACTCCCGAATGAACGGCGACCGAGAGCAAGGCGCAGACAAACAGCACAACCATTATCACCGCCAACGCGGCCAGAAAACCTCTCCACGTGATCACAGCCGCCGGTGCATCTGCAGCCAAAGGCTCACGTTTTCCGGCGCGAAAATAGACAATCAACAGGACGGCGAAAATCAACCAATACGCATAGTGCTCCCACTGCGATCCGCCGACGCCGAGAAAAATTCCTTTTTTCAAATGGCTGAATACAATATAATACACGCTGTACATAAAAAACAGCGCAGCCAGTTGTTTCTTTCGCCACAACCAAACACCGGCGGCTGTCGCCATGACCATAACCAGGATCGCCCAGACATATTGCAGCCAGGCGGCCTGATCAGGATTGCTGACCAGGGCACCGGCCGCCATTTGCAGGAATTCCCTGTGGTCAAATGCTTCCAGCATATTAATCAGGGGCAGAGGTAACAGGAGAAGAACAAGAGCAAGGAGATTGGTTCGAGGTGTAGATTCTGTGGTCTCGGGCCAGGCGTGTCGGCTTACGCCATAGGCCAATCCCAGTCCGCCGCAAAAGCCGAGGGTGAACTCCATGACGTTCCACCAGTTGAAATGGATGCCGGAGGCGGCGCCCACGGTCTGCAGAAAATTACCAAAACCAAAGCCAAAGCCCGCGCCCAGCGCGGTGGTAACGGCCACATACAGCGAGCGCTGAAATCCGGATCGGTGCAGATACCACGCCAGAGCCACGGCTGCGCCCAGACAGGCGGCCCACAATTCCGATCGTGGCGGGGTCATGCGGATTTCAAACTGGGCGATCAGCACGTACCAGAACAGCAACGCGCCGGCGGTCATTTGCGTCAGCAGCGTAGCCCAATCCGGTTTGCGTTCACGCGTTGTCTCCAGGATCAGGGCCATAAAGCCGCCGCCGATGAATCCATACAGCGCCCCCACCACCAGCAGCATAGCCAGGCCATAATAGGCGTTGCCGACATCGCCGGCGCGGCCATACCCCACCAGCAGGCCGTAACTCATCATGCCGCCGACGCCCCAGCCGATGCCGCCGACCAGCGCGGTGAGAGGCGATTTTTGCCACCAATCCCTGCGATTGCTCAA
>CAZISM010000164.1:0-10158 GCA_964541895.1 uncultured Cytophagia bacterium
TTTGGCAGGCCATAGCCACGCGCGCTCTGCCGTTTTGGAATGGAAAGGCGCAACCGAACTGCGGGGCAATGACCACTCGGCCTTTTTCATCGGCATAACCGATGTTGCCGTTCTTTTTAATGCGGATCAGACCATCAGCGAAATAATCCGGGCCGTTGTCATACCACAGGACCTCGAACAATTCCCTCTCCTGCCGATCGATGGCCATCAACTCGCCGCTCTTTTTCAAAACGATGGCCATGTATTTAAGAGTGTCGGTAAAACAAAACTCATATTTGCCAACAGCGATGACCGTGTCGCCTCGGCTGCTCACATATCCGCAGGCGGCCTCGTCGGCTGGATTGCAGATCTTGAACAAATAATCTTTTTGATTGTCATGGCCGCACAGCAGGAACATGAGCGACATGAAAAGCAAGCTCGCGTACTTTATCGTATGCTCTCCCCAATCTTGCTGTGGTCAAAAATGTCGGACCTGGAGGTGTTCGACATGTGGTTCGGGTCTCTCCGAATTCTGGAATCTCACACCTCTAATGTCACACACTGGCGAAGGTCACCTTTGAGGTCTCCGGGTTTTGATTCCGGTTTATCCATTTATGGAATCGCCTATTAGTAATGTCCCACTCTGGCGCGTAAAATGCAACCGGTTTTTCATTCCTCATTGCTATTTGTGGTCAACATTTGTATATTATTTTTTATATGCTAAAATTTAACCAACCGGATGGTCAAGGAGTTGTTATGTGTAAAAAAATCTGGCGTTTTATTCTCCTGTTCACCTGGCCGCTTTTTGCCCAGGAATCAGCCGAGCTGCCTTTGGCCGGCACCTGGAAACTGGTTGCGGAGAAAAGCAGCGAGATCGGGCTGTTCAAAACTCTGCAGATCTCTATTCAAGCGGATAAAAACGATATCACCGTAATCCAAACCTGGGGCAGCGGCCGCTCGTTCGCCGATACACTGCGCTTGCCCCGTAACGGCCAGAGCGTTCTTCGTCTGGTGCAATCAAGAGTATGGCCGGACAATGTCTTCATGGCCGTCTCCCGCATGGCCGGTACAGAGCGAAAAATCAGCGGTCGTCTGAATTCATCAGGACGGCAGCTGGAGGTAAAAGAAGAATCGCCGGTGTGGGTTTCGCAAGGCACCGCCACTCTGTCCGTGCTAACCACCTATGCGTTGAACAACGATGGCTCTCTGACCATGACCGTGACCCGGCCGTCCCGTCCGGCGACCGAGCGCTATGTGCTGGTGCGCGACACCGTACGACCGGCGTTTTTCATGCACCTGAGCGATGACTGGGCCATCGACGGCAAACTGCCGGAACAGGCGATGCTGATTTCACTGCAGGGGCTGGCCAACGAGGGCGCACCCCGTCTCTATTTCATCTATGGACCCAAATGGGATTTTCGTTTCACGCCGTCCATGCTCGATTTTTATAAAGAGAAAAAAGGCTTTCGTTTCAGCGAGCTGGCCTCGTCTGAAGATGCGCTCAAGACCTTTCTGCCCTTTGTCAAGGGCTATATCGTCTGGGACACCAACGTGCGCACCTCGTTGATCGTTGCCTTTACGCTGGCCGGACTGGAAAAAGCCATCGTGATCACGGAAGATATGATCCCGCTGGCGCAAAAATACAATCTGCGCCTCATCGACGATTTTCGCGGCCGATTCACCGGGCAGAAAGACATTGATATTTTTACCTGGGCGTATCAGAAATACTGGTCGCGCTGCAGCCGCGATTACATCGTCTGGATGGGCGGAGAGTCCGGCAAGGTCATGCGGCCCGGTGTGGCCGATTTCGGCATTCTCAAAGGCGCCTTTTTTAACGATCTCTCCACAGAAGAGATCGATAGCGAAGAGTACGGCCTGGCTAAAAAACTGATGAGCGAAATGAAACCCATGTCCATGGTCATGGGCTGGCACTCGTATGCCAAAGACAAAGAACGCGATCACGTCAAACTGGCTTCGTCCTTTGCCCTGCGCGTGGAAGGGCTGCACACCCTGCCCAACTTGAGTTTCAGCCATCAAACGCCGATCACGCCTGGTTTCAAATTCAAAAATCAGCACAATGTGGTCAAGGGCCAAAGCTATGTGCCGGAGAATAAAGTCTACATTGCCTGCATCCAGACGGATTGTCTCGGACTGGGCGCCTGGGTTCGGCCCGGCCGCGGCAGCATGCCCTATGCCTGGGAGGTAACCATGAACTGGGTGTGGCTGGCGCCATCGATGCTGGAATACTTTTACAGCCAGGCCACGGCCAACGACTATTTCATCGGTTCGCTCGGCGGCCCCGGCTATATGTATCCCAAGGCGATTCCGCCGCGCTTTCTGCCGCAGGTGGTAAGCAAGGCGTACGAACTGATGAAGCAACTGGATCTGAACGTGTTTGAAATTATGGATTATTCACAGGGCGCCACCGTGGAAGGCAACAGCGAACTCACGCCGGCGGTCGTCGATGCTTTTTATAAAGGCATGCCGGATATCCTCGGTTTGGTTAACGGTTATGCCCCCTCGTTCTCGTTCACCACGCGCGACGGCAAGCCGCTGATCTCGTTCGACTATTATCTTTCCGAAACGCGTCCGGCTGAGGCCGCGGTCGCAGATTTAAAAGAGCTGGCCGTTTTGAACCAGAAACGGCCCTACTTTTTGCTGGTGCATGTTCGCGAATGGAGCGATATCGACCATGTGAAACGCATCCTGGAACAGCTGGGACCTGATTTCAAAACCGTACCGCTGGACATTTTTCTCAAAATGGCCGGCAGTAAACCCACGTTTCAGGAGAAACTACTAAAGTAAAATCAAACGTCGGACACCTTTGAGGTGTCCGACGTTTTCAACTTGACATAACGGGAGGCAAGATGAAACTGGAAAAGTATACCATGGGTGTCGGCGACCGCTTTGGCCGCCAGGGCAGCGCCCAGTTGCAGGCCATGCGCCAAGCTCAGGCCGCGGGCATCACTGTGATACCGGTGTGGAACAAATCCTTTCGCGAACACAGCATCATCGGCACCGCGCCGGCCGATACGCGTCACGCGGCGGACCAGGCCGTCAAAGAGATGGGCTGGAACGAAGCCTACTATGTCGACGCCGATCACATCAATCTCAAAACCGTGGACGGCTTTATTCCCTACAGCGATTTTTTCACCCTCGATGTGGCCGACTATATCGGCCAGGCGCCGCAAGCCGATTCTGTGCAGCAATTCATCGAACGAAATCGTAAATACATCGGCTCCCTGCATATTCCAGGCGTGGCGGAGCCCATACCGGTCAGCGAAACCATGCTGACCGGCATAGCCAACACCTTTCTCTTCGCCGTCCAGGAAGCGGGGAAAATATTCCAGCATATCAAAAACCGCAAGTCCGAAAACGACTTTGTCGTCGAAGTCTCCATGGATGAAGCGCACAAACCGCAGACGCCGGCAGAGCTGTTTTTCATCCTGGCCGCCATCGCCGCCGAGGGCATACCGGCGCAGACCATTGCGCCGAAATTCAGCGGCCGTTTCAACAAAGGGGTGGAATATGTCGGTGATGTCAAACAGTTCAGCAAAGAGTTCGAAGAGGACCTGTGCGTCATCCGCTTTGCCATCGATGAGTTCGGCCTGCCGGAGACCCTGAAACTGAGCGTCCATTCCGGCAGCGATAAATTTTCCATCTATAAACCGATCGGCGAGGCGATCCGCCGCCACAACGCCGGCTTGCATCTTAAAACCGCCGGCACCACCTGGCTGGAAGAGCTGATCGGTCTGGCCGCCGCCGGCGGCGAAGGATTACAGATCGCCAAAGAGGTCTATGCCACCGCCTACGGCCGCTTTGACGAGCTGTGTGCACCGTATGCGCCGGTCATTGATATCGACCGGGCCAAGTTGCCTGCGCCGGAGACGGTAAACGGCTGGAACAGCACAGCCTATACCGACAGCCTGCGCCATGATGCCACCTGTCCCGGCTATAATCCGCACGTTCGGCAGCTGCTGCATGTAGGCTATAAAGTGGCGGCCGAAATGGGCGAACGCTATCACTCTGCCCTGCAGCAATTCGCAGATGCGATCGGCAGCAACGTGCAGCAGAATCTGTTTGATCGTCATATTAAAAGACTGTTTTTATAAAATGAATGGAAATGGAATGCGCAGAATCAGCAAACGATATATCCTCATATTTTTCTTATTACTTGTTTTTGTACAATACAGCCTGAGCCAGGTCCCTGTAAAAACCTACAAAGGGGATTCTGTAACTGTAGTAGCCGACCGCGACCGTTATCTGGCCCGCGTCAACGGCGTGGCGCTGAACATGCCGATAGAAAACAGGGTCGTTCCGGTTTCGGTAGAGGTGATCACCTCCGCGCTGGCTGACTTGCAGCACAACCTCACCCTCTCGGAAGCGGTGCAAAACGTCGCCGGTGTCCATCGTCAATCCGGACACGGCGTGCACGACTATTTTATCATCAGAGGCTTTAATTCGCTGGACAACGGCCTCGTCCTCACTAACGGCACGCCCGAACCGGAAGCGACCACCCATGATCTGTACGACATTGAGCAGGTCGAACTGCTCAAAGGCCCGGCTGCGTTTTTGTATGGCGGCTATCCGCTGGCGGCCGGCGTTAATCTGGCATACAAGCGGCCTCGCTTGCAACGGTTCCTGACAGCGGCTACCGGGTATGGTTCGTTCCAGACCCTGCGGCATACGCTGGATGGCGGCTGGGCCAACACCAGCGGCACGGTGGCCATGCGCCTGAACGGATTGTCGCAACAAAGCGACGGCTATCGCAATGACACATCCAGCAATATCTATGCGCTGCATCCGTCGTTGCTGTGGCAGCCGAACAAAAACAGACGGGTAAACCTGGATTTCGAGTACGTTCACAACAGCTACAGCCCCGATACCGGACTGCCATTGCTGTACAATCCGCAGAGCCGGCAACTGGAACAGCTGCCGGATATCGATCGCAGGACGAGTTTCCAATCGGCGCAGGACCATTCCCGGCAGGATATCTATCGTTTCAAGGGCGATTTCGTGCAGGAGGCTGTGGCCGGCGGACGGATGCGATGGACCGTTTTTCATACGGATCAGGAGTGGAACTCGCAAGGTACCCTGGTAAACGGCGCCTATCCTACACCCATGGGAACCTATATGGTCAGCCGGACGCTGCCGATTTTGCACGACCGGCAAAACGTATCCGGCCTGCACTGGCAGTGGCATCGCCGGCTCAAAACAGCAGCGCTCTCCCATCAACTCGTAATGGCACTGGATTATACCCATTGGACGGATGAATACCGTTATGATGTCATTCCGCAGCTCGCCCCGCTGGACCTCAACCAGCCGGCAGAGCCGGGCGGAGCGCTGCCAACAGCCTCCCCATACCTGAAAGGCCATGCCGTTACAGATATCGTCGCACCCTATGTTATGAACTTGATGACCCTGGCCCGCAAACTGAACTTTATGGTGGGTGGGCGGTTCGACTATCTGCAATCAGAGGATTCCGAGCGCAAGCTGGAAAACACCTACAAGCCGTTCAGTCCGATCCTCGGTGTGCTGTGGGATATCAACGGCCGCCAGAGCCTCTATGCACACTATGGGCGCGCCTTTGCACCGCCGTCGACCCTCAACACGACCTCCCTGCAGCCAGAAGAGAGCCGGCAGAAGGAAATAGGCATCAAGAGCGCCCTTTTCGGGCACACGCTGGAAGCCAATCTGGCGGTATACGAACTGGATAAAGTGAACATGGCCATCCCGGATCAGAGCGGCATCACCAGGCAGAACGGCCGGCAGCGCTCCCGCGGAGTGGAAGTCGAAATGGTCTATCAGCCGTTTTCCCGCTGCTTCACCACGCTGCAATATGCCTATTGCCGGGCGGAGCTGGTTCGCTTCAACGAAGCCGTGGCTGTGGGACAGGATCAATACGGCCAGCCGATCATGATGACCTTTGACCGCTCCGGACACGATCCGGTGTTTGCGCCGGCGCACCTCGCCGGATTCTGGAGCAGTTATGAATGGCCGCTGGGATTCGGCATCGGCATCGGCGCACGCTATACCGGCGAGCAGTACATTGATGAAGATAATGTGGTGCGACTGGAGCCTTACACGGTCGTTGACGCGCAGATTTTTCTAAAGTGGAAGTCGCTGACCTGGCAGCTCAATGTCAAGAACATCACCGATGCCGAGTACTGGTTGCGGGGTAACGGCGGTTTCAGCGTTACGCCGGCCGCGCCGTTGGCGGTGTATTCGAATCTGGAAGTGGCTTTGGGCAGGTAATCAAGCAGCCATTTGCCAAACATTTTTCGGGCGTCGCTCTGCGACGCCATTTTTTTTGTAACTGACCAGGCGTTAAAACGCCTGGCTACCATCGTGAGGTCGCTATGCGACCTCCAGGCCTCAGCTTTGGATCAAATGGTTCCATTCTCGTCGCTGGAGATTGCCACACTCCATTCCAGACCTGCCCTTTTACGACATCTGCTCCTTCGCTCGCAATGACAAGGAATGGCGAGATTGCCTTGTTCGCAACGACGCGCCTCGCAGTCCATCCATTTTGCCTGTCAAGGCACATCAGCTAACAGATCCTTCGTCGCCAAAAAATAATCCGGGACAAGGTCGCAGCTCCTGCACCTGGCGACTCAGGATGACACGGACTTCAATTATGCCATTCCTTGTCAGATCGGCAGGAGCTATTAAAGTTTTCTTTCAGCCGGCGTACGTTATCCAACAACAAGCAGCGAAACTCAAAAAACATCAAAACCGTTGTCATACTGAGGAGGCAAACAGGTGCTCCTGACAAGAGCCTGGCCATTTGCGCCTCCGAAGTATCTGTTAGCTGATGGTCGCCGGCCAGGGTGATGGAAATTCATCGAGGCGCCGGGCCGTTTTAGATCAATTGTACCGCGAGCTATGGACGCGCACAGATTCTTCATCCGGGCGTCGCGCGGCAACACCTTTTTTTTGCGTAACAACTGGTCCCTGAACCTGCCCACATTCGATCCTTGTCGCAGGAGATAGCCACGCTCCATTCCAAACCCGCCCTTTCACGACATCAGCTCCTCCGCTCGCCATGACAGAGCGGCGAAACAAAAAAAATCCCCGGCTCGATTCCGAACCGGGGATCCTGTAGCAGATCAGGTTATTTCTTCTTTTTCGCAGCGCTCTTGATGGCGGCCTGGGCAGCGGCCAGGCGAGCGATGGGAACGCGGTACGGCGAGCAGGAGACATAGTCCATACCCACCTTGTGGCAGAAGGTGACCGAAGAGGGCTCACCGCCGTGCTCACCGCAGATACCGACCTTTAAACCCGGGCGGGTTTTGCGGCCGCGTTCGATACCGATCTGGATCAGTTCGCCGATGGCATCCTGATCGAGAATCTGGAACGGATCGGCCGGCAGAATCTTTTTCTCCACGTAATCGGGCACAAAGCCACCGATATCGTCACGGGAGAAGCCAAAGCCCATCTGGGTGAGATCGTTGGTACCGTAGGAGAAGAACTCGGCGGTTTCGGCAATTTTGCCGGCTTGCAGAGCGGCGCGCGGAATCTCAATCATCGTGCCATACATGTATTTGATGGCTTTGACGTTGTATTTGGCGCACACTTCACCATAAACGCGGTCCACCAACACCTTCTGGTCATCGAGCTCTTTGCGCGTACAGACCACCGGCACCATTATTTCCGGGTACACCTTTTTGCCTTCCTGGGTGAGTTCCACAGCCGATTCCAGAATGGCGCGCACCTGCATCTCGGTGATTTCCGGATAGGTGACACCGAGACGAACACCGCGGTGGCCCATCATGGGATTGGTTTCATGCAGACCGTCAGCGCGTTTGTTGAATTCAGCGGCGTCGATATTGAGACTGGCGGCCAGTTCGGCGCGCTTGTCGGCCTCCTGGGGCACGAACTCGTGCAACGGCGGATCCAGCAGACGGATGGTGACCGGGCGGCCGTTCATGACCTCCATGGTCGCCTTGATGTCTTTTTTCACATAGGGGAACAACTCGTCGAGCGCAGCGCGACGTTCCGCCACGGAGGAGGAGATGATCATCTTGCGCAGGCAGAACAGGGGCGCTTCCGAGTGTTTACCGTAGAACATGTGCTCGGTACGGAACAGACCGATGCCTTCCGCGCCGAAATCGATGGCCTTCTGCGCATCTTCCGGGGTGTCGGCGTTGGTGCGAACCTTCATGGTGCGGTATTTGTCCACGATCTTCATGAACTGCACAAAGCGCGGATTTTCCGAGGCGCTGATCATATTGAGGCGGCCGTCGTACACATAGCCTTTAGTGCCGTTCAGGGTCAAAAAGTCGCCTTCCACATAGGTGCGACCGTTGACCATCATCTTTTTATCACGCACTTCGATGGCCAGGGCCGAGCAGCCGACGATGCAGCACTTGCCCCAGCCGCGGGCGACCAGAGCGGCGTGAGAGGTCATACCACCGCGGCCGGTGAGGATACCTTCGGCGGCGCGCATGCCTTCCACATCTTCCGGATTGGTCTCTTCACGAACCAGCAGGACTTTTTTGCCCATCTTGGCCCATTCCACGGCATCAGCGGCGGTGAAGACGATCTGGCCGCAGGCGCCGCCGGGACCGGCCGGCAGACCTTTAGCGATGACCGTGGCCGATTTTTCGGCAGACGGATCGACGATCGGGTGCAACAGCTCATCGAGCTGATTCGGCGACAGGCGCAACACGGCCGTCTTTTCATCGATCAGCTTTTCTTTCAGCATATCCATGGCCATGTTCAAGGCCGCGGTGCCGGTACGTTTGCCGACACGGCACTGCAGCATCCAGAGGCGGCCTTCCTGGATGGTGAATTCGATGTCCAGCATGTCTTGGAAATGTTTTTCCAGACGGGTACGGATCTTGTCCAGATCCTTGTAGGTCTGCGCCATACCCTTTTCGAGGGAAACGAATTGCTTGTTCTGCTCGTTTTTGGTGGCTTCGTTCAACGGAGCCGGGGTACGGATGCCGGCGACGACATCTTCGCCCTGGGCGTTGATGAGCCATTCGCCGTAAAACTTGTTTTCGCCCGTGGCCGGGTTGCGCGTAAAGGCCACGCCGGTGGCGCTGGTATCGCCCATGTTGCCGAACACCATGGACTGCACGTTGACCGCCGTACCCCATTCATCGGGAATGCCTTCGATGCGGCGATAGGCGATGGCGCGACGGCCGTTCCAACTCTGGAACACGGCGCCAATGCCGCCCCAGAGTTGCTCCATGGCTACATCCGGGAACGGACGGCCTAACACTTCCAGCACTTTATCCTTGAACTGTTCGACGAGAAGCTTGAGGTCTTCGGCGCTGAGGTCCGTATCCTGGGTGCAGCCCTTGGCCTTCTTCATGGATTCCATCAGATGTTCGAGCTGCAGACGAATGCCTCTGCCTTCGGCCGGTTCGACGCCGGCGGCCTTTTCCATCACCACATCCGAATACATCATGATCAGACGGCGATAGGCATCGTAGACAAAACGCTCGTTGTTGGTTTTTTTCACCAGACCCGGGATGGTCTTGCTGGTCAAACCGACGTTCAGAACGGTTTCCATCATGCCCGGCATGGAGCTGCGGGCGCCGGAACGGACCGACACCAGCAGGGGGTTCTGCGCATCGCCGAATTTCGCGCCCATGACCGATTCCACTTTTTTCATGGCATCCTGCACCGTCTTTTTCAATTCGGCCGGATATTTTCTTTTGTTCTGGTAATAATAGGTGCACACTTCGGTGCTGATGGTGAATCCGGCCGGTACCGGGATGGCCAGGTTCGCCATTTCAGCCAGGTTGGCTCCTTTGCCGCCCAAAAGTTCTTTCATATCGGCACGGCCTTCGGCCTTGCCTCCACCAAAACTAAACACGTACTTTTTTTGTTTTGCCATGTAGGCCTCCTTGTTTGATTATGATAAAGCTAAACTCGTACGGATCACAGCCGGCGTATCGACGCCGGTTATTTTTTTGTGACCAGCTTTATTCCCAGAATTTTATTGTACTCTTCGTTGTTCTTTAGCACCTCAACGGCGCGGTTCAGGGCCTCATCGCCGCTGAACAGGGCTTCGCTGTAGGCGTCTTTGCCGAACACCTTGGCCATGATTTCGCTTTTGATGTACATTTTGACGCGGTCCGTAGATTTCTGCTTCTCGATCGCTTTGACCTGTTCGAATTCGTTGCGCACCGCTTCCAGGGATTTGGCGATTTCGTTGATAAAGCC
>CAZISM010000165.1:0-10034 GCA_964541895.1 uncultured Cytophagia bacterium
ACAACAACTATGAACTGAAAGACGACCCCAACGTGCGCAATTTCTGGGGACAAAGCCTCGACAGCATGTGGACGCGAACCTTTGCCTCCGATGGCGGTTTGGGCGGCGCCATCTGGTGCATGATCGACGAAACCTTCATGCTGCCTGAAAACCTGGAAGGTTTTAACCAATGGTGGGGCATTCTCGACCCGAATGTCATTCCGGCCGCCTACATGGGCCCCTGTGTCGGCTACGGCGAATGGGGTATCCTTGACACCTGGCGGCGCAAAAAACCAGAGTTCTGGAACACCAAAAAAGCCTACTCGCCGACCAAAATTTACCTCAACAAACTTGAGGTCTTTCAACCCGGCAAGGAAATCAAGGTGCCGGTGCACAACCGGTTTGATCATACCAACTTTTCGGAATTGAACATACAATGGCGCTATGGCAACAATGCAGGGAAACTGAACAGGGTGGACTTGCCGCCCCATGCAACCGGCATTCTGCTCATTCCGGCCAACGACTGGAATTCAAAGGAAAAGCTCAACCTCCGCTTTTTCACACAGGATACGTTCCTGGTTGATGAATACAACCTTTCACTCGGCGAAGGAAAAATTGAACGGCCCCAGTGCGCGAAAGGAAATCTACACATCAGCGAAAAAGAAAACCGGCTGGCCATCTCGGGGAAAAAAGTGTCTTTGCAATTGAACAAAAAAACAGGGGTGCTTGAAAACGTCAAAATCGGCGATGAGGTTATTATAAAATCCGGACCCTATATCAATTTTCGCCTTCCCGGCCGGCGAGTGCAGTATTCCACGGTACGTATGGAGGATTACGCTGTTAACTGGAAGCTGACCAACCTGGAATATGATTGTAAGGACGGCATTGCCATCATCAGGACCGCAGGAACATACGACAGCCTTTCGGCAGGCTTTACCATTACAATCGACGACAACGGCGTGTTCTCTATTGATTATGCCATTCAGGACGCTCCTCTGGGCAAAAACATTCAGCAAGCCGGAATAAAATTTATCGTCGGCGACGCATTTAAGAAAATCGCCTGGGAGCGGGAATCATATTTCAACGCCTATCCCGAAAACCATCTGGGACGCCCGGCCGGCGAAGTAACCTTGAACATGAAACCCAAATTAAAATATCGCGAAAAGCCCGGACACGGTTGGGAATCAGACTCGAAAAACTTTTACTATTTCGGACTGGGCCCGGAGCTACCTTACACCAACCTGGCACGTTCGTTAAAAGAGAACATCTATACCTTTACATTAAAAACCGTCAAGTCGAGCATGGCCGTTTATTCGGATGGCAAACAGGCAGCGCGGTTTGACAACATAGAGGGTCAGAATACAGTGCTGGTCAATGATATATGGGATTACAACAGTTTGCTCTGGGGCAACTATGCCAAAAATATCAAAGTAGAGGGGAAAATTTCGGGTAACGTCATATTCAGGATTCAGTAACGCACACGCCGAATAAACCGCAACCAAATGCCGGACACATTTGGAGTGTGTCGCAAAAGAGCCTTAAAGCTCCGGATGGTCCGTGGCTGACTTGTCATGTGCAGCGCGGCACCATCCGGGGTCCATGATTTTGCTGCAGATTTGAGAGCGTCCCAGATTTCTTGACCACAAACAGGAGTACCAACATGCACTATCTGCTATTTTACGAGGTCGGTCCTGACTATGCGGAGCGACGGCTAGAGTTCCGCGTCGAGCATCTGCAGCTGGCCTGGCAGGCGCACGATCGCGGTAAATTGATCCTTGGCGGCGCCCTGACAGATCCGCTCGACCAGGCCATCCTGCTTTTTCAAGGCGAGTCGCAAGACGTAGCAGAACGGTTCGCCCAGGCCGATCCCTACGTCCGCAATGGCCTGGTGAAACGATGGTATGTTCGGCCGTGGAACACCGTCGTCGGTGAAACCGCAGCCGCACCCCTGCGTCCGCCGGCCTGAGTGCTTAACGCAGGTGTGATTTCACGATGCGAACATTCTTGCCATTATTTTTATAAAGCCGTAAAACACCGCCGCTCATAAGCGGCTCCCAGGTCCAACCGTTCCCGGACGCTATTCCTTTCGCGGCCAGAACCTGATGGTCAATGTAAATGGCAGTCGGCTTGTCAACCAGACGCAAGACCTCCTGCGAGATCGCATCATAGGTCGAATAGCGAATCTCCTGCTCTCCATAGTGAATGGCAGTAACAACGGAACTGGATCGCAATACATGATTGGCCGACGGCGTCAGCTCCGGAGCAGCCGCCATGGCCCGCAGATAGTGACGAACATAATCGCCATAGCCGTCGGTGAGCCAGATGTCATTGCGCACATAACGGTTTTTGCCATCCACATCGACCATGTAGGTCGCCCAGTTCAACGCACGGATGGCGTTTTCTTTGTAGCGCAGATCGCCGGTTTTTTCACCATAGAGCAATTCCGTGGCCGCCTGCCGGCTGGTATGACTGTTGCCCGGCACGCGATACGCCGTCTGCTCGTTGACCACGACCACGCCCCATTTTGCCCATGTATGATTTCCCAGGGTCTTGTATACCCAATCGAAAATGGATTGCACATCGCTCTGCCAGGTGGGCGAAATGTCCGGATGTTCCAGCAGATATTTGGCAAACGTAACGGCATTGATTTGCGTATCAGACCAGGCGCCAATGTCCTCGAAAAAGGGTCCCCATTTGTTGGTTTTGAGCGGATATTGGAGCATCCACTTTAAGGTGAGGTCATGGGCCTTCTGGTAGCCGTCGGTCCGCCCCTGCTTCATTCGTATCAATTCCGAAAACAGCTGTAATGTGCCCACCCAGTTGGAAGTGTAGCCGGCCAGCTTTTTTTCAACCTTTTTGGGATCGTACTGTTCTGCCACTTGTCCAGTCAGGGCGTGCACGCGAAAAGGCCACGGTGAACGTTCGCCATCGCCGGCTTCCACTTTGGCGGCCAGCACGTTGGCAATTTTTATAGCAGCGTTCACATAGCGGCGGTTGCCGGTCATTTTGTACAGCGTAACCAGCTCATAGCCGAAACTGCCGGCTTTGTCCGGCTGCACATACCCTTTACCGCTGACCATGTCGCCGTCATAGCGATGACCATGAATGGTGGTGTTATAGGGATAGGGCATATCCGGCCACTGGCAATTGGACGGCGAGAGCGAATGATCCAGATAGTAATCGGCCATAAAAATCATGTTCTGTTTGACCGACTCATCACCCAGATAGGCATAGAGCAGCGTCCAGGAGGAAAGCGCCATATTGATCTGGTCACCGCCCAATCCGCGCGGATCGTGCTCCGGCTTCCACACCTGATGGTTCATATAGTACGGCGCGCCGTTGGAATCGATTTCCATGTTTTTCCAGAAATTCCACACCAGGCGAACCGTCTGGTCATAGGCGACTCCAGGCTGGTCGCTGTACCAGGCCAGCATATGGCCCTGCTGATCATAATGGATATGATGATACATGAGCGTATCGCTCGAGATGTTTTGTGCCGAAACGAAAGATGCTATCCCGAATACGATCAACGATAGTACGTTGTTTTTCAACATGGCCTACTCCTCTTGCCAGATGAAGCTGCAGTTTTTAACACGGTCAAGCCTGAACCAGGCTTGCTTAACCGCGCGTAATTGCAAATGAACGCCAATACAATCATTCGCGTGTATTGGCGTCCATTAGCGGTTTAAATTCTTTTACCAAATAGCGGACGTCGCAGGAACAGTTGCATATCCAGGGCGGCCCATTCCCACATTTGCTCCCCTACTTTATATCCTTTTCGTAAAGGATATCACCCAAGCCATGGCCGCTGATTTTATTATTCTTCATCTCTATGGGCAATGCCGCTTTGCCGATAAAAATGCCCGCCTGCTGTCCGCCCTGGTCCGTACAGCGGATTACATTATTTTCCAGTTTGACATCTGCCGCGGCGCTTAAGAATGCAAAGCCGTATCCCTTTTGTCCAGCGCCGTTGTTTTCCACCAGGTTGTTGCGAAACACAGAGCGGTGCGGCGCATTGGCCGGTGACTCGCGTCGGAGGTTGATGCCATCGCGCCCATTATTAAAGATATGGTTGTTTTCGAACAACAGATCCGTATCCTTGTGGCCGGTGCAGATGCCGTGGCCAGCGTTATGGTGCAGTTGATTGTCCGCGATCACCCCCTCTTGCACGCGCCAGCAGACGTAAATACCGTCCGCCCCGTTATCATGGCTGTTGTTGCCCGTGATGACCGTGTGCGGCGATCCGGTTCCGGGATGCAGACCGGTGTTGGTGCAGCCGTACACCTCGCAGTTTTGCACGGTGACGCTGTCGGTGATTTGCCAGCTGATGCCGTCGCCGTTCCACTCTTTGACCGTCACATTCTCCACCACAGCTTTCCGTGTGGTGTGCATATATACAGCACCTCCCACGCAGCCATTCACGGCAGCATTTTTGCTTTTGTTGCCATCCACCACCAGGTTGCTGATGCAAACATTCTTGGCCGCGACAGCCGCGATGATGGAACAGGCGTTTTCGATGACACCGCCTTTATCGGATCGGTAATCGCGCACCAGCGGATCCTGAATGTACAAGACGTTGCCGTTGATGGCTGTTATCACCGAGGTGGTCACGCCCCAGCAATCACGAGCCTGCGGCGTATCATAGATCTGCACACCCATACCCACCGACCATTTCTCAGGATCTGCGACGGTCACTTTCAACTCGTAATAATCCGCATCAACCGTAAAGGGCGACGACACCCCGTCGCACTTTTTGAGAATGGTCTCCGGACCAGAGCCTACCAGAGCCATATGGTCGTACAGCCGAACCGGTGCCGTGACCATAAACGTTCCTGCCGTTAATCGAATCGTGCCGCCGTTATGAATGCGCAGGGCATCGATGGCGGTCTGAATGGCCGACGATGTAAAGCCGCGCACATCGGCCTTGTCATCGCCGACCGTTATGGTGCGCGCTGTTCTTTGCGGCTGCAGCAACGCCACGCCGGGCTTGTCGACCTGCTCAGCCGGCCAGACGATGGTCCACAGCAGCAACATGGCCAGGGCACTCAATTTGCTTATTCTCATATGCACAACTCCTTCTAGTGTTCATTCCCGGGCAGCAAGCCTGGGAACGAAAAGACAGTTTTTCTGTGATGAAGAATTCAGGCCGCTCTAGACTTGAATGCAGAAAAATGCGCCTGCAGCCGGAGCTTTTTCGCATGGAAGAGATCAGAGCGGCTCGAACCGCATGGCGCGGCGAAAAAAATGCGTTCTGCTCTATGCCCCTGCACGCCTTTTCAGCGCAGCCAGCATTTTAGCCGGTTCAACCACGCTAATTAAAACGCTGTACCCTGCACGAGTCGGAAGATAAAGCACGTTGTGCATATCGGTCACAAAAGCCAGAGCCTTTTCCCCGTTTCGGAGCTTGAACCATCCGGCGGCATAATTCGGCAGACCGATGCCATTCGTTCGCCGTTTAAGAGAAATACTGTTCTCCACAGCCAGGTCGACTATTTTTGCCGAGTCCAGTTTGAATGAAGTAAAAGGAATGGTTTTCCCATACAGCGCTACATCGATTTTCAACACCCGGGACGTCAATTCCACCTGGCCGCGGCCGATCGATGCGGCGGTCCAGACCAGAAAGACGAAAACGGCGAAAACAAGCAGTACAAACGGAGCCAGCAGCAATGTGGGCAGTTTTCCGGCAGGAGCCAATTGATACAATTCAGCCATTTCAGTGATCCTTTTTCTGATAGTTTTAACGTTCATCTAACCCGATCAATTCATAAGCCGCTGTATGCAGCCTTACGTTATGCCGCTCTCCCGGCAAAGGTAAAATTTTCTACATGGGCGAGGTCCGGCACCGTGATGCCAGAAAACCTGTGGCGGCGCTCAGTTCCAAATCAACCACGAGCAGGCCGTCCTGCCCATATGGCTGAAAGCAAAGCAAGGTCCCATCCGGGCAGGTGATGGCCGATGTTGTCCCGGAGCCTTCGCTCGCATAGTTTACGGATGCAACGTAACATGTGTTCTCTGCCGCACGGCACAAAATGGCCTTTTCGTGAAATGTGTTAGCTGGATCAGCAAAGGTGACTGGCCGATAGCTCCCAGGTTCAGCGATACTCGCGTGTGGATGAAACACGATCTGTGCACCTCGACGAACAGCCCATCGTACCGTCTCGGGATATCGCCACCCTTCATGGCAAATTACCACACCAAACGTCAACGGCCCAGCCGTAAAGAGGTGACGTTCATTCCCACGCGCTGGATAGATGGCTTCCTCCGACGGGTCGATCTGCACCTTGTCTTGCCAGCCGGCCATGGTGCCATCCGGATTGATCACACACACGGAGATCTGCAAGCCACGGTCGGTCACACGTTCTGTCCCAAGTATCACGGTTATGGAAACAGCCCTCGCGGCAGCCGCTACTTCATTCCAGGCCTGCTCGAGGAACGCGGGATCGGGCGCTGGCAGCGCAATGCCCGGCCAGCGATATCCGGGAACAAAGCATTCAGGGAAGCAGAGCACCTCCGCACCCCGTCGGCCCGCCTCAGCCACTGCGGCGGTTGCCAGAAGAATAGACTCCTCCGGCGTCGCTGGTACACGAATATTTGCGAGGGCAATCCGGACGGTGCTCATGCAGGCAGTCCTGCATCGCTGTATGCTTTAACTATGCAGACACATTTCATAATTATCTTTCTATGGAATAGCATGCCGCGAAATGACGGTTGAACCGAAAATCCAGGAAAAAAGCCATGACAGGTTTCGTTCCCGACCTGATGCTTCATGCGCGGCACCGCGTGCGAACGCACCCTCGTCAGGCAGCCCCAGTCACACCCTTTGTCAGGACGGCCGACCAGCTCATCGGCAGTTTGGGCCCTTCGCTCGATGCAAATCCCGCAGCCTCTGCCTTTTGAATCGTTTCGCTGAATTGGGCGCGCGAGACATGGAACATTTTCGGTTCCACTATCAGAAACTTGCCCTCTTTGTGCAGTAATGGAAACACTTGCCGGAAAAAAGCGGCCTGATCTGGTACCTCATGAATCATATAAAAAGTCAGGATGAAATCTGCTGATACGGACACGCTCAGACTCGACGAATCACATTTCACCAATTCAATGCGCTTCGACAGCTCAGTTCCTCTGATCTTTCCTGCAAGCTTGTCAAGCATCCCCTGTTGCAGGTCGACAGCAATCACTCTCCCGGCAGGCCCCACCAGACGCGCGAGCTCGATCGAAAAGAACCCCGGGCCACAGCCAATGTCCAAGGCCGTCATGCCTTCCGTCACATAGGGAGATAATATCTTTTGCGGGTTCTGAAGCCATCGTCTGAGTCTGTTGTCCAGCGAATTGGCAAGCTCGACCGGACATACTCTTTTTTGTTCTGTGGTCATGGCACTCCTCGGTAAACGAATGATCCGTGTCGCCGGAACAGGCACCTGCTCCGATTCACGGTTTGACTGATTCGGTACGGCCCAGCGGCGGCGTGGAATGGCCAACGCTGCAACCGGTTATTAGCCCGCACGATGTCTGCGCTAGTGCCACCTGGGCCTGTAGGCGCCTACTCTGCCGCATGGGCAATGCCGCGCAGCATCCCAGCGAACACGAGTTGGTGCAAAGGCCAGACAGCGTACCAATAGGTCAGACCCAATAGTCCAAGCGGATCAAAAGTAGCTGTCTGCCGCAACTCGGTTCCGGCGCCGAGCGGCAGAACTTCGAACTCCAGCCACGCCCGCCCCGGCAGCTTCATCTCGGCGGCCAGACGCAACCGTTTGCCCGGATCGATGCTCTCGACCCTCCAGCAATCCAGGGTATCACCCACCAGCAGGCGCTGCGGGTCACGACGCCCCCGACGCATGCCGACTCCGCCCAACATTAGATCCAGCCAGCCACGCAAGGTCCAAAGCCAGTTGGCGTAATACCAACCCGTCGTGCCACCGATGCGCTCCACAGCAGCGAACACTGCAGAAGGCGCAGCTCGCACCGGCATGGAGCGTACATCCACCAGCCGGTTGCCGAATCGTACTCCACCCCATTGCCGGGGCTCGCCCGCTGCGGATAATGCATCCGACCAGGAAGTTTGTGCAAAGCTGGAATCCTCATTTCGAAGCGCGCTCGCAATAGCTTCGCACACGCCCATCGGCCGGATCGAGAACATGCGAATGGCGGTGTCGTCCCGCACCACCGTAGGATTTCGCAGGCTGTCGATCAACTTGCGCCCAACCCGCGCATACAGCGGCGTAACCAAGCCCAACCAGAGACTGGAAAGACGTGGTGTCAGCAGCGGCACAGGAATCATTGAGCGCCGCAGTCCGCGTTGCCGCGCGTATTCGCGCATCAGTTCGCCATAGGACACTCGATCCGGCCCGCCGATTTCAATGATGAGGCTGCGTTGGCCGGTCTCCACGGTCAGCGCCGCGCGCAAATAATCCAGCACGTCGCAGATGGCGATGGGTTGCGCCGTTACCTGCACCCAGCGCGGCGTCACCATCACTGGCAGTCGCTCCACCAGCGCGCGAATCATCTCAAACGACAAGCTGCCGGAGCCGATGATGATGGATGCCCGCAGTTCAATCACCGGCACACCGTGCGCACGCAGTCGCTCCCCCACCTCGTGCCGGCTCTGCAAATGCGCCGACA
Organism: uncultured Cytophagia bacterium; assembly: GCA_964541895.1. GTDB lineage: Bacteria > Zhuqueibacterota > Zhuqueibacteria > Residuimicrobiales > Residuimicrobiaceae > CAZISM01. Next base: position 8,599 of record CAZISM010000165.1, read on the forward strand.
ACTCCGCTTCGCTATCGCCCAAGCCGCCGAGATAAATAATCCGCCGCACACCTGCACCGCAAGCGGCAGCAAAATGGTCCGCGGCAAGACGATCCTGTTCCTTAAAATCGCCGGTCGCTCCCATCGAATGAACCAGATAATACGCGGCTTCGACACCCTGCATGGCGAGGGACAGCGACGCCGCATCGAGAACATCGCCGGGCACGACCTCGACGCCCTCCGGCACCCGCGAAGATAGACGTTCAGGCTGCCGCGCCAGGCATCGAACGCGCCAACCATCTTTCACCAACAGCGGCAGCAAGCGGCCGCCGACATAACCCGTTGCTCCAGTGACGAGAATTAGCTTGTCAGCGGGCATTGGATCCTCCTTTGCCATTCAGACCAGCGATCAGTCTGGTCACCGCCAGATCCTTCGTCTTAGCCTCGATTTCACCCATGAATGGCTGACCGCGGGCCACCAGGATGTATTTGCACAGCAAACGGATTTTAAAATGAAAACCGGAACCAAAGCCGGATGCTGCTGTTAACAGGGTGGCGCGGATTTAATAGCCGGTCAACGGAAAACATGCGAAGAAACGGACGATTTTGCCAGCGCTAATTCGTCGACAGACGGACGGCCTGGGAGGAGGCCCTCACGGGGATCCGTGCACCATCCGCAGCAGGCGGGGCAAATCGCCGCTGGCTTCGACTCCGCTGTGCTGCCCCGTTTGCGCAAAGAGGACCCGGCCGGATTTCCGTTCGCTCAAGGTTACCGCAACGGTTCCATCCAGGGATTCGCCGATGCGCAGGTTCATGCCGGCCGCTCCGGGCGCCTGCAGCTGACCGGTGCGGCACAGGCGCGCCTGCAGGTCCAGACGATGGCTGCGTCCAGCCAGGATGCAGGAAATCCTGTTCTCTGGCAGTTCCAGTTGCTCGATTTCACCGTTAAGATAGGTAGCGAAACGGTACAGGTGCCCCTGATGGAGAAATCCGGCAATGAAACCGACAAACGCGCCACGCAGCCAGGGAATAATCGCCACGGAAGCGAACAATGAAGTCCCAGGCTGCTCAAAGTGGTTGCTCTGCATCCAGACATACGCGTGCGGAAACGAAGAGCCCCAATCCTTTTCCAGATAACCACGGCCGCCGTTGAAATCAAGCAGAGCAGTTTCCAGTTGCAGAGTTCCATCCAGCTCATGGTCCATGCTGAGAATCCCGTGATAACACTGCATGAATGGAACCCAGGCATACCAGCCCATGACGCCGGGAGAACGCCAGGCTACCGGCCATGGCTGGATCTGCGCATGTGTGATTCTGCCGCTTAACATGCCTGAATCACTATGAAGGTCCAGCTGCAGCGATCGGCTGGAAAACCGGTTCGCGCCGATTTGAACGTCAAATGCGCGCCGGTCTGCGTGAAATTCTTCCAAAGGGTAGCGATGATACCAGGAACGGCC
>CAZISM010000166.1:0-9725 GCA_964541895.1 uncultured Cytophagia bacterium
TATGAGGCGCAAATTTCCAGCAATGACCTGCACGCGAATTTCCCGGCTCTCTATAACGCTCTCGGTCTGGAGCAACTGACCTGGTTCCTGGATCAACGCTCACTGCCGAAGCTGGACCTTTCTGCGGCCATGGAGCCTATTTATCATCCGGATATGGATCTGGATCAGAGCCAGGAGCAGGCCATCCACCAGGTCCACGGCCCGGTTCGTGTGCTGGCCCCGGCCGGATCCGGCAAAACCAAGACGCTGATCAATCGCATCGTCCATCTCCTCAATCAGGGCATCCCGGCCGGACAGATCCTGGCGCTGGCGTTCAATAAGAAAGCGGCCGAGGAGATGGCCGACCGCCTGAGCCGGCGCGGCATCCCGGTGGCGCACCGGCTGGATGAGATGGGCATAACCATACGCACGTTTCATGGTCTGGGATACGAGATCATTCGGCAACAGCTGGGTTGGCGCTATCAGGCCGATGAGGGCGAACAACGTTGCCGGGAACTGCTGCGCCGAGCGGCGGCGGACATCCTGAAACTGCCGGTGCTGCGCAATGAAGATCCTGTCAGCGGCCTGACTGCCAGTCTCAGCCAGGTCAAAAGCGAACTGCTCGCCGACGCCGACATGCAGACCGAGGTGGCGGGCGACCTCCTGCCCTTTCGTGACGTGTTTTACCGTTACCTGCAGCTGCAGCAGCAGGCCCAGTTCCTCAATTTTGACGACATGATCTACTGGGCGATCAGGCTGATGCTGGACAAGCCGGCATTGCGCAGCCGGCTGCAGCAGCGGTTTCATTTTGTCCTGGTGGATGAATATCAGGACCTCAATCGCAGTCAACTGTTATTCATGCAAATGCTGACCTGGCCCAACACCAATTTATACGTGGTGGGTGACGACGACCAGATGATTTATGGCTGGCGCGGCGCCCACATCGACCACATCCTGAATTTTTCCGAGACCTATGGCGGGGCCCGCACCTATACCCTGCAAACCAACTATCGTTCTTCGCGCAAGATCATCCGCCACTCCACCTGGCTGATCCGCAACAACAAACGGCGGGTCCATAAAGAGATCCGGCCCGGCCAGCAGGCCCGCGACGGGGCCGTTTCTGTTTTTCTCGACGACACCCTGTGGGGCCAGGCGCGCCAGGTGTGTCGATGGCTGCAACAACTCAACAAGAGCGGCGTGGCCTGGAATCGCATGGCCATCCTGTATCGATTTCACGCCTTTCAATACCTGCTGGCCGTCCTGCTCGATCAGTACAAGATACCGCATACGCATGTGTCAGACAAAAGCCTGCTGCAAACCCCGGTAGGTCGCGATGTATACAGTTACCTGACGGTGCTCTTTTTTCCTGACCAGGCCGCTGCCAGGGATTTTGAGCGGGTGCTGAAACGGCCGAATAAATATCTCACCAACACACTGATCCGCTCCATCGCCTCCTGGGACGATATCGGGTACGCTTCGGAAAGCGAAGCGGTCCCGGAACGGGAACGGCTGATTCTGAAGCAATGGCTGCAGAACGGCCGCCTTGTGCAAAGCCTGGCGCGGCAGCCGCGACCGGTCAATCAGGTGCTGCATGCCCTGGTTTCGGTGTTTGATCTGAACGAGTTTTACCGGCAGCGCTATTCGGCCTATGGCGCGCTGGACGACGGCGGACACGATGTGCTCCTGGAGGTGCTGCTGGAGGTGGCCAACGGCTATGACTCCCTGGCGACCTTTTACGCTGATCTGACACGAGCCAACAGCCAGGTCGATGATTCGAACAACGGCGCCGCCACGCCGGACGAGGCCGTGGTTTTGTCCACGATCCATGCCAGCAAAGGCAAGGAATTTCAGCACGTCGCCTATTTCAACCTGGCGAACATGGAAAACAACGATAATCCTGAAGGATTGGAAGAGGAACGGCGGGTGACCTATGTGGGGCTGACCCGCGCGATCGACTCGCTGCTCATCACCGCTCCGCAGGAAAACTATTCGGATTTTCTTCTCGAGGCCTGTTTGAATCCCGAGTGGCTGCGCTACTCGCTGCCGGCTTTGCTGAAAATGAACCAGGAGCTGCGGAAAAAACTGGCGGCCGGTGACAAGGAGAGACGGAATAAATTTGCCAGGCTTGCGCTCGACAAGCACAATACGCTGGAGCTGGAAGAGTTGGTGGCAGAGACGGAAGAGGAGATCAGGATGCGCAAACTTTTTTGGGGAACCAGGGTACAGGAGCACAAACATGATTGAGCATACACCCACGCCCGAGCAGCCGCCGGAACCCGGCGGACAAGTGGTTTCTTCCGACCTGGCCGGCGTGATCGTGGACTATGCCGCACCGCTGTTGCAGTACTGCACCACCTTTGCCGCCAGGGAAAAGGCCCTCACCTACGCGGTGCTGGCCTGGAATCTGTCCCTTGAAGAGCCGGCGGCGCAGGAGCAGGAGCGGCAGCATCTGGAAGAGATGGTGGAGCCCGGTGAGCGCGAGCAGATCCATCAGCTTTTTGATTATCTCTTGCAGCGCAAACGGGAATTGTACGCCGACAATCGTTTCTATATCGTTGATTATGAATTGATCCGCCATGGCGAAGGCATGGAGATCCGCATGGACACCAAATACAAAAAGCGCGGCTAGCGCCTTGGCTGGTCACCATCTGGTGCGACCAGTCTGGCCGCGCACTCTGTGCGATCGTTTTTGTAGCGCGGCCAGTTTGGCCGCGCACTATGGGCGCAAACGTAATTCTGGGCCGCCACTCTGATTGCTATTACCGTTTGGTATCGCATTATGCTTTACGACCGGTCTGGCCGCGCACTCTGGTGGTCCCGATTTCTTTGAATTGACATATTCAGAAATTTTCTTATATTTGAGAAAAAAAGAGACACGACCATGACCTATACACCATCCTCCAGCCGCTACGAGCAGTGCACTTACCGCCGCTGCGGCCGCAGCGGTATTCAACTGCCGCCCATATCCCTGGGCTTGTGGCACAATTTCGGCGGCGTCGACCAGTTTGAAAACGGCCGCGCCATCGTGCGGCGCGCCTTCGATCTGGGCATCACCCATTTCGATCTGGCGAACAACTATGGCCCTCCTCCCGGTTCCGCGGAGGAACATTTCGGCCGCATGCTGGCCAAAGATCTGGCGCCCTGGCGCGACGAATTGATCATCTCCACCAAAGCCGGTTATAACATGTGGCCCGGCCCTTATGGCGAGTGGGGCTCGAAAAAATACCTGGTCGCCAGCCTGAACCAGAGCCTGTCCAGAATGGGCCTGGAGTATGTGGACATCTTTTATTCCCATCGCTTCGATCCGCAGACGCCGCTCTACGAAACCATGTCTGCCCTGGATCTGCTGGTCCGCCAGGGCAAGGCGCTCTACGCCGGCATCTCTAATTATTCGGCGGAACAGACCGCAGAAGCGGCCGCTATTCTGCGCAGCCTGGGAACACCCTGCCTGATCCATCAGCCGAAATACTCCATGTTCGAGCGCTGGATCGAAAACGGCCTCACCGGCGTCCTGCGCCAGGAGGGCATCGGCTGCATCGCGTTTTCACCGCTGGCGCAGGGATTGCTCAGCGCCAAATACCTGCAGGGCATTCCGGCCGATTCCCGTGCCGGCAAACCGCATGGTTTTTTGCGGCCCGAACAGATCACCGAGGAGAAATTGAGCAGGGTGCGCCGGTTGAACCAGCTGGCAGAGCGGCGCGGCCAGACCCTGGCGCAGATGGCGCTGGTCTGGGTGCTGCGTCTGCCGGAGGTGACCTCGGCACTGATCGGCGTCAACTCTGTTCGGCAGCTGGAAGAAAACTGGGCGGCGCTGAACACGCCCGGATTTACGGAAGCTGAACTGGAGGAGATCGAAACGATCCTGGCCTGACATACGGCCTCTGCGGAGGCCGTTCCTCTTTCCATCACAAATCCTGCACCCTATCCCGTACCGGTGACGAAGCTGAGGACACGTTATGTGGCGGAACATCACCCTGGTTGGACTGCTGGCTCTCCTGGCATGCGCCCCGAAAATAACTCTGAAAAAACCGGCCTATGATTATACCGGCATGGATAAAAATACCATCCAGGTGCACAAGCAGCTGCAGGCTTTTCTGGAAACGACGATCCGCAGCCGCTCACCGGTTGTGCTGCCGCCGACGGTGCGCATCGACAGCCTCGTCGTCGATGCCGGGAGCAAACACATCCGTGCGGTGTTCAGCAAACCGTTTTCCTACCCGGCCTATCGACCCGAGCAGGTGCAATTGATCTATGAGCTGGTGCGCAAACAGCTGGGCCGGAAATACAGAGCCTATCAGATCTCGCTGAACACCATCGGCCAGCCTCTGCAAGAACTGGTCCCCAATTTTTATCGAACGGATTCAAGCCAATACGATACCGCACGCTTTCCCGCGGAAAAAACCAGGCCGGCTCCGCTCGTGCAATCAGTCAGCCGCCTGTCGCGGCCGGCGCAGGGGCTGCTCCATTGCAACATCGATCTCCGGCCCAGCCATGGCTGGTACTTTAACCGCGTCAGCAATCGTTGGGAATGGCAGCGGCCGCGCATGTTCCAGACTGTGGAAGATCTGCTGCCTTATTCGGTGGTGGTGCCCTATCTCCTGCCCATGCTGGAAAATGCCGGCGCTACGGTCTTTATGCCCAGGGAGCGCGACGTCCAGACCGCAGAGGTGATCGTGGACAACGATGCCGGTCCCGGCTACAGCGAGCACTCCGGCGGCGCCGGGGTCTGGTTCACCAACCGGGAGCGGGGTTTTTCCCTGCCGCAGGCGCCGTTCGCAGCGTCGGTGAATCCGTTTTTCCACGGCACCAGCCGGCAGGTGGCGGCCCAGGCGGACGGCGCCTGTGTGGCGCGCTGGCTGCCGAACATTCCCCGCGATGGCGACTATGCCGTTTATGTCACCTATGTGGCCGGAGCAGACCGGGTGAGCGAGGCCCGTTATTCTGTGCTTCACAGCGGCGGCCGCTCGGAATTTCTCGTCAACCAGCAGATCGGCGGCAGCACCTGGATCTATCTCGGACGTTTCCGCTTTCGCCAGGGAGAACACCCGCAAACCGGCGCTGTGCTGCTGAGCAACGCCGCCGGCACGGCCGGCCGCTGGATTAGCGCTGATGCCGTCCGTTTTGGCGGCGGCCTGAGCTCGAGCGAGCGGGGCGGGTATCTCAATACCCGGCCGCGGTTCAGTGAAGGGAGCAAATACTATCTCCATTATCTGGGTTTTCCCGACACGCTGGTGCACAATCTCTATCAGGGTCAGGATGATTATCGCGACGATTATGTCAGCCGCAGCGAATTCGCCAATTACCTGTATGGCGCACCGTTTGGTCCCAAAAAGAACCGGCAGACGCCGGGCCTGGGTATTCCCATCGATCTTTCCATGGCCATTCATACCGATGCCGGCATCACCCGTTCGGACACCACCATCGGCACGCTGGCGATCTATAGCGTCCAGGATGCCGATTCCAACTTTTGTTTCCCGGACCAGGTTTCACGCCTGACCAACCGCGATTTTGCCGATGTGGTGCAGACACAGATCGTGGCCGACCTGAGCAAACGGTACGATCCGAAATGGAACAGGCGGGCGTTGCTGGACGGACTCTATGCCGAAGTGGTGCGCCCCAACATGCCGTCCGTGCTGATCGAATTGCTTTCGCATCAGAATTTCCTCGACATGTCTTTTGCCCTGGACCCGCGCTTTCGTTTTGATATCGCGCGGGCGCTCTATAAAGGGATGTTACGATATAACTCGTTTCAGCATCGCCGGCCCTGTGTGGTGCAGCCGTTGCCGGTGACGCATCTGTGCATCACTAACAGCTCGGTTGGTGAATGGACTCTGGCCTGGCGGCCGCAGGAGGATCCGCTGGAGCCGTCGGCCGACGCGGATTATTATATTGTCTACAGCCGTCGCAACGACCAAGGCTTTGACAACGGCACCAAAACCGAACACCCCTTTTTTGTCGTTGACCATGCCGAACCGGGTACGCTGTACAGTTTCAAAGTCACCGCAGTCAACGAAGGGGGCGAGAGTTTCAGCTCTGAAGTCGTCAGCTTTGCCGTGCAGGCTCAGAGTGGCAAGCCGGTGCTGGTGGTCAATGGCTTTGATCGCATCTGCGGACCGCAGCCGGTGTCGCAAAAAGGCTTTTCCGGATTCATGGGCTACCTGGACCAGGGGGTTGCCGATCGTTACACCGTCAACTATACCGGCCTGCAGATCGATTTTGATCCCGGCTCGGTGTTTCGCAACAACGATGCGCCCGGGCACGGCGCCAGTCAGGCCGATTATGAAACGCGCCTGATCAGCGGCAACACCTTTGACTTTATCGCCGTCCATGGCCGCGCCATACTTAATGCCGGTTACTCCTTCGTGTCCAGCAGCGATGAAGCCGTCACCGCCGGCCTGGTGTCGCTGGCGGACTATGCCGTGGTGGATCTGATCCTGGGCGAAGAGAAAGAGACCTCCTGGCCCAAAGCCGGCATGGATTCGCTGCGCGGCACCTCGTTCAAGGCCATTCCCGCAGAGCTGCAGCGGCACATCACCGACTATTTCAAGCAGGGCGGCCGGCTGTTTGCTTCCGGCGCCTATATCGGCAGCGATCTGATGAAAGGCAAAAAGACGGATCATGAGGATGTGCTATTTGGCCGCCAGAGTCTGAAATTTGACTGGACCGCTGATCACGCGGCGGTAACCGGCTCTATCGCTGCGGTGGACACCACCCTATTCCCGAAGAATTTCTCGTTTCGATTCAATACGGTTTTGAACGATTCCATTTATGCGGTGGAGGCGCCGGACGCCATCGATCCGTTCGAGGGCAGCCGTACCATTTTGCGCTACAGCGAAAATCAGTACAGCGCTGCGGTTGCGTTTCGCAACGAGTATGGCGTTGTCGTGTTGGGCTTTCCGTTTGAAGCCATTCTTGGTGCTGTCGACCGCGACCGCGTCATGCGGGCTGTGCTCGATTATTTGGGCATGTAGCGCGGCCAGTTTGGTCGCGCTTGTCCCATGTGATGGCTTTGTAGCGCGGCCAGATTGGTCGCGCATGCCCCATGAGATGAATTTCTAGTGCCTTTTATTTTTCACTAATGAACGCCAATGGACCATTCGCGTGTATTCGCGTTCATTAGCGGTTCAAATTTCTGAACCAAATGTCGGATATTTCCCGACCATTTTTGATTACAAATTGGTGAATGTCTATGCCTGCCAATCTCACCCCCGACTATCTTCGTGCCGAAGAAAAATACAAAAAGGCGGCGACGCTGCAGGATCGGCTCGAGTCGCTGAAAGAGATGTATGCGGCTCTGCCCAAGCACAAGGGCACGGAAAAGATGCAGGCCGATCTGAAAAAACGGATTGCGGCTCTGCGCGAAGAGGTGCAAAAAGGAGACAAGAAAAAGGGATTCAGCGTCAAGGTCGATCCCGAGGGCGCCGGCCAGATCGCGTTTGCCGGTTTGCCCAATGCCGGCAAATCGAAATTGATTTCCGCCCTCACCGGCACCCATCTGGAGAGCGCGGCTTACCCATTCACCACGCGGCTGCCCCATCCGGCCATGATGGCCTATGAAGATATCCAGATTCAAATGGTGGATTTGCCGCCGCTGTCGAGTCAACACATGGAGGTCTGGCTGCCCGCCATTTTGCGCAACGCCGACCTGCTGGCACTGGTGATCGACCTCTCTTCCCATACCCTGCTGACGGATATCGATGAAGTGATCCGATTGTTACTGGAAAATAAATTGCAGTTGGTCAATTTCCGTCCCAGGGAAAATTTCTGGGCCAGCGTGGCGGAAAAGAAAGCCTGGATTGTGGCTACCAAGAGCGATCTGCCTGCCGGCCGTGACAACTGGCAGCTCCTGCAGGAACGCATGGCCGGACAATTCGGCATCAGTGCAGTCTCGGCTGAAACCGGCGCCAACCTGGAGCGAGCCCGCCAGGATCTCTATCAGGCGCTGGAGCTGATCCGCATCTATTCCAAACCGCCCGGCAAACCGGCGGACCTGACGAGGCCGTTTTGCCTGCAACGGGGAGCCACGCTGCTGGATTTCGCGACCCTCGTCCATCGCGACTTTAGCGAGCACCTGAAATTCGCCCGGGTCTGGGGCCACGGGAAATTCGACGGCCAGCGGATTAACCGTCAAGACCTTCTCCAGGATAAAGACATCATCGAACTGCACCTCTGATCTCCGCTTTTTGCAGTAATTCCCATAAAATCAATTGTTTTGCCTACTTGCCCCTGCCCGGCCGCTGCGGCCGTCTGTGGCGATTTTGTCCCTTGCGCCGTATCATAATTTTCTGCTTTATTTACTATATCCCCATTCCCGGTTCGTCCATCTTGTGATTATTCTTTGTTTCGTGGCCAATTGGGCCACGCTCTATATGCGCGGTTGTTTTTGTAGCGTGACCAGTTTGGTCGCGCTTAACCGACGAGATGGAATTTTTGAACTAGATGTGAACAAATGCATTTTTACAACACCATTCAATCAACCGTTAACATCCAAGCGGAGGGATCAAGGCATGAGAAAGGCAACCTGCTTCACGGTTCTGCTGCTCCTGGTCCAAAATATGGTCCATGCACAGAGCGTTGTAATCAACGAGATCGGCTGGATGGGCACTTCGATCAGTGAGGACGAATGGATCGAACTGTACAATGCTTCAGGAAACGCTGTGGATGTAACCGGCTGGACGTTAGTGGCCACTGACGGCACGCCCAACATAACCTTGTCAGGCGTTATCGCCGCCCATGGTTACTTTCTTCTTGAGCGGACCGATGACACCACCATTGCCGACATCCTGGCTCAGCAGATCTACTCCGGATCGCTGGGCAATTCCGGAGAATACCTGCAACTGTGGGATGCGCAGCACACGCTCATGGACGAAGTGGCCTGTCATGTGTCCGGCTGGTTCGCCGGATCCAATACGACGAAAATGAGCATGGAGCGAACGAATCCCGGCGCCAACGGCAACCAGGCCACGAGTTGGGCCACCAACACCGGCGGCGTCCACAACGGCACCGATGCCGGTGGTCTGCCGGTCTTGGGCACACCGGGTTCGGAGAACAGTGTGTTCGACGCCTCCTTGCCGGTGGAGCTGTCGCTTTTTTCGGCGCAGTGGCAGAATGACCGAGTGCGTTTGTACTGGTGCACCGCCAGTCAGGTCAATAATGGCGGTTTTAAAATCTGGCGCGCCGACAGCGAGGGAGGCGAGTTTGCCGTCATCAGTCCCTTAATCCCGGGCGCCGGGACCACCAGCGAGCGCCTTTCTTATGAATTTTTTGACGAACGCGTTAAAACCGATCGACTGCTCTGGTACAAACTGGAGCAGCTGGACCTGAACGGGGAGCACAAATTTCACGGCCCCATTTCGGTCTATGCCGGCGACGGGGACCCTACCTTGCCCGGGGAAGAAAACCTGCTGGCGTTTCCAAACCCGTTCAACCCCGGCGTAAAGGTTCAACTCGTACTCGAACAAAGCGCAGCCGCGCGCGTTGAGGTGTTCGACCTCCTGGGCAGGCGCATGCGCGTACTGGCGCAAGACCTCGTTATGCCGACAGGAATGTCAACCCTCCACTGGGATGGTCGACAGGAAAACGGCGAGGTCGTGCCTGCCGGCATGTATGTAATTACGGCGCGAACGGGCCAGGGCTTGCTGCGGACCGTAAAAGTGATAAAGGCAAATTAAGACGGGATGGACAGGATAAGACATGAACGATCGGGTTATCAACCTGACTTTGGCTTTGACGCAGGTTCGATTAAC
>CAZISM010000167.1:0-4273 GCA_964541895.1 uncultured Cytophagia bacterium
TGGCGACCACGGTGCAACTGACATCCGAATTTTATGGCGGCGGCCGGCTGGTGCGACTGATGCGCTTCTATAATGATTATCCCCGCATCGATTTTCAGACCGAGCTGAACGATATCCCTGATCGGACGGTGGTGGTGGCCGAGTTCCCGCTGGCCGGGGAGGTGCGCGAATTCCGTCGCGGGATTCCCTACGGTTTTTCCCATGCCGCCTGGTCGGTGCCGAATTCTCAGCTGCAGGGATGGAGCAAAGGCATTTTGCCGGCTGTGCGCTGGTCGCATTACACTCTGGAACAGGGCGGCGGTCTGGCTATTCTGGACCGGGGAGTAACTGGCCGCGAAATCACCGGTCGCACCCCGATTATTTTTCTGCTCAACGCCACGGACACCTACTATGGCTATGCCAATGCCTGGCTCAGCGGCAAAGGACGGCATGTATTAGAGTATGCTCTGGTCGCGCACGAAACGGCGTGGGAAGAGGCGCGCATACCGCAGCTGGCCTGGGAGTACAATTGTCCGCCGTTCGTGTATAATGATCAGGCTCCTGAAAAAGGAATATCATCCATCGTCACGACCTCCGATAACATCATTGTCGAAGCCATTCGTCGCGAGGGCGACGAGATCGAAGTGCGTATGGCCGAAGCCCTGGGCCGCCACGGCGAAGCCAGGCTGCGATTGCATCTGCCACACCAGGCCGCGCGCATAACCACCCTGGCCGGCAAAACGGTTGAAGCGTTGCGTCCTGCTGCTGATTATCGTTTTCCGGTGCGGCCGCAGCAGATCGTCACCATGCGGTTCAAAACAGCCAAAGCGGTTGCGGCCGTCACTCCGTTGACCGACTGGAATCCTCTGGTCGCGGAACACAAACGGGCGGCGTTGAATACGTTTATCGATAAAAAAGGTCACCCGCCACGAGGTGATGTAAAGTAATAATAAATAAATAGATGGTAATTGATATGTATGACGTTATCATTGTCGGCGCCGGTCCGATCGGGCTGGCCACGGCCATTGCTGCACAAAAACATGGCCTTAATTACGTGGTGTTGGAAAAGGGTGTTCTGGCCAATGCCATATACAGCTATCCGACCAACATGACCTTTTTTTCCAGCGCGCGGGATCTGGAAATCGGCCATGTGCCGTTCACCCTCAGCGCCTTGCGGCCGTCGCGTACGGAAGCCCTGGCTTATTATCGGCGGGTGGCGGAGCACTATGACCTCAGCATTGTGCTGGGCGCCCGGGTTACGGCTCTGGATAAAAAGACAGATCACTGGGTGGTTTCATTGTCCAACCTCGCCCCTATGGCTGGTCGCAAGGTGGTGCTGGCCACCGGCTATTTTGATAATGTCAATACCCTGGGAATTCCCGGCGAAGATCTGGCCAACGTCAGACATTACTATCATGAAGCGCATTACTATTTCCGAAAAAAGGTCGTGGTGGTGGGCGGCAGCAATTCCGCGGTGGAAGCGGCATTGGAGATTTTTCGCAGCGGCGGCCAGGTCACGCTGGTGCATCGCGGCGAACGGATCGGCGACCGAGTCAAAGCCTGGGTAGTGCCTGACATCGAGAACAGATTGAAATGCGGGGAGATCAATGCTTGCTTTGAAAGTCAACTGGTGCGCATTGAACCGGACCGCGTCACCATTCGAATCAGACAAGACCAGGAACTGGAATTGGATAACGATGAAGTATTGATCATGATCGGCTATCATCCCGATACCAGTCTGATGGAGCAGGCCGGTGTGCTGGTGGACAAGGTGTCCGGTGTTCCTGCTTTTGATCCGCAGACGCTGGAGAGCAATGTAGCTGGGCTGTATCTGGCCGGTTCTTTGATCGTTGGTAACGAAAGCAACAAGATTTTCATCGCCAACGGCCGGCAGCACGGCGAGCAAATAATTTCTGCCATAATCAATAATAGATAGCCACCTCATCATTCACATGACCGGAGGTACCAGAGATGAGAAAGAATTGGGCCCGTATTCTGTTTTTAGCGCTGGCCGCGTCATTGAGCGCGCAGCGATCTGATATCGAAGAGTATGCCCGGGGGCGCGCCAGCGATTTGAAATTGAACGTTTACATTACAGCGCACGAAGTGAGCCAGAATCTGGACACCGAGATGGGCAGGCGCGAGGCGATGTCGCTGTTGCGCAGCCACGGCATCCACAAAGTGCTGCTGGAGGTTTTCCGCAGCGGATACAGCGTCAAGCCGGAGCTGCTGGCTGAAACAAAACGGTTTTTCGAGAGCCAGCATATCATCGTGTGGGGCGGCATCGCGACGTTGCCGGGTGATGGCGTGTGTGTCAGACAGGAAGCGCGTCTCGACTGGCTGAACTGGCAGAATCCAAAAACGCAAAAGGATCTGAGCGCGGTAATAAAATCAACAGCAGCCATTTTCGATACGTTGGTGATCGATGACTTTTTCTGTACCGGCGACACCAGCCTGGAGTCAAAAGCGGCAAAAGGCAGCCAGAGCTGGTCGCAGTATCGTCGGGATCTGCTGACCGGTTTGGCGAGCGATCTGTTCATCAAGCAGGCTCGTGCCGTCAATCCGGGTATGCAGATTATCATAAAGTATCCGCAGTGGTACGATCGTTTCCATCTCTTCGGCTATGATGTGCCGCGCGAGTCGGCCCTGTTTGACGGCGTCTGGGTCGGTACGGAAACCCGCGGCGCCAACACCCAGCGCTACGGCTTTGTGCAGCCGTACGAAGGCTTTGTCAATTACCGCTGGATCAAGAACGTGGCACCCAAAACAACCACGGCGTGGTTCGATCATGGCGATTGCGACGCTCTGGATTTTATCGACCAGGCCTATCAGAGCATTCTGGCGGGAGCGAAAGAGTTGACCATTTTCAGTTACCATGTGTTCGTGAGCGGTCACCCCGGCCACCACCTGCTTCGCCGGGAGTGGGATCGTCTGGCTGATCTGGCTGCGCGCGTGGATGCGGCCGCCGGCCCGACGGTCTATGGTTTCAAACCCGCCAATACCGATGCCGGCAGCGATTTGTACCTTTTTGATTTCGTCGGCATGATGGGCGTGCCGCTGCAGCCGGTCTCGCAGTGGCCGCAGCATGCATCGGTTCTGTTGCTGCCGACGCAGGCGGGCGGTGCGGTCACACGCCAGCAAATCGAAAAAGCGCTGGCGGCGCGCAGCACGGTAGTGCTGACAGCAGGATTTCTCAACACCTGCAAGGATGAAAAGCTGGCCAACATGGCGGGTGTCCGCTTGCCGATCGCCCTGGACAAGGTCATCAGTTCGCGCGTCCGCATGGATGGCGAGGTGTTTAACGTCACTGAGCCCTTGACGCTGGCAGCGACTCTGCAAAATGAAAGCGCCACCGTTCTGGTGGATTGTGAAGCAGGCGGGCAATATGTTCCCTTCCTGACCGTCAAACCATGGAAGAACGGGAAACTGGTTGTGTTGAACAGCCACACCTTTTCGCAAAAGGATTTTGACGCGGTGGATGAAGTGCTGCTGGCGCCGAAAAAAGTCGGTATGCTCTATGTGCCGTCAGTGGTAGCAGACAAAATCCGCAGCACCTTCCTTGCCGGCCTCGGCCTGGAGATGATCGCCCCGGCGCGGGTGACCCTGCAGCCGGTTCGGGAAGGGGAGTGGTTCGTGCAAAATTATACCAGCGAAGCGGCGAAGGTACGATTGCAGCTGCCGGCCGCAGCGGCAAAGGTATACCGCCCGGTCTTTAAAGAGACGGTGGTGGAGAACAAGGACGGCTATATTTCCATGACCTTGCCCGCACGCGGCCGAGCCTGGTTGCGGGCGGTGGCGCCTTGAGTCAAGGCGCCAGCTGCAGCTGTTCAAAACGCACCTGGGCCATTTTAAACAGGCGTTTGATTTTTTTTCTGTTGATGGTCATGGCGATCTGGTCCGGCTCCAGGGAGTAGACCACGCGGGTGATCCCTTCGGCGATGATGTGTTTGGCGCAATCGATGCAGGGGTGATGGGTAACATAGAGGGTCCAGGCGGCCAGGTCGGTTTTCGCCTGAGTGATGGCGTTCATCTCGGCGTGGCGGACCAGTTCGTATTTTGAAAATTCCTTATCATCTGGATCGCGGTTCAGCCACCATTTTTCCAGATCAGGGATCTGGCGCGGAAAGCCGTTATAACCGACGGAGATACGGGTTCGGTCCGGAGAAACCAGGATGGCGCCCACTTTGGTGGAGGGATCCTTGCTCATGGTGGCCATGATCATGGCCATGCGCATGATCACGTGATCCCAGTCCTGGGGTTTGGGCAGGGTTTTTATTTTCATGAATTCTCCTCG
>CAZISM010000167.1:4373-5868 GCA_964541895.1 uncultured Cytophagia bacterium
TATTGGCTCACCTTCCGCAAGCCAAAATGGTACCAGTTCTGGAAAAATTCGGATCAGCCCTTTCGCTATGCGCCCGGGGACACTGCCTACTGTTTTGCCTCGATTTTCGCACCCGCCAGGTTGCAGAAGCGAGTGTATCAGAAATGGCAATTTTACAGCCCGAAAAGCGGCGAGTATGAGGTCAGGACCAGGGCGGGTTACGATTTGTACGGCGGCCGTGATGCCGGCTATCGGGGCTATACCTACAAGCGTTCCATTGAGCCCGGTTTGTGGCGCATCGACCTGGAAACCGAAGATGGCCGGCTGCTGGGGCGGTTAAAATTCCGCATCATAGCCGTGCAGGACACCCTGGCTGCGGAATGGATAACCTCGGTGCGATGATTTGCCTTGCCGTGAAGCAAAGGCTGAAAAAAAGTTTGACTTATAGAGAAAAATTGCGTAAAATAATTGTTAATCTTTTAATTAAACGAAAATTATATTGGACGCCTATGATATCCAGCATGACCGGTTACGGACGGGGCTTGCATCGCAACGACGGTGTGGAGGTTGCTGTCGAAATACGATCGGTGAACAACCGCTACCTTGACATCACCATGAAGCTGCCGCGGATTTTGTCGGATTGGGACCAAAAAGCCAGGGAACTGATCGGCAAACATGTCAGTCGTGGTCGCATCAGTGTGATGATCACCATGACCAGTCAGGAGAATCCCTATCAATCGCTGACCCTGAACAAGCCGCTGGCCGAGATGTATGTTCGCATCGCCAAGGAATTGAAACAGGTGCACAAGCTCCGCTCGGCCATTGATGTCAATCAGTTGATGGCTTTTCCGGACCTGATCATCTCGGATGCCAGCACCGGAACCGGTGAGGTCTACTGGGTCTGCACTGAAAAGGCTTTGACGCAGGCGTTGGTCGAGCTGGTCAAGATGCGACGGCAGGAGGGCGAAAACCTGCTGCGGGATTTTGAGCGACGCATCGCCACGCTGGACGAGCAGCTGAAGCGCATCGAAAAGATGTCTCATGACCGTCCCCGCATCGAACTGGACAAACTGCGTGGCCGCATCAGTTACCTGTTGCCGGATCAGCGCATCGATGACGGCCGCCTGGAGAGTGAACTGGCGCTGATCGCCGACAAGCTGGATATCACGGAAGAGTGCGTGCGTTTTCACAGTCACAACAAAGAGTTTGTGGCCATTCTGGCAAAAGAGGAAGCGCCCGGACGCAAGCTGAATTTTCTCCTGCAAGAGATGCATCGTGAAATCAATACCATAGGCAACAAGGCCGCCAGCGCCGAAATATCCCATATTGTTGTGGAAGTGAAAGACGAAATCGAAAAAATGCGGGAACAGGTGCAGAACATTGAGTGAGGACGCACGCAAAGGCCTGCTGGTGGTGTTGTCCGCCCCTTCCGGCGGCGGCAAGAGTACGGTGATTCGTCGCATTCTCGCCAAGGGCCATGCAAGGTTCAGGTATTCCGTTTCCATGACCACCCGGC
>CAZISM010000167.1:5968-9590 GCA_964541895.1 uncultured Cytophagia bacterium
TTATGGAACTGCACGAGCAGATAAAATATTTTCTGCTGCAAGAGATCGAACTCTATGGCGATGAACCGGCGCTGGCGTCTCTGCCCGATCTGGCGGCGGCTTCTGTGGAAGCGGCCGGTGATGAACCGGAATTGAACGCGGCCACGCTCGCCGAGCTTGAGCAGCAGATTCACGATTGCCAACGGTGCGGATTGGGCCTCCTGCGCCATAAACTGGTGTTTGGTTCCGGCAAGGCCAACGCCGACATTATGCTGGTGGGCGAAGCACCGGGCCAGCATGAAGACGAAGAGGGGATGCCGTTTGTCGGCGAAGCCGGCGCGCTGCTGGACAAGGTCCTGGCGGCCATCCAGTTGAGCAGAGAACAGATTTACCTGTGCAATGTTCTGAAATGCAGGCCGCCGAACAACCGCGATCCCGAGCCGGCTGAAATCAAAACCTGCATGCCTTATTTGCGCAAGCAGATCGAACTGGTCAAACCGCGTTTTATTCTCTGCCTGGGCCGCTTTGCCGCACAGGTGCTGCTGAACCGGAACGACAGCCTGTCGCAGCTGCGCGGCCAAGTGCATCAGGCGATGGGCGCCGGCGTCATCGTCACCTATCACCCGGCGTCGCTGCTGCGCCACCCCAACTACAAGCGGGACACCTGGGCCGATGTCCAGCTCCTGCGCCGTCTGTACGATGAATATCTGGCAAAAACTAATGGATAGAAATGGCTGAAACACCGACATCGAACATTCATATGCCGCCGCAGGCGGTCGACGCCGAAATGGCGGCCATGGGTGCGCTGCTGATCGAAATGCATGCCGCCAACACCGTGTTCGAGATGTTGGAAGAGTCCGCTTTCTATAAAGAGGCACATCGTAAAATTTTTGTCGCCGCGCGCCAGCTCTACGAGCGCAGCGAACCGATCGATATTCTCACGGTATCGGAAGAGCTGAACAAATCCGGTGACCTGGAAAAAATCGGCGGCTCCTATTACCTGACGGAACTGGTGGAGCGCACGCCCTCAGCGGCCAATGTGGAGCACTATTGTCGCATCATCATCAACAAAGCGCTGCTGCGCAAACTGATCCACGTTTCCGGCGAGATTCAGCAAGAGTGTTATGAAGCCAGCGAAGATGCCTACAAGGTCATTGATACCGCCGAACAGAAAATTTTCGCCCTGGCCGAAAAGCGGTTGCGCAAGGATTTCCTCCACATCAGCCCGGTGCTGCATCAGGCGCTGGCGGCCATCGAATCCTATCACGGCAATGTGGACGGCATCACCGGTGTTCCCACCGGCTATACCGAGCTGGACAAGCTGCTCTCCGGACTGCAGCGGTCGGAATTGATCATCCTGGCCGCACGACCTTCGGTTGGAAAAACGGCGCTGGCGCTGAACATGGCCTATAATGCGGCCAAGCGGGGCGTTCCGGTCGGCGTGTTCAGCCTGGAAATGGCCTCCTATCAGATCGCCATGCGTCTGTTGAGCACCGAGGCCAAGCTCGATTCGCAGGCCATTCGTACCGGCCGGCTGAACCAGGACCAGTGGTACGCGTTGACGCGGGCCGCCGGCATTCTGGCGCAGGCCCCCATCTTTATCGACGATTCGCCGGCCATGAACATCATGGAAATTCGCAGCAAAGCCCGCCGGCTCAAAGTCGAGCATAACATCGGCCTGTTGGTGGTGGACTATCTGCAGCTGGTGCACGGCGTCGGCCGCATCGAAAGCCGCCAGATCGAAATCGCCCAGATTTCCCAGGCGCTGAAAGCGCTGGCCAAAGAGTTGAACATTCCGGTTCTGTCCCTTTCGCAGCTCTCCCGCGCCGTCGAAGCACGCAGCGGCGCCAGGCCGGTGCTCAGCGATCTGCGTGAATCCGGCGCCATCGAACAGGATGCCGATGTGGTTATGTTCATTCACCGCGCCAGTGCGCAGGGATTGCCGGCCGAACCCGGCAAGGAAAACATTGCCGAAGTAATCATCGCCAAACAGCGCAACGGTCCGACCGATACGGTAGAGCTGGTGTTCATCGGCGAATATGTGATGTTTGCTAATAAAGAGACCAGTCGTATGGAGATCCCGTCAATCTCCATGGACGCGTTCTAGTCCGGGCAGCAGGCCGTTCGGCCAGTGGCAAAGCAACCCATCTATTGGACTGCAGGTGAGCTTGTCTATGGATAAGCGTTACGAGCTCGTATTCGAAGGTTTGATCCGACGGATTTCGCGCTACAATCAGAATCTGGATGCGAAAATGCTGCGCAAGGCGTTCGAGTTCAGCTACAACGCTCACCTGAACCAGCTGCGCAAATCCGGCGAACCCTACTTTGACCATCCCCTCGAAGTCGCCAAAATACTGATCGGCCTCAAGATGGATTACGAAACCGTGGCCGGCGGCGTCCTTCATGACGTCGCCGAAGACACCGAGGTTTCCATCGAGACGGTTGAAAAAGAGTTCGGCAGCAACATCGCCCTGCTGGTGGATGGCGTAACAAAAATTTCCGAAATCAAACTGCTGGAATTTGAAGAGCGGCAGGCGGAAAATTTCCGCAAAATGCTGCTGTCCATGGTGCGGGATATCCGGGTCATCCTCATCAAATTCGCCGATCGCCTGCACAACATGCGCACCCTGGAATACCTGCCGGAAAAGAAACGGCGCCGCATCGCCCTGGAAACCAGGGAGGTGTATGCGCCTCTGGCCCACCGGCTGGGTCTGGCCAAAATTAAATGGGAACTGGAAGACCTCTCGCTAAAATACCTCGAACCCGATGTATATTCCGATCTTAACCGGCGCATCAACGACACCCGCCGCAATCGCGAAGACTATATTCAACAGGTGACCAAACCCATCCGCGAAGCCCTGGTGCAGGCCAAGATACAGGCCACTTTTGAAGGCCGGCCCAAACATTTTTTCAGCATTTATAATAAAATCGTCATCCGCGGCATCCCCTTTGAAGAGATCTATGATCTGCTGGCGATTCGCGTCATCGTGGAAAAGATCGAAGAGTGTTACCATACTCTCGGCATTATCCATTCGCTGTACACGCCCATTCACGAGCGTTTTAAAGATTATATCGCCACACCCAAATCAAACGGATACCAGTCGTTGCACACCACCGTCATGGGACCGGGCGGCAGGCGGGTGGAAATTCAGATCCGCACCGAACAGATGCACCGGACCGCGGAGGACGGTATTGCCGCGCACTGGCGCTACAAGGAAGGCAAACTGCGCGAAGACGACCTGGATAAGCATCTGGTCTGGTTGCGGCAAGTGCTTGATTTCGAAGAGAACGAAGTGGATTCCTCTTCGTTCATGGAACACCTGAAGGTCAATCTGTTCCAGGATGAAGTCTTTGTGTTTACTCCCAAGGGCGACCTCCATCGACTGCCGGCCCATTCCACGCCGGTGGATTTTGCCTTTTCGGTTCATACCAGCGTGGGCATCCACTGCCTGGCCGCCAAAGTCAACGGCAAAATCGTGCCGCTGAGCTATGAGCTGCGCAGCGGAGATACCGTCGAAATTCTCACCTCCACCAACCAGCAACCCAACAACGACTGGCTCAAGTTTGTCGTCTCCAGTCGCGCGCGCAGCCGCATTAAAAAGTATCTGCGCGACAAAGAGTTCGAAAGCAGCGCGCTGCTGGG